>DATNLR010000145.1:0-106880 GCA_035602755.1 Binatus sp. (SeqCode) | reverse complement strand
CGCGCTGGCGGGTAGCGGGTCGGCGGTGTTCGGAGTCTTCCGAAACCCAGCGCAGGCGCGCCGAACCGCTCGTGCATTCCCGGAAGATTCGGTTTTCGTCGTCGAAACTCTATCCAGGGAAGACTATGGCCGTTCGCTTGGGTGGCGTGCGAGCGGTTTAAGAGGAAAATTTGGCTGACGACAAATTTAAGATTTTTTGCGGGACGGCAAATCCCGCTTTAGCCAAAGCTATTTGCAAGTATGTGGGCGTTCCGTTGGGGTTGGCCGAACACGGTCAGTTCAGCGACGGCGAAACGCGTTTTCAGATTTTGGAAAATGTGCGGGGCGCGGACGTTTTCGTCGTGCAGCCTTGTAGCCATCCGGTTGATTTCAACCTGATGCAGCTTTTGCTGATGATCGATGCCTTCAAGCGCGCTTCGGCTTGGCGCATTACGGCAGTGATTCCGTATTATCCGTACGCGCGCCAGGATCGCAAAGATCGGCCGCGCGTGGCGATTTCAGCCAAGCTTGTCGCGGATTTATTGGAGACCGCAGGTTCGAGCCGTGTGTTAACGCTCGATCTGCACGCGCCGCAGATTCAGGGATATTTTAATATCCCGGTGGATCACTTGTTTGCGTCACCGGTTCTGGTTGAATATTTTCAGAAGATGCACTTGGGGCCCATGACCATTGTTTCGCCGGATGCAGGTGGAGTGGAGCGCGCGCGCTACTTTGCAAAAAGAATGGATGCGCCGCTGGCCATCGTGGACAAACGGCGCATCGATGTGAACGTAAGCGAAGTAATGAATCTGATTGGAGACGTTTCCGGGCGTCCGGCTTTGATCATCGACGACATTATAGACACGGCCGGAACGCTGGTGAAAACGGCGGAAGCCTTGCTGGATAACGGCGCGACGAAAGTGTTTGCAGCCTGTACCCATCCGGTTCTTTCTGGGCCGGCTGCCGAACGCATCACCAAGTCCGCCATCGAAGAAGTTGTAGTGGCAGATTCAGTGCCGCTTAACGAGGCGGCGCGAAAAGTATCGAAGATCAAAGTGCTCAGCGTGGCGCCGCTGCTGGCTCGCGGCATTCAGTCGATTCACGAAGAGACTTCGATCAGCGAATTGTTTAATTGAAGTGCAAAGCTTTTAAACAACCGGTGGCAAAAGAGGACGTATGGAAACGTTTACAGTAGAAGGCAAAATTCGCGAGGGTCGTGGAAAAGGCCCGGCGCGCCGCACTCGTCTTACCGGCATGGTCCCCGCCATTCTTTACGGCGGAAAGAAAGATTCGATCTCTCTCTCGGTGAACGCGAAGCATGTTGCCCGCATTCTGCGCTCCGAGACCGGTCACAACACTATTTTCACCGTGCAGGTTGCCGATGGCGCTGCGGAAAAAGCCATGGTCAAAGACTGGCAGGTTGATCCCGTCAGCGGGTCGTTGCTTCACGTGGACCTCTTTCGCATCGCTATGGACGTGCGTATGCGCGTCCGCGTTCCCGTGCATACATTCGGAGAGCCGCAAGGCGTGAAGATGCAGGGCGGCATTTTCGAAATGGTTACCCGCGAAGTGGAAGTCGAGTGCTTGCCGGCTGATATTCCCGAGGAATTCAAGGTGGACGTGAGCGAGATGCTCATCGGCAAACAGCTTCGCGCCGGAGATCTTCCATTCGACCGCGAAAAAGTGAAGCTGCTCACGGATCCATCGCGTGTGCTGGCTCACGTAGTCATTCTCAAGAAGGAAGAAGAGCCCGCGCCGGAAGCAGCTGTGGCTGCGGAAACTGCGCCAGCCGAGCCCGAAGTCATCAAGAAGGGTAAGAAAGAAGAAGAGGGCGAAGCCGAAGGTAGCGCGGAGCCCGCGGCGAAAGTCGAGAAGCCAGAGAAGAAGGGCAAGGAGAAGTAGTCTCCGCTCCGTGCTGTCCCATCAGAAGCGTGGGATGTACGCTTGGGCCAATCTATGAAACTGATCGTGGGCCTCGGCAATCCCGGCACGGAATATGAATGGACGCCGCACAATTTGGGCTTCCTGGCAGTGGATGGTTTAGCCGGGCGCGAAGGAATTCGAGTCACGCGGCCCGAATCGAAATCTTACGTCGGTCGCGGCAAGATGGCGGGCCAGGAAGTTGTTCTGGCCAAGCCGCAGACCATGATGAATTTGAGCGGAATCGCTGTACGGGAATTGCTCGAGCGTTTGGAATGTACTCCGGCGGACTTGATTGTTCTGCTCGACGAAGTGGATTTGCCATGGGGCATGCTGAGGATTCGCGAACGCGGCGCGGGAAGCACGCATAACGGATTTCGGTCGTTGGTTAGCGCGCTCGGCACCGATGAGTTCGTCCGCATACGCCTGGGATGCCAGCCCGATTATCCGGTAGGCGACCGCGCGGACTATGTGCTGAAGCCCATGCGCAAGCCGGAGCGAGAGGTTGCGGCGCAAATGGTAGCAGATGCCGCCGAAGCTGTGGATTTGGTTTTAACCGAAGGCGTTGATAAAGCAATGACCCGCTTCAATCGCCGGGTAAGTTCCACGGAAGAAGAAGCGCAGTAAAGATTGGCCGTAAGCACCGAAATCGCGGATTAGATTCTGGAAATCGAGGACCTATGGAAGAGCGGCTATACGATCTAATTTTCATCCTTCGGCCGGACACGCCGGAAGCGGACATCGACAAAGTCATCTCGACGCTAGAGCACGCTGCCACAGAAAAAGGCGGCAAGATCGACTCCGTAAATAAGTGGGGTCGCAAGCGTATGGCCTATCGCGTGCAGAAATTGCGCGAGGGTTATTTCGTTTATATGGTCATTCGCTCCAGCCACGGTGAAGTAGTGAAAGAGCTCGAGCGCCGGCTGAAAGTGTCCGACCCGGTCATCAAATATCTCACCGTGCGTCTCGACGAAGAACTAAAGCGCCAGGATAAGTTGAAGCGCCACCGCGAGCGCCGCGCCGCGCGTCGTCCGCGCAAGACCGTTCCGCCAGCCCCGGCCATGCCCGGAGCAGAACAACCCGCTGCGCCAACCGCGTAGACGAGAAATTCATTCAGGATTCTGATTAGGGAGAAATCGAATGGCAGAAGAAAACGCACAGCAGCAATCGTACGGAGGGGGAGGCGGTCCACGCTCTTCAGGTCCAGGTGGTGGTTCGGGCGGACGCCCCGGTGGCCCCGCAAAACGCGGCAAGCGCAATTTCGTTCGTAAAAAGAAAGTTTGCCGGTTCTGTGTAGACAAAGCGGACTTCATCGACTACAAAAAAGCCGAAATTCTGGCTCCATTCATACAAGAGCGCGGCAAGATTCTTCCGCGTCGCATGACCGGAACTTGCGCTCGTCACCAGCGCTGGCTCACGGTCGCGATTAAGCGCGCGCAAAATATTGCGTTGTTGCCGTTCGCCGCGGAACTCTAACCAGATCGCCGGCGAATCCGAAAAATGAATTGAAACATGATTAAATTTAACTGAAACGATTTGAGGAAAACGCCATGCAGATTATCTTACAAGAAGACGTGGAAAAGCTCGGCAATCGTGGCGAACTGGTCGAAGTAGCTCCCGGTTACGCACGCAATTTTCTTCTGCCGCGCAAGCTCGGCATCGAAGCCACTGCTGGCAACATGAAGCGTCTGGAACGAATGCGCGTCACCTTCGCCAAGAAGGAAGCCACCGAAAAGGGCGCGGCGCAGACGCTGGCCGATTCTCTGCAGGGGGTCTCCTTGAGCTTCGCGCGCAAAGCCGGAGATAACGAACAGCTCTTCGGTTCGGTAACTTCCACGGATATTGCCGAAGCTCTGGAAGCGCAGGGCTATCACATCGACAAACGCAAAATCACGCTCGCGGATCCCATCAAGGTCGTCGGCGATTACGAAGTCCCGGTTAAGTTGCACCGCGAAATCGTCGCTAAAGTAAGAGTCGCTGTCACGAAAGAAGCGTAATGGCAGCAGCACTGCCGAGTGAGTTGATCTGCGGCGACCCTAGGTTTGCCGTATCGCAAGGTTTTTCGTTTTCTTTCCATTACTCCTGGCAAAACCTTTTCTCGGTTTTCCACTTTTCCTAAAACGTCCACAGGCTCCTACTCATTGACCTTCGGCGTGCAACTCGCCACAATGTCCGCGCTTCATTCAATGAAGTATTTCTAAATCGAACAAATTTGAAATCGAGATCAGAGCAGCGGCGGACGCTCTTGTGCTCGCGCGGTCTTTGAGCGAAAATAGTTGGGCGAATAAAAAGCGAACAATGGCAAAGGATACTACTATCGAGCGTCCGCTTCCTCACAACCTGGAAGCGGAGCGCAGCATCCTCGGCGCCATCATCCTCGATAACCACGCGCTAAACGCCGCGGTGGAGAAAATCCGCTCCGAAGATTTTTTCCTGTCGCAACATCGCCAGATTTTCGAACGCATGATCCAGCTCGGAGAAAAACAGCAAGCCATCGACGTGGTCACCTTAATGGACGACCTCGCGCGCCGCGGTGAACTGGAATCCGCCGGCGGCGTCGCCTATCTCTCGCAGCTAGCCGATGGTTTGCCGCGCGTCACCAACGTCGAGCACTACGCCCGCATCGTCAAAGAAAAAGCCGTCCTGCGCAGCCTGATTTTTTCCGCGTCAGCGATTCAGGAACAGGCGCTTGCTGCAGGCGATGATGCCGACGTGATTCTAGATCGCGCCGAATCGGTTATCTTCCAACTTGCGGAAGATCGCGTCAAAGCCGGCCTGATCGGCGTCAAAGAACTCGTTCGCGACAATTACGAGCGCCTCGAAAAGATTTTCAGCGAAGGCCGCCGCATTACCGGTCTCGCCAGTGGTTACCCTGGGCTGGATAACGAGACGGCGGGCTTGCAGCCTTCCGAGTTGATTATTCTCGCGGCGCGCCCCTCCATGGGGAAAACAGCTCTAGCATTAAACATCGCAGAAAATGTCGCTTTACGCCTTCGCGAACCAGTCGCTGTTTTCAGTCTTGAAATGTCGAAAGAGTCGCTGCTCTTGCGCTTGCTGGCATCCGAAGCGCGCGTCGATGCTCACAAATTCCGCACCGGCCACATGGGCCGCGATGATTGGGGAAAAATCACCGGCGCCCTCACAAATCTCGCTGAAGCGCCGTTATGGATTGACGACTCAGCTTCGTCCACCGTGATGGAGATTGGGGCCAAAGCTCGCCGCCTGAAACGCGACCGCGGCCTTTCGCTTCTGGTTGTGGATTATCTTCAACTCGTCGTTCCCACTCACTCTGGCCGCGGGACCAATCGTCAGGAGGAAGTTTCCAGCATCTCGCGCGGCTTGAAAGGTTTGGCCAAAGAGTTAAAAGTTCCCATTCTCGTGCTCAGCCAGCTCACCCGCGCACCAGAGCGCGACGAGCGCAAGCCTCAGCTATCAGACCTTCGCGAATCGGGCGCGATTGAACAGGATGCGGACGTGGTTCTATTCATCAATCGCCCGAATTTTTACAAAACGGACTTGCCCGAAGAAGATCGCGCCAAAGCCGAATTGATCATCGCCAAGCAGCGCAACGGCCCTACCGGCACCATGAATTTCGTTTTCCTAGCCCGCCACACGCGATTCGAAGAAGCCGCCCCTGACGCCTGGAGGAGCACCGTCGGCGACGAATAAGGCGTTGTCGCTGAGCCACAGGATGTGTCGCCCCTTTGACGTTTCCCTTGCCGTGCTCTGGGGCCCCGCTGTCCTTTGCATCTTGCTACCGATAACTTCTGTATTTTCCGTGGAATGCCAGAAGCCAATCTTCAAGCCGTGATTTTCGAAAAGGCCCGCCAACTGCATCAACCCGCTGTGTGCGACTGTTTACCTAAACGCAGCGTTCATCCCGGTTGGCCCGAATTTCGTTCGCGCCACTGATCAGGAGTCTGGCATTCTAAATGACGATGTCGAACGAGATTCATATCGAAGGCAGGCCGGTTTGGGCGGAGATTTCGCTCAAGGCCATCCTCCATAATTTGCGCGTAATCCGCCGTCAGGTCGGCGCAAATCGAAAAGTTCTCGCGGTCGTTAAATCCAACGCCTACGGCCTCGGCGCTGTTCCAATTTCCAAAGCTCTGCAGAAAGCCGGCAGCGAATGGTTCGGCGTCACCTGTGCCAACGAAGGCCTCGAGTTGCGCGACGCTGGAATTCGCAAACCCATCCTGGTTCTCACCGGTTTCTGGCCCGGCGAAGAAAAACGCCTGATACAGAACCATCTCACTCCCACGGTCACTCGCGTGGACGACCTACGCTATCTCGAGCGCGCCGCGAAATCGTTGCACACGAAATCGTCCCGCAAATCGTCCTCTCCCGTCCGCTTCCATCTGAAAATAAATACAGGAATGAATCGTCTGGGAATCTCAGCGGATGAAATCCAGGCCTTCGCCGCAGCATTGGCCGATTCGCCGCACCTACAACTCGAAGGCACCTACACTCATTTTGCGTCCGCGGAAGATTTCACTGCCGAACAAACGAACCAGCAAGAGCAGCTTTTCCGAGACTGCCTGGCTCGCCTAGGCGCTCTCGGAATTTCTCCCGGCATCGTGCACATGGCTAATAGCGGAGCCATTTGCGCGCGTCCTAGCACGTGGGTGGACATGGTTCGTCCTGGCGCAATTCTTTACGGATACCATCAGTCCTTCGACCCCCCTCAGAAAAGAGAAGAGGTGAAGGGCGCCATGCCGCTGGCACCTTGTCTGTCTCTGCGCGCCCGCATCATTTCACTGCGCGAAGTTCCCGTAGGTCAGGCTGTAGGTTATGCCGCGCGTTTCGTCACCACGCGCCCGTCGAAGATTGCAGTAATCAACGCAGGCTACGCCGACGGTGTCGTGCGTGCCAGAACCAACCGTGGGTGCGCCTTGGTCCGCGGCCTTCGTGTCCCGCTGGTCGGAACCATCTCGATGGACTTAACCATGCTGGATGTAACCGACGTACCCGGCGTAACTTTAGGGGATGTCGTCACCATTTATGGAAAAGACGGCGAGGCCGCCATCGAAGTTTCTGACGTAGCTCGCGAAATTGGCACCGTCACTTCTGATCTGCTTTGCGCCCTCGGCCGTCGCGTCCCCAAATATTATCTTTAGTCTTCCAAAACACCGCGCTGCCAACGTCATTTTCTCCTGCTTTCTTTACAGGAAATATACTTCCGGTTTTCCACTGCCGATATACCGAAATTCGGTGCTATGATGTTCTTATAAATTTGATACTTGCCGTTTCTTCATTTCGGCGCAGTAAGAAATTTCATAAAGCCGAACATGCGAAAGGATGTAGCAGCGGACCAAAATAAATTGCATTAGCCGCTCTTTCATACGCTTCATAAAGGTGTTTCGATGCAAAGGCCTACTAACGTACCAAGCCGTCCCCCGGCGCTTCCATCTTCGGAGAATCCTGTTTCAAAGTCAGGCGTCCATCCTCGTCCTGGCCAGGAAAGCGTTGGCAGTTTCTGGGACATGCTCGGCATCCGGGTCATCTTCACCGCCATTTGCGTGGCAGCCGGCTTTCACTTTCGCCCGTTCAGTGTTTCAAAAGAATCGGGCGCCGCAGCCGGCTTGCTCTTCGCCTTGGCCGTCATCTTATTTGAAGTTAGGCTCCGCCGCGCCAGCCTGCGCCGCCTGATCGGCGCAGCGGCCGGTTCGATTCTCGGAATTTTGGGCGCCTACTTCACTACCTTGGTTCTCTCGCACACTTCCATGCCCGAAAGTACCCGCTCGTTCTTCAGCTTGGCGACTTTTCTGGTCATGGCTTATACCGGGCTGATCCTTGGCGCTAATAAGGGCGACATGCTGAACCTGCAAGCCCTGGGCGGCCTTTTTGGTAGCGAACGTAGCCTCAAGCATTCTTTCAAGGTGCTAGATACCAGCGTCATCATTGACGGCCGCGTGGCGGATATCGCCGATGCCCAATTTCTGGACGGCACGGTAATCATTCCTCAATTTGTCTTGCACGAACTGCAGCTTGTCGCCGATTCCGCCGATCCGCTAAAGCGCCAACGCGGCCGTCGCGGTCTCGAAGTCCTCCAACGCATTCAGAAAATGGCCCATCTCGAAGTCCAGATTGTTGACGAAGACTTCCCGCAAGTGCCGGATGTGGATTTGAAGCTCATCGAGCTCGCCAAGCGCTACGAAGCGAAAATTGTCACCAACGATTACAACCTGAATAAAGTTGCCACCCTGCAAGGCATCGATATTCTCAACGTCAACCAGCTTGCTAACGCACTCAAGCCCGTCGTGTTGCCGGGCGAGACCATGCGTGTCTTCATCCTGCGCGAAGGCAAAGAATACAATCAAGGCGTTGCCTATCTTGACGATGGCACTATGGTCGTGGTGGATAGCGCGCGCAAAATGATTAACAAGACCATCGACATTACCGTCACGTCGGTGCATCAAACCACGGCCGGCAAAATGATTTTCGGCCGCTACGACGAACGTGGCGAACAATCTCCTCCGCGTCAAATCTCCTCCATGCCGCAATCTCCGCCAGAACAGCAACCCGGTCCGCGCGCCGTGGACGATCGCGTCGGCGGCGAACGTCCGCCCCGCCCGCTGTATCCCGAGCCCGGCCGCTCTTAATTTTTCGCCGGTTTCTGAAGCGAAGGGGACAAATTCGCCATCCTAATTGAGGTGCAGCGGAAGGAGTGTGAACATGAAGTTCCGAAAACTCGGTAATACAGGACTCCTCGTCAGCGAACTGGCGCTTGGCACCATGCAGTTCGGCGGCAAGATGAACATGGGCAACCTTGGTCAAGAGGACACCACGCGAATGGTGAAGCTAGCCCTGGACCGTGGAATCAACTTTATCGATACCGCGGACGTGTACAGCCTTGGAGAAAGCGAGACCCTGGTCGGCAACGCTTTAAAAGGTGTGAGGAAAGAAATCGTGCTGGCCACCAAAGTGCGGCTACCCATGGGGGAAAATCTCAACCGAAGCGGCGCGACCCGCGTCAACATCAGGCGCGAAGTGGAGGACAGTCTCGGCCGCCTACAGACCGATTACATCGATCTTTACCAAATCCATGGATGGGACAGCAACACGCCACTGGAAGAGACGGTGCGGACGCTCGACGATCTCGTGCGCGACGGGAAAGTTCGCTACATCGGACTTTCCAATTATATGTCGTGGCAAGCCGCAACTGCAGTAATGTTGCAGGAGCGCTTGGAGCTGGAAAAATTCGTGACCGCGCAGATGTATTACAGCTTGGTCGGTCGCGGTCTCGAATACGAATTTCAATCGTTCGCCGAGTATCACAACATAGGCATCCTGGTTTGGAGCCCGCTCGCCGGCGGCTTCCTCTCCGGCAAGTATAGCCGCGCCAACCCTGCTCCTGCCGGCACGCGATTCGCAGAGGCCGGTGCGTTCGTGCCCTTCGACCAAGAGATGGGCTACCACGTTGTGGAAGTGCTGAAGCAGGTAGCCGCGCGGCATCACGTAAGTCCCGCCCGCGTGGCGCTCGCCTGGGTGTTGGGACGCCCGGCCATCAGCAGTGTGATCATCGCTGCCCGAAAGGCGGAGCAACTGGAAGACAACATCGCTGCTACAGACCTTCAGCTCTCGGACGAAGATGTCCGGATTCTGGACCAGGTGTCCGATCCGGGCGTTCCATACCCAAAATGGATGGTCCTTCAGCTGGACACCGCGGAGGACCCGCGATCGAAGGCTCTCTATCCTGAGCGCTACGCAGATGGCGCTCCCTGGAAGGATCTGCGCGGGAGCCGCTGGTCCAGCTGAGAGCACCGAGACGTTCGCGTTCCTTGAATAAAGGTCACGATCGTTGAGAACTAGTTGTGCCTTTCGGCATGTACGGCAGTTTCGCCAACTCTCCCATGAGTAAACGAATTAAGATTGAAATCTGTGAAAGTAGCTCTGTCAACGCGTGTCCTCGTGGGATTTCTGCTGGCCGTGATCTTGATCGCCCTTTTTGGAGTGTATCTGCGAAAAAGAGCGTTGGAATTTCGTTTGTATCGGGACCAGGTAGCACATTCACGAATGGAAGTGGATGTTCTACAGAGTTATTTGACCGCGGTTGAGGATGCCGAGACCGGGCAGCGGGGGTTTCTGCTAACTGGGGATGAAAAGTATCTCGCTCCCTATAGTGCCGCTAAAGCGAGCATAACCGAGCGACTCGACCGACTAATGGATCTGGCGAGAGAGGATGCGGACAGCGCGCAATCACTCGGGGAGTTGAAAGGTCTCACAGCGGCGAAATTTAGCGAATTGGAAATAACGATCCAGAAACGGAGGGAATCCGGCCTGGAGGCGGCGCTCGCCATCGTGAACTCGGACGAAGGGAACAATGAAATGGCCGCGATCCGGAAGTTGACTGCGGAAATCGATCGCAAAGTTCGTGTACGTCAAGCGTTGAGCGAGGACAACTATGATGCCAGCGTAGTTCGAACAGAGCTTTCGTTTACTACCGCCTTGGTCAGCCAGATGGTTCTTTTGTTAATACTTTCCTTTACCGTGCAGAGCGATTTGAAATACCGCGCGAAAGCGCAAGCCGAACTCCAAGAGCATAAACGGCGACTGGCTCTGGCTCTTGAGAACGAGAAATCCCTTTCGCGCTCCGACTATCTGACGGGCCTGGCCAACCGCAGGGCGTTTGAGGAATTATTTGCTATGGAGTGCAAACGCTCACAACGGTATAAACGGCCGATAACCCTGGTGTATATGGACTTGGATGACTTCAAGAAAGTGAACGATGGACGGGGACATCAGACTGGCGACGAGGTCTTGATCGCTGTTGCCGCGAGTTTACGCACAAATTTGCGCGCAACCGATTGTGTGGCGCGTCTAGGTGGAGATGAATTCGCAATCTTGTTGCCTGAAACGGACGAGGAAGCCGCGCTGATCATCATGAAAAAGCTTGAGGCAGTGTTGCAAAGACTCCGCAGCTCCAAAGATTGGCCGATCGGGTTCAGTTTTGGCGTGGTCACGTTTCCGGCCCCGCTGGAGTCGCTCGAAGCGATGCTCGAACGCGCGGACAAATTAATGTACGAGGCTAAACACGGCGGCAAAAGCGCGATGCTCTTCGAGTCTATCTGAACACTCGACATTCCAAAGATTATTGCAATACCAGTCTGTGATCGAGTGCCCTGCTTTTTAGTAACTTCCAGCAAGTCGGGTCACAGGGCAAACTGACCCGCAAGCGATTTCCCCACCTCTGTGCGCAATTGCGATAGACTGTTGACCCTTCGATGAGCCGGATTGCTGCCATTATTCCCGCTGCCGGGCTCGGTACCCGCATGGGCGCCGAAATGCCAAAGCAGTTTCTCGAACTGGACGGCATGCCCCTGATCATTTTTGCGCTGCGCCGGCTCGCCGCATGCAGCGACATCACCGACTTTTTTATCGCCACGCGTGCCGACGACATCGTTTCCTTGCAGGATAAAGTTGCCAAAGCCGCGCTCGGCCGCCCCGCGCGCGTAGTTCATGGGGGCGACACGCGCCAGCACTCCGTGGCGAATGCGTTAGCGCAAGTGGATCCCGCCACGGAAATAGTTCTGGTGCACGATGCTGTCCGCCCGTTCGTTACCGCCGAGCAAATCGACCGCGTAATCGCCGAAGCACGTTTCCGCGGCGCGGCAATCCTTGGCATCCCGGCAATTGATACGGTGAAAGAAGTAAAACGCGCCAGCCTTCCCCAAGACGTCGCGCTGATTACCTCCACGATTCCACGCGAACGAATCGTTCTGGCGCAGACTCCGCAAGCATTTTCATACCCCCTGTTGCGCGACGCATTTCGCAAGGCGCAACAAGATGGGGTTATCGCCTCAGACGAAGCCTCGCTGGTTGAACGCTTCGGCCACGATGTCTTCGTCGTTCTGGGATCCGAGCGCAACCTTAAAATCACGCGCCCCGCCGACATGGACCTCGCCCGCTTCTACCTAGAACAGGAGCGCCGCCGAGGACGGCCGTGACCAGGGGGGATAAAGTTCGCGTGATTTTCTTTTGGTCGCTGATGGTGTTTTTGGCTCTGGGATTGGCGGAAATGAACACCTTTGCAGACTTTTTCGTGAGAATGAATATCGCGGGTCAAGATGACAGAATGAATTGGCTACTCAATTACATTGCTCTCCGTTTAGTTGTGGTTTTGTTTTTGTTTGTTTGTGGGATTGCTGGGGGGCGAAAGTCGCGGCAAAGGATCATATCGTGAGCGTACGCTCCGGAATCGGTTACGATTTGCACCGCTTAGCAGAAGGCCGCAAGCTGATGATTGGCGGCGTCGACGTCCCATTTGACAAAGGTTCCGTTGGACATTCCGATGGTGACGTACTGGCGCACGCTCTCTGCGACGCACTGCTGGGAGCCGCCGGCCTCGGTGATATCGGCACGCATTTTCCAGACAGCGATCTGAAATGGAAAGGCACGTCCAGCCTGTTATTCCTCGAACACACCAGAAAGCTGCTGGACGAAAAGCGTCTGCGCATCGCACATCTCGATGCCGTGGTTATCTGCGAACGGCCCAAACTGGGTCCGCATTTCCCGGCCATGCGCGCAGCACTCGCGAAATCGCTCGGAATCTCGCCGGAACAAATTAATCTGAAGGCCAAAACCAACGAAGGCACAGGCGAAATCGGTCGCGGCGAAGCCATCGCCGCCCATACCATCGCCACCCTGGAGGGCTGACCTGGCGCCCAATTTATCATTCCGCCCGGAGTATCCCGGTTCAGCTTCCCTCCGCAAAGCGGAGGGCTCGACAGGCAGAGAGGAACCCGCCTTGGTATTCGAATCTGACCTACCGCGGCGAGGACAACAACGATTCACAGGCCGCCGTACAGCAGCGAAAATTCAGACCTAAGCTCGATTTGTCGTTCCGAGCGAAGTGTCCGAGAGTCTTTCATTGGTCCGTGGTTCGGACGAATGTCGGGCCACCTAGGGAGGAATCTGCTCCTGGTTTAGAATCACCCGTGGCACAAACCTGCCACCAGCTATGAATTGGCTAACCGGATTCCACGCCGTAGAAGAAGCGCTCGCCGCAGGACGCGCGTTCGACCGCATCGTGATCGCTCGCGGCCGCCACGGCGACCGTGTAGAAGCTGTCGTTCAGCTGGCCCGCTCGAAAAGCGTGCCCGTACGATTTGAAGACCGCGTGCAGCTCGATCGCCTCACCGGCACGCGTGAACACCAAGGTATCGCCGCGCTCGCCGCCGCGAAACCCGCGCTCGAGCTGGAAGACTTGCTCGCAGCCAAAACTGCTCAAGGACTTCTCGTCCTGCTCGACGGAATTGAAGACCCACACAACCTCGGCGCGATTGTTCGCACAGCATTAGCAGCGGGGGCCAACGGCGTAGTTATTCCAGAACGGCGTGCCGCCGGCTTGACCGATACGGTTGAACGCGCCTCCGCTGGCGCCCTCGCTCATTTGCCCGTGGCCCGCGTGAAAAATCTGGTTCGAGCTATGGAAGAAATGAAAGAGGCCGGCTACTGGGTAATTGGGCTGGACGAGCGCGCCGAAAAAAAATACACCGACGCAGACTTTTCAGGCCAAGTCGGAATTGTTCTCGGCGGCGAAGGAGAAGGACTGCACGAGCTAACGCGCAAACGTTGCGATTTCCTGGTTTCGATTCCCACTAGCGGCCCGGTCCGCTCCCTCAACGTTTCCGTCACCGCGGGCGTAGTCCTCTTCGAAGTAGTCCGCCAACGCAACGCCAAAAAACCTGAAAAGACAAAATAGGAAGAGGAAGGCGCGCTTGGTTGCCTTCTGCATGGAACAAATCCGCCGTCGCCTTTACTTGTCGTATTTCAAAAGCGAAAAAACGTCGATCCCCGGCAGCTTTGCCTGCCCATTCAGAAAACTTAACTCCACCGCGAAGGCCGCGCCCAGCACTTCTCCACCGAGTTGCCGTATCAGCTTCACCGCGGCCGCCGCCGTTCCACCTGTTGCAAGCAAGTCATCGCACACCAGTACGCGCTGGCCAGGTTTTACCGCATCCTCGTGAATGTCGAGTTGATCCGTGCCATATTCGAGTTGATAGGTCACCGAGGCGCACTTGGACGGCAATTTTTTCGGTTTGCGTATCGGAACGAATCCCGCGCCAAGCCGGTACGCCAGCGCCGGACCAAAAATAAACCCCCGGGCCTCGATTCCGGCCACAACATCCACTTTTCGCCCGTCGTAATGAGCGCACAGATTGTGCACCATGGAATGAAATCCCTTCGGGTCTTTCAGCAGCGTAGTAATGTCGTAAAACAAAATTCCCGGCTTGGGATAATCCGGAATTTCGCGAATCAGTTTCTTCAGTTCTTCCATCGTCCCCCCTTTAAATGCTATCAAACCTCATAAGAATCGCGTTCAATCGAAAAGCCGTGCTCGAATTTGGGCTGAATCGCCGCGTCTTGTTCAGCCACGTCGGAGACCACGGCCGAACGGGGCCCGCGTTGAAGTTCCTTGCGCAGCGCAGCAAGCTTTGCCGGTGTGCCGATGGCGTAAACTTCCACACGGCCGTCGCGCAAATTCTTGGCGTAGCCCTCGATCCCTATCTGCCGGGCCACGCGGCTCACAAAGAAACGAAACCCCACCCCCTGTACGGTTCCGCTGACGCGATACAGTTTGGCCTGGAGCGTTTCGTTACCTTCCTGAACGGGGTTGTCTGACATTTTACAAGCGTGTGATTTTATCAGACGCGCAGCTAGGCCTCGCTTGAAAAAATAATGATCGCGGTTTCGACGGCCCGCACGGCTTTCGCCGGTCACACTGTGATATCTTCGAGCGGATGCAGCTTTCTTACGCAGCAGCTCAACCTGAGGAACCCAGGCCGCATCTAAGGTTCAGAAGAATCAAAAGTGAAAGTACTTTTCCCATTCGTTCTTCTCTCGCTACTGGCGCTTGGCACCAACGCCTCCGCGCAAGACAGCACCGGCCCCATGGCGCCTCCGCCGAAATACGAAGTGAAGCGCATCCCCACCGAACCGCATCCCGGCCCTCCGCCCATTCCCGAAGAAGTAATCATTCAGAAATTTGCGGCCAATGAAGACGTGATGAAGCAAAAGTTTGACACTTACGACTACACCCAAACCATTCGCATTGACGAACTCTCCGACCCCGGCGGAAAATTCAGCGTGACCGGCGAGGTTTACACGCGACCCGATGGCCAGCGCTACATGCGCGTGGAGAAGCAACCGGAATCCAATCTGAAAGCGGAAATGTACACGCTGGAAGACGTCCGCACGATTTCCAGCTTGCCTCTTTTCCTTCTCACTTCGCAGGAAATCGCAAATTACAATTTCAAATATGTCGGGCAAGAAAAACTCGACCAGCTCACCACTTATATTTTTCAAGTCAAGCCGAAAATGTTGAGTCGCAAACGGCGTTTTTTCGAAGGCGTGGTCTGGGTGGACGATCAGGATTTCGCTATCGTCAAATCCTACGGCAAGCTCGTCAGCGAACTTTCCGGCAACGGAACCGCCCTGCCTTTTACCATGTTCGAAACCTACCGCGAGAATTTCCAGGGGAAATACTGGCTGCCAACTTACACGAGCTCCGATGACGTCATCAAAACTTCGGACGATCAGGAAGTGCCCGTGCGCCTGGTGATTCGCTCCACCGACTTCAAACCTCACAACGCCGAGGCTAACCCGGCCACAAGTCCGTCCGCCGCCCCGCCGTCTTCCGCTGCACCCCCATCTTCTTCCGCCCAACCGAAGCCCTCCTCTCCGAACTAGCTCGTGGAAAACCCGATCAACCGCAAGCGCTACAAAAGTTTGCGCAAAAATGCTAACGTGACGCGGTCCCATTTTTTCGTTTTATCTTTGCAACACAGCGAAGGCCCATGAATTTCACGCCGGTCCTCGAATTCGCGCTGTTGGCCCTTACCTCCGTATTTTTCCTCGTCGACCCCTTCACCGTTATCCCGTTATTTCTCGCCATCACGGCAGATTCACCGGCCTCCGAACGGCGGCAAATGGCTCGACGGGCCGCTTGGACGTGCGCCATCGTGCTCTGCTCATTCGCTCTGGTCGGCAGTTTGATTTTCAAAATGTTCGGCATCACATTACCCGCATTCAAAATTGCCGGCGGCATCATTCTTATGCGCATCGGCCTGGATATGCTTCAAGCGCGCCAATCCCCCACCAAGGTCAGCCCCGAAGAAACAGAAGAAAGCGCCACCAAAGACGACGCCAGCATTATCCCGCTCGGTATGCCGATGCTCGCCGGCCCCGGCGCAATTTCCACCGTGATGGTTCTAGTTGGCGAATCCCATGCCGTCTGGCAACACGGAATAGTCTACGCGGCGATCCTTCTCACTTCTTTTGTTTCCTTTCTAGTTCTGGCAGGAGCGAACCGCGTGCGCCGTTACCTCGGCGACACCGGAATTCGCATCATGACGCGTCTAATGGGATTGCTGCTAGTCGCACTGGCCGTGCAGTTTGTTGCCAATGGGCTGACCGATTTCGGTCTGCTAAAGCCGCTAGGTTCGCCGTTTTAAAATCGCCGCTGGGCTCAGAACTCTTCTTCCACTTTCTTCAACTTCGTAATTTTTAGCTTGATTCGAAAATCCCGAGACCGCAGCTCAGCCACGATTGCCCGGCGTGTATCAGCAGACAGCATTTCCGGTTCCAGTACTCCGGCCTCGTCCCGCGGAAAATGTTTGACGAAAAGCGCAGCCACATGCGCCGTAGCGTATGAAATCGGAGTCGAAATCAACCCACGCTGTCGAATCTGAAAAAGGGACGGAAAACTTGCGTCCCATCGCACTAGTAACGGCTGTTCGTCCTTCACACCTCGCAACAACACGGCCGCCGCAAACCGCGCGTTATAAAGGATGCCTCGGCGAATCAACGCCGCCACGTTCCGAGGAGTAAGCGTTTTCGGAAATCTTTTGCGAACGATTCCTTGCGAACGGTTCAAGCGGCCTTGACGGAACCATCGATACAGCCGGTCAAAATCGTTTCCGCCGATTTTTGCATCCATGTCGCGAATCGGAATCGCGTAAGGCAGCATGCAAACCTCGTCCTGCGCCGCCAGATAAACAGTCGTCTCGCCGATGGGCGGAGGGAAACGAAACTTTTCGCGCTCCGCAAACCGTTTCGCCAACACGAACCTGCCGTTCCGGTAAATCCTCGGACTCGAAATCGCCTCGTCGTAAGCCCCTTCTGGCGACCACGTGGAAACCGGATCCTTGCTTTCCGTGCTCTCGAACAAGCGCAGCTGAATCGACTCTACTGAATCCAGCAATTCCGACCCGCGCTTCGCCAAAAGATTCGTCAACCCTGGTGCCGCTCCTGTACAAATCAGCGCTACACGATTTTTCGCCGTGAAGCGCTTGTGGAATCGTAATTGTTCCGGCTTGAACAAGCTGCGCGTTAGGTGGCTGTTCAAATCCAGATAATGCGAGCGCAGGCGCAACGCAGCACGAAGAATAATTTCGTTGAACACCGCCGGAGAGGCGTTGACTAGCAGATTGCATCCGCGTGCCGCGCGAACGATGGACCACAAATTTCGCGCGTTCGCTTCCACAACTTCTATATCACTTTTCTTTCCCAGAAACTTTTTCGCGCGTTCCGGGTCGCGGTCTCCGCACCAGACGGTATGTCCCTGGCGCACCAGCAGATGGGCCAGCAAAGAGCCGGTGCCGCCCGCACCCAGAACGAAGATACGCATCGGCTCGCAACTCTACCACATTCAACCATTCCTTCAACCGCAGGCCGCCGCGCCGAAACCGTAGCGGATACCTGTCTCCAGCGCTATACTCAGGGCTTATTCCTCGGCCGCTGCGGCGACCGTATGGAGTCCCGCGTCATCTAATCCTATTAATGTCGCTCCTCGACAAATTCGGCCGGCAGATCACCGACCTGCGCATTTCGGTCACCGACCGCTGCAATTTTCGCTGCGTGTATTGCCGTTCGGCGAATCCCGAAAATCACATGGCCGACCACGCGCTTCTGGAATGGGACGAGTACGAACGCCTCGCGCGCATCCTCGTGGGCATGGGAATTCGGAAGATTCGCGTGACTGGCGGTGAGCCTTTGGTGCGTCCCGGCGTCGAAGATTTTATCGCGCGCCTGAAAGCGCTCGGCGTACAGGATCTTTCGATGACCACCAATGGTCATCTCCTTGCCGAACGCTGCGACCGCTTGGTAGCCGCTGGTCTGGACCGCATCAACATCAGTCTGGATTCGCTCGACCGCAAAAAGTTCGAGCAGATCACCCGCACAAAAACGTTCGATCAGGTCCTCGAAGGAATTAAGGTCGCGCAGGCCTCTTCGCTCCGTCCGGTGAAAGTAAACGCCGTCCTCGTTCGCGGAATTAATGACGGAGAAGTGGAAGCTTTCGCGGAATTTGCCCGCGAGTACGACATCATCATGCGCTTCATCGAGTTCATGCCGCTCGATGCTGACCGCTCCTGGACGCGCGATCAGGTTGTCACCGCGGCAGAAATCCATGGGCGCATTTCCGCGCGCTGGCAGCTGATACCCGTGATTCACGAGCGCAGCGAGACTGCTCGCAAATTTAGATTTGCCGATGGAGCAGGGGAAATCGGCCTTATCGCTCCCGTGTCGCAGCCTTTCTGCGGCCATTGCTCCCGCGTTCGCCTCACTGCCGATGGCAAACTTCGTACCTGCCTTTTCAGCAAGGAAGATCACGACTTGAAATTCATGCTTCGTGGCGGAGCCACGGATCGCGAAATCGGCGATGCGATTATCGCCGTCGTCCACAAGAAAGAGAAAGGGCATCGCATCAACGAGGCCGATTTCATTCCGCCTTCGCGCACTATGGTTTTCATCGGTGGTTAGTTCAAGCTTCAAACTCTGTCCGCGCGTTCGGGCTTCGGTACTGCCGGAAAAGCGGCTTTGTTTGTCTTAAGAATATTTCAGGAGTTTGTTTAGATGTCGGATGACGAAGCCAAATACTTTTCACTCACCGAAGCCGAACGGTTACGCACCCAGCTCGAGCCCATCCTGATCGACGCAATGGAGTCGCGCCGCAAATTGGGTGAAGCCGAAGAAGAGTTGAACGCGCTCGCGGAACGAATCCAGCGCTCCGGCGGATTAATGGTCTCCTACGAACGCGCTGCGCGCACTCGTCTGGAACGCAATCGCTCCGAAGAAGCCGTCCGCTCTGCGCTCGAGCAAATTCAATCCACCGGCTGCGTGGTGAAAGATCTCGACGTCGGCCTACTGGACTTTCCTGCGCGCATAAACAATCAGGACGTCTATCTCTGCTGGCGTCTCGGCGAAGACCGCATCCGTTTCTATCACGCCCAGGACGAGGGTTTTTCCGGCCGCAAGCCGATCGATCCGCGCGACGCCGGCTACTCCAGTCCGTTACAGTAACGCCTTGCGTAGAAGCCCGGCGTTCGCCGGCTCGTTTGCCTTGTGTAGCGCGGCATCTTGCCAGCGTGATGGCCTCATCCAGACGTCTCCTGCTCGCCTCGTTTCCGGCCCGGCTGACTTTTCTTTCTTACGCGCAGCGGTTTCCAGCGGCCGAACGTCGCGCTCTATCTGCGCGAGTTTATCGTCCGCAATACTCTCCAGGTCGTATTTCGTCTGAAGGTTCAGCCAGGACTGGGGTGTCGTCTTGAAATAGCGAGCAAGGCGCAGTGCGGTGTCGGAAGTAATCCCACGCCGCTCCGCAGCGATATCGGCGATCCGCGTCACGGGCACTCGCAATTCCAGAGCCAGTTTGTTCATGCTAAGAGCATAAGGTTTCATGAAATCTTCACTCAGAATTCCTCAATCTCTTGCCATGCCGCCTCCTATGGTAGTCCGTGAGCTCGACCCCCTGTACATCACACTCCCGCCAGAGGAAGCAGATGCGCCCTTGGTCGTTGATGCGGATGCTGTGCTGGTCTTTACGGTTTCCGCCTAATGCTTCCAAGTGATTCCCTGGTCGCTTATCGTTCCGTACCAGCGAACGTATGCCAGTCTACCCGGCTGTGATAGGGTGGAAAGTGAAAGGCAATCCATGACGAACGGCGAAAATCGCCTTAAAGATTCTGCCAGCCCTTATCTTCGCTCCGCAGCGCATCAACCCGTGGACTGGCACGAATGGGGTGAAGAAGCCTTCGCACGGGCGCGTGCTGAAAACAAGCCGATCCTGCTCGATATCGGCGCGGTCTGGTGCCATTGGTGTCATGTGATTGACCGCGAAAGTTACGAAAATCCCGAAATCGCGGCCATGATTAACGAGCTCTACGTTCCCGTAAAAGTGGATCGTGACGAGCGTCCCGACGTCGATTCGCGCTATCAGTCCGCCATCAGTGCAATTTCCGGCCAGGGTGGTTGGCCCCTCACCGCCTTTCTCACGCCCGACGGCAAACCGTTCTTCGGCGGCACATATTTTCCACCCGAAGATGCCATGGGCCGCCCTGGTTTCAAACGCATCCTAGCTTCGATTGCGGAAGCCTTCAAAACCCGTCGCACGGAAGTAAACACCTCCGCCGTGGCGCTCGAAGAAGCGATCGCAAAATCAGAAGTCTTTCGCGCGGCCCGCGGAGATTTCGATCCCGGAATCGTGGACGCCGTTCTGGAGTCGGTGCTTCATCTCTTCGACGAACTCCACGGCGGTTTCGGACAGTTGCCTAAATTCCCCCACGCGAGCGCGGTCGATTTATTGCTCGAGCGATACCAAACCACACACGACCCGCATCTCCTGCTGGTTGCCGAACGCACGCTGGAAGGCATGGCCCTCGGTGGCGTTTACGACCAGATCGGCGGCGGATTTCACCGTTACTCCGTGGACGAACGCTGGTGCGTTCCGCACTTCGAAAAAATGACTTACGACAATTCGGAACTGCTCAAGAATTTTCTGCACGGCTATCAAGTTACTCACAAGGCGCTTTTTCGCGAAACGGGCGAAGGAATTATTTCATGGGTAAACGAGGTTCTGTCAGATCAAGATCGCGGTGGTTTTTACGGAAGTCAGGATGCCGATCAAACTCTCGACGACGACGGTGACTATTTCACCTGGACGCAATCGGAAGTTCGCGCAGTCCTTTCGCCCGAAGAATCACGCGCGGTGGAATTCTTTTATGACCTGAATCCGCGCGGCGAAATGCACCATAACCGAGAAAAAAATGTTCTGTGGGTCGCCACCAGCATTGCCGACCTCTCGACAAAACTTGGAATCCGTGAGTCGCAAGCCGAGAGTCTGATCGCGCAAGCCAAAGAAAAACTGCTGGCAGCGCGTCGTCTGCGCCAACCTACGCCTGCGATCGACACCACAATTTACGTGGCCTGGAACGCCATGTTTGTATCCGCTTACCTCGAAGCCGCCCGCGTTCTTGCTCGCGAAGATTGTCGAGAATTCGCGCTGAAAACTCTAGATCGTCTGATTGCCGAAGCCTGGGACGAATCCAAGGGTTTCTGCCATCGTGTGGGCGGTCCGCGCCTCGAAGGCTCGCTCGACGATCAAATCTTCGCCGCCGCCGCGCTTCTCGATGCCTACGAAACTACTCTAAACCAAAAGTATTTTAATCTCGCTGAACGCTCCATGCACCTAGCCGTCGAGCGGTTTGGCGATCCCGAAGGCGGTGGATTCTTCGACCGCGCCAAAGATGCGGCGCCCATGGGCGGCCTCGAAGTCCGCCGCAAACCGATTCAAGATTCACCCACGCCGGCCACAAATTCCGTGGCAGTCATCGTTCTCGATCGCCTCCATGCATTCACCGGCGAAAAACTCTATCGTGATTGGGCGGAGAAAACTTTGGAAGCCTTCGTCGGCCTGATTCCGCAGTACGGACTATTCGCCGCGACCTACGGTCTTGCTGCGCTCTTGCATTCGCGCCATCCAATTCAAGTAGTAGTCCTAGGATCGGCGAATGATCCGAAGGCAGCCGAGCTGGAAAAAGTGGCGAACGAAATTTACCGCTTCGGAAAAGAGGTCTTACGCGTCACTCCCCAAAAGCTCGCTTCAGCGTCACTCGCTCCGGCACTCCGCGAGACTTTACCTCATCTTGACGCCGCAAAAGCTCAAGCCTTGGTCTGCGTCGAAACAAGTTGCCACCCGCCCGTGACAACGTCCGCGGATCTAGCTTCGCTTCTAGGTGAAACCGCAGGCGCGACCGGCGCAGCAACCGCGCCTTAGGTTTCAATGTAGCGCCGCGGCCTTCGGCCAGGCAGCTGTGCGGATGGAGCTCCGCTCAAGGAAAGCATACATTGAACCCAGAATCTCCTATTGATGGCACCCTGACGTAGGTTGCTGGGTGCCTAACCCAGTGCGATAATGACTCTTTCCTGGCGAGCACAAATCACTTCTGAGATGTACAAGGAGGTTCACATGGCCATGCGAGATTCGTGGATTGAGAAACGTTCGGCGGCGATGAATGGCGGCGGAAGGAATTTCTCGCAGATGTATTTTGCGCGCAAGGGCGTCGTCACCGAAGAGATGGAGTACGTCGCTAAACGCGAGAAGCTTGCTCCCGAGCTTGTCCGCAGCGAAGTCGCGCGCGGCCGCGCCATCATTCCCGCCAACATCCATCACCGCAATCTCGAGCCCATGGGCATCGGCGTGGCATTCTTTTGCAAAATCAATGCCAACATCGGAAATTCCGCCACTACTTCCAACGTGAGCGAAGAACTGGAAAAGCTGCACCGCGCGGTGCACTACGGTTCCGACACAGTGATGGACCTTTCCACCGGTGGCGACATTCCCATGATCCGCAAAGCGATCATCGACGCTTCGCCCGTCCCCATCGGAACGGTGCCGATTTACGAAGCACTGTCACGCGTTCGCCGCGCCGAAGATTTGAATTTAAACGTCATGCTCGAAGTCATCGAAGAGCAAGCCGAACAAGGCGTGGATTACATGACCATTCACGCCGGAGTGCTGCGCGAATTCTTGCCGCTGGTGCGCAACCGCATCACCGGAATCGTCAGCCGCGGTGGCGCGTTGCTGGCGCAGTGGATGAGTTTTAACAAAAAGCAGAATTTCCTGTACGAGAATTTCGACGCCCTCTGCAAAATCTTTCAAAAGCACGACGTCAGCTTTTCACTGGGCGACGGCTTGCGTCCCGGCTGCCTGGCCGATGCCAGCGACGAAGCGCAATTTGCGGAACTGCGCGTTCTCGGCGAGCTCACCAAAAAAGCCTGGGAATACGACGTGCAGGTAATGATTGAAGGCCCCGGCCACATTCCTCTGGACCAAATCGAGTTGCAGGTTAAAAAAGAAAACGAGCTGTGTTACGAAGCTCCGTTTTACACGCTGGGCCCGCTGGTCACTGACATCGCGCCAGGTTATGACCATATCACCAGCGCTATCGGCGCGGCCATGATCGGATGGCACGGAGCATCGATGCTTTGCTACGTCACGCCGAAAGAGCATCTTGGTTTGCCGAACGCAGACGACGTTCGCCAAGGTGTAATCGCCTACAAAATCGCCGCGCACGCAGCGGATGTGGCGCGTCATCGTCCCGGTGCGCGTGACCGCGACGACGCACTCAGCTACGCGCGTTTTCTTTTCGACTGGAACAAACAATTCGAACTTTCCTTAGATCCCGAAACTGCCCGCGCCATGCATGATGAGACATTGCCGGATGATTTTTACAAGGAGGCGAAGTTCTGTTCGATGTGCGGGCCGAAGTTCTGTTCGATGAATGCCACGCAAATCGCTGAGATCTACCAGGGGCTCGACCAGAAAGACCGCGAACAGAAATTCGCGCAACTACTTGAGAAGGTGCAACCCGCTGACACGAAGTCTGCGGCGACTTCCTAGACCTTATGGAAGGAGCGCAGTAAGCATCGGAGTGGAACAGATCGTCTACGACCCACAAGTGGACGACGGGGAGCGCTGCTTAGGATGCCGAGGCTAGGGTGAGATAGATGGAAGCTAGGGTGACGTCGAGAGGCGGGGGCGATGGAACAAATTTGCAGCCTGGAACGTAACTTGGAGTGGAAGGAGAAGTGCGATGACATTCTTACTCTTTGCGACGCTGATGTACTTCCTGCCGTCGATCATCGGACACAGGAAGCGGGATTTCACGGGGATTTTCATACTGAATCTTCTGTTTGGCTGGACGGTGATTGGATGGGTGGTTGCGTTGGTTTGGGCGTGCGCGAGCGACGTCCGGCAGCCAGTGTTTGCGATGGCTGGTCCGGCGCGGTACTGCGGTCGTTGCGGAGCAATGATCGCGGGCGCTCATTTCTGCCCGAGTTGCGCGAGGCCGCTGTAAGTCAGGCGAACGACAAAACTTGGTCCGAAACACAACCGTCCGCCGTAAGTCGCCTGAGGCGCGACGCGCACCCCGGGTTGCGCGGGCCCGCTGGAATTCAAGCGACCAGTGTAAGTCTCTCCGAAATACTGCCATCCGCTGTAAGTCGCACGACTCGGTCAGGTGAGAATTTTGCCTGCGCCAGCGGAATTTCCCGCTCTTTGTTGAGGAACGCAAAGGATGGGGCACGCGTAAAAGCGAGAATTGTACTTCTCTCACGACGAGCCGGTGCCACGCGAAGCGATGCTGACTCGGGGGTGCGCTGATGGCGAATCCGGAAGCTGGGGAGACGCTGCGGGAGGAATTCAATCGTTGGGCGGATGCGGGCAAGGGCGAGTCGATGGAGCACGATCACTGGCCCATCGCCAAGCCCACGCTCGGTCTGATGCAGATCGAGCCTACCGACAATGTCCTGGACGTGGGCTGTGGCGCGGGCTGGCTGTCGCGGATTCTGGCGAAGCGCGTTCCGGAAGGGCGCGTGGTGGGGATGGACATTTCCGACGAGATGATTCACCACGCGCGGCGCGGCAGCGTGGACTACACGAACCTGGTTTTCGTGGTGGGCGAAGTGAACGGAATTCCCTGGGAAGCGAACTTTTTCTCTCGCGCGATTTCGGTGGAGTCGTCCTACTACTGGCCGGACCCGGCCAAGGGAATTCGCGAGATTTATCGTGTGTTGCAGGAAGGCGGCTCGGCATGGATTCTGATCAACTATTATCGCGACAATCCGTACAGCCGTCAGTGGGGTGAAAAGCTTGCCGTCCCCACCCATCTGCTTTCGGCCGAAGAATGGAAGAAAACGTTTCGTGATGCGGGGTTCGCGGACGTAAACCATCGCCTCCTCCCCGATCCCACGCCTGCGCCTGACGTTTATACTGGCCGCTGGTTCCGAAACGCCGAAGAACTGGCCGCGTTTCGTGCCATCGGGGCGCTCTTAGTCCACGGCACAAAATCTCCTGTCGTTTTCTAAATTCACGCGCTCGCAGCAGCGAACCAGTCCTGCTGCCCTCTGCTATGCCCATTCCTCGGCGGTTCTATGTTTGCAAGCGATTTCTTGCGAGCGAAAAAGGAATAAGCAGGTCCCTCGACAATACGGAGGCCATACGCGTCGCTCACACCGGTTATGGCGGGTGAAAATGCCTAGCCAAGTTGGTGGCGCACGGGATGGTCACTGCGGCGGGGTGGCGTCTTTGATTTCGTGCACGATTTCGCGGGCGCGGGCTTCGTCGTCAGGCATGACGAAGACTTTTCGCGAGCCGTCTTCTAAAACATCTGTACGAGAGTAGAGGTTGTTCTCGCGCAGGGAGGCTTCGATCATCCAGGTAGTTTCATCGCCGTTTTCTGACCAGACTTCCACGGTGGCGTCTTGCGGGTTCCAATTGTGGGGGTCCCAATCGTTGTGATCCAAGTCCGGAGCGGTGACGACATCATCCTCGGCGGGTAGTTCCATGGCCGCTTGTTCTTCCTCTTCATCCGTAGCTTTGTCGATAAGGCTGCTGGCTTGATCGTAATTGTTTGGCAGGACACCGATCCTGAATCGCGAATCCCGATGTTTCAGGAATTGGAGATCGGGGTGATTGACCTTAAATGCAATCCCGGCTTCTTTGAGCCGGTCGCCGATGGAATTGCACTCGCCCTCATCGTCGCCTGCCCATACCTCGCGGAGATTTTCATCGGGTAGATCCTCGTCGGAGCCGCCGTTGGGCTGCGGAAGCTGTTCCACCAAATCTACATCGCAATCGGGGCAATGCTTAAATCCGGAGCGGTATTCGGCTTTGCATTGGGGACAAAACATAAGGGCGTTGAGTTTACTACAGAGCGAAAACGAAGCAGAAGGCAGGGGGCTTCTCTTGGCCCCAAGATCCCGCGAGATTCTAAGGTCGGTTAGCGCGGTGTCCACGGCACACAGGTCCTGGAGACTTTGGAAATGGCGGGCTAGCGTCGCTGGTCGGAGAAAGAGAGAAGGCGAGCGAGAAAAGCAAGAGCAGATCCCTCACCGCCATCCGCGAAGACGCGGCGGGGTCCGGGATGACGACGTTAAGGCTATAGCAATTTCAGGAAAGAGAGCCGGCAAGATGCCGGCGCTACAAAACACAGCGGCCTCGCTCGGGATGACAACTTTGAGATGGGAGGGGCGATGGCGATGAGAAGTGGAGAAGCGAACATGTCCAGTACAAAATCGGATAGGAAAAAATCGGGATGCCTGTGACAGAGCTTCCTGAGGGCCCAAGGATTTGTGATAGGGTGATTCAGGATAAGTAGACGGTCCAAAAGCAGGCAGCTCAAGGAGAAAGCTTTGGAAGACGCGCGGCATAAGTGGGTCTACGGCATGAAAGGTGTTCTGGAGACCTTGAACCAGGGGGTGATCATCAACGATGATCGCAAGCGAATCATCTTCGCAAATCGCCTTTTTCTGAAAATGATTGGCATCCCCGCCGAAGAACTCTTGGGGATTACCATCACAGACTTGTACCCGCCCGAGGACGCGGCGGTGCTTGAGAAACGGATTGCGAGAAGGCAGGCGGAAGGGCAGAGCCAGTATGAATTCTACTTGCCGCAAAGAGGCGGGGGAAAATTGCCGGTGCTGGTGACCGCGCGGCAAATCGAAGATCCCGAGGGCAACGTGTTCGCGGTAATTACGGCCACGGACATTACGGAGCAAAAGCGCGCGGAGAATGCGTTGCGAGAAGCCCATGCGGAGCTTGAGCAGCGCCACCGGGAAATTGAAGAAGACTTATTACTAGCGGCGCGGGTGCAGCAGAGTCTGGCGCCGAGCGGGTTGTCTTGGGGCAAGGTCTCTGTCGAGACGTTTTATCAGCCGGTGCGAACGATTGGCGGGGATTTCGGGCTCGTTGCGCCACGCGGAAAGAACCTTAGCTTAATGGTGTGCGACGTCTCGGGCCACGGCATCGGGTCAGCGCTCGTCGCCAACCGCATTTATTCGGAGACCATGTCGCAAATCGAGCGCGGCGCGGGGCTCGGCTCCATGATGAAGCACCTAAATACCTTTGTGAAAGGAAATCTGGGCAGTTCGGTGTTCTTCTTCAGCATGGTTGCTGCACGGCTGAATTACGACGACCGCAGCCTCGAATTTGCCGGTGCGGGACATCCTCCGGCGATGATCCTTCAGCCGGGCAAGGTGCCGCGGCTTCTTGAATCGCGCAGCGCGGTGCTCGGATTGCTCGATGACGCCGTTGATAACGAGGCGGCGATCGAAATTCCGGTACAAGCCGGGGATCGCGTGGTAATTTACACTGACGGCTTCACGGAAACTTTCAACTCAGACAGCGACATGCTCGGCGTCGAGGGCTTCGCAGAAATTGTGCGAGAAACTTCGAAGCTGTCATTGCCTGAAATGAAGCAGCAGATTCTGGAGCGAGTCGAAGCGTGGCGCAATGGGCCTGCCGCCGACGACATGTCGCTCGTTCTCATCGAGATTCCATGAATTCGCGAGGCTCCCGAGCCAGGTCAGCTATGGGAAGGCTGCGGTTTGACTGAACTGAGTGGCGCGGATATACTTCGCGTCTTTGTAACGCGGATGGGTGAGGTAGAATAGCGGAATGGGAGTTCTCGATAACCGGTTTGAACGCAGTTACGTCCTTTCCACTGTAGATTACGTTTTCAATTGGGCTCGAAAGAGCGCGATATGGCCGCTAACGTTTGGGCTGGCTTGTTGCGCGATTGAAATGATCGCGTCAACTACGTCGCGATTCGACATTGCGCGATTTGGTGCGGAAGTCTTTCGGCCTTCGCCGCGGCAGGCGGACCTGATGATTGTAGCGGGGACGGTGACGCTGAAAATGTCGCCGGTGCTGAAGCGCGTATGGGACCAGATGCCGGAGCCGAAGTGGTGCATCTCGATGGGCGCGTGTTCCAGCGTGGGTGGCCCGTTCAACGTGTACTCGGTGCTGCAAGGCGTAGATCGGATCGTTCCAGTGGATGTGTACGTGATTGGGTGTCCGCCCCGGCCGGAGGCGCTGTTCTATGCGCTGTTAAAGCTGCAGGACAAGATCGACCTGATGTCGCTGGCCAAGCGGCCCACGGAAGTGCGGCTGAAACCCGAGATGGTTGAGGAATTCAAGAGCGGCGTGATGGTGGCGCAGTCGCCGCAACCGCGTTAAAGCTAGAGGCTAACAAATGGCGTTTCTGCGTACAGCGAAGAAGGATGAAGTGCCGCCGGGAATGATCCGCGAATTCCAGATCGATGGCAAGACCTTCGCGCTCTCCAATGTTGACGGCAAGCTTTATGCCATCAATAACTTGTGCCTCCATCGCGGAGGGCCGCTGGGCCAGGGGGAGCTGAAAGGGAATGTGGTTACTTGTCCATGGCATGGATGGCAATATGACGTTACCACGGGCAAGCTGGTGACCAATCCGGCAGTAGGCTGTGAGACCTACGCGGTGGAACTTCGAGGAGACGACATCTTCGTAGATGTAGGATAGGGCTAGACTTAGCTAGGACATTCCATCGCGCTTCGAGCTACGACTTTGGTAGTTTTACATTTCCCGCCAAGATTCCAGTAACAAAGTTGGTCATTTTGCAATCCTTTCCGTGTATAGTGCGCGCGACACTTTTTGACGGATGACGCAACCTCCTTCCAAACCAAAACGTTGGCTGCTGGCTGTGGACCCTCGCGTTTATCACTGGGATACTCTCTTCGTGAAGGGCAAGGAAATGTGGCGGCACGCCGGGAACCGTCCGGATGCGCTGCGGCAACTGAAGCAAGTGCAACGAGGCGACCGCGCGCTTTGCTACCACGGGAAGGCGGAACATGCGGTGTATGCGCTGGCGGAAGTGAGCCGCGATCCGTATCCTGACCCGCACGATCACGACTCGAAGAAAATGGTAATGGATTTGCGCGCGATCGAGCGCTTGCCTCGTCAAGTGACGCTGGCTGAACTGCGTGAAAATAAATTGTTGCGCAAAATAAAATTTCTGAAGAACACGCGACTTTCGATTTGTCCACTTACGGACGAAGAATACTCCGAAATTCTGCGCATGGCCGGCATCGTGGCGTCGCCTGGCATTCCTCTGCCCTGACGTTCAGCGCTGCAACTGCGAAGTTTCAACTTAGATTTTATCTCTTGCGACGAGTTTGCCTGGTCCGTTTGCGTTCTCGCGCGGCTTGCTCCAGCGTAGAATGGAAATATGCCGGAACTTCCTGAAGTAGAGACGGTGGTGCGCGGGCTGCGCGCGGTTTTACCGGGCAGGCGCATCTTGAATGTGCGGCTGGGCAAAACGGATTTCATCGACGATCCCGGCGCGCTGGAATTACAGTTGCCTGGAAGCAAAGTTGTGGCCGTGCGGCGTCACGGGAAATTTAT
Source organism: Binatus sp. (SeqCode) (assembly GCA_035602755.1). Taxonomy (GTDB): domain Bacteria; phylum Acidobacteriota; class Terriglobia; order Acidiferrales; family UBA7541; genus Palsa-295. The sequence goes on along the minus strand of DATNLR010000145.1, from coordinate 77,478 downwards.
CGTGGTGGAGCTGGAAACCGCCAATGGACGCAAGCACGAATCATCTCTTCTGATTCATCTGGGCATGACCGGGCAGATCGTGACTTGTCCGCCGGAAGTTCCTGTGGTGCCGCACACACATGTTTTTCTGGGGCTGGATGACGGGCGTGAACTTCGTTACACCGATATTCGCCGGTTCGGACGGATGGGAATGCTGGCGAGTGCGGCGCACGAAAGCGTGCTGGGCAAGCTCGGGCTCGATCCGCTGGAAGCGACGGAAGAAGAATTTCGTACGAGGATTCGCGCCCGACGCGCGCACATCAAGGCTTTGCTATTGGATCAGAGCGTGCTGCGAGGCATGGGCAATATTTATACGGACGAGAGTTTGTGGCGCGCGCGCATACATCCCCGGCGGCGCGGCGCAAACCTGAGTGATCACGAGCTACACAGACTTTACGGCGTCGTGCGGCGCGTGTTGAACGAAGCGATACGGCTGGGCGGTTCATCAATTTCTGATTACGTAGATGCGGAAGGGCAGCCGGGGGAATTTCAGATTCGGCATCGCGCTTACGGGCGCGAAGGAGAGAAATGTTCGCGCTGCGGCAAGAAGATTCGACGAATCATTGTGGCGGGCCGTAGCAGCTACTTCTGCCCATTCTGTCAGCGCGCGCCGAGGGTTGGCCGCCGAAGCGGAAGGCCGCGTCGCGGTCTTTAGAGGATTCACTTTGGCAGGGAGTACCGGAGCACGAGTAAAGCCAGCCCGATCGTCAAGAATGCTAGTCGCGCAAGAAGCTGATTCGGCCAGGGTTTTCCAGTCTTACTGCGTTCTAATTTTCCAGGCGTTAGTGAAATCAACATGAACAAAACGGCGCCTGTTAGGGCAAACCAATTGCCTGACGAGTTCGATGCGGTGTAAGCGAGCACGCGGAGATTATGCCTGAGCATTTCACGAGTTTGGCGATGCTGCGCTGAAGGCCGCGGCCCTACATTAAAATCTCCGGAGCGCTCTCGGCTAAACGTCCATATCGAGCGGACATGCTCAAACCTTGCGTGGCACTAAGAAATAAACCAGCGTGGCACCGGCCAGTGTGAAGATTCCTGCGTAGAGAAATCCTGCATTCGGACTGATGCTTGACCATAGCACGCCTACGGCTATGCTCGAGACCAGATCGCCAATACCGTTTACGGTAGCAAGTACGCCGAAGCCCGAGCCGCGCGCTCGCTGCGGAAGCAATTCGGCGGCCATCGATTTTTCAAGCGAGGCTTGCATCGCGCCATGAATGCCGGCCAGTCCAAACAAGACAACAAGGGCGGGGATTGTGGGTCGCACGAAAATAAAACCGGAATAGGCAAGCGCTCCGGTGAGATATCCGAGTGCCAGAAGATTGCGTTTCCCGATGCGGTCGCCGAGGGCGCCGGCGGGATAGGATGCAGCCGCGTTGACGATGTTATAGACGGTGTAAAGTGCAACGGCCATGGTTGCGGCGCGTCCGGCGCCAAAACGCGGACTAAGAATCTGGCTGGCACGCAGGATCAGAAGCGTGGGCGCAAAATCTCCAATACCATGTGCAAAAACTCCGGCGAGAAAGCGCCAGAACGGTTTTGGCATTTGCCCAAAGCTGGAAGCAAAACCGGGAGTACGATGTGACTCCGCACCTTGCGTGGCGGGTACTAGCAAAGCAAACGCTACGGCCGCGGCCAAGCCGGGAATTACAGTTAATTTCAAAACGCCACGCGCGCCAAGGAAGCCAACCAGAGCCGTGGCGCAAAGCGGTCCGAGCACCGCGCCCAGGGTGTCCATGGCCCGCTCGAATCCGAATGCGCGGCCTTGCTGCTCAGGAGCTACGGCGTCGGAAAGAAGTGTGTCACGCGACGGGCCGCGACCGCCGCGACCCATCCACCCGAGCGCGCGCATCACGAGAATTGCCGGCCAGGATTGCGCGAATGCGTAAGCGAAAGTGGAAAGTCCGGTCGCCAGGTAACCGAGAATGCCGGTTGGTTTGCGCCATCTGGGACGGTCGGCGATCCAACCGCCAGCTAGTTTCGCAAAACTCGAAAGGCCGTCGGAAACGCCTTCGATCACGCCGAGTGCAAAAGCGGGCGCTCCCAGGCTCGCAAGAAGTGTGGGAAGAATCGAGGTGGCCGCTTCGTGTCCCCAGTCGGAGAAAAGGCTGGCAAGACCGATGCCCAAAACGCCGCGCGTGAGCCAACGCTTTGGCGATGAAGATGGATTCGCGCTAGAACGTTTACTCATGTCTGAGAAACAATTTAGTGGGCGGCTCTATCGCGGAGTGCTGTAGATGTGCAACTTTCGATTAGGGGCACCGTGACGCTTACGATTCTTTCGGCCCAATTGGAGCGCTTTTCCGCATCCAGCCAGATTATTGGCGCGGACAAATTGTTGAAAGGCGGAGAGGCGAGGAGTTCGATCAGCAAATTGTGGACACGCAACTGAAATTCGCGGTCTTCGGAGCGGAAACCGTCGCGCGGAATCTCTTCCTGGATAGTGGGAACGCCGATGAACAGCGAGTAGCTGGTCATCCACCAGGCCAGCCAAGTTTCCAGCTGGGGCTGGCGGCCGAATTTATTGACCAGGTAGCAATAGTTGTCAAGCACGGAGCGATCGGTAATCACAATGGGCGCGCGAAGTGATGCTTCCAGCTCGGCTGCGATTTGTTGGTGCAAAATCCAAAGCTGGCCGTCGAGAGTCGTTTCCGCGTTCACCGGGAAGGGAGATTGGCGCGCGACTTCGGTGACAAGCTCAACGTTATGGTGCGCTTTCTTCAGCAGTGAGCACACTTCGTACACGAGAGTCGTCTTGCCCACACCGTGCGTGCCAATCAGTGCGACTTTCAAATCGCGGCCTCCATCGGCTCATTTTGTTCTAGCATATTTGCAAAGTTATGAAAACCGGGCTTGCAACGTTCCATGAAGCATGCACGTCTACTAGTCGACGAACTGACTGCAGATTTGTTCGGAGGAAACTGAAATGAAGCTTCGGCGTATCTCTACTCTAGGCTTATTTGTGATGTTCGGGGTTGCGCTAACGTCAAGCGCAGTTTATGGGCAACGGGGCACAGATACTGCGAAAGATCCTGTGGCCGAAGCGGATGAGAAAATTCTCGCTGAGATTCACGAGCATAACGAGATCATGAGCAACCTGGAATATCTTTCCGATGTGATTGGCGCGCGTTTAACCGGCACTGAAAATCTGAAAAAAGCGAATGACTGGATACGCCAGAAATTCGCGGACTATGGCGTGGCAAATCCGCACCTGGAGCCCTGGACTGTGGCGCACACCTGGACGCGAGTAAGCGCGACAGGGCAAATTGTCAGCCCATCAGTCCATACGCTGACGATCGCGTCGTACGCCTGGGCGCCTTCCACAAATGGCGCGGTGCGTGGCCATGTGGTTTACGTGAAGGCACGCACGCTGGATGATCTCACGCAATATAAAGGCAAATTAAAGGATGCGATCGTGATTTCTGCGGAGCCGTCTCTGATTCCTGCTCCAGACCAGCCCGCGCCGGATCCCGTGGATCTGCCATATGGAGATTCGTTTTTGCTGGTTGCACCACGACGTCCGGACGCCGAACCCGCATACGGGCCGGATTTCCGCAAATTTCTCCAAGCACGGTCTGCGTTTTTCAAGGAGGAGGGCGTGTTGGCGACGCTTACGGATTCTGGTAAACCCGACGGTCTACTGAATATGACGGGAATGGGCGGACGTACCTATGATATCGCTGCGATTCCCGCCGCATTTGTGTCCTCTGAAAGCTATGGAATGATTTGGCGTTTATTGCAACGTGGGCCCGTGGAGGTGGAATTGAATATTGCAAATTCAATTGGAGACAAACCCACCGAAGTCTACAACACGGTTGCAGAAATTCGCGGTAGCGAGAAACCGGACGAAATTGTGATTCTCGGCGCGCATCTGGATTCCTGGGATCTCGGCGAGGGTACCACGGATAACGGGACCGGATCGATGATCGTGCTCGAAGCCGCGCGTGCGCTGCAAAAGCTCGGTTTGCGGCCAAAACGAACGATCCGGTTCCTGCTATTTTCAGGCGAAGAGCAAGGTTTGGTTGGCTCGCGGACCTATGTTGCCGCGCACAAAGACGAACTTCCCAAAATATCGGCTGCGTTGATCCACGATACCGGAACCGGACGAGTGGTGAGCATCAGCCTGATGCGAAATTATCAAGACCGCGAAGTGATGGACAAAGTTGTAGCTCCGCTGCATTCCCTCGGATTGCTGGAATTGACGCAGCGTTGGATGACCGGAAGCGATCACGCGTCGTTTGAAGAAGCAGGCGTGCCGGGGTTTTTCTGTTTGCAGGAGCCCGCGCAATATTTCCAGACGCATCACACGCAGGCAGACACTTTCGATCAAGCGCGCGAAGCGGATTTGGTGGAAGGGGCGCAGGTGATGGCGGCGTGGGCTTACAATGTCGCTCAGTTGCCTGATCTTCTGCCACGAAAGCCGGCGGCTGTTTCAGGTGCCACGGCAGGAAATTAAATTAATTGTCGCCAGTCGTGGCGAGAGAAAATCTATGCGAGCTGTATTGCAGAGAGTGACTCAAGCCCGTGTGCTGGTCGACGGAAAGATTACAGGTGAGATCGGGGCTGGGCTAGTCGTGCTCATCGCGGTGGGGCGCGAAGATGTGGCGGCGACTGCTGCATCAATGGCCGAGAAAATAGTGAACCTGAGAATCTTCAGCGACGATCAGGGGAAGATGAATCGGCCGGTGCTGGATAGCGGAGGCGCGATTCTGGCGATATCGCAGTTCACGCTGTACGGCGATGCTCGTGGGCAACGCAGACCGAGTTTCATTCAAGCTGCGGCTCCTGCGGCGGGCCAGGCGCTCTATGATGCGTTTGTTGCGGCGTTGCGTGGGCATGGCGTTCGCGTCGAGATCGGCGTTTTTCAGGCGCACATGTCACTGGAACTCACCAACGATGGTCCCGTGACGATTCTTCTGGATTCAGATAAAGTTTTTTAAGTGTGTGTTTTTGTTGTCGAATTGGCGGACAGTATAGGCAACAAACTTAGAAGGTCTCGCGCCGGCGGCCCATGATGAACGGCATAAAGGGTGTATCTGTAGGCAATGGAGAATTAGGTGAGTGAAATCAATCGAATTCTGGATCAAATGGACCGCGCCTATTCGGGTGAAGCATGGCACGGGCCCGATCTCAAGCAACTGCTCGACGGCGTTTCGGCCGAAGATGCATCGAAGCATCCTGTTCCCGGAGCGCATTCGATATGGGAGTTGGTGAATCACATCGCGGCGTGGAACACGATCGTGCATCAAAAGTCGATAGGCGAGCCTTCTGAGGTGACCTCGGAAATCGATTGGCCGCCGGTTTGGGAAGCGAACGGCGTTGCCTGGAAGCGCGCGCTGGAAAACCTTGCGGAGGGCAGAACGCGTCTGCGAAATTATGTGAAGACTTTGCGCGACGACCAGTTGGATGAACCGATCGTGCGCGAAAATTATTCTCGATACGTGCTACTGCATGGTCTGGTTCAGCACGACCTCTATCATGCCGGGCAAATTGCCGTTTTGAAGAAGGCGCTTAAGTGACTGGCGCTGACAAAGCGTCAAGTTCGATTGCGCGCGATGCTAGTTCTGCACGATTCGCGGGTGAAATCCGCGAAGCTCAGCCGCAAGATTACGCGCGTATCGCTGAACTAGCCGGGCAGCTCAATTACCCGTCTTCCGCAGAAGAGATTGCCGCGCGCCTTGAGGGTATGAAGCGTTCCAGCGATCACGCCGTTTTTGTAGCGGATCTAGACGGGGAGGTCGCCGGATGGCTCGGAGTGTACGTCTGCCGGATGGTGGAAGCAGAGGCGCGAGCCGAAGTTAGCGGACTGGTTGTCGACGAGCGCTTTCGTTCGCAACGAATTGGCTGGCATCTTCTTGGCTGGGGCGAGCGCTGGGCTCGGGAAAAAGGCTGCGGCGCGATTGGACTGCGATCCAACGTAATCCGCGACCGCGCGCACGCCTTTTATGAGCGCAACGGTTATAAGCACGTTAAGACGCAGAAGGCGTTCCGCAAAGATCTCTAGCCCGCCACCGGATTTCGACCAGCGACAAGAAGATTTGTTAGACTCCATGCCTCGGCGTGCAATGGAGAATGATGACTTACAATCCTGCAGCCCTCGCACGCTTCGTGTTCTTCGCCGTACTCACGGCTTGGGTCGCATTCGCGGCTCTTTTTATTTTTTATAAGCAGCCCTCGAAGGGGAAAAATCGAGCGCGTGATCCGATTTCGGTCGCCGGACTGGCGTTGCAAATGGTCGGATACTTCCTCGTTTTTAGCTTCGCCCGCAAATACTACTCGCCGATATTTCCTATGCCCGCTGCGGCCGCTTTCGCTCTTGCTATTTTCACGGCAGCGATGGCTTTCGGCTCCGTGTGGTTTTGCCTGTTGGCGATACGCGCGCTTGGCAAACAGTGGGCTTTGGTCGCGCGAGTGATGGAGGGCCACGAGTTGGTGATGCGCGGGCCCTACGGAATCGTGCGCAATCCGATTTATCTTGGAATGTTCGGCATCCTGGTGGCAACTGGACTGGCAGTCAGCCGCTGGCAGGCGCTCGTAGCCGGCGTGGTTTTATTCCTCATTGGTACAGAACTCCGTATCCGCAGGGAAGAAAAGCTTCTGCGCCCGGCTTTTGGAGAGAAATTTAACCAATATGCGCGTCGCGTTCCGGCCTTTTTTCCGCGGGTATTCTAGACCGCAAAGCAATCTCGCATAGTTTCGGAAAGCGTTGAGGCTGGCTGGAAGAAATCCGGGCGGAAGAGACCCGCCCGGATCGGTTGTGCTGCATGAGACGAATTAGACTTGGCCGATGCCTCCGCCGACGCTGAGTTCGACACCCGTCACGTAGGATGAATCCGAGGAAGCAAGAAAAGCGACGGCGCCCGCAACTTCCTCCGGCTTTCCGATGCGTTTCAAAGGTGCCGCGGCGATGAATCCCTGGACCGCTTGATCGACCTGTTCTTTGGGCAAACCAATGCGCTCGAAGATGGGCGTTTGGATCGGGCCCGGCGCGACCGCGTTCACGCGAATATTGCGGCCGGCAAGATCCGCAGCCAGGCCGCGAACAAACGAACGCATCGCGGCTTTCGTGGCTCCGTAGGCGACGCCCACCGGATTACCAATGTGGCTGGCCACGCTGGTGTTGAGAATGACGGAGGCACCATCGTTTAGGTGCGGAAGTGCTTTTTGAACGGTAAAGAAGGCGCCCTTGGCGTTGATGTCAAAAAGTTCATCGTACTGGGTTTCAGTGAACCCGGCAAAGGGAGCGAAGGTGGCGACGCCGGCGTTGACGAAGAGCACGTCAATTTTTCCGAATTTCGCGGCGACTGCGGAGAAGAGTTTATCAATTTCGGGTAGCTTGGAGACATCGGCCTGAACGACCAGGGCGTCTTTGCCGAGAACTTTCGATGCTTCATCCAAGGTTTTTTGGCTGCGTCCGGAAATGGCGACGCGGGCGCCTTCCTTCTGGAGACGTTGCGCCGAGGCCAGTCCGATACCACTGTTTCCGCCCGTAACAACGGCGACTTTTCCATTGAGACGACTCACGAGTTCCTCCTTTGGATTGCTCATACAGGGCTCAGGCCTTGAGCCAGTTTGCGATTTCGATGATTAGATGAATATCTAAATGCTAGGATGCGGAAATATTCGGTATAATCGTTAAGCGCGCGTCGCCCGGCAGACACCCGTATCGGCCGTGGGGATAGGAACTAAACTGTGAAACGACAACACATTGAAAAGATATCGAAAGCCCTGGCGGATGAGACGCGGCTGCGGATTTTTGAGGCTGTATCCTCGCAACCAAAAATGACCTGCGGAGACATCGTGGCGCTGCGCGGCGTAACTCCGGCAACCGTTTCGCACCACTTGAAAATTCTGCACGATGCGGGATTGATCGAATGCCGAAAAAAAGGACAGTTCGTGCGTAGCCAGCCGGTGCCAGAAACGATCGCGAAGTATGCGGAGGCGCTTTCGAAGATGGCCATGCCCAAAATTAGTCGAGGAAAGAAGTAAGAATTTCAAGCTGCGGATAAGACCGAAGATTGGCCAATTCTAGAAACCGCCGCCACCTCCACCACCGAAACCGCCGCCCGCTCCGCCTCCGCCACCGAATCCCGAGCCGCCCGAACTGCGCGGGGAAGAAGCCAGGGTGGTTCCCGCCTGCGTGGACATCATATTCAGGTCGTTGATCAGCAAGTAAGGCATGAAGCCGCTTCCGTAAGAGCCCTGATACCAAGTCGGCGGCTGCAAGGCGATGCCAGAGAAGGCCTGCACCCATTTTTTTTCCACGTGCAGCGCCATGGCATAGGGCAAAAATTTCTCAAAAAGCTCAGGGCTCGTTTGCAATCGATCAATCTGATCCTTCTGGGTGCGACCGAGGAAGTCCTCGAAGCCGAGAACTTTTTCAAGAGCGCGCTGGCCGGTGACGGTTCGCGCGGACATGAAGTAGCCAAAAACGCAAATGACCAAGCCGGATGCAATACCGGCGATGATCCAGGTGGGGGAGGCGATACCGGTAGCGCGGGCCAAAAAACCGTTCCCGGCCACCATTAAAAATCCGACAACTAGGCCGGCGCCGATATATCCCTGACGAACCGAGTCAGGCCGATGCAAATAATAGTTGTCGCTCATCAGCGCTTGGAAAATGCTGTCGCGAATGCCGGGAAGTTCGGTATAGAAATGATTCTGCAAATCTGAAAGCTTCACCTCGGTGCTGGCGCCACTGTCGAATAGCGCAGCGAGCATACGCGCCTCATGAGGCCGCGCGCTGGCCCACCCCGACGGAGGTTTTTTCAAATGAAAAATATATTCCTTGCTGTGGCTCAGGCCGAGCAGATGGCTTTCGTCTCTCTGCTCGATGGTCAGGTAGCCTTTCACGGCGAGATCGACGAGCGTCGCGGTGATGTCGCGCATGGCCGCTTCGTTATCTACCAGAGTGCCGCATTCGCCGGGCGTGAGTTTGTCGGGCGGCTCATACTGGACGGCGATCGCCTGGCGTTCGGGACCGCGTCCGCGCGTCCACCAGAGCCAGAACATCAAGAAGAAAATTCCAACGGGAATCAGAAGCGGAGTATTGCTGCGAAGGAATTGCACAAATCTGCTAGCGCTGCTTGGTGGATGAACGAATCCCTTATCGAAGCCGACCACGGCGGTGAGGCCTTCGTGAAATGACAGTGGACGCGTGGTGTGAATGTCGACGAAGTTATCATGGACCTCCACAACAGCATCCTGCGCCCGGGAGTTGAGAGCGCCGGTGTAAGCGATAGCGTGAAGTCCGGTAACTCCTGCGGGCAATGCGATGTGAGCGCTGGCAGATTCGATGGGAACTTCCCAGTCGTTTCCAGTTACGCTCCAGTACAGCTCGTCATGATCTTCGAAAAAGCGGATCGCATCGATTACGCGGTAATGAAGAACGACGGTATGCGTTGAATCGTTCGCATTGGGAATATAAATCTTGAATTTAGTGTACCGGCCTTCACGGCTTTGCTCGTATTTCAACGAATGACCGTCGCCGTCGGCAAGCGTGATGTGGTCGATCAACAGCGAATAATTCAGGCCTTCGTCATTGGTGTACTCGGTCGGAATCATGCGGTAGAGGCCGTGCCAATTCTCGCCGCTGAAATGGGCTTGGATGGTTTCAGTGACATCGATGGTTCCGTCTTGGCTTACGATTACTTCTTCATCGAAATGCTGAATGACAAGCTGACGCAGGGCGGAGAAGGAGGGTCGCGCACAAAGAAATATCGTCAGGCAAATTGCGAGTAGTCCAATCGATTTGCGCGCGTATTTCATTTTCGCAAGAGTCAAAGCGCGCTAAGTGGTTGCGCTTCCGAAGCTGACTTTTGGCACTTCGCGCTCGGCCGGCGCACTGATCTCGAAAAACTCGCGCGGCTTGAAATTAAACATGCCCGCAATGATGTTGGAGGGAAACTGCGCGATTTTGGTATTGAAATCGCGTACCACCGCGTTGTAATAGCGGCGCGCATTCTGAACGCTGTCTTCAATCTGATTCAGCGTGTTTTGAAGCTGGGTGAACGATTCCACGGCGCGCAATTGAGGATAGGCTTCTGCCAGCGCGAACACCTGCCGCAGCGCGGAGGTCAGAGCGCCTTCGGCTTCCGCTTTCGCGGCGGGGCCTTGCGTGCTCATCGCGCGATTGCGCGCTTCCACTACACCTTGCAGCGTGCCTTGCTCGTGTGCGGCGTAGCCCTTTACGGTTTCGACCAGGTTGGGAATCAAATCGTAGCGGCGTTTGAGTTGAACGTCGATATCAGACCACGCGTTATCGCACTGAACTTTGAGGCTGACCAGACCGTTGTACATGCTGATGACGAAAATCACGGCCAGGACGACGACCGCCAAGAGTATCCAGATCACGTGCCCTCCCAAAATGGCTAGCTAAGCCCTGCGAGAAGCATACGGTGGACAGCACTGGGTGTAAAGAGAGAGCGTTAGCGTGGGGTTTGTAGGTCCGCGCTTTGCGCTCCGAATTTAAGGGGCGCTGTGAGAAGCGGGAAGAGGAGGAAAAAAGCCGGCGCTAGGAAAACAAGCAGCGGGCATAGCAGAATTTATCTAGCGGTCGATATTTTTCATATTCTCGGCGGCGTAGCGCTCCCCGGCAACCTCATCCTCCGGCACTGCAGCTTCAATTTCGGCCAGGTCAGCCGGAGTCCATTTGATATCCGCTGCAGCGGCATTCTCCTCCAGATATTTTCTGCGCTTTGTTCCGGGGATCGGCACGATATCTTCGCCCTTTGCCAGCAACCATGCCAATGCCAACTGGCCGGGAGCGACTCCCTTGCGTTCGGCGATAGCGCGTACGCGCTCGACCAACGCTTCGTTCTTTTCAATATTCTCGCCCGCGAAGCGCGGATAGCGCCGAAAGCGCGCGTCCTTAGCGCCTAAATTTGTATTCTTTTTGATCGTGCCGGTAAGGAAGCCACGGCCCAGCGGGCTGTAAGCCACAAAGCCGATTCCGAGTTCCCGTACGGTTGGAAGAATCTCTTTCTCCACGTGGCGCTCCCAGAGGGAGTATTCCGTTTGCAGCGCGGTAATCGGATGCACTTTATGCGCGCGTCGTATGGTCGCGGGGGACGCTTCCGACAGGCCCAGATACTTCACCTTTCCAGCTTTCACCAATTCCGCCATCGCACCCACAGTTTCTTCAATCGGAGTCTGCGGGTCCACTCGATGTTGGTAATACAGATCGATGTGCTCTACGCCCAGCCGTTTCAGCGAAGCATCGCACGCCGAGCGGACGTATTTCGGCTTGCCGCTGATCTGCCAAAATGTGGGATCAGTTTTCGAGCGGATATTGGCAAACTTCGTTGCGAGAAAAACTTCATCGCGCCTTCCGCGAATGGTTTTGCCGACTAATTCTTCATTATCGCCAATGCCGTAGGTGTCCGCAGTATCGAGAAAAGTAATGCCCAAATCCAAAGCGCGCAGTATTGTGGCGGCCGACTCCGTATCATTTCGCTCGCCGTAAAACTCGCTCATGCCCATGCAGCCAAGTCCCATGCGCGCTACGACGGCGTCTTGCGAACCAAGTTTTACTTTTCTCATAGTCATGAAGGTTTAGATGCGTCATCCCATTCGGAGTTTCTGTTTCGCTGCGACGCCACAAACCGACTGAGGATAGTCAGGGTCACTTCGGCGGAATAAGAGTAGGGTCCATTCGCTTGGCTTCCTGAAATTCTTTGTCGGCAGCTTTCTGATCGTTCAGGCGCAGAAGAGCCATCCCCAAGTTGTAATGCGCGTGAGCCAGATTCGGGTTCAAGCCAATGGCTTCGCGGTAGCTGTCTGCTGCCGGTCCATATTGCCCTTTGTTGAAGAAAACGTTCCCGAGGTTGAAGCGCGCATCGGCATTATCGGGCTGCATCTCCTTTAATTTTACGAAGGACATTTCCGCAGCCGTCAGATCGCCTGCCTGCATTTGAGCGATTCCCAACCCTTGCAGTGCGATAGTGAAGTCGGGTTGAAGATCGAGCACCTTGCGAAACAACGGCTCTGCTTTCGCCGGTTCCTTCAAAGTCAGATAGCTATTGCCCAAATTATATAAGCCGTGCAAATCGTCTGGTTTAAGCGCCAAGCCTTTCTGGTAGCTTTCGACGGCGGCTGAAAGATTGCCCGCGTCCTGATAGGCGCGTGCGAGATGGAAAGCGGTTTCCGCTTGGTTCGGCTGCAAGGCCGAACTTTTTTCCAGCGCTGCGATCGCTTCCTGCAGCTTTCCTTGCGTGTATAGCAGATGACCAAGTTGGAAGAAGGCGTGCGCGTCATTGGGACGAGCCGCTACGATTTCGTGATACTCAGCAATGGCTTCGTCCGTGCGCCCGGCGCCTTCCAGTGCGGCGGCGAAGTTCAGGCGGATGTCGCTTGCTTTGGGCTCGAACTTCAGCGCTTGCTGGTAAATCTGAATCGCTTCGTCATATTTCTTTTCCGTATCGAGCGCGCCGGCGAGGTTGTTCATCGCGTCCACGTAGCGCGGTTGTAGCTTAAGCGCGGTCCGGTAGGCGGCGATGGCTTCGTCGGTTTTGCCCGCGGCAACCAGCGCCGCGCCCATTCCGTTGTAAGCCTGGGGAAAATTGGCGTGAAATGAAACGGCTAGTTGATATGCCGCAATCGACTCCGCGTATTTTCCTTCGTGATAGAGCGCAAGACCGCGATTATTTTCCGTGGTGGCATCTTTGGGTTTCAGCGCAAGGGCTTTATCGAGATCGGCTAATGCTTCGACGTCATTTCCTTTGGCGTCCAGCGCCAGACCGAGATTGCTCAGCGCCTCCACAAAATCCGGCCGCAGCACCAGCGCCTGCCGGTATTGTTCGATGGCCTCGTCAACCTTCCCTTGCTTGAACAATTGAAGGCCGCGATCATTCAACGAGACGGCTTGCGCGGAGTTGCTACCCGGCGCTTGGGCAGGCGTGGGGACATTTACAGCAAGAACAAGAATGAGGGTAAGCAAGGAGCCGTTCGAATTGGGGAATTTTCTCATTGCGGCTCTCACGATTTCCGAGAATAGCACAATCTCAAATGCTGTTAGATGCATCAGCGTAGTATCGCTGGCGTCACGTACTCTTTTGGCCGTGCTGCACAGCGCAAAGGGGCTCCCTCTCTGGTCCCGCTGCCTTTCGGATGCGCCGCGGTCCGCAACGGAGTATTGTTAATGCAGGGGAAGCGCTTTGGACGGATGGAAAGGCTCACTGAAGAGCGTGCTAGTGGGCGCACTAACTGGCACCGCTATAGGGCTCCTGGGATTTCTTTTGTCACAGAATCATCGGCCGGACACGATGGGACCGGTCCTGTTTATGCTCGTCCCGTTTGCCAGCGGATTCGCTATCGGCATTCTCTCGCAAGATACGCGGAGTCTAATCGCCGCGTCGATTTTGGCGGCAATGTTCGCGCTGGTGATGTTGATCGCATGGGGTTGGGAAGGTACGCTTTGTGTTCTAATGGCGATTCCTCTGCTTTTTATTGGACTTGGAGTTGGTGCCGCGCTCGGACTTTTGTTCAACAAACTCATTACCAAGTTTAGGGGCGGGAACAATAACCTGACACTTACGTCGGTCGTTTTGCTATCAATGCCGCTTCTGATTCTTGCGGGCCACCGCGTTGAGAAATCCACTCTGATTCACCCTCGTCGGCAGGTCATTATCTCGACGATTCGGCTCGCTGCCGAGCCTAAGGAAGTTTGGACCGACCTACAATCGTTCGATAGCCTTTCCGCGAAAAAACCCTGGTTGATGTACGTTGGGCTTCCTATTCCCATGCGCTGTGTGATGGAAGGGAGTGGGGTGGGCGCGAAGAGGACTTGCTATTTCGATCACGGCTATATTCAGGAGACCGTCACTGAGTGGTCGCCGCCCAACTTCATGCGACTCTCCATTGATCGAACGAATATGCCGGGACGCCATTGGCTCGGTTTCGAAGAGGCCAGCTACGAAGTGAGGCGGGACGGAAATGAAACGGTGCTGACGCGAAACACGACGATTATTTCCAATTTGTACCCAGTATGGTATTGGCGACCCTTGGAGCTTTGGGGAGTGACCAGCGAGCATCAGTATATATTCGCAGACCTTGCACGCCGCTTGCAGTGGTCCTCTCCAATTCACTGAGATTTGAGGCCACATGCTCCGGTACCGGGACTAGATTGACTTGTACTCCAGCGCTGTGATACCCATACACCGTCTTTTCGACAAGGACTTCCCTCGACTCTAGGAATGGCGGCCCAAACCCATCGGATCGAGGTCACGCTGGAGACGCTACTGGAAAGCGTGGACCTCGCAGAAAGTATATGCATGCGCATTGCGGAAGCCGCTGGCTTCAGCGAGGAAGAACTCCATAAAATCGGTATGGCTGTTCGCGAAGGCGTGATCAACGCCTACAACTACGGCAACCAGCAGGATCGTCGCAAGAAAATTCTGATGACGGTGGAACTTGATCCGGAAAACATGACCGTGCGTGTGCTGGATCAGGGGAGGGGTTTCGAGCTGCACGAGATACCCGATCCGTTGGAAGAGGAAAACCTGCTGCGTACTTCCGGTCGCGGTCTTTTCCTGATGAAAGCTTTCATGGATCAGTTCGACGTGCATACCGCACCCGGCGGCGGGGCCGAACTCGTAATGGTTAAAAAACTTCCGCATAAAGTTTCCAACAACGGCACCCACCAACCGGAGTAGAATTAGCTAGAGGCACTTCCGTGGCTATTCAGGCGACCTGCAGACAAAATGGCGATGTTTCAATCGTGGACTTCAGCGGCAAGATTACCTTGGGTGACGGCAGCGCTTTGCTGCGGAAAACCATCCGCGAGCTTGTCGAGAACGGCCAGAAAAAAATAATCATCAGCTTGTACGACGTGGATTATATCGACAGCTCCGGAATCGGCGAGCTGGTGAGCGCTTTCACCACGGTGCGAAATGCAAAAGGCGAGCTGAAGCTGCTGCACCTCACTAAGCGCGTGCACGATATATTGCAAATCACGCGCCTTTTTACGGTTTTCGATGTGCAGTCCGACGAAGAAGTCGCGATCCGCGCTTTCCGCTAAAAGCACCCGCTTCGCGGCACGCCGGTCGCGTGGGACCTCGTAAATCGATCGTTTTCCCAATCATCATGAGGTTGTTTTAGCTGGGAGGATCTTTGTGGCGGGTGTTCTTAACGCCTGTCACAATTCCCATGCCCAACAGGATGATTGCGCCGACAGCGATCCAGTGCGCCGGAATATGCATCAAGTAGGCGGCATAGATCAGACCAGCGATCACGATGGCGAAACCCGCGGCGTAGAGTCCGAATGACATCGCACGTCTCCTTGTTCCGGCGGATTATCTGATTTTTTAGCGACGCAAGTTTTCGACGTTACCTTTGCAAGCGGGATGCCCGCAAAGACACTCCATATCCGGGGTTTTTTCCATGCCTTCGCATTCTGTGCTGCAATAGCTTCCTTTCGTAACGATGCAGGAACAGATCGGATGTTCACACTTCTTGCCGTCGGCCATAAGTTTCTTCTCCTTGGTTCGCTCTCCATCGGCGAACCCCTGCCAATCTTAGCCTCTACAGCGAAACCTTGCCACGCAATAAAGGTTAAGAAAAGAGCCTGCCAGACGCACGGCCGGCATTTTAGTTCATTTTTTAGTTCAGCGCGGCCTTGTGATACCATGTTTGTTTATCCCTCCTTCAGGAGAAGCAATTGGCGCAACGTCTTACCCGTAGAGAACTGAAAACGGACGAAGTGCGCGACACCCTGGTACAGGGCGCGGGTCTGGTTTTCGATCATCAGGCAATTACATTTTTAGTCCTAATCCTAGGCGTAGTCATCGCGCTGGGCATATTCGGCTGGAAGACCTATGCCGAGCGCCAAACGGTGAAAGCTGCCGCAGCGTATGACGACGCCATGAAAGTATTTGATGCACGTATCCGTTCGCCACTCGAGCCTCAGCAGCCAGGGGAACTGAGCTACACCGACGAGAAGAACAAATATACGGAATCGGTTCGGAAATTTGAGGATGTGGCCAGCAAGTACGCGCGTACGCGTCCCGGCCAGCTGGCCAGCTATTATGAGGCGATCAGTCAGGAACGCCTGGGCAACAATGACGCAGCCAAAAAATTGCTCCAGAACCTTGCTGATTCGGGCGACGAAGATTTTGCCGCCATGGCGCGCTTTGAACTCGCTCAATTAGACGATCGGCTAGGCCAAGGCGATGAAGCCGTGAATCTTTACAAGAAGCTGATTGCCAAGCCTGCCGTGCTGGTGCCTAAACCAGTTGTGATGCTCGCGCTGGCGCAGCATTACACTGCAAGCAATCCGGCGGAAGCTTCGAAGTTGTACGCGCAAATTAAGTCGGAATATCCTGATACGCCCATGGCCGAGCAAGCTGACCAAGAACTTTCCCTCCTGCCCGGCAAAATCTAAGGATCCAGTATGACGCCGGCGCCGCTGGCAGCTTATGCGATGGACCAGCGGCGTTCGCGTGGCCGTCGTCACCGGGAGCCGCAGCATCCCTATCGTGGTGATTATGCGCGCGACCGCGATCGCGTAATCCACTCACGCGCGTTTCGCCGCCTGGAAGCTAAGACACAGGTTTTCACCACGCGCTATTCCGACCACTTTCGCAATCGCCTGACACACACAATGGAAGTGGCGCAGGTTGCGCGCACCGTCTCCGGTGCGTTGGGCTTGAACACCGAGCTCACCGAAGCGCTTGCCCTGGTGCACGACATCGGGCATCCGCCGTTTGGCCACGCAGGCGAAAAGCAACTGGACCTGCGGATGCGCGAGCACGGCGAGCACTTTGACCACAACCTGCATGCCCTTCGCATCGTCGAACAGTTCGAGCAGCGTTACTTGGACTTTCCCGGCCTCAACCTGACCTTCGAGGTGCGCGAAGGCATCGTGAAGCATTCGCGGAATTATTCGGCTGCTGAATTTCCATCGCTTGCCGAATACCTGCTGGACCAGCGTCCCACTCTGGAAGCGCAACTCATCGATTTGGTGGACGAAATTGCCTATAACACCGCGGATCTGGACGATGGCTTCGAGTCGCGACTTTTTGACTTCGATCTGCTGCGCGCGGAAGTTCCCATGTTTGACGAAGCTTATGCTGAAATCGATCGCCGCTACCCGCATGGGCGCCACAAGCTGAAATTCAACGAGGCGCTGAAGCAGATTCTCAATCGTCTGGTCACCGATTTGATCGACAACACTGCCAGTAAAGTCCAGGAAAGCGGTGCAAAAAATTCCGAAGACGTCCGCCAGCTAGCCAAGCGCGTGGCTGCCTTTTCGCCAGAAATTGCCGAGAAAAATGCTGCGTTGAAGCGCTTCTTGTACGGCCATCTTTACTCGCATCCGGCAATCGCCGAGGACCGCGATCGCTCCGTAGCCTCGCTGGACGCTCTGTTCCTTTTCTTCCTGGACCATCCTGATCGGCTACCCAAGCAATACGCGGAATTGGCCGAAAACCAGCCGCGCCATCGCGTTATATGCGACTACATGGCGGGCATGACGGACCATTTTCTCCTCCGCCAATGCAACGAATTGCGGGGTCTTCCGGCGGCGCACTCGGGCTAGCAGCCCAGAACAGTCCAACCAGCATCTAAACCAGTCTAAGAAAGTCATTGTTCATTTGGTGTCAGCCGGCATTGTTCTCAAAGTGGCTTCCTTGACATCGCCGGCACTGGTCATATAATTAACTTTACTAACGCGGAGAACCCCATGTTTCTGGACGTAAAAGAACTTGCCGTCCGAAAAATCCGCATCCGCAAGAGCTATATTCCCGGGACTCTCGACTTCCATTCCGGCGAGTTTCGCCAGGTGGAACCGCTGGAAGTACGCGCGACGGCCGAGCTAACGGAAGGGCAAATCCGTGTGTATGGCAACCTCCATACGCGCGTGGAGCTGGTGTGTGCGCGCTGCCTGGACACCGTGGTGGAAGAAATCAGCCGCGATTTTGACCTGTTTTACCGGCCCATGACCTCGATTGCCAATAACGACGAGTTTCACCTTAACCTGGACGATACCGAGATAGCCTTCTTCGAAGGCGACGGCCTGTTCCTGGCTGACGTGCTGGCCGAGCAGGTTAATCTGGCGCTTCCTATGAAGGTGATATGCCGCAGCGACTGCCGGGGCTTGTGCTCGCATTGCGGCGCGAATCTGAATAACGAAGAGTGCCGCTGTGAAAAGAACTCAGCCGACCCGCGTCTGGCTCCACTCGCCCGTTTGAAGCAGGACTGGTTCAAAAAGCAATAAAACGCTACACTATCCCTTTCCATTTCAGCTATACCAAGCCGCAGACGGCTAATTTAGAGGAGCAGGAATGCCGAATCCAAAACGACGTCACTCCCATGCGCGCAAGAACAAGCGACGCGCCCACGACCATCTTCACACGCTCTCGCTATCCGAGTGTCCGAATTGCCACGAGAAGAAACTGCCTCATCAGGCATGTCCTCATTGCGGGCAATATAAAGGCCGTGAAGTGATTGACACCTCGGCTAAGTCGGCCTAAGTTTTCCTTCGTTTCTTTCCGATTTCGCGCGATTGGAGTCCGTTGGTGCTCAGATGACCACCATTGCAATAGATGCTATGGGCGGCGACCATGCGCCTCGTGCGGAAGTGGAAGGCGCAATTCTGGCTGCGCGCGAGTTTGGTGTGCGCATCGCATTGGTTGGCATCGAGGCCAGCCTCAAGCAGGAACTGGGTCGCCACCGCGCGCGCAATCTTCCCATCGAAATTGTCGGCGCGACGGACGTCATCACCATGAGCGACTCGCCTTCGCAGGCTTTCCGCCGCAAGAAGGAAAGCTCCCTACATGTGGCCGCTCGACTGGTGCGTGACGGCAAAGCGGAAGCTATGGTGAGCGCGGGAAACACCGGCGCGGCAATGACGGTCGCTCGCTTCGTCCTTGGCACGCTTCCTTCCGTGGACCGTCCGGCGCTCGCCGCGGCCTTCCCTAATATGAAGGACAAAATTTCGGTAATCCTCGATGTGGGCGCGAACGTGGATTCGAAGCCTGAGCAGCTTCGTCAGTTCGCAGTGATGGGCGAAATTTATTTCCGCGCGATATGGGGTGTGAAGCGTCCGCGCGTGGCTTTGCTCTCGATTGGCGAAGAAGAAATGAAAGGTAACGAGTTGACCCGCGAAGCATCCAACCTGCTGAAGCAATCCTCGCTTAATTTTGTGGGCAACGTGGAAGGCCGCGACGTGTTTCGCGGGAATGTGGATGTGATCGTTTGCGACGGCTTCATCGGCAACGTCGCGCTGAAAATCAGTGAAGGCCTGGTGGAGCACGTTCAAGGCATGCTGAAGAAGGCTATCAAGAGCTCGCTTAAGTCGCAGATCGGTTACGCTCTGTCGAAACAAGCCTTCGACGATTTCCGCAAGCGCACCGATTCTTCGGAAACAGGGGGCGCTCCGCTGCTGGGCGTGCGCGGAATCACCATCATCGCTCATGGCCGCTCAAATCCCAACGCCATCAAGAACGCCATACGCGTGGCCAGCGAACTCTGCCGCGCGCGCATCAACGAAAAGATTGACCAGGAGCTCTCCGCTGCCGCCGTCGCTGCTCGCGGCTGACCTCAGCGGAGTTTCAGTCGCCTATGGGCAAACTCGCATTTCTTTTTCCGGGTCAGGGCTCGCAGTATTGCGGCATGGGCCGCGATCTGGCAGAAAACTTCGCCGAATCCGCCCAGGTTTTCGACCAAGCGAATGCCGCACTCGGCTACTCCATGTCTGACATGTGTTATACCGCCTCGCTCGAAGAGCTCAAGCAAACGGAAAATACGCAGCCTGCGATTCTCACGGTCTCCGTGGCGGCTTATCGCGCGCTTGAGAAAAGAGGTATGCAGCCCGACTTTGTCGCCGGCCACAGCTTGGGAGAATATTCCGCGCTCGTTGCCGCTGGGGGTCTGGATTTTTCGTCGGCTGTGAAATTGGTTCGTGCCCGCGGCCGCTATATGCAGGAAGCCGTGCCGTTGGGTGAAGGCGCTATGGCTGCGATTCTGGGCCTGGCTCCCGCGGAAGTATTGGAAATTTGCAAGAAAGCCGCCGACCACGAAGTGGTCTCGCCCGCGAACTTGAATTCTCTGGAGCAGACCGTCATTTCCGGAAACGCTACGGCGGTAAAACGTGCCGTTGAAATTGCTTCGCAAAGTGGCGCCAAGCGCGCTGTAATCTTGCCCGTCTCCGCGCCCTTTCATTGCGCGTTGATGGTTCCAGCGCAGAAGCGATTAGAACACGATCTCCGTGGCGCCAATTTCGGTCCGCTGAAAATTCCCCTGATCACCAATGTGGACGCCGAAGCCGTCACTAGCGGCGACGAAGAGCGCGAAGCGCTGATCCGCCAAGTGACGGCACCGGTGCGCTGGCTAGATTCCGTCCACGAAATGATCGAAAGCGGAGTGACAATTTTCGTAGAAGTCGGCCCCGGAAAAGTTCTCTGCGGTTTGCTGCGACAGATCGATCGTTCCGTCCGTTGCATAAACGTGGAAGACGCCCCCAGCCTGCAGGCCGCCATCGACAAAATCGCCCAACTCCGCGCCGAAACCCCGGAAAGTTAGATTCCCCAGTTTTGAAATTTGATCAGGAGCTACGCATGGTCCTGGGTCGGTCGCTAATTGCATCCGCCAAAAGCAGAGCAGTTCCGCTGAGGACTAAGGTATCGGCGACGAAGTTGAACCCGTCGCCGATGTTGGACAGGTAGGAAAACCAGATGGGGAAGTAAACAAAAAGGACCAGAAGCAGAATCATAATTCCCAGATATGTCGCCGCCACGCGCGTCTTTTTATTCACCACAATACATGCGCCGCAAACAAGCAGAACCGCGCCCGAAAAATAGGCCCACAAAAGATGCCCGGGAATCCAGGTTGGCGTTATTTTATCGAGTGGAACGCCGGGCGCAATCTCGGGATGCAGAAAGTCCTCCACGCCAAAGACCGTCGCTGGTATCCCCACGAAAAAGCGCCCGAGAGTTACCAGCGCTGGCGCGCCGTCCAGAGGCGCCCCCTTCGACAGGCTTCCGGCCAACGCAAAAGCGCCGCCACTGAAAGCGGTGTCCCTCAGAGCGATGGACCAGAACAGACGAGCGCCGTGTGTCTCCACGATGTTGGGGATGTGCATCAAAATCACGAAGAGTAGAAGCATGCTCCCCAGAAGTATAGCCGCCAACTTTGAATATCTCTTTAGAGTGATGCTTAGCGCTGCGGCAATCAGAGCAATGCCCACCAGATAGGTCCAAAACAGGTGCGCTGGCATCCAGGATGGAACCAGGGCCGCGATCTCCGCCGTATCAACCAGGTGCTCGGTACCGAATACCCCCATCGGCATGGCAAAGAACAAACGGCCGAACGGCAGGATTTTTTCCAGGCCGCGCCTTGGCGGCAGTTCTTTATCCTTGATGATTATTGCAAGGCCGATTGCAAAAAGGACCACAGCCGAGAAATACGGCCAGAACACATTCGCCGGGATTCGGAAGGCGGCGATGGATACAGCCAGACGAGCGTGCGTGAAAAATTGGAGACTGTCGTTCAGCATATGCATTGCAGGATCACCCTTACGGGACTCTGAATCACAAAGCCCTCCAAGAGTTGCTCGTTAACCGGCCATTCAGAAGGGTGCGATTCGGCTCAAGTCCGGCGGATGTGAAAGCCATTATTACCAACACCAGCATGCGACGCATCCTAGCTATCTAATCTCCGGTGGCTCCAAACAACCTACGCGCCCGAACCAGATTCCGACCGTGGTCGGAGGCCTTCGATGCATTGCTCAAAGAAATTCCGCACGCTCCCTTGGTGTCTTTTGCTCGCCACTTCGCTATTTCTCGGCGGATTCTCTGCGGCGCTGAAGCCGAGCCAGCAAACCCGAGGCGATATTGTTAGCGGCTTACAATTGACCATCTATCTCGACCAGGAAAAGGTCGGATCCAAAAAGCCGAAATTCAGGGTCGAGTTGCGCAATGCTGGAGAAGACGATCTGGTTCTGAATCTGGGTTTCATGCTGGGAGGGAAACAGTATCCGGATGCGATTGTCTTGACGCTTGGCGATACACACGGAAAATCTCGGCCGCTTCAACTCCGCGAACCTTTCACGGTCGCAGGACGAGTGGATCCGCTTGTTCTGCCTCTCCCGGCTGGCGCGACATTCTCGATCTCTGTGGATTTCGAAAAATATCTGATAATGCCTCGGCCAGAAGAATCGGATTTCGGGTTACAAGCAGGCACCTACACCCTGGAAGCTCAATTCACAGGCAAAGGCGTCCGTCCAGAAGACTTCAACCATGGCGTAATGGCATACTGGCAGGACACGGTGACTTCAAATCTTCTACGGTTTGAGGTTCCAAATCCATAAGGCTTAACCTCGAGATGGTAACCAATTACTCCTCTGTTGCGCTGCACGTTTGATATGCGATAGCTTCACATCCTATGTTCTCGCTCAAGGATAAAGTTGCTCTAGTGACTGGTGCGTCTCAGGGGATTGGCAGGGCTACGGCGCTGGCACTCGCTGAAGCTGGCGCGAAAGTAGCCATTGCCGCACGTAACACTGAAAAACTTATGTCGCTAGCAGAAGAAATTTTAGCAGCAGGCGGTGAGGCGGTCCCTATTCCCATGGATGTGGCTGACGCGGCGCAAGTGAAAACCGGCTTCCAACAATTGCTTGCGAAACTCAGCAAGCTCGACATCCTGGTGAACAACGCAGCCATAACTCGCGACACGCTCGCGCTGCGCATGAAGCTGGAAGATTGGGACGCTGTATTGCGTACCAATCTTACCGGCGCGTATTTGTGTACTCAGCAAGCGCTGGGTGCCATGCTGAAACAGCGCGCCGGGCGCATCATCAATATTTCTTCGGTGGTCGCGGAAACGGGCAACGCCGGCCAGGCAAATTACGTCGCATCAAAAGCCGGCTTGATCGGATTCACGCGCGCCATTGCGGTGGAAGTCGCCTCACGCAACATCACAGTGAACGCCATTGCGCCCGGCTTCATCGCCACGCCCATGACCGATCCTCTCTCCACAGAACTGAAAGATAAAATGAAGGCGATGATCCCGCTCGGCCGCTTCGGCAGCGACCGCGACGTCTCGACCGCCATCGTTTTCCTCGCCAGCGACGAAGCCGGCTACATCACCGGCCAGGTCCTCGACGTCAACGGCGGCCTGCACATGGGCTGAATTTTCGGTCGAATAGGAGCTCGAGAACTTTGGACCAGTATTCATCACCAAGCCGGAAAACGATTGCAAGCGGATATTCGTCTCCAGGCAAGATTAGATTTGGCAAAGGTTGACCCTGCATTCTGGCTTGCATAGAATGGGCAGGCTGTCTTGGGGCGCTCCCCGATCGCCGTACACCTGGGGTGCGAGATCGCCGATACCGGAGGATACATCAGAAT
The DNA here is from genome assembly GCA_035602755.1 of Binatus sp. (SeqCode). Lineage (GTDB taxonomy): Bacteria > Acidobacteriota > Terriglobia > Acidiferrales > UBA7541 > Palsa-295. The sequence goes on along the minus strand of DATNLR010000145.1, from coordinate 54,094 downwards.
GGCCAGCGTCGAAGAACGCGTGAAGACAATTATTGTCGAGCAGCTCGGTGTGGATGAAGGCGAAGTCACTCCGACCGCTTCCTTTGTGGATGACCTGGGCGCCGACTCGCTCGACACAGTCGAGCTGGTGATGGCCTTCGAGGAAAATTTCGGCATCGAAATTCCGGACGAAGATGCCGAGAAAATTGCCACGGTCAAAGACGCCGTCGATTACATCGAGAAGCACTCCAAAGGAAGCAAGTAGTCCGCTGGCCGTCCCCATTCAGTATAGGAGAAGTTCCTTTTGAACCGCCGAGTTGTCGTTACAGGCGTTGGGCTGATCTGCGGATGTGGCATTGGGACCGAAGAGGTCTGGCGCAATCTGCTAGCGGGAAAGAGCGGCATTGGCCCGATTACCCATTTTGATCCCGCCGGATTTGATTGCCGCATCGCCGGAGAAGTCCGCAATTTCGATCCGCTAAATTGGATTGAAAAAAAGGAACTGAAGAAAACCGGCCGCTTCATTCAACTGGCCATGGCAGCTTCTGATTTCGCCGTCAAGATGGCGGCCTTGGAAGTCACCGCTGAAATTGCCGACTCGACCGGCGTTTACATCGGCTCCGGCATCGGCGGATTCGATGTCATCGAACGTGAACATTCGAAATATTTGGCTGGTGGTCCGGGCAAGATTTCTCCTTTTTTCATTCCTGCGTCGATTGTGAATCTCGCCTCAGGCCACGTCTCGATTCGCTACGGAGCGAAAGGCCCTAATTCCGCCACCGCTACTGCGTGTTCGGCGTCCGCTCATGCGATTGGCGACGCTTTCAAAATCATCCAGCGTTCCGATGCCGACGTGATGATCGCGGGCGGCACGGAAGCAGCCATCACACCCATGGGCGTCGGCGGATTCGCCGCCATGCGTGCTCTCTCCACGCATAACGACGAACCTGAACGCGCCAGCCGTCCCTTTGACGCGGAGCGCGACGGCTTTGTGGTGGGCGAAGGCGCCGGCGTTTTAATCCTGGAATCGCTCGATTATGCCCAGCGACGCGGCGCAAAAATCATCGCCGAAATTGTGGGCTACGGCATGTCTGGCGACGCTTACCACATCACGCAACCGGCCGAAGGTGGCGACGGCGGATACCGCGTAGCCATGGCGGCGATCAAAGATGCAAAAATTACTCCCGACGATGTGAGTTACGTCAACGCGCACGGCACCTCCACTCCCATCGGTGATGCCATCGAAACCGCCGCGCTCAAACGCGTATTTGGCGAGCGCGCAAAAAAAGTTCCCATTAGCTCGACGAAATCCATGACCGGACATTTGTTAGGCGGTGCAGGCGGCTTGGAAGCCGGCATCAGCGTTCTCGCGCTGCGCGATCAGATTCTTCCGCCCACCGCGAATTACGAAAATCCTGATCCCGCATGCGATCTCGATTACGTTCCGAATCACTCGCGCAAGGCCGAAGTGCATTATGCGCTCTCCAATTCCTTCGGCTTCGGTGGAACAAACGCGTCCTTGATTTTCAAACTTTGGGACGCTAAGTAGTGTGTTAATTCGATTCGAATTTGTAGCGTCCGCCTTTAGGCCGGCGTATGCATTTTCTTCTTATTCCTGTTGTCGCTGGGAGGCATTTTGAAAATTGGCGTATGTGTTAAACAAGTTCCCGCGAAAGATGCTCCGCTCGCCATTGTCCAAGGGGGCGCCTGGATCCGCGAATCCGACATCGGCTTTGAAACCAACGAGCCCGACAGCTTCGCGCTAGAAGAATCGCTGCGCCTGAAAGAAAAACATGGCGGCGAAGTGGTGGCCATCTCCATGGGTCCTGACCGCGCGAAGCAAACCATTAAAGAAGCTCTGGCCAAAGGCGCTGACCGCGGAATCCACATCGCCGACGATCAATTTTTCAAGCTTGATCCGCTGTCGTCTGCGCGCTCCATCGCGGCCGCAATCAAGGACGAAAAATTCGATCTGCTGCTGACCGGCTTGCAAAGCGACGACCAGGGTTTCGGCCAAACCGGTGTGCTTCTCGCAGAATTGCTGGGCCTCCCGCACGCTACCATCATCATGCACATCGACATTGTGGACGGCCACATGAAGCTGAAGCGCGAACTGGAAGCCGGCTGGTTCCAGTGGGTGGAGCTGCCGCTGCCCGCGGTGCTCTCGATTCAATCCGGCATCAACAAGCCGCGTTACGCCACGCTGAAAGGCATTATGGCTGCCAAGAAAAAAGAGATCGCAACGGTGAATCGCGCAACGCTGGGGGTTGCCGATGTAGCCACACAGCGCATAGAGAAAATTTACATTCCGCAAAAGACCAAGAAGACGGAATTTATCACGGGCCAGCCAAAAGAAGTGGCCGCGAAGCTGATTGAAAAGCTAAAGCACGAAGCGCGGGTGCTCTAGCCATGAAAATTCTTCTCATCACCGAGCAGCGCGAAGGCAAGTGGAACAAAGTTAGCTTCGAAACGCTGGCCGCAGCGCAGCAAATTGTCCAGCAGACCAAAGGTTCTCTCACTGCCGTAGTCGTCGGCAAGGGTGTCTCCTCTCTGGCCCAAGAGATGGCCGGCTATCAAGTGGACGAAGTGCTCCTGGTTGAGCACGACCTGCTGGAAAAGTACACGCCGGATGGATTCTCACTGGCTCTGCGCCAGGTGATCGAGTCCAGCAAGCCCGACCTGGTTTTATCTCCGCATACTTATCAGGTCCGCGATTTCGCTCCCAAGCTCGCTGCCTCGATGGGTAAAGGAATGATCGGCGACTGCATACATTATCGTTACGAAAACGGCAAATTAATTTTCGTGCGCCAAATGTTTCAAGGTCGCACGAATGCCGACGTCGTGTTTGCCGGCGAGGCTCCCTGGATCGCCACTTTTCAAGCCAGCGCATTCCGCTCGGATCTGGCTACCAAACACGCCAGCGGCAAAGCTCCCGTAAAGCCGGTCGCCGTTGACTTGAAGACCGAACAAATTCGCACCAAGCCGCTCGAACTCTTCCGCGAAGCAAAACAAGCCGTCGACCTGACCCAAGCGCCCATTCTGATCTCCATCGGCCGTGGTATTAAAGCTCCCGAAAATATCCCCCTGGTTGAGAAACTCGCAAAACTTCTGGGAGGAGAGATTTGCGCGTCGCGCCCGATTTGCGACGAAGGCTGGCTCCCCATGGATCGCCAGATCGGCAGCTCCGGACAAACTGTTGCGCCCAAGTTGTATCTAGCGCTCGGCATCAGCGGAGCCATCCAGCACGTCGTCGGCATGAAAGGCTCGCGCACCGTCGCTGCTATCAACAAAGACCAAAATGCTCCCATCTTCGAAGTAGCCGACTACGGAATCGTCGGCGATCTCTTCGAAATCGTCCCCGCCCTAATTGAAGAACTGGAGAAAACCGCGCACGGTTGAAGATAGTCGAAAGATGGGATGAGACGAATCTCACACATTCTAATCGGATCTCAGCTGTCTCATTGAGTGGGTCCGAAAAGCATTACACACTGCGATCGTTGAAACAGTCAAAACCAGCAGTAACAATCCCAATATTACCGTGTGCTCTGCGTCAGGGATGGGATGCCCATCGATGGGAGGTAAAAACTTGTAAGTGTTCCCGAACCAGTGTTCGTAAAAGCGCATAAACTGAGATGAGGCGCCACGGAAGTACGGAACCCACCAGGAACTGACCTCCACGTAGAGCCAGAAGCCATAAAGCCCGAGCCCTGCGAGCATCGGCCAACGCCAACGCCTCCAATAGAAGACAAGAATGGTAGCCTGCAGTACGACCAGAGTAAGATCGGTCGACTTCTGGCCGTTTCCATTCGACACGTTATTCCAGCGCCCCAAAGGTATCCATTCCACCACCTGCAGATAGGCGCCAAGAGCAATTTGCGTCACAATCGCAGATTTCAATACTTTGTTCATCGTGAAGCACTCTCCACCGTGTCTCCTCCCCGTTGATACGATACTCACTCTGAATCTGTTTCGCGGAATCTCTATGCGGGAGAAGTTGATGAAGTCAATTACTAACGCTTACTTGTGTCCGCTTTTGCGACGGGTTCTCGCGCTAACGGTCATCCCGCCGCATCAGGATTTCAGCGCTACGTTCCATGCTGCTGAAAACATGCCATTTGTCTAGCGTCTCCGGTGGAACGCCACATGCTAACCCGTCCTACAACTAATTGTGCTCGCCGCAAAGCATGCGATGGGCGCTCGGGGGCGACCGATGCATACCCTGCTGCAAGACCTGCGCTACGGCATACGCATGTTGGCCAAGACGCCGGGCGTCGTCCTGCTCATAGTTCTCACCTTGTCGCTTGGCATCGGCGGCAGCACGCTGCTTTTCAACATGGTGCGCCAATGGATTTTGCATCCGGTTTCGTTCCCGGAAGCGGATCAGCTAACAGTCGCCTGGGAACTCGACTCGAAAAAGGGCTGGATAGGGCAAGCTTCCGCGCCAGATTTCGCGGATTGGCGCGACCAGAACACGGTGTTCGAAAATTTATCGGCCTGGACCATTTCAAATTTCAATCTCACGGGAAGAGATCGCCCAGAGAGAATTTTAGGGGCCCGCGTAAGCGCGAATTTCTTTCAAACGCTTCGCGCACAGCCGACGATGGGCCGGGCCTTCAGGCCCGAAGAAGATGAGCCAGGCCGCAACCGCCTCGCTATTTTGAGCTACGGCCTCTGGCATGACCGCTTCCATGCCGATCCAGACGAACCGGGAAAGACGATTACCCTAAATGGCGACTCCTACACCGTCGTCGGCGTCATGCCCGAAGATTTCCACTTCACATTGATGGGCCGGGCCAATATTTGGGTTCCTCTCGCGTTCACTGACCAGGAGCGCGCCGACCGCGCGAACGGATTCCTCAACGTAGTGGGCCGTCTGAAACCTGACGTCACGCTCGCGCAAGCGCAACAGGCGGTGGACCCCATTGCGCAACGCCTTGAGAAACTTTATCCCGCAACGAATACGAACGGCGGAATTTTCTTAAACAGCCTGCGCCACGAGATCGGAAAACATGTGGGCGATCAAGGCATTTACATGAGCTTCTGCATCGGCATCTGCATTCTGCTGATCGCTTGCGCCAATGTGGCGGGAATACTTCTCGCGCGTTCCCTAGCTCGCCAAAAAGAAATGGCCCTAAGAATTTCTCTCGGCGCGAACCGTTTCCGCATCGTGCGCCAACTTCTTACCGAGAACGTCTGGCTATTCTTTATTGCCGCTGCTCTTGGCATCGTACTGGCGAAATGGGGCGGTCAGTGGATCACCAATCTGATTCCGTTCGAAAACCGCGGCTACCTTCCAAACTACGGCCGCCTTTACGTAGATGTCTCCACTTTGGCTTACTCGCTGGGAATTGCGCTTTTCTCTGCCCTGGCTTTCGGATTGACGCCTGCGTTGCACAGCTCCAAAGCGGACCTCACTGGCATGTTGAAAGATGCAAGCAGTTCAGTTTCCATCAGTTTGCGCGGCCGACGCATGAGAAAAATTCTGGTGGTGCTGGAAGTTTCTCTCGCTTTGACGTCTCTCGTGCCGGCGGGCCTGATGATCGAATGGTTAAAAAACATCAACAACATCGATCTAGGATTCCGCTCCGAGCATGTGCTGACCGCGCAAATCACTTTGCCAGACACCGCGTACGCTGATCCGCGCCAAGTGGCGAGTTTTTATAATCGCTTGCTCGACCGCATTCAGGCTTTTCCACAGGTCACCTCGGTGGGCGCAAGCCAGTACATTCCTTTTGGCAACGGATACGATTCCGCCGAGATGTTTTTCGAAGGACGCCCGGCGCCGGATCCGGGGAATATACCGAGTGTTGCGATAACCGCCGCAACGCCAGGCTACGCCTCTGCCCTCGGCCTGCAAACGATTCGCGGCCGCTTCATTTCCGATCAGGATGGCCCGGACGCGCCATCCGTCATGGTCATCAATCAAACGCTTGCCGATCGCTATTTTCCACATCAGGATCCCATCGGCCAAAGAATTCAGCTTGGTCGCGATAGCAGCACGTTACGTACCGTCGTCGGCATCGTGAAAAATATTCGGTTGGATACGGATTTCAGCCGTCCGCTCGCGTCCGAAAGTTACATTCCTTTTTCACAGTCTCCCGGCAGATCGATGGCAATTCTGCTGCGAACATCCGGTGATCCGATGGCTCTTGCCGCTGGACTTCGCCAAGCGGTCTCTTCGCTGGACCAGAATCAGCCCGTTTCGCAGATCGTTTCGCTCAGCCAATTGATTAGCGATCAGGAAGCGCCCATCAGGATATTCACCGGGTTCACGAATTTCTTCGGAGTTCTCGCCCTATTCCTTGCGGCCATCGGAATTTACGGAACCATGGCATACATCGTGGAAGGCCGCACAAAAGAAATGGGCATACGTGTAGCCCTCGGCGCGAGTCCTCGAGACGTAATGCGATTGGTGCTGGTCCACAGCGTTCGCATCACTTTCGGGGGCATTCTTCTGGGCTTGGCCGGCGCGTTGGCGTTGGCTCAATTGATTGCCGGAATGCTCGTTGGCGTAAATGTGGCTGACCCGCGCGTTTATTTCGGCGCAGCACTCGTCTTAGGTGGCGCGATCCTGCTCGCGAGCTATTTACCCGCGCGCCGTGCCATGCGCGTGGATCCCATGGTCGCGCTCCGATACGAATAAAGTAGGAACGGTTTCGGGAACTGGCTTTGTGGAAATAACGTAGGAAATCAATCGAGGTTTATATGGGAACGCTATTGCAAGACGTCTATCACGCCTTTCGCGCGCTGAAAAAATCGCCGGGTTTTACCGCCATCGCGGTGCTCACGCTTGCGCTCGGCATCGGCGCCAACACGGCGCTCTTCTCTGTGGTGAACGCAGTACTGCTGCGTCCTTTGCAGTTCAAGAATCCTTCAAGACTCGTGTGGGGCTGGGGAAAGTGCCCCCTCTGCGAGCACGGCGCCGTGTCGCCGTCCGACTTTCTGGACTATCGCGCGCAGAACCAGTCCTTTGAACACTACGGCGCCAGAGCAGTGGGAGATTCGCTTTTCAATCTCACCGGAACCGACCAGCCCATCCAGATCACAGGCTCCATGATAACGGCGGGCTTCTTCGACGCTCTTGGCATTCAACCCCGCTATGGCCGCGTGTTTACCCTATCCGACGACAAAACAACCGATCCCGAAGTAGTAATCCTGAGCCACCATTTGTGGCAAGAACGTTTCGGCGGCGATCCGAACGTTATCGGCAAATCGATCGCTCTCGACGGCAAGACCCGCACAATTGTTGGCGTTCTCGCAAACGATATGCCCGTCCTCACCCAAGCCGATCTATGGTTTCCTGCGCCTTTCGAAAATCGGGGAATGCAGAGCCGCCACTCTCATTTTCTCCGGCCCATCGGCCTTTTGAAGCCTGGCGTTACCATTTCTCAAGCGCAAGCAGACCTGGACACGATCGCAGCTCGGCTTGCCACACAATTTCCCGAGACGGACAAAGGATGGCGCCAACAACTCGAACCTCTCCAGAGCGTTCTGGTCGGCGATGTGGGTCCTGCGTTCCTGGTGCTAATAGGCGCCGTCGCTCTGGTTCTCTTGATTGCATGCGCCAACATCGCCAGCCTTATTCTCGCGCGCAATACCGTTCGCCGGCGAGAGATCGCCATCCGCACCGCGCTGGGAGCTGGACGATCGCGGCTCGTCCGGCAATTGTTGACCGAAAGCTTGGTCCTGGCACTGATTGGCGGTGTCGCTGGAATTTTTGTTGCTGCCGCCGGTGTGGAACTCTTAAAACAGCTCGGGCCCGAGAGTCTTCCGCGCCTTGACGAGGTAAATGTGAACGGCGTCGTCCTCACCTTCACCTTCGCGATCGCGATTTTCACCGGAATCTTGTTTGGCCTGGGGCCTGCGCTCAAAGCAAGCCGCCGCGATTTGACGCAAAGCCTCAAGGACGGCGGCAGCTCCGGCGATTCGCGCTCAAAGCACCGCGCGCACAATACCCTCGTCGTCGCCGAAGTAGCCCTTTCGCTGGTAGTGTTGATCGCTTCCGGACTCTTGCTTAACAGTTTTTGGCACCTGATGCGCGCTCCGCTCGGATTCGATCCGGCGAATGTCCTTACCACTGAGGTATCGCTCCTCTCCCCGAGATATGACGATAAGCAACGCCGTGAATCATTTTTCCGCGAACTCCAGGCGCGCATCCAATCTGCGCCCGGCACCACAAATGCCGGATTCGTCTCCGAGTTGCCGCTCAGCGGCGAAGGCAACGATACATTTTTTACCATCGTCGAACGTCCACCGGTAAATCGGGACGACAATGAGGACGCAGACTTCCGCGTCGTCGCCGGCGATTATTTTGGAGCGATGCGGATTCCGCTCTTGGCCGGGCGCAGCTTTGAGAGTGAAGATGCATCCGAAGCCCGTCAAGTTTTGGTCGTCAATGAGCCGTTCGCGAAGAAATTTTTTCCGGACGGGAGCGCCATCGGCAAGCACTTGAAATTATTTGAAGGTACGCCCAAATTTACGACACGCGAGATCATCGGGATCGTAGGAGGCAACAAGCACTTCGCGTTGCAGGAATCTCTTCGTCCGCAAATGTTTATCCCTGGATCCCACACGAGGATGAGCATAGTCGTGCGCGGCGCGGGCGATCCTGCCGTGCTGACGGCGACAGTCCGCGAGGCGCTCCACCAGATCGATCCGGACGAGGCCACCTCCACGTTCCGCACTATGACCGATGTGGTATCCAGTTCAGCCGCGAATGATCGCTTCAACACGCTCCTGCTCGGGGCTTTTGGGGCCATTGCGTTACTGCTTACGGCCGCTGGAATCTTTGGCGTTCTGTCTTACCTGGTCACGCAACGCAGGCGAGAAATCGGACTGCGAATGGCGCTCGGTGCGCAGCAAGCGGATGTTCTCCGCGTGATCGTAGGCCATGGATTGCGGCTAATGTTGGTTGGTGTGGGCATCGGGGTGGCCGGAGCTCTGATAGTAACGCGCTGGATGTCCAGCGTTTTATTCGGCGTGAAGCCTACTGACCCATTCACCTTTGCCGTGGTGGCTCTTGTGCTAGGTACGGTCGCCTTTCTTGCGGCTTATATTCCCGCGCGGCGCGCCATGCGTGTCGATCCCATGGTGGCGCTCCGATACGAATAGTATGCTGCGGAATAATCGGTCGAATTTCGGGTGGCCAATTTTGGGAGGCGGCAATGGAAACTTTGCTGCAAGACATTCGCTACAGCATTCGAATGCTGGCCAAGAATCCTGGCTTCGCGGCGGTTGCTGTACTCACTCTCGCGCTTGGCATAGGCGCCAATACCGCCATCTTCTCCGTGGTCAACGCCGTTTTGCTCCGGCCTTTGGCCTACAGAGATTCGGCTTCTCTCGTCAACGTCTGGGGAAAGTTCGATAAAGAACACCTCCCGCGCAATTGGATCTCCGAACCTGAATACTGGGACTTGCGCGATCGCAATCAATCCTTCTCCGATCTCGGCGCTTATTCCCTCGCCGGCAGCTCAAATTTAACCAGCAGCGAAACTCCGCCGGTGCAAGTTTCCACTCCCTCCGCCACGGCCTCTCTTTTTTCGCTCCTCGGCGTACAAACAGAGCTCGGCCGGACATTCCTGCCGGACGAAGATTTGCCCGGCCGCGATCACGCGGCAATCCTCAGTTTTGCGCTGTGGCAAAGCCAGTTTGGACATGATCCGAAAATTGTGGAGAGAAGCATTCAGCTCGACGGTGAGTCTTATTCAATTGTCGGGGTGCTGCGCAAAGACTTTTCTTTGGGAGGCAAACGCGATCTGTGGCTTCCACTCAGCTTGGATCGCGCACATCCAGGCAGCCGGGGCTCGCACCTCTACCACGTCGTCGCTCGATTGAAACCCGGAATCACGCTGGCCCAAGCCGGCTCGGACATAGAGCGCTTTGCACTTGAACTGCAGCGCGAGTATCCGGATTTCTATGGCACGGAAGACAAGGGCTGGGGTATGTTTCTGGTCCCCATGAAGGAACAGCTGGTCGGCGATCTCCGGCCCGCGCTCCTGATTCTTCTGGTTTCCGTGGCCTTCGTTCTTCTGATCGCTTGCGTCAACGTCGCAAACCTCCTGCTCGCGCAAGCTTCCGCGCGTGAGAAAGAACTCGCCGTCCGAGCGGCCATGGGCGCGGGTCGTGTTCGTCTTATACGCCAGCTGCTTACCGAAAGCCTAGTGCTCGCGCTTCTCGGAGGCCTCTTTGGTTTGTTTATAGCGTATTGGGGAGTAGATGCTCTGCGCTTGCTTATTCCCGACAACGTGCCGCGCATTGGTGAAATCCAGGTTGACCATGTCGTTCTGGCCTTCACATTTGGAGTCTCCCTACTCACCGGCTTGATCTTCGGGCTGTTCCCGGCGTGGCATGTAGGCCGAGCCGATTTGCAGGACACATTAAAGGAGGCCGGTCGCGGCAGCTCCGCTGCGGGGGGAAGCCGTCGCTTGCGTGGCGTCCTGGTGATATCGGAAGTTGCCTTCGCCGTGCTGCTTCTTGTCGGCGCAGGCTTGCTGATTCGTAGTTTCAGTCATTTGCTCGACGTCAGACCGGGCTTCCAGACAGATCATTTATTGACCATGGAACTTTCTCTCCCTGAAAAGGCTTACCCAGACGGCCCTCCGGTCGAGGAATTTTATAAGCAGCTTCTAGATCGCCTGCGAGTCATTCCCGGAGTCCAAGCTGCAGGCGCTATTTCCGAATTGCCGCTGAGCCAGGCCTATTCCTCCGGCAGCGTTCTCGCTGAAGAATCTTCCGCGTCGGATCTCCCGCACATGGCGAACATGAACAATCTTCCCTATCTTGAAACCGACCGTCGAACGATCACTCCCGGATACTTTGCCGCCATGGAAATTCCACTTCAACGCGGCCGCCTCTTCTCCGACTCCGACACAACTAGCGCCCCTTTTGTCGCCATTGTTGACACAGACTTCGCTCACCGCTTCTGGCCCGGCCAGGATCCCATCGGCAAGCGCATTGCCATCGATCTGGTACCGGACTCGAAACCCGAAACGCCTCGATGGCGTACCGTCGTCGGCGTTGTGGGCCACGTTAAGCATTATGGGCTCGACACGGAAGGTCGCGAGCAAGCGTATTTCCCCCAAACGCAAAAATCCAACGAGCGGGCCATGTATCTCGCCGTGCGTGCGCCTATGGACCCCTCCCGTGTCACCAGCGCCATTCGCCAGCAGGTTTCTGCCATGGACAAGAATCTGCCTCTCTACAACATCAGCACGATGGATCAACTTCTCTCGAATTCCGTCGCGCAGCCGCGTTTGAATCTCACGCTCCTGGTCGCCTTTGCGGGTCTCGCGCTTCTTCTCGCTGCTGTGGGTGTCTACGGCGTAATGGCTTTTGCCGTGGCTCAACGCACGCATGAATTCGGCATCCGCGTGGCCCTCGGCGCGCATCCCGAAGTGGTCCTGAAGCAATTGCTGATCGAAGGTGGAAAGCTCGCAGCTCTGGGCTTGTGCATCGGCCTCATCACGTCTCTCGCTCTCACACGCTTAATGGCCAGCTTGCTTTTCAACGTGAAGCCGTCCGATCCTGTAACATTTCTTGTGGTCGCCGCAATCCTCGCAGGAGTGGCCCTGCTGGCCTGCTACATTCCCGCCCGCCGCGCCATGCGCGTGGATCCTATGGTGGCGCTCCGTTACGAATAAGAAGCGCGCCATGCGCCCGTATGTTGAATCCGATGCGGAGTGGCTTTCCAAGCGCCATCGGTGCCATCATTGCGCCATGTCTGAGGATTTCCACCTCTTCGTGAATGGACGGGTTTTTCATGCTGAGCATGGAGCTCGGGAATTGATGACCGGAGCTCAGATAGCAGACCTGGTCGGGGTTCCTGCAAATCGCGCGGTCATTCGACTCGACCCGAAAATTGATCCGAAGGACTTGCGCGTCGACACATTCTGTCCCCCCGCCTTCGGAAACCAACCTGGGACCCCGGGTTACATCGGTGTTCGTGTCACTCACATTCCGAGCGGCCTCATTGCCTCTTATCAGGACGAGAAGTCACAGACCAAGAACCGAGCCGCGGCCATGCACACGTTGCGCACACAGCTCTACGAATCGGGGCGGGCAAAACAGCGGGAGATCGGAGCGAATGAGGTCGTAAACATAGAAAGCGGCGATCACTTCCTCGTAACAGCTTTATAAGAAGCCTAAAGGAAGAATCAGATGTCCGGTACGCGTTAATCGGGAGTTGAGACCACGCGTCTCGAATTAAGATCCGCGAGTGCCGCTAGGTTGACAATGTCAACGTGCTGACAGCACCGAGCCTGAAAAGACCAGTCCGTCAAATCCTCGAATCGGTTGCAAATCTCTTACGCTCTATTGTTTACGAGGTGAGCCAGACGCGGATTTAATTCGGCACCGAGAATGCACTCCGTTCAAGGGTAACTGGACAAGTGCTTTTCACCCAATTTCAGATGATGTCCGGTCAACGCGTCAGGTAGGCCATAGCTCCAGGCAGTCTCTGTTCGTTGACTAGCCTTCTGGCCGCACCTAAGATGAGCGGCGTATGCAGGGCAATGATTCTCTGCTCGACAAGACTTTCTCGCATTACCACATCCTCAAACAGCTTGGGGCCGGCGGGATGGGTGTGGTGTACAAAGCCGAAGACACGCGCCTCCATCGCCCGGTGGCCCTCAAGTTCCTTCCCGGGGAGCTGGGCGAGGACCATGCCACGCTGGAACGATTCCGTCGCGAAGCGCAGGCCGCGTCCGCACTGAACCATCCCAACATCTGCACGGTTTATGACATCGGCGAGCAAGACGCCAAGGCCTTCATCGCCATGGAGTATTTGGATGGGACGACTCTGAAGGACCGCATCGGTGGCAAGCCGCTCCTTCTCGAAGAGGTCTTGGGCCTGGGGATACAGATTGCGGATGGTCTCGATGCCGCTAACACCAAGGGCATCGTGCATCGAGATATCAAACCCGCCAATATTTTTGTCACCGAGCGTCAGCACATTAAGATACTGGATTTTGGATTGGCCAAACTGGTTTCCAAACGGGATGTGGATGCCACGCTTTCGTTTGATGCCACCGAAGGCGGAGGCGCGGACCAGCTCACGATGCCGGGAACACCGATTGGAACGGTGGCTTACATGTCGCCAGAACAGGTGCGCGGCGAGGAACTCGATGCGCGCACCGACCTGTTTTCCTTCGGAGTGGTGTTGTACGAGATGGCCACGGGCACGCGCCCTTTTTCCGGGGACACATCGGCGGTGATTACCGAGGCGATTCTGAATCGCACGCCGACGCCACTGCGACGCCTGATTCCCCACGCTTCCAATGCGCTACAGCGGATCATTACCAAGGCGTTGGAGAAAGATCGGAAGCTCCGTTACCAGCAGGCGGCCGACATCCTTGCGGATTTGCAAGGCGTGAAGACCGCGACGGAATCAGGCCGCAGGCCTAGCGTAAGCGTGGGGAATTGGTTCTCAGCCCTGCGCTCTCGGCGGCTCGCGATCGTAGGCAGCTTGGTTTTCGTCGCCGTGCTCGTCGGCTTGTGGCTGTTTCTCCCACGCCACGCGCATGCATTGCGGTCAACCGACACAGTGGTGCTGGCCGATTTCGCAAATTCAACTGGCGATGCGATATTTGACGATACGCTCAAACAGGGCCTGGCCACCGACCTCCAACAATCGCCCTTCCTGAATATCCTTCCCGACCAAAAGGTGCGTGCGACTCTGAAGCTGATGGGCCGGTCTGCGGACGAACGTCTCACAGAAGAGGTCGCGCAGGAACTCTGCCAGCGTACGGCAAGCCGGGCGGTGATTGCCGGCTCGATTGCGAGCTTGGGCTCCGAGTACGTGGTCGGCTTGAACGCCGTGGATTGCCAGACGGGAGAATTCCTGGCGAGACAACAGGTCCAGGCGGTGAAGAAGGAGGACGTGCTGAACGCCCTTGACCAGGCAGCGACGAAGCTTCGGGAAGACGTTGGAGAATCTCTCAGCTCGGTTCAGAAGTACGAGACACCTCTCATCCAGGCTACCACGCCGTCTCTTGAAGCCTTGAAAGCCTATACGCTGGGGTTCAGGGCCGAAAGAACAACGGGCGGAGCTGCGGCGATTCCGCTCTACCAGCGCGCCATCGAACTCGACCCCAACTTCGCTGTGCCTTACGAAGCTCTAGGACACAACTACAGGGCCCTCGCAGAATTCGAGCTGGCCAATGAGAACTTCCAGCAAGCCTATGATCTGAGTGGCCGCGTGAGTGAAAACGAAAAGTACGGGATCTCCGCTGCCTACTATAGCTTTGTAACTGGAGAACTGCAGAAGGCCGACCAAACCTACGAGCTGTGGGCACAGGACTATCCGCGGAGTTACGCGCCCCACAACAACCTCGGCGTCAATCTTGTTGCGTTGGGACAATACGACAAAGCCCTAGACGAATTCCTGGAAGCGTCCCGCTTGAGCCCGGATAACGCAATCCCCTATGCCAATCTCGTTGGAACCTATTGCCAACTCAATCGACTCGGCGAAGCGAAAGCCGCATATCAACTGGCGATATCGCGCAAACTGGATCGAGCTTCCCTCCACTCCAACCGATACGGCGTCGCGTTCCTCGAGGGCGACGTGCAAGAAACGGAGCGGCAGGCAGCCTGGGCCATGGGCAAGCCCGGGGTAGAAGATCGTTTCCTGTCCGCTCAATCCGACACGGAGGCCTTCTCTGGGCGTCTCGGAAAGGCCCGGGAATTATCGCGGCACGCAGTGGACTCCGCCCGGCAAGCTGGCGAGAAAGAGACTCCAGCCGAATGGGAGTTAAACGCAGCTCTTCGGGAAGCGGAGTTCGGCAATACCTCCCAAGCCCGCAGTGCGACGGCTGCAGCTCGGGCCCTGGCTTCCACACGGACGGTCCAGATTCTGGCGGCTCTTGCTCTGGCGCGGGCCGGGGACTCCGACCGGGCACAGAAGATGGCGGACGAGTTGCAAAAGCAAAACCCGCTTAACACGGTGATCAACGGGTACTTTCTCGCCACAATCCGTGCCACCATCGAAGTCAATCGCAAAAGCCCTGCGAAAGCCATCGAGATACTTCAGGTCGCGGGCCCCTATGAGTTCGGAAGTCCCGACCCTGACCCCGTGCTCAGCGCAACGCTTTATCCCATCTACGTGCGCGGGCTGGCGTATCTGCAGCTGCACCAGGGAAACGAAGCTGCTGCGGAGTTCCAGAAATTCCTGGACCATCCGGGCGTCGTGGTCAATTGCCCGCTCGGAGCGCTAGCCCATCTAGGCCTGGCGCGCAGCTACGCCCTGCAAGGCGACGCCGCCAAAGCCCGCGCAACCTACCACGATTTCCTCACACTCTGGAAAGACGCCGACCCCGACATCCCCATCCTCATTGCCGCCAAAGCCGAGTACGCGAAGCTGCAATAAGCTGTGATCCTAGGGGACGGTCTTTGATTGATGGGGATTCTTCGGATTAATCCGTCCTAGTGCCTGACACGACTTATCGTCCAAGTTAAAAGTGCCTCCACTTTACCGATACATTTTGTTAACGGAGTGATAAATATGTCATACTCCTCACTCATCAGGAAAAATACAGAGGGAGGAGCCATGCTCCGGGTGTGTCTGTGCTGGATGGTGTTGTTCCTAGTGGTGACGGCTATGCTTATGGGTGGGTGTTCAAGTTCGTCACGGCCGATTTCGGTGACCCTGTCACCTTCCTCCCCGCAGGCAATCGATCAGGGCCAGACTGCCACGATCACCGCAACCGTAATGAATGATCCGTCTCGCGAAGGAGTCTCGTGGACCCTCACCGGACCGGGCTCTCTCAGCAATTTGTCTCCATCTTCTGTTACCTATAATCCTCTGACCACCAATCTCACCGCCAGCCAACAGGCGACCGTGAGCGCGACGTCCATAGCAGGCCCGACCAAGAGCGCTTCTTTACAAATCACCGTGAACCCTGCTCTTCAAATTCCATTTCAATCACTTGCCAACGGAGCGGTGGGCGTACCGTACAGCCGACCAGTCGCGCTCATCGGAGGCACCTCTCCGTTCCAATGGAGTGTGTACAACGGGCCCATTCTCACTGGTTCATCGGTGGGCGGGGCAGTGCCGGACGGCTTGAAGCTGGACCCAAGTACCGGCACCATCAGCGGAACACCGACCGGCGCCGGAACATGGTATTTCGAGGCCACGGTAACGGACGCGACCGGCGTAAATGCGGTCAACGGTTTTTTGAGCGTCGAAATCACGCCGACTGGCCAGGTCGGCAGTCCGATCCCATTTGTGAATCAGCCGCTTGTGCCCACGGCGGTTTCACCGGGCAATCCCGGGTTCACCCTGAAAGTGAACGGGACGGGATTCGTTTCCGGGGCGATAGTTAATTTCAATCGCGTGCCGCTGGCCACAACGTTTGTGGACGCCGAGCATCTCACCGCGACAGTTCCAGCGGCCGCCGTTGCAAATGCGGGGACGGCCACAGTCACGGCAGGGAATCCGGGAGTGGAGGCCGTGCAGTCCAACGTGGTCTATTTCCAAGTGGCCGCGCCCCAAGCGACAGTTAATTTCGCGGCGGCCCCGAATTCGCCGCTACAAATTCCCGAGCCGAACGGGGTCGCCACTGGCGATTTCAATGAGGATGGTAAGACGGATCTCGTCATCACAAGCGCCACCAGAGTGTTTATATTCCTCGGGAAGGGCGACGGGACGTTTGCTGCTACGGCAGACTCTCCAATGCCTGTGCCGAGCCCACCATACAACGACTTTGCTTCGCCGTATGTCGGGAACATCGCCGTGGGTGATTTTAACAACAGTGGCCATCTCGGATTCGCGCTCGATCAGGGCGAGAACGAGGCCGCAGTTATCCTGTTAGGGAATGGGGATGGAAGCTTCGTCCTTTCGTCGGCAAACTTCGCGAACACGCTTGGCGAGCCGATGTCCAGTTTGGAAGCGGCGGATTTCAATGGTGATGGGAGCCTCGATCTTGCATTCGTGAACGAAATCTCTGGCGTATCACCCGTCGTCCTCGGATACCAGAAGGGCGCCTTCAATGCGGCAGGGGACCTCTTCATCAGCGGATTCGGCGAAGGCCTTGCGGTGGGGGATTTCAATGCGGATGGAAAACTGGATGCGATTGTGGCGAGCGGCGGTACGACCGCCCAACCGGGTTCGGGACTCGCTGTGTCGCTCGGCAATGGAGACGGCACGTTCACACAGGGTAGTGTTTCCCCAATTTTCCTCGGCAGCTATCTCTCCGCGATCGTGACAGCCGACTTTAACGGCGATGGGAAGCTGGATCTCGCGGTGACAGATTCCGTTGGCAACGCGGTGATAATCCTGCTGGGGAATGACGACGGGACGTTTGGGCCACCAACAACTATTCCGGTAGGAGATCATCCAGTCGCGATCGTTACGGCGGACTTCAATAATGATGGGAAGCTGGATTTGGCCGTAGCAAACTCTGCAGATGGCACGATCAGCCTCTTACTGGGGAACGGCGATGGCACGTTCACACAGGCATCAGGTTCGCCTTATGCGGTTGGAGGCACCCCATATCAGTTTGTGGCGGGGGACTTCAACGGCGATGGCAAGCTCGATCTCGCCGTGACCAATATAAATGGAACGGGAACAGTATCAATCCTGCTGCAGCAATAGCAGACTAGTGAATCATCGCCTGCGCGAAGAAACTTACCTCAAATAATGTTTACTCCGGCCTGGCTGGCATCGCAGTCATCGATGCTGCCTTCAGTGATTGGGCGTCCTTGAGTGTTTCGGAATCGGAAAGAGAAATGTGAATTCCAGGTACAGCTGCCACTTCGGTGAAGCCGGATTCGATGGTCGAACGGCGTTCCAATAAAACGTAAGGTTCGAATCCACGGCCTGCTTCCCGATGTTGAAACTCCTGCCCGCGCCGCCTCCAATTGGCACGAGCCAGCGCTCGCTCGACGGCTTCGTCCAATCCGTATAAATCGTTGGCGAGCTGGTGAGGTACCAAGCTCGAGGGAGATTGTAGGAGAACATCGGCTCGAGCTGCATCTGATTCACCGGCGAACGGTTCGACCCGCCAGCAACGGACCAAACATTCTGAATCAGTACGCCGGCAGAGCCCCATTCTGGCTCGACCAGCACAGCACCCGTCGGTCCCACGCCCCATTTTCCGGCGCCCAACTGATTGCTTGTAGCCGTCGGCATTAAGATTGCCGGCCCCAGGCCCCAAATCAGTTTTCCCGTATGGATCGGACTCAAGAAGAACGAAACGGTCGTGTCGCCTGTTCCGGTAGTCCCCCCGCTCTTCGCAGCTGAATTTGGCTGATACGCAAGCGCCGTCGCCACCACTCGCGTTACGAGTAGCCAGTCTCCCGTGATCGAGAGTGGAATCACCGGTTCAATCGTCAGCGAATTCGCGTTGCGGTCGTAAGGTTCCTGAGTGAAGGTGAAATCTTCGTCGAACGGAAGCTTGATCACATCTGCGAACGGATTTCTGGCGTCCTTTCTCAGTTCTTCGGGAGCGGCCTGTGCGAGTACTGCTGTCTGCGTCAATAGGAGGTACGCGGTCCATAGCAGAAGAATTCGCATGCCCGAAGCCGACGGAACAAATTTACTCAGCAGGTCGATCAATCAGCTTTGAATGTTCTCACACGCCCCAAAGAAGCACGAAGATTTTTCAGGCTTGCGGGATATCCGACTAGCGGCATACTTTTTTCGGTTGTCATCCCGCCTGTCCGCCAAAGGAGGAAACCCGGTCGCGCAGTTGCTAATGGCGTGGTTGGCGGACGCGATGTTCGCTGCCATGTCCCGACTGGCCAGTGCCAGTTGACCCAAGCCCCTGGGTTGACCTTGGCCTACATCACCCACTCTCCTGTCTCTGCACTGCCAGTTACGTTCATTCCGTAGGTCCCAGGCGCATCCGAATCTTCCATCCACCGCCCCTTTTCCGGAGTCCAGTATTTCGAATTGGTGGTGGAGTTCGACCGATTCTCATTGGCGCTTTGGGCAAATACAATCGTCGAGATGACAAGAAACCCTGCCAGAAGTCCAAATCGATTCCTCAAGGCTTCCTCCGTTGTGTGTGAAAGTGTTCAATTCTATGACGTAGACAATCGCACCGTGCACTTTCTCGGGTCAAGTCACGATAAGTCGTGTCGGAGAAGTCGAACTTCATGATATGAGGTATCGTTGCAGCACAGCTTCCGATGGAGGGACCCGAGATGGATTGGAAACAGTTGGTCCAGTTTGCGCTGCAGGGTAACGGTGATTTGGAACAATATGCCATCCTGCTGGTGCGCGTTTCGATTGGGCTGTTCTTTGCCATCTCCGGGGCAAACAAATTGTTTGTCGCTGGCGGCACGAAACCTGTTTACGACACACTCGTTAAGGCAAAAGTTCCGTTTCCCCAGCTGACGGCTTATTTCGTGTCGGGTGTCGAGTTCGTTTGCGGATCCTTGGTGGCCGTGGGGTTTCTTTCGAGCGCGGCCTGCCTAGCTTTAATGATCGATATGATCGTCGCCACCCTGACCAACGCGATTTCCACGTTGCCTAAAGGACTTTCGCCTCTTAGCTGGCTCGACGATTTCCTCTACCTTCCGGAAGTCCTGTACGTGCTCTTCTTCATCTGGCTGATCTGCTCTGGTCCGGGAAAGTTCAGTGTCGATTACTGGCTCGCTGGCAAGTTACTGAGCTGATCGAGCGACGAAGCAACCGCACCAGTCAAATCCCTCAGTTGCCGATAGTTCTGATTAGTTTTGGGCGCTACATGCGCACCACGCCTTAGAAATTACCAAATCAGATTGTTTCAAATGCTACAATCTGATGAAGAAGCGCCCGTAGCTCAACTGGATAGAGCATCTGCCTTCGAAGCAGAGGGTTGGGGGTTCGAGCCCCTCCGGGCGCGCCATCGTTAAAAGCCCCCGGCAGAGTACCTTTGATCTGGACCGGCTGAAACGTATCTCCGCATCTGCTAGCGCATGACGTAGCCGCGCTCTGCGAATCCGAAGTAAGGGCCTGGTTCCGGAATGAAGACGGAATAAATTCCGCCGATAAGCAGTCAGTTTTAATGAAACACAAGCCGAGTGTGTATCGCCAGGGAACGCTGGGCAGGCGGGCCGCGTCTAAAAGACGTTCGGCGAAAGGTATTCATGCGATTACGACTCTTTGAGATTCACGAACAGCGGTGGTTTCCACAATTCCTTCGAGACCAATTCGTGGACGGACTGCAGATGATTCTGGAGGTCACCAAGACCTATCAGCCGATCGCGCAACTGCTAAGAAAACGGCTGGAGGAGTGTGGTTCTGAACGCGTGCTGGATTTGTGCTCCGGGGCAGGCGGACCATGGCCATCGCTCGTGCGCGATTTCCAAATGCACGGAGCGAGGTCACCGGAAGTTTTCCTGACGGACAAATTTCCCAATACCAAAAAACTTCATGAACTGGAATCTACAACTGCGAACCGCATTCATTTCGTTCACGATTCGGTGGATGCAACGCAGATACCGAAACACCTCCAGGGGTTCCGAACGCTCTTCTCCTCTTTCCACCATTTGAACCCCGACCAGGCGCGGCTTCTTCTGCAAGATAGTGTTAATACAAGACAGGCCATTGCGGTCTTTGAGGCCTCTGCACGACATTCGCTGACGTTGCTGGCGGTATTGTTCGTTCCCATCGGTGCCTGGCTCTTCGTCCCTTTCCGGCGGCCCTTCCGTTGGTCGCGGCTCCTCTGGACCTATTTCATTCCGGTGATTCCTTTCGTTCTTTTCTTCGACGGCTTGGTTTCCTGTTTGCGCGCGTATTCGCTCGTGGAACTTCACGAAATGACGAAAGAACTCGAGAGCAGCGGATACGGATGGGAAATCGGTGAACAGGCAGGAGGATTATTGCCCCTCCGAATTACGTACTTGTTTGGCTGGCCGCAAAGCGTATCTGCAGAGTCCGCCGATTAATCATCCGTAAGCAACAAGCTTCGATGGCGAGCTGCAATTGGTCTTGGGACTCCCTCGCTATAGAACCTGCGCTGACAGCCTTGTGACGTTATTGGGTTTTCCTAATTCTCCTGCAAGGCGCGATGAACCATGTGGACAGAGATCGCTCCTTCTCCCACGGCGGAAGCAACGCGCTTCACATTACCGGCTCGAACATCGCCAACTGCAAACACGCCTGGCAAAGTCGTTTCCAGCATCTGCGGAGAACGGGCCAACCGCCACGCCGACCGCCCAGCGCGGGCATCAACGTCACGCCCCGTGAGAATAAATCCTTTTTCATCCATGGCAACGCAGCCGCGCAGCCACTCCGTTCGCGGAGACGCTCCGGCCATAATAAAAACGTGTCGAATGGGATGCACGGAAGTCTCGCCGCTCACCTTATCTTTCCAGGTGACGCTTTCCAAATGGCTGTCACCCTCAAGCGCGACGATTTCTGTTTGGAAGTGCATTGCGATACCCGGATTCTCTTCGATTCTCTGAATCAAGTAACGTGACATGGTGTCTGCCAACTGGTTCGAGCGCACCAGCATGTGGACTTTGTGTGCCGTCTGCGCTAGAAAAACTGCCGCCTGCCCGGCCGAGTTTCCTCCTCCCACGACAATGATTTCTTCCTTCTCGCATAACTGCGACTCCATGAAGGTCGCACCGTAATAGACTCCCTGGCCTTCAAAATGGTCCAAATTGGAGATTCTCGGCTTGTTGTATTGAGCTCCGGTCGCTATGACTACAGAGCGTGCGGCTAGCTTATTGCCGTTGTCGAGAATAATTTTGTACGGGCGCTTTTCACAGTCCAACCGCGAGACGGCGTGGGCCACCATCATCTTGGCTCCGAATTTCTCGGTCTGCGCAATCGCGCGTGCCGCGAGTTCCTGACCAGAGAGACCAGTCGGGAATCCCAAGTAGTTTTCAATTTTGGAGCTAGACCCCGCCTGACCTCCTGGGCTTACGGCCTCGACCACAAGCACGTTCAGGCCTTCCGAGGCACCATACACAGCCGCTGCCAATCCGGCAGGCCCGGCGCCTACGATGATCAGGTCGCGAATTTCCGTCTCATCGATTGCCACGTTTAGTCCCAAACAGTCGGCCAATTGTTGAATCGTGGGGTTCCGCAGCACAGCACGCGCGCGGCAAACGATCACCGGAATTTCGTCAAGCTTCACTTCAAAGCGATCGAGCAGTTCCTGCGAAGTCTTGTCGCTGTCGAGATCGACGTAGGCGTACGGATGTTCATTGCGAGTGAGAAATTCGCGCAGCCGCAGCGTGTTGGCCGAGTGCCGGGAACCCATCAAGATAATGTTGCCTTGCCCTTGGTTCACGAGCTCCAGGCGGCGCAGAATGAAAGCCCTCATAAAAACTTCGCTCAACTCAGCATCCCTGGCAACCAGCGCTCGCAAAGCCTCTCCTGTAAGTTCCAGAAACTCGCCGGCTTCAGTGACGCGGCCACGCACTAGACATCGGCGGCCGGAAATCATGGTCATTTCGCCGGTAAACTCGCCAGGGTCATGTTTGGCAATAAGCTGCTCGCCGCTAAGCCCTGGCTGGACGATTTCCATGCGCCCAGAAAGCAAAACAAAGAACGGCACATTCGTGTCACCGACGTCGAACAGAATTTCGCCCTTGGTAACTTGGCGTAGTTTGCT
This sequence comes from Binatus sp. (SeqCode), assembly GCA_035602755.1. GTDB lineage: Bacteria > Acidobacteriota > Terriglobia > Acidiferrales > UBA7541 > Palsa-295. The sequence continues at coordinate 31,568 of DATNLR010000145.1, read as the reverse complement.
TCCAGAGCGAACGCGATTAATTTGTGCTGCAGTCAAGGTTGGAAAAGCTTGCGTGCGAGCATCCAGCGCGCTGGGGGCTGGCAGAGAGGCCATATCACACTCCTGGAATTCATTGCGCTAGGGACCATTAGACCACAATCCAACCGGTCTTTCCGGAGGGGGATCTTGCCTGCTCACTACTACTTGCCAGCGAAGCTTAGCCCTAAGCTTTCGGTGCCTCCCGCGTCACGTAATCTGATAGCTAGCATCTACTGTCAAGATTGATTGAATCTTTTGCTCAGTTAAGAGAAAATCCTCACCACGATTTGTTCGTTCTAGATCGGTGTAGGGGCAGCCCGATCTCGGACTGCAGGCCGGTGGTCCCACTCGGAGGCTGTCATGCGGCGCGCCCTAATTGTTTCTTCTGTTACAGCTCCCCTGTTTGCGGTCTTTTTGTGCGCCGCCGCCCTTCTAGCTCAGCAGGCCGCTCGGGAGAAAGCTGGCCAGCATCCTTCCAATCCCAATTCGACTTCTCTGAAGATTTCCTTGCGGCTGCCCGACGACTCCGCATTTAGTGGGTTAGCCAACCTGCACGTCACCAATTCCGAGGGAGCTGAAGTCGTCGGAAGGCCCACAGAGTTCGAGGGCGATACGCTCTTCTCCGATCTCGCGGCTGATACCTATTCCGTCGAAGCAACCGCGCCGGGCTTCGTTTCGGTAAAACAGTCGGTTGAGATCGGGCCAGGCCACGGTCTGGAAACTATTTTCCTGGTCATGAAACCCGAAGAATTTTCGGGTTCCGCTTCGGTGGCATTTCCAACCGCAAACGAAAATGCTGCCTGGCACGTGCCGCCCGGTGTTGATGAAGTTATCCCCAAAGTTCTGCCCGGAGTTTCTTGCGATCTCCCTGTTGTACTGCGCGGCGTAGGCGAACGCATGACTCAATTGGTCGGCAACCTTGAAAAATTTAGCGCTACGGAGCACATCGAGCATTTCAGGGTCGATAACTCCGGGGTTCTACGCGCCCGCGAAACTCGATCTTTTGAGTACGTCGTTCTGGTCTTGCAGAATCCTGTCCAAGGATTTCAATTGGACGAATATCGCAATGGCAGTACGGATCCTCGTCAATTTCCCGCGCAGATCGCGACGGAAGCGCTGCCGGTGATGGCCCTGATTTTTCATCCGCTGATGGTGTCCGATTTTAAGCTCACCTGCGAGGGCTTAGGTGAATGGGCTGGGCGACCAGCGTGGCAAGTTCGCTTCGAGCAGCGTCAGGATCGTCCGAATCGAATCCGCTATTATAAAATTAATGAGAATTATTATCCGGTCGGCTTAAAAGGCCGCGCCTGGATCGACGCCGGCACTTATCAAGTATTGCGATTGGAGACGGATTTAATCCAGCCGGTGAAAGGGATTGAATTGGCGCGCGAACGCCTGTCGATCGAATATGCCCAGGTTCAATTCCATTCCCACGATCTTCAGCTCTGGCTGCCGAAAACTGCCGAGCTTTACTGGGAACGGCACGGGCACCAGTACTTTCGCCGCCACGAGTTCAGCGACTTCAAAATTTTCTCGGTGGATACGAATCAGAAATTTCAACGCCCGAAAGAATCCTACAGTTTCACCAACACATCCGATCGCGACGTTCCCGGAGTGCTGGTCGTAAGTCCTGTTTCAGGATCGAAATTCAAGCCGGTATCCATCGAATTTACGGTGCCGGCGGGACAAAGCATTTTCAAAACGATTGGAAACGGCAAAGACGTGGCCATTCCGGGGCAGTTCGTGGGTTCTGCTAGGTTTGTTTACCAAGGGCCTGCGGGGTCGGTAAAGGTCGACGCGTATCTGGCCACCGAGAGCACGCTCGAGGTGATACCGGACACCTCCCAAAATCCAAACTCTGCTCACTGATTAGTTCGCGTCAGTTCTTAGCTTTGTTTACTGGCCAAACTAGCTGAGAGCGCTCCTCAAGCGTTTGGTAGTCTTCTGCAACTGGCGCTTGAGTGAATCCACTTGTTTCGACAATTGCACAAGTTCTTCTCTGGCTACTAATCCCGCTTTAGCCACTTTGCGAGCGGTGCGGTCCGCTTTGCCCATGGCCGCGCCGATCTTCCTTGCAGCCTGCTTCAGTTGATTTTTTGCCATCATTGCCTCCTTAAGAACCGATGCCATCGTATACGCGACGCATGTAAATCGTCAATGACACAGCGCAGCTCCTGTTCTGAACTAGCCTTAATTGATCGTGGTGAGATGCAAATCTACCTTGGAAGACGGAAAACCAGGCTGATGTCTTCTTGCGTCTCGATGGGTTGTTCGTTTAGCAGCGTGGGATTGTAACGCCACTCACGCACGGCACTAAGCGCGGCCGGAAATAGCGAGGGAGGCCCGCTCAGCGTTCGAAGATCTTTAATCGTTCCGTCTGTTCCAATTGTCGCGTGAAGTTTTACCGTGCCTTCCACGTGATTCTTCTGCGCATCCGGCGGATACACCGGCTCGACAAGATTCACCAACTGCCCGACGTGAAGATTCTTTCCCGGTTGCGAACTTCCCGGCGACGAGTCCGTCGGCACGCTGACGGAACGTTGTGAACTGATCGCCACTGTGTCGGAAGCGCCCAGAGAGGTTTCCGGCAAACTTAATAGAACGGGAGATTTTTTCTCAACAGTGGGCGTGCTGTTTATCGGGTTTGGCTGCGTTGCATGAGCGGCGCTCGAGGAATCCGCTCCCATACTTGGCGCGGACGAGCTTTCGGCATCCTGGTTGACGTGAGCTACAGAAGATTTGGCGGGAATCGTCCAGCGCCGGTTACTGGAGTCGACAATTTCGATATTCGAAGATTTTACGGCCGGGCCGGACGGCCCCGCATTCAGGACTGCGCTCGGTATCTCGGCGTTATTCTGGGGTGCCTGAGCCTCTGTGCTATGCGAAGATCCAATCAAATCGCCTCTTCTTATCGCCATTCCGGCGGCAAATGAGAAAGCTACCAGAAATACAACGAATGCAGCCAGCACCCAGCCGCCACCAATTTGGATTCGAAAATCGGTCCAGTCAACCGGCGGTCTTTCAGGCCCAACCGATCGCGGGTTGATTGAAGATTCGGTTTCTGGTTGTCGAAAGATTGACGAACTCGAGAGATAGCTTTCAGCTAGGCGCATTTCGCCCGTCTCGGCGCCTTCACTGGGTGCCGGGTTTTCTGCTGTTGATTCCATGGCTGGCGTATTTTTTCTAGAGGACTGACGCGGAACAGACAGAATGGGCTTCTTAAAATTTAGCGGCGACTCCTCTTCGGAAATCCAGGTCTTGATTTCGCCAAGCGCTTCGGGTGGCAGATCCACGAACCGGACGCCAGCTTCCTTCCGGGAATTAGCTGTCCAGACAATTTTGCCGCTCGCGATCAACTGCTTCGCGGAGGCGTGGGTTTGGAATCTCATTTCCGGGAGGGAGTCTTCGGTGATGGCTTCGGCAGCTCGAACGGCAAATCCGCCTTCTCCGATATTTAGAACAATGCCGCCGTTGTTTGCCCCCAGCTCCACATAGGCAAGCGATCTGATTCGGTGGCGCGCGTGTATGCGCCGGTTCGCATCGCTTGAAAAGTTCCCGATCAGTTCGGACGATTCTGCCATCTAGTTGAATTGTGCTGCGGGGAGGGGTTCGCAGCAAACCTCGCTTCGGCGCGTGATTATACTCATTTGTAGTGAATTTCAGAACTACCGATCAATGCGTTCGCTAATCAAGCGCCGCCGACGAAGCTGCGGTAGATACCTGCCAATCGCCTGGAAATTCGATCTTGTAGCGCGCGGTTTCGTCGAACAAAATGAATTCCTGCACGTTGGATACTTCATGACTGACCAGCGATCTGAATTTTTCCTGCGTAAACGGCCCAACTAGCCCCACGACCATCTGCGACGGCCAGTTAAACGGACGGCTGGCTTTCAGAGCAACGTGCCCGTGACTTCTGGCCGGGAGAAAAATTGACTCATCGACTCGAACCGCATCCGGCGCTCGCAAACTCCCGTCCGACTTGAGATGGGCCACCAAGGCCGCGTTCGGGCCGCTCGCCAGACGGTAGTCCGAGCCCGTCGTATTCTCAAGATCGTAGGTAAAAACCACTTCTGCGTGTGTCGGATCAATTTCTCGTACTTGAATTCCCGAGAAGCTGCTTCGTATGGCACGCGAGTTCCACTCTTTCGGCTGGGAGTGTAGCGCTTCTTGCTTGGCGGGTGCGCGGAAAACGAAAAACACCACCGCTGCGGCGGCGGCGAAGAGTGCCAGAGTAAGAAAAAGAGTTTTCATGGTAGCAAAACGAACTCTAACACAGACCGCGAGAATTCGCAGGGTGCAATCCAGTGCTATGCAGAATGAAAATTATTCGTCGAGGTACTTCACAAAAACTACTTCGTTCTGCGCTTCGTTATAAAGGAGTTCGTCCACGCTGGCCTTGGTCATCAGCAGGCCAAACCCGCCGGGACGCAATCCCTTTTTCTGGCGGAACTCATCGTGCTCCGTGGGACTGTCGGGCGCATACGAAATGGCGGCATGCTCCAGCTCCGTGAACTTGAACCCTGGGCCGGGGTCCGCGATGCGATACATCAACATCCGCTTTGCGCGCAGATAGGAAATCCGAACTTTGCGGCTGGCGTCGAGTTTGCCTCCCCACTCCACTGCATTCAGCAGTAACTCATGAAAGGCCTGTCCCACGGCTCGCTGCACCTCTTCCGATAATCCAGTTTTAAGATGGGCCATGAAATTCTCGATACGTTCGGCTTCGGCGAGCGAACAAGAAACCAGCAACTCCACCCAGGTAGGCGTTGCCGAAACAACTTCGATCGGCGCCACGTCCGCCTTTTTCTCTAGCGTTTCACGCACCAGCGAAATGAGAGCTCTTGGTTCAACTGGTTTTGAAACATATTGGTAAGCTTCTTCGCGAATGGCACTCAGTAACGTCTCAGGAGCGTCATCTGAAGTCATTACGATCACTTTCGGACGATTCTTCGTATTGCGAATTTGTTTCAGCACTTCCAATCCGTTCATCTTCGGCATCCATATGTCCAGCAGCACTAAATCGAACTTGCCGTCCTTCATCTTTTTCAGCGCTGCAGCGCCGTCTGCCACACACACGGTGGAGAATTTCTGAGCGCGAAGTGTTTCGGAAAGCAGCAAGCGCGTGGTTCGGTCGTCGTCTGCGACGAGAATGCGCGTCATTTTTTCCTCCACTGGGAACGCCGGGAGCGGCCTTTCCTTTTTATTTTCTTCTTCTCTTGCGCAACTGCTAAGAGTGCTGGTAGGAACTCTGCCATACACTCTTCCAGGGCCTGGCACAGTTCCCGCGTGCCGTCGAGTTTACCCTGACGAGCCAGTTTTTCAATCTCGCGGGCCGTTTCGAAAGCGAGGGAGGCGCCAAAATTCCCCACCGCGCCCTTAAAGGCGTGGGCCGCATCCGCCAGAGTAACGGCATTTCGCGCCGTCGATGCTTTTCTGATTCTGGAAATCATCCGAGGGCAATCGCCGTGAAAAGCCTTTACAAGCGTGCGCACCAGTTTTCGATCGCCGCTGAAGCGTTCCCATAGAGCGCTCGCGTTCAGGGCATCTTTGTTGCTTGGAGCAGGCGTTTCGGGTTCCGTGGCGGATTGCGGAGAAGCCATGCTTTCCACCGTTTGCTGGAATACTTTAGGATCCAGCGGCTTGGAAAGATATCCGTCCATGCCGGCCTCGAGGCAGCGTTCGCGATCTCCCTGCATGGCATGCGCCGTCATTGCAATGATGGGCACATGTTGGCCTGTCACTTTCTCGTTTTCTCGAATCGCCCGTGTGGCCTCCAGGCCGCCCATCTCCGGCATCTGCACGTCCATGAGCACCAGGTCGAATTTGTGCTGGTCCATGGCGGAGAGCGCTTCCCGTCCGTTCTCCGCAACTACCGCCGAATGCCCGCGGCGCTCCAGAAGATGCAAGGCCAGTTGCTGATTTACCGGATTGTCTTCGGCCACAAGAATTCGCAACGGACGCTGGGCGTCGCGCGGTTTGCCCGATGCGAGAGATGTTCTTCTCTTTGTGTTGGCCGGGACATGAAGAGCGGTTACGATGGCGTCCCACAGCTCAGATTGTTTCACCGGCTTTGTTAACGCAGCGGCAGCTCCCAAAGCTTTCGCCCGGCCTATATCCTCGCGCCGACCGGCAGAAGTGAGAAGGATTACCGTCGCGTGTTTCAGCCGCGGATCCTTTTTCACTTTTGTGGCCACTTCAAATCCGTCCATCTCCGGCATATGACCGTCCAGCAAAACTACCTGAAACGGATGGCCCTCTGCCTGGGCGCGCTTCATCGCTTTCAAGGCGGCCGGGCCATTGGATGCCGCCACCGGCTTCATTCGCCAATTCGAAATCATTTCCTCTAGTATGCGGCGGTTGGTTGCATTGTCGTCCACCACGAGAACAGCGAGGTCCTGCAGCTTGACCGGGGATATCATGGCTGGCTTTTGCGCCGATGTATCCTGCAGTTTAAATCGCGCGGTAAAGTGAAACGTGCTTCCGCATCCGACCTGGCTTTCCACCCACACGCGTCCACCCATTAATTCCGCCAATTGCGCGCAGATCGCAAGTCCCAGGCCCGTGCCGCCATATTTTCGCGTGGTGGAAGTGTCGGCCTGTGCGAACGCTTCGAAGATTCTTTGTTGTTTTTCAGCCGGAATACCGATGCCCGTATCCGTGATGGAGAAGTGAAGTAATGCGTTCTCGCCTTCCATCGTTTCCACACCGGCGCGCAATACCACTTCGCCATGTTCGGTAAACTTAATCGCATTGCCCACCAGATTCACGACGAGGCGGCCCAGCCGGCTGGGATCACCCACAAGATCGTCGGGAACATCCGGCGGGAAATGAGAAACCAATTCCAGCCCCTTTTCCTGCGCTCGCAGGGCCAAAACCTTCATCGTGTCCGCGAGCGTATCGCGCAATTTGAATTCAACCTGATCCAGTTCTTCCTTGCGCGCCTCGACCTTGGAGAAATCCAAAATGTCGTTGATCAAGTCCAACAAAGACGCCGCGGAAGTTTTTACCGTGGTCAGATACTCGCGTTGCTCCGGGGTCAACCTTGTTTCCAGCGCAAGTTCCGTCATGCCCACGATAGCGTTCATCGGAGTGCGTATTTCGTGGCTCATGTTCGCCAGGAACTCGCTCTTGGCGCGCGTGGCTTCCTCGGCCTTTTTCTTGGCTACTTCGAGCTCTTTCACCAGTTTGGCAAGACGCTTCGCGTCTTTTTCCTGAACGTGTCTCGCTGCTTCCAGATAATCGGCGTAAAGCTTTAAGTCCATTTCCGCGCGGCGGCGCTCGATGAACTGTCCGATCTGGCTGCCGATTGAATCGAACATTTCCACCAACTCGCCTTCTAGCTTGCGGATTTCGCGGCTGAAGAATTCCACGACGCCAAGTAAGCGATCCCCGGTGCGGATCGGAAAGCAGAATGCTGCGTGCAAATTTTCGGCTTTAGCTAAAGGTGCTCGCGGAAAATTCGAGTCGCTCGGCACGTCGGGAATCCATGCCGATTGTCCGGACTCCCAAACTCTGCCAGGTAAACCGAGGCCCCGTTTGAAGGTCATTTCTCGCGTGGCGCCGACAAACTGAGGAAACTGCAGATGCGGCAAATGCCAAATATCCAGACAGTGCAGTGCGTCGCCGTTATCGTCCACACTCCAAATAGTCCCGAGTTCCCATCCCAAGCCTTCGCAAATGGCTTTCAGAATTTGCGGCGCGGCCAGTTCCAGGGATTCGGCGTCCGCGAGCAGGTTGGTCACCGCATAACCCGTAGCGAGGCGGCGCTCGGTTTGTTTACGCTGCGTGATGTCTCGGGCCACGGCGAAAATCAGTTTCAGACTTTTGTTCGGCGTGGCATTCCACAATAACCACAGATAGGTCCCATCGGCCGACCGATAACGATTTTCGAATGAAATCGTCAGCTCGCCTTGATCCATTTTCCTGGCTTCGCGAATGGTAGCTTCGCGGTCGTCAGGATGAACGAAGTCCACGTAGGGACGAGACAGCAGCTCCTCTTTAGGAATTCCTAGCGTCCCCTCCCAGGCGGGATTAATTCGTTTGAAATATCCATCGAAGCCCGCAATGCAAAGCATGTCGAGCGAGAGTGTAAAAAGTTGATCGAGTTCTTCTTCGGCGCGGCGGCGCTCGCGAATGGCCAACGACTGATCGGATACGCTTCGTCGCAGTTCGATCTGCGCTACTACCAGCCGGCTCAGCGCCTTCAGCGCTTGTTTCTGCTCGGACGTCAATTCGCGCGGGACGCGATCCAGGACACACAACGTTCCTAGCGCATGGCCGTCCTGCGTAATCAGCGGCGCGCCGGCGTAAAAACGAATGTTGGGGCGATCAGTAACCAGAGGGTTACTGCGGAATCGCGCGTCCGCCAAAGCATCCGGCACCACCATCACATCTTTTTGCAGAATTGCATGGCCGCAAAAGGCGACATCACGAGGCGTTTCCGCGTCGTCAATTCCAACTTTCGCTTTGAACCATTGCCGGTCCGTATCCACTAAACTCACCAGCGCAATAGGCGTGCCGCAAATCATTGCTGCCAGGCGAGAAAGGTCGTCAAATTCCTGCTCCGGAAATGTATCCAGAATGGCGTATCGCTGAAGAGCTTCCAGCCGGGCAACTTCGTTCTCGGGTAAAGGCGCTTTCATGGCGGGCAAGGTCGGAATGGTACTGCGTTTCATCTTATTGTGGCTAGCAAGGGCAAGTCAACGTATGACGCGAATGGATTGTTTGCGCCAAAACAGCCGCCTGACGGCATTGGAAGAAACTTTGCAGTTATCGTGCGTGAGCCGCGACGCGATTTTCCTGCAACCACTCGTCAACTCGCACGAGCGCTTTTTGCAAATGTTCTCTGTCGCCGCCAAATCCGAACCGCACGAAAGACTCCATGCCCAATTGTTCCCCGGCAACCAAAAGAACGCTCTTTTTCTCGCGCAGCTGTTCGGCCATCTGCAGGGAGTTTTGGCCACTCCGCAACCCAGCCCAGGCAATGGCGCCGGCCTTGGGCGGCACGTGCGTAAACGAATCCGCATGGCTGTCCAGCCAGGCGCGCAAAGGAAGATAGTTACGCAAGAGGGTTTCCCGCGTGCGATTCAGAATCCACGCTCGGCGCTTTGGCTCTAGTGCGACCGAGGCCAAGCGATCGGTGAGCATGCTAGGGCCAATGCTCGTATAGTCGTGATAGCCCCAAAACCTCTCTATCATTTTCGGCGCTCCGACCACCCATCCGGTGCGAAGCCCGGGCAAGCTAAATGCCTTCGAGAGCCCCGCCGTGCACAGAATGCGGTCGTAGCCGCCCCAAAAACTTGTAGTCATTGAGCCGTCGAATTCCGCGCCGCGATAAACTTCGTCCGCAAGGATCCAGGCGCCCACTTTTTCAGCCGCGGCAACGATTGCTTCGCGTTCCTCTTTTTTCAAAACCGAGCCGGTAGGATTGTTCGGATTGCAAATGGCCACCAGCCGCGTTCTTGGTCCGATCAGCCGCGGAAGTTCATCCCTATCAATGCCCCACTGAAGCTCTTCGCGTAACCACAGCGGTTTTACGGTTGCGCCAAACGCGCCAGCAAGACCCGCAATCTGCATGTAATTCGGCATCATGAAGACGATCTCGTCACCGGGCTCCAGCAGCGCCCAAGTCGCAACGAAATTCGCTTCCGAGCCGCCACAGGTCACCAGTACGTTCTCGGCTTTCGCGCCTGGATATAATTCTGCAATGCGCGAGCGCAATTCTTCGCTGCCGTTTGTTTGCGGGTAGTATTGCGGCACATCCAGAATCTTCTGCAGCGTCGCGGCGTCTGGGACCAGCTCCGCAGTAGAAAGCGGGTGCACGCCGCTCTCAGAAATATTCAGTTCAACTTTGTTTTCCCATATGGACTGCCAGCGCTCGAGTTCGAAGGGTTGTATTTTCATGTGACTCGCCTTTTGCTCGCTAATGTACGCGCAGCAACGCTTCTGATCGCAGGTCTTTGACAAAAGAAATGTAAGCGACCTGGTCGTATTTTTCCAAACGAATTCGCGATTCTGCGATTGCCTCCGCAGTGTGCCCGCGAGACAATGTTGTTCGTTGTGCGAAAGATGCCCAGGAGGCTGAATGGATCGGTCTAAAGTGCCGGCCGTAGCTTTGCTGGCGCTTGCGTCTGTTTTGGCCACGGGTTGGACTACTCAATCTCAGAATCCGACACAGTCGTCAGATTCTGCAGACGGCGTGTGGTACTTCGCGGTTTCCGGCGATTCGCGCAATTGCGGCGACGTAGTGATGCCTGCAATCGCGGCCGGAGTCATCCAATCGGGGGCGAGTTTTTATTGGCATCTCGGCGATTTCCGAGCCATTTACGAATTCGATGAAGACATGCAGCATCAGCCCGAGCATCTCGCCAAGCCCATGGACATTGCCGATTACGAGCAATCAGCATGGGACGACTTCATTGGCAATCAGCTTACGCCCTTCGGCACTCTCCCGGTTTTCCTCGGAATCGGCAACCACGAAACCATCCCGCCAAGGACTCGCGAGCAATACGTCATACAGTTCGGCGACTGGCTGGATTCCCCCATGCTTCGCGCGCAGCGTCTGAGCGACGATCCCCTGGCGCACAAACTGGCCGCTTACTACCACTGGATGCAGCAGGGAGTCGATTTCATCAACCTGGATAATTCCACGCCGGATCAATTCGATTCCGCGCAAATGAAATGGTTTGAAAAAACCCTGCGCGCGGCGGAATCAAATTCACAGATTCGCACCGTGGTGGTGGGAATGCATGAAGCGCTGCCCGAAAGCATCTCCGCAAATCACAGCATGGATCAATCCCCGAATGGCATCGAAAGCGGCCGCCGTGTTTACCTCGATCTGCTGAAGGCTCAGAACGAGGCGCACAAGCGCGTGTATGTTTTAGCCAGTCATTCCCATTATTTTATGGACGGTATTTTCAATACCGACTACTGGCGCGCTAATGGCGGTGTGCTGCCAGGATGGATTATCGGCACGGCTGGAGCCGTGCGTTACGCTTTGCCCAAAGAATCGACCGAAGCGCACGCCGCGGAAACCAACGTATACGGTTATTTGCTCGCTCAGGCGCGACCTTCCGGCGAAATTCAATTTACATTTAAGCGCCTTCAGGAATCGGATGTGCCCGCCACAGTGAGCGACCGTTATAAGTCAGAATTTGTTCACTGGTGCTTCGCTGAAAATTCTGCGGCACATTAGTAGATGCAATAACCAATAATTTTCCAGGAGAGTTGAATGGCTGCCGCCACCGATCATTCCATGCCGACCCCAGAACGAATTTTTGGCACGCTCAATGCCTACCAGCAAACCGCCGCTCTGAAAACCGCGATCGAGCTAGACGTGTTCACCGCGATCGGCCAGGGCATGAACACCGCGAAGGCGTTGGCACAGAAATGCCAAGCTTCCGAGCGCGGCATGCGCACCTTATGCGATTTCTTGGTGATCAACGGTTTCCTGGAGAAAAGGGATCACAGCTACGAGTTAACGCCAGACGCAGCAATTTTCCTGAACAAAAAGTCGCCCGCCTATCTCGGTTCGGCCGTTAATTTTCTCACCTTGCCGGAATTGATGGATGCTTTCAAGGATTTGACAGCCATCGTCCGCAATGGCGGCTCGCTGCAAGGCGACGCCACCACCACAGATCCAGATAGCCCCAAGTGGGTTGAGTTCGCACGCTCGATGGCGCCTTTGCAGACACTCGCCGCCGAAGGACTCGCGGAAATACTAGACGCCGACGCTGGCGCAAAGTGGAAGGTACTCGATATCGCAGCCGGTCACGGAATGTACGGCGTCACCATCGCAAAACATAATCCTAACGCCGAGATTTTCGCCCTCGATTGGCCTCGCGTTTTGGAGGTCGCCGAGAATAACGCGCAAGCAGCAGGAGTGGCAGGGCGCTATCACATCTTGCCCGGCAATGCTTTCGAAGTGGAGTTCGGGAAAGGCTACGACTTGGCCCTGCTCACCGGTTTCTTGCACCACTTTGATCCCGCCACAATTGAAAAATTGTTGCGCAAGATTCACTCGGCGCTTACGCCTTCCGGCAGGGTGGCCACTGTGGAATTTGTGCCCAACGAAGACCGCGTCTCGCCGCCAACCCAAGCGGCTTTCAGCATGGTGATGCTCGGTTCCACACGAGCCGGCGATGCCTATCCATTTTCCGAATACGAACGCATGTTCCGCGCGACAGGATTTTCTTCCAACGAACTCCGACGCACAGCTGGTCCACAGAGCGTCATCCTTTCCAAAAAATAAATTGCGGGAAATTGCTAACCGGCGGGCACGCCGAATGCCAGGGACAGCAGAGTGTGCTGTTCCATCTCATGCGCTTTGTGCGAGCCCGTGGCCGGGCTCGCGCTCGCCGAACGCTTTACAGACCGCACCGATCGCCCTCGTGCCAGCCGTTCAAGCCGCGGCATCAAAAACGCCAGCGCGCCCATGTTGGCAGGCTCTTCTTGCACCCACACGAACTCCCGCGCACTCGCATGGCGGTCCATCTCCGCTGCCAGGTCCGCTTCCGGAAACGGATAAAGTTGTTCCAAAGTTACGATGGCCGTCGAGGTATCTTTACGTTTTTTGCGTTCCGCTTCGAGCTCGTGCCTGATTTTGCCGCTACAAAGCAAAACGCGCGTTGCAGAACCGTCGCCTCCATCCGGGATCACACGTTGGAACCGAGGTGCGGCCAAGTCTGCCAGCGACGAACAGGCCACCGGATTGCGCAGCATGCTCTTCGGCGTGAACACTACAAGCGGTTTCCGCCACGCCCGCAGAGCCTGCCTCCGCAATAAATGGAAATATTGCGCTGCCGTGGAAGGCTGGCAGATTTGGATGTTGTCACGCGCCGCAAGCTGCAAGAAACGTTCCAGGCGCGCGCTGGAATGTTCCGGCCCCTGCCCTTCGTAGCCGTGCGGCAGCAGCAACACAACTCCGGACAACAAATTCCATTTGTCTTCGCCCGCCGCCACGAATTGATCGATGATGATCTGCGCGCCATTCGCAAAATCACCGAACTGCGCTTCCCACAACACCAGCGCTTCTGGAAAATCGCGGCTGAAACCGTATTCGAATCCCAGAACCGACGCTTCGGAAAGCGGCGAGTTGTATACTTCGAACCGTGCTTGGTTTGGCGACACATGCTCGAGCGGGACGTAGTCCTCTTCCGTTTCGATATCCGTCAACGCCGCATGCCTCTGATTAAACGTCCCGCGCCTCGTGTCTTGCCCCGTCAAACGCACCGGAGTTCCTTGTTTCACCAGCGAACCGAAGGCCAAAGCTTCCGCCATCCCGTAATCTATCGCCCGTTTTCCGCGGGCCATCTCCGAGCGCTGCTCCAGGAGTTTTTTCACCTTCGAATGGATGTGAAATCCTTCGGGATAACTCGCGACCGCCTCGCCTATAGCGGTGAGTTCACTTTCCGGCACGCCGGTGTCAACTTCCATCGCAGCGTGGTATCGGCCGCCGCGATACGCGCTCCAATATTCCGGAAGTTTGCGCATGGGCGGATTTTTTTCCAGCTCCAGCGCATTTTTCTGCGCTGCATCCAGTTCTTGCCGCACACGCTCCACAATCGGCTCTGCATCCACGCCGATTTTCTCGGAATAAATCTGCCAAAGCTGCTCATGCGCCTGAATCTTTCGGTAGCGCAAAGGCTGCGTGATGGTGGGGTCGTCCACTTCGCTATGGCCATGCCGCCGGTAGCCGATCAAATCCACTACCACCGGAGAGTTGAAGGCGTAGCGATACTCCAACGCCATGCGTCCCACGCGCGCCACCGCATCCGGGTCTTCAGCATTCACGTGAAAAATGGGAATCGGCAAACGCTTCGCCAAGTCCGAAGAAAACCGGGAAGAATGCAGATCACGCGGGATCGTGGTAAAGCCGAGCAGGTTGTTCACGATAATGTTTACCGAACCGCCGACGGTGAACCCTTCCACTCCGGCCATATTCAGAGTTTCCGCGGTAATTCCCTGGCCCGCAAATGCCGCGTCGCCGTGCATAATCACGGGAACAATTTCTTTTCTACCGGAGTCTCCGGTTCGCGTTTGCTTGGCGCGTACGCGTCCCATGGCAACCGGATCCACCGCTTCCAAATGGCTCGGATTGGAGACCAAGTGGATCCCCACTTTTCGACCGCCCGTTGCGGAAAAATCACCCGTCGCGCCCATGTGATACTTCACGTCGCCGCCGCCCAGCACGCTACGCGGATCCACGTCCTCGAATCGCGCAAAAACTTCCGCCGCGCCACGCCCAACGATATGCACCATCACATTCAAGCGCCCGCGATGGCTCATGGCCAATACGGCTTGTTGCGCGCCTTCTTCGGCCGCCGCGCTTAAGATTGCATCGAGCAGCGGCAGCAACGCCGCTTCGCCTTCCAACGAATAGCGCTTCGTTCCCAGATAGCGGGTCTGCAAAACTTGTTCGAAAATCTCCGCGCGAACCAACCATTCCAGGATTCGTTGGCGATCGACCTCAGGCGCCTCCTGCTCCATGCGCTCCTGAATCCATTGCCTTTTCTCACGGTCGGGAATGTGCATGAATTCCACGCCGATCGTTGCGCAGTAAAAACGTCGCGCGGCTTCAGCGTCCGGCCCGCTAACGTCCAACTCCGGCATCGCTACTGGTTTTAGATCGCCCAACGGGTCCAGGTCCGCCTGCAGATAGCCCCAGCGGCGAAACGCATCCCACACGCGTTCTTGGTTTTCTTTGGATGCTGCGGATTCCACCACAGCGTGTTGCCGGCTCATGAATCTCCTCGCAAATTGATCCTTATATTATAACGGGTGAGCCACCGACCCAGAAATCTCGCGCCTATTGTTTCGGCCAGTCTCCCAGAAGCCGGCGCACCAACACAAATTGCCCCAGATGATACGAATTGTGATCGACGAGCAGCAGGACTTCGCGCAATATTGTTTGTCCGGTTCCGCGGGCAATCGGTGCAAAAAGATCCTGCTGCGGATCCATTACCAGATCTCCCAGCGCTTTGTTGTCCTTTTCGAACTGCTCGACCGATTGGTCCCAGGCATCGTCACTCGGGGGCGCCGGACTCTTTGGCCAATAGCCTTCGGGCCATTTCGGGGAAGAATGTTTCGGATTGGTGCAAAAGTCGAGGATGTCCCACTGCGCGATTCGCATATGTTCCAGCAGCTCCCAAGCCGAATGAGGCGAGCCCGGAGGCCTCACACCGCGCTTTGCCTTCGAGACACCATCAATCGCTTTTTTCCATTCTGTATGTGCCTCACCCCAGCTCACTACTTTTCGTAAATTCTCTCGTAGTTCTTTTTCCATAAAATTCCCCTTTAACAACGAATGATAACGGATCGCAAAAACGCAGCTCCATCGGTCCATCTATCCACAATCGTGATGCAAAAAATAAACCATTCTCTTGTTTCGTGCGGCGGACGAAGCGTATCATCCGAGCGAAATCCCAGGAGCGTGACTCGTGTCTGCTTCCCTTTTTTCCCGGCGTGACTTCTCTCGTACCCTTGGTTCGTTGGCTGTCGCTTTGGCCGCCCCACGCCTTCCTCTTAAATTGGATGATCGGCACGCCAAACCGGCTCCGCCGAATAGCATCCACCTTAACTTCAATGAAAACCCCTACGGTCCTTCGCCCAAAGCCCTGGAAGCCCTCGCTTCGTGCGGACAAGTGGCTTCGCGTTACCCTGATTCTTTCGACCGCGAATTAACCGACGCGCTGGCAAAAAAGTATAACGTGTCTCGCGAAAATATCGCGTTGGGTTGCGGCTCTACTGAAATATTGCGATGTGTGGACATGGCTTTCCTGGGTCCCGGCAAAAATATTGTTGCCGCGCAGCCCACTTTCGAAGCGGTGCTGGAATATGCTCGTATCACGCGCGCCGAGCCCGTCATTATCCCTCTCAACTCCGATCACCGCCACGACCTTGCGAAGATGGCAGCCGCATGCACTTCAAAGACGGGCGTCGTCTATGTGTGCAATCCCAATAATCCCACCGGAACAATCGTCTGGCGCGATGAGTTGGCATCTTTCATTCACGCCGTCCCTGCTTCCACTCTAATTCTTGTTGACGAGGCTTATTTCGACTTCGCCGACGATCCGCGTTACAGCAGCGCGGTCGAATGGATTGCTGGGAATCCAAACGTCGTCATCGCCCGCACCTTCTCTAAAATTTACGGCATGGCGGGAATGCGCTTGGGCTATGCGGTGGGCGCCAAGGAAACCATCACGCAGATTCGCGGGCAGTCTTTGCAGGACAACGCCAACGCCGCCGTGCTTGCGGCAGGTCTGGCAAGCCTCCGGGATCCCGCCAACATCGGTTCTTGTCGCGAAAAACTCAATGGCACCCGTGCCTGGCTCTCCAGCGAACTCTCAAAAGACGGACGATTCTTCATTCCCTCGCAAGCGAATTTCGTAATGATCAACATGCAAACCGACGTACGGCCCATCATCGATCAATTTGCCGCGCGCAATATTCTTGTCGGCCGCCGCTTTCCATCGATGAGCAATTACCTTCGAATCACAATCGGCACACAGCCGGAGACAGAAACGTTCCTGGCTGCCTTGCGCGAAATTGCTCCGGCCAATGCCTACCGGGCCGCCTGAATCCGGCCGCTTCGTAGGCCAAAAAAAATGGGCCTTTCTAGCGCATCTAGAAGTTGCGCCGAAAAGCCCATGGACCATAAGAATGCCGCTTGGTTAGAAGAGCCGACGGTTTATCCGCAATTCCGGACCAACACCGAACCGTCAGTTCCACCGTGCAGTTTAAGGCCCGTGCATGGCCCGGAAGCGTCTAATTCGCCGTCATACCAGTAGGCCCTACGCTCCGTCGCTGTTGAAAACATTCGCGACAGAACACCGGTCGCCCCTGGGTGGGTTTGAAAGGAACGGTGGTTTCTTTACCACATTGCGAGCAAACAGTTTTGGTCTCGACTCGTTGCATATTTCCCGAGCCGGAACCTGCGCTCATGCTCTGTCCACGGTTCCCTTTACATGCTTTGCACCGCTTGGGCTCGTTCTTAAAACCCTTATCGGCAAAAAACATCTGCTCGCCGGCTGTGAATACAAATTCCGCCGAGCAATCCGCGCACTTCAAAATCTTATCGCTATATTCCATATGCCACTCCAGGCTGGGAAGGAGTAGGCAGCGGGGCAGTTCGCGTCAGACGAACCTAGAATTCCTTCGGGACAACTGCGGATCCCGATTGCTGACGGGCACGAAACTGCCGGAATGGACCCTGGTAACTTGGCCTAATCCTGCTCACGCCGTTGCTTCTTCCGGAGACGTTTACGCGAGAGGGCTTCCTTTGCGCGACGCTTTTCACCGGGCTTCATATAGTAGCTGTGCTTCTTGATCTCTTTAATGATGTCTTCCGACTGCACCTTTCTCTTGAAGCGCCGGAGAGCATTTTCCAAAGATTCTCCCTCTTGAATTACGACTTCTGCCACGCGTATTCACCCCCATTCCCTATAGGCTGTTAAGTTGGTCTGATGGAATCAAACCAGTTTACCGGTTCAGACCTCTCCCGGCAATTGTGAAGTTCTTCTAACGGAGGCTACCACCGAAGTCAAGACATATATTGTCCAGCCGTCGTAATCAGGCCGACGATACCTTGCTAGTTACTATCTTTGGCCAATTTATCCAGCGTACGCTAGCGCACATTGGCATTCGGAGACCCGCCGGCGTATGCTCCCTTCTTTTGTGCTGTTAGAATGACTTCTCCAGCCCAAGCATTGGGAGAAAGTTTCGATGCCTCCTCTAATGCGCAACGCACTCGGCGTGCTCCTGGCAGGTGGCCAGGGCGAACGCCTGTGGCCTTTGACGCGTGACCGCGCGAAACCCGCCGTTCCTTTCGGCGGCGTGTACCGCATCATTGACGTCACGCTCTCCAATTGTCTGAACAGTGACTTGCGCCGCGTCTTTGTCCTTACGCAATACAAAGCGCTCAGCCTGAATCGCCACGTTCGTCGCGGCTGGTCCGTACTGATGGGCCTGGGAGATTTCATCGAAGTACTTCCGCCACAGATGCGCGTTTCGCAGCATTGGTATCAAGGCACCGCTGATGCCGTTTACCAAAATATTTATTCCATCGGCAGCGAACAATCGAGTTACGTCTTCATCCTCTCCGGCGATCATATTTACAAAATGAATTATCAGAAGATGCTAGAGCAACACGTTGAGGCGGGCGCCGACGTCACTGTAGCCACTCTGGAAGTAACGCCTTCAGAGGCCAGCAAACGCTTCGGTGTTCTGGAAACCGACGATAACTGGCGCATCGTGGGTTTCGAGGAAAAGCCCGAGCGTCCCAAGGAATCACGCATCAATCCCGGAAAAGTGAATGCGTCGATGGGCGTCTATCTTTTCAACACCCAGCTGCTTTTGCCCATGCTGATCGCCGACGCCGAAAATCCGAATTCCTCGCATGATTTCGGTAAGGACATTATTCCGCGCATCATCGAAAAATATCGCGTCTTCGCTTACAACTTTCTGGATGAAAATAAAAAGGACATGTCCTACTGGCGTGACGTTGGCACCATCGCCGCGTATCACGAAGCCAACATGGATCTCGTTTCCGTCTCGCCCATTTTCAACCTGTACGATAAAACCTGGCCTCTTCATACCTGGCAACAACAGTATCCGCCGGCGAAATTCGTTTTTGCTGACCCGGAACGCAAGGGCGTGGCGCTGGATTCCATCGTCGGCAGCGGCTCTATCGTTTCGGGCGGACGCGTCGAAAAATCTGTGCTTGGTCTGGACGTGCGCGTAAATAGTTATAGCGAAGTGGACGACTCAATTATTTTCAATCACGTGATTATCGGCCGGCACTCCCGCATTCGCCGCGCGATCATCGATCGCCACGTGAATCTTCCCGAAGGCACCGTCATCGGTTACGACCTGGAAGCTGACCGCGCCCGCTATTCCGTCACGGAAAACGGCATCGTGGTGGTTGTGCGCCCCGAGTCGATGCTTGAAGAACCCGAGTGACGCTGGTCTTCACGACTGGCCGTGGTTTGCCGAGCAGAATGAATAGCAGGCTTCACGGCGGGTTTCTGGAGATGCGAAGAATGGAACCCCGAGGTTTAGTCATCCAGGTAGGTTTTAGGCTTCCGCTTTCCTTGACTCAACAGAGGCTTGAAGCTTGACAGGCTGCCAGGTCCCTTAATCATTGAGATGGTCCCGATTTTGGCCAGCTTCTTTCCGCGCAGCCGGCTTTTTCCAGGCTTCTTCCCGTCCATGCTCAAGATCCTCCTGATGAAAAATGTCCGGCCTTTCTAACCTATCTGAGTCTGGAATGTGTTAATGCACCCTGTGAACGGAGTCGGCAAACCAAACTGAGCGGAATATAAGCCTTGCCCGAGGTTCGCTCGTTACACTGCGATGAATCCTGCAATAATTCCTGAAAATATCATTGCCCATCGCACGGTAGCTTGCAGATGTCGCGCGTTCTCTGCGACCAGAGTTGAAGGCCGGCCACAAAGATGTTGGGCAACAAGCACTCCCGAGCTGCTACGGCAGTAATCCAAAAACAATCACGCCTGTCGGTGTGCCGACAAATACCTTTCCGTTGGCGATCATCGGAGTAACGAACTTATTGTCCGAGAATGAATCGCGGCTGCCGGCTTGGCTGCTGTTGTACAACTCGATGGTCAGATTGCTGGCCTCATAAGCGTGCAGTACGCCAGCTCCTCCGCCGTGATTCTCTACCGCCCAAACGATCCCCTGGGAAGCTTGGTTCGCCGAAATACTCGGTGTAGTTCCTGGATAAGCAAAAGAAACCGAGCTCTGCGACGCCGGAGCAGCCACGAGCTTCGCATTCACAATCGAAAACGCCTTCAACGTGTCGCCTTGCGCGCCGTAATAAATCGTATTCTTGAAATACGCTGGCATGGCCCAAACTCCCCCGCCCAGCGCATTGTCGATCTCCTGATAGATCCCATCATCATTCTGAGTGTTAAATTTCCCCATTAGATTACGATTCACCAGGTAGATATTTCCATCCTTACCGGCACCAACTGCCAGCTGCCAGACATTGTTTGAGGCGTCTTGCAGATTCGGCAGCACTAGGGCTCCACCGGACCCAAGGTCTTCGTCTTGGTTCGATTCCGTATTGGTGTTGTACATGTTGAAATAATCGGCAACCGCTAGCTTGTTATTCTTCGTGCTCAGTTTTAGAAATCCGTTTCCGTAATCGCCGTTAATCGGAAATCCGGAAGAGTTGAGGGTGTCGTCGAAGGTACCGTTAGCATCGAGCAGAAAAATATTTCCCTCACCATCCGATGCTAATCCCGCTCCCGCCATCCATATCGCGCCATCGCTGCCGTTCGGAGTTACGTTCAGCACCGTCTCCTGCTTCAATGTTGTCGCGTTATATCCCAGCACCCAGCCGGTGTAAGGAGGATTGTCGCAATGCGAAGCCCAGCTGGTGAAAACCTGCCCATCCAGAAATAGCAATGCCGCGCGTTCTTTGTACTGCTTCGGATCAAAAGTTGTCTGGCCGTTTAAATTGGGAAACGTCGCTTGTATCGTTACCGGGCTTCCTGAGATTTCAGCTCCACTTGTAATGTCGAGCGCATGCAGGCGCTGATAATAATTCCCGTTGGTATCTTTCGACATTGCGATTAAGTACATTACGTCCTTTCCTTCAATGCCCAGTTTAATGACCGGTGTTGAAGTGATTCCAATATTCGGGGTCACTTGGCCACATCCGCGGTTATCGCTGGGAGATTCGCCCGCTCCGAGCGCCGTGACTTGCCATAGTGGGGCGTACGTATCTGCATCGAACGCATACACCGAATCCAGTTCCGTAACCACGAAAACCACGTTGTGCGTACTCCCGCCAATCGAGAGGTTCGAAACATATAGCGGCTCCGCATCCACTAACCCATCCACAGTGAGAAATCCTACTTTGCCGAAGGTGCTCGATTTCACATTGCTGGTGGTCAGGATTTTCTCGGCCAAGTTGCGTCCCGTCCGCCCTATGTCGTTGTGATAGGTAATCACGTTCACTGCGCTGGACGAGGACGAGTTCTCTGCTGCGGTTTGAGTACTTGTCTGTGCTGCGCCGTTATCGGTCTGTGCCTTTGCATTCCTGCCTGCTGGCCAAAACAGCGCGGTACTTGCCAAGGCGAAAAACAGAATGATGAAGTTCGGTCGGATTTTCATCGCAGTTCTCCCATGCCAAGGTTTAGTAGGTGGCAACGCTTGACCGCGCGGGAGGGGAGCGCAGTCATTAACAGGCGGGCTGGGAGACCCACAGCTAAAATCTATTCGGTCAAAGACTATACACAAAATGTTCAAGATTCTAGACGCAATTGTCCGCTGTGTTCAGATCCTTCGCTCTATATTCGACACACACGAAACCGGGATGAGAGAGATGATGGAAAAGTCAGGATCGTCACAAACCACCGCGAACGCAGAGGACGACCAGATTTCTTATTCCGCTCGAAGGGCCACAATCGGATCCACTTTCGCCGCGCGGTACGCCGGTATTAGGCATGCCGACATAGCGGCGGCCACCAATACCCCCGCCACCATCGCAAATGTGGATGAGTCTGTCGCCTTAACGCCGAATAGCAAGCCTTCCAAAATGCGCGTCAACGCAAGAGCGCCAAGCAGGCCCGCAATGGTTCCGATTGCTACCAGCGCCAGGTTTTGCAGAAGCACCATCCTCAAAATATCCGACGGGCGCGCCCCGATCGCCATGCGCACGCCAATTTCATGCGACCGCAGAGTAACCAGATAACTCGTCACGCCGAACACTCCGAGCACGGCGATGCCCAGCGTCGCCAGGCTGAATACTCCCAGCACACTGGCGCTCAACCGTTGCCGCCACAATGAATCGCGTACGCGTGCTTCCATTGACGACACATCGGCGATGGCGAGTGTTCCGTCGATTCCGTGAATCTTCTGGCGCACAGATGCGAGCGTCGTGTTTGGGTCTACGTCAGTGTCTGCAACAAAAAAGAGATTGCGCCAAATATCCTCACTGGTGTCCTGCTGAGTCATGGGAACCCATGCAGCGGAGTCGGGCTCGCTCTCGACCGCGTACATGTGGCTGTCTCCGACCACGCCCACGATCGTTCGAGGTGCTGCAGTGGGCAGCGATTCCGCATGACCGATCCAAATCTGTTTGCCGATGGGATCCTCGCCAGGAAATTGCTGGCGCGCGAGCTTTTCGTTGATCACCACTACCGGCAAAGAATCGTGCGCGTCCGAACTGGTTATCAAGCGACCAGCCCTCAACTGCATGCCCACACCTTCCAGGTAGCCGGGCGTAATCACCGTGTAGCGAACCAGAGGCAACTGCGAGAAGTTTTGAATGCCTTTGGGATCTGAGCGTGTAATCGCTTGCAACCACCGTGAACCGGCGGAAAAAGGAATTGCCTGCGCCAATCCAGCTTGACGCACACCCGGGATCTGCAAGGTTTCTTCGCGAACGCGTTTTGCCAGGTCGGCGATTTCCGCGGGCTTGGCATAATGCGCCTTGGGGGCCGACAGGGCAAGCGTCAGCCGATGCTCGGGAGTAAAGCCTAGCGGGACTTCCCGCAAACGTACGAAACTCCGTATAAGCAGACCTGCCGCACAAAGCGGCACCAGTGCTAGAGCGATTTGCGGCACGATAATTGACCCCCGCAACCGGCGGCCAATTCCGGCGGAACCTGTTATTGCTCTGCCCGATCCCAGAAGCCTGGCTAGATCCGAACGGGAAGCTTCTATCACTGGAAATAGTCCGGACAGAACAGCAGCCAGCAATGTGAGCGCGGCTGTGCCCCATACAACCAGGCCATTGATGGGAGCGCGTAGCCAGGGAATTTCCGCAGCCGGAACGAAAGAAAGCAGCAGGCGCACGCCGAGCGGTGAAAACAAGATCCCGATTGCTCCGCCGATACTAAACAGGAGCAGGGTTTCCATGAGCAGTTGACGCATCAGCACTGTGCGACCAGCGCCTAGCGCCAAGCGCAACGCAATCTCTTTCCTGCGAGCCTCCAGATGAACTCGTCGAAGGTAGCTGATGTTGATGCAGAGTAAGCCGAGTGCAAACGCCAAGGCGCCTGAAAACGCGATGATGGGCGTACGAAAGTCTCCGGCCACAGCTTCGCGCATGGGAATCACCGCAGCTCCGTATTCTTTGTCTTCCTTATATTGGCCGGCCAGCCGTTCCGTTATCACATTCATAGCAGATTGCGCTTCTTTCGGTGTTACCCCTGGCCGGAGCTTGGCAGCTACGCGGTAGCTACGTTGCGAACGATCGGCGAACGAGAGTATGGATCGGGGAAGCACCGTCCACACGTCAACTTGGTCTTCCGGGGGGAATGAGAATCCTGGCGGAGCGATCCCTACGACGGTATGAGTGGCACCGTTGAGTGTAATCTTCTTGCCGGGCAATGACGGATCCGCGCCATACGTGCGCTTCCAGAATTCGTAGCTAAGAACCACTCTGCGATCTTCACTCGCGCTGTCCTCTTCAGTCAGCAATCGACCCGCGACCGGTGCGAGGTTCGTTGCGGAAAAGATTTCAGGCGAAATGACCGCCGCACGAACGCGCTCCGGATTGCTGACGTCCGCGCCGGAAGCGGTATAGCTCCATGGGATCCAAACCACCACATCGGAGAAAACCGAAGCGCTATCCCGTTTCCAATCGCGAAAATTCGGCATGGAAACACTGATCTGGTTCATCGATTGGGATTTCAGGCGATGTTCCCACAGATACACCCAACGGTCTGTGTTGACCGGACCGTACGGTTTCAAAAGAACAGCATTCACCACTGAAAACACAGACGTGAGCGCGCAGATCCCCAGCGCCAGCGTCAAAATAAGTCCCATGCTGTAGCCCCGCTTGTTCCACAACAGCCTCGCGCTGTAACGCAGGTCTTGAAGCAAAGTATTCATAATTCGCTCCACCCAGCTTTTCTCATCGTCCGGAAAACAATTCACGAGAAGCCCATGGCCATAACAGAGCGAATATTACACCGAGTTATTCCTCGAAATGGATATTCGGCTACTGCGCCAGCCACTTGATTGTGACTCGAGCGACCTTTTCCTGAAATACACCTTTGCGCCGTGACCGGAAAATATTTGACTGCCGCCCCCGGTTCGCATGATCTGACTCCCAGGCATAACGCTGGGAAGGCACTTTTGCTATCTCTCGCGCTACTGGCATGTCCTTGCCGCTCCGACTACCAGAAAACTCCGATCCTGTTTCAGCGTGTCCGTGTATTTGACGGACTGAAATCGATTTCCGGCACCCGTTGCTTCCCTTTCCCGACAAGAGAAGTCTCATACTGCGGGAGGGTGAACCTCGGCAGGACGCGAAGGCTTGGTCTCCATGCCGTGGTAGGAGATACAGACGTGCATGAGCCCTTGCAACCTGATTGGTATAGGAAGGGACCAAAGCAGATTTTGATGTGAGGGGAGATGGGAACTTTAATTCAAGACGTTCGGTATGCACTTCGGGGACTTGCTAAAGCCCGCGGCTTTGCTGTGGTTGCTTTGCTGTCGCTGGCTATTGGGATTGGGGCGAACACTGCGATCTTCAGTATCGTAAACACCCTACTGCTTTGTCCGCTTCCTTACAAAGACGCCAACCGGCTGGCGATTCTGTGGAATAGGTCCCCCGGTTTAGGCATCACCGAGGATTGGTTTTCCACCGCTCAATATTTCGACATCAAAACAGGCCATCACGGTTTCGAAGATGTGGCCATTGCCATCGGCGGCAATGAAAACCTGACTGGTGATGGGGAACCTGACCGTGTGGGTACGATTCACGTATCTTCAAACCTTTTACCAATGTTGGGAGTAACTGCGGATCGGGGCAGACTGTTCGTTTCCAGCGAAGACCTCAAAGGGAGCCCAGGAACCGCGGTCCTCAGTTATGGCTTTTGGGTCCGACGTTACGGCTCTGATCCGCAAGTCATCGGGAAATCGCTAACGATCAACGGATCGACATATCAGGTAATTGGCATTCTGCCGCGTAGTTTTTCTTTGCCACGCGAAGTATTACCCACCTTGGGCGGCGCAGAGCAGGCCGAGATTGTTCTTCCGCTACCGCTGGGGCAGGATGCGCCGCAAAATCGGGACCGCGAAGACTACAACATCGTGGCCAAGCTGAAGTCAGGCGTGTCACTGCAACAGGCCCAAGCCGAAATGAACACGATTACCGCGCGTCTGCGCCGAGATTACCCCGCGAACTACCCACCCAATGGGGGTTTGACGTTTGGCATCGTTCCTCTGTCTGAACAAGTCGTCGGTGACAGCCGCTCCGCATTGTTTGTACTGCTTTTCGCCGTGGCATTCGTTCTGCTAATTGCTTGCGCCAACGTCGCGAATCTTCAGTTGTCGCGGGCGTTTGGCCGCCAAAAGGAAATTGCACTTCGCATGGCGATAGGCGCAAGCGGTATGCGCATTGCTCGACAACTGATCACCGAGAGCCTGCTACTGTCTGTCTTCGGCGGGGCCTTCGGAATTTTGCTGGCGTTTGCCAGCCTGAAGTGGGTTCGGATTCTCGGACCTGGAAGCATCCCGCGTCTCGATTTCATCACCATCGATGCAAGAGTCCTCCTGTTCACTCTGTTGCTCTCGCTCGTTTCCGGGACCATGTTCGGCTTGATCCCGTCGTTACGAATTTCACTCATCGACATCCATTCAACACTCAAAGAAGGAGGCCGAGCCTCCGCGGACACTGGCGCGATGTGGGGCAGGGGAAGGACTTTTCGCAAATCGCTGGTTGTTTCCGAACTCGCACTTTCCGTCTTACTTCTAATCGGCGCGGCTTTGCTGGTCCGCAGCTTCGCGAATTTGGAAAGCGTTTCACCCGGGTTTAACGCGAAGAATGTGTTGACCATGGAACTCACTATGAATGGGGACAAATATCGCGAAGATCAGTTCGTATTAGCGAGGTACAAACAAATAGGGGAGCAGCTGGAACGCATCCCAGGAGTGAAGTTTGTCGGAGCCATCACTTCGCTGCCATTGAGCCAAATGTTCGCCTGGGGGCCGATCACGGTGGAAGGCAGGATTCCGCCATCAGGTGAGAATTTCATCAACGCGGACGTGCGCGTAGTAAACGGTCATTACTTTGAGGCGATGCAAATCCCGCTGCGCGAGGGCCGTTTCTTCAATCAATCTGACATCCAGACCAGTGCCCCGGTGGGAATTGTCGACGAATATATGGCCAGGGAACTATGGCCAAATCAGAGTCCGCTGGGAAAGCGGGTGCACAACGGTGGCATCACGGATAAAGACCCCTGGATCACGGTGGTGGGCGTGGTTGGGCGGATTAAACAATACACGCTAGACTCCGATTCGCGGATCGCCATTTATTATCCTCAGACACAGTTCGTAACCCGCGAAATGAATGTTGTCGTTCGCACCGACGGCGATCCTGCCGCGCTGTATTCGGCCGCACGCAAGGAAATTCAGAACGTGGACCCCGATCTCCCAATTTTCCACCCGGTGACGATGGACCAGCGAGTTCAAGAGTCTTTGGCTCGGCGGCGATTTTCAATGTTGTTGCTCAGTCTGTTCGCGGGCCTGGCCGTTGCGCTCGCTATGGTGGGGATCTACGGCGTCGTTTCCTATGTGGTGAATCAAGGAAGGCGCGAGATTGGCATTCGGCTCGCGCTGGGAGCTACACCGCGCGCTATATTGCATCTGGTGATAGGCCGAGGCATGGCATTGGCAATTCCCGGAGTGCTCATCGGGTTGTTTGGCAGTCTTGTATTCACGCGCATGATGCGAGGCCTTTTATTCGGCGTTCGCCCAATTGACCCTTTTACCTTTGTGGCCATTCCCATGCTGCTCGTCTTGGTCGCACTACTGGCGAGCTACATCCCGGCCAGGCGTGCAACCCGCGTGGACCCAACGGTTTCGCTTCGCAGCGAGTGAACGCTGTAGACGAAAAGCCAGAAGGTGCAAATGAGTTATTGAATGGTCGGGGCGAGTGGATTTGAACGACCGAGCTCTAAACGCGCTTAGCGGTCGCGGCCATCATGTAAGACTGACAAAGCAGCACGAGTTGCTCTCGCAATTTGCGGACCGTAGAAGAGGTTGGTCCAGCCTCCAGCAGGGAACGCATCGCTCCCGCTATCGCTGCAAGCATCACGTCGATGGCAAATTTGTCGGGTGGCGATTTAGCATCTGGCGCTGTCTGAAGCATGGCCACAACGGCTTTCTGCGACCGCTGACTGATCCGTTTGATCAACGTGGGCCCGCCCACGTCAGCCGAGACTCGGTAGAGCGCCACCGAGATGTCGGCGCGCTCCATCTTAGCGTCCACGAACGTTTCCACCATGTCTCTAATCATTTCGGCTAGTGGCTTATGACAGGCGCTCTCACAAGCAGCCTCAACTCTTGCCACTACGTTGTTCAAATGATGTTCCAACACCGCAAATAGCAATGACTGCTTATTGGGGTAGTACTGATAGAGGGTACCTACCGAGACACCGGCGCGCTCGGCGACCCGTGTTGTCGTCAATCGCTCTGCTCCATGGCGCAGCAAAACCTGAATAGTCGCCTCAGAAATCGCCTCCACCGTTACTGTCGACCTCGCTTGAATGGGCGTCTTTCTTGGTTCAAATGCAACGAGCGCATCCGCCGGCATATGCGAACTCCAAACCTGAAGAATCCTTCATCCAATGATTGTAGCAAGGAGAAACCAATGATTGAACAAATTGATCTCGCCGGCGGTTTCACTCTGCCTGGCACATCGATAGCGGTAAACAGGATGGGTTATGGTGCCATGCAACTTGCCGGCCGAGATGGCGACAAGTTGGTATGGGGACCTCCACGAGATGTCGAGGGAGCGATCGCGGTTCTGCGAGAGGCCGTCGCGAGCGGCACGAATCATATCGATACTGCCGACTTTTATGGTCCCCATGTCACGAACCAGATCATACGAAAAGCGCTATCTCCCTATCCCGACGATCTGGTGATCGTCACGAAGCTCGGCGCCCGGCGCACTAAGGATGGATCCTGGGTTCCAGCTTTCTCGCGCGAAGACCTGACTGCGGCGGTTCATGACAATCTTCGGAATTTGGGTCTGGACGTGCTCGACGTGGTCAACCTGCGCAGTATGTTTAGCATCGATGAACCTGCCGAGGGCTCGATTGAGGGGCCGATCACCGTTCTGGCCGAGCTCCAGGAAAAAGGCCTGGTCCGTCATATCGGGCTGAGCAACGTCACGGCGGCGCAGATCGCGGAGGCGCGACAGATCGCTCCGATTGTCTGTGTGCAGAACATGTACAACCTGGTGCGACGAACCGACGATGCCTTGATCGACGATCTTGCCCGCGACGGCATCGCCTACGTGCCGTTCTTTCCACTCGGTGGCTTCAGTCCATTACAGTCGACCGCCTTGTCTGAGGTCGCCGCGCAACTCGAGGCCACCCCGATGCAGGTTGCGCTTGCCTGGCTTCTTCAGCGTTCGCCCAACATCCTGTTGATTCCGGGCACATCCTCCATCGAGCATCTTCGCGAGAATCTTAAGGCCGCGACGCTGCAGATTCCAACTGAAGTCCTTTCCAACCTCGACGCAATAAACGGACATGAAAAGGAGATTTGATATGCGTGTCTTTGTTACGGGAGCAACAGGATTTATCAGCTCTGCAATCGTGAAAGAACTAATCAGCGCGGGCATCAAGCCACAAGAGTTCAGACCCGCGACATCCTGCTCAAGGTGTAACTGAGTATTCCGGTGTGGACCCACTCTTTTGCGGCGACCGTTCCTTGGCACTCCGTGAATTCTTGGCATCGAAGCGCTGGAGCGGTTCGTCCGCACGGGTTCGATGACAATGACAATGCGGCCCGATTCCTCGCGCACGTCAACGGGATCATCGAGGTCCAGGTGAGCCGCCTGCAAAACGGCAAGTGGAATCCGCACCGATGCGCTGTTTCCCCACTTCTTGACCACAGCCCTCATGTCGCATGACCTCTAGAGTGTCAACATTGTTGCTACCGAACTTCATTGCAAGAAAAATGACATTGCATTTAGGTCTACTTCGTCATGGCTATAAGCAAGTATCTTATGTTGGTTGAATACTTCAAGCGTCACAGCGCGGGGGGTTAGCAGCGCTTCACGCCATCGCGGCAGTCTGCGCCGATTCCGGCCGCGCCTTTTTTCTCAGAACGGCTGCCGAGATCAACGTGATCAACAAGCCGATCGGGAACGGCTCAATGAACGTCATTAGCACATTGTAAAGCGGATTCGCGTACATCACTTTCATCCGCTGAATCTCATCGATTTTCGCCTGCACCGCTTGCGCACTAGCGCCGGACGCCTGCGCCTTGGAAATCATGGACGCTGAATACTGATCCATGAAGTCCCGAAAGACCGTGTGGGACAGCACTTCCCACGTCCCCACGTAGAACACGCACGAAATCAGCGTGATGCAGAGCCCGACACCAAACGCCTTGCCGAAGGTGATATGGCCTTCCGCCACGTTATCGCGATACGAGCGGATGCCGAAAAACACCAGGAGGAATGACAGCACAATTGAAGTGTACCCGAGGATCAGGGCCTTGTCGTATTCTATCCGATGGAAAAACGGAATCGTGCAAACCATCAGCAACGACGAAATTACGCCGGAAATCAACCCGAAAGTGATGATTGTCTTCTTCACTTTTGTGTCCTCCGATATTTGAAGATTAACGACTCGCGCAATCTAGCTGCAGCCCGCAGGATTGTCGTCATCCTTTCGGGTGATTTTGACCAGGCAGGCCAAAAATCATGCTTTGGAATGAGCTTGCTTGCTTCACGAGCCTTCCTCCGGAAGCACGTTCACGGTATTAATCCGAATTCCTTGCCCAATTGCACGGCTTGCGTCCGGCGCTTCGCGCCAAGTTTATCGAAAACGCGGCTGGAATGGGTCTTCACCGTGTTCTCGCTCACAAAAAGCTTCTGCGCGATTTCGCGGTTGCTCATACCTTTGGCGATCAGTTCCAGAATTTCTAGCTCGCGAGGCGTGATTCCCAGCTCCTCTTGTTTTTTGGCGTTCACAGCAAATGGCTGTCCGGCCGGAACAGGAACGCGCACTTCCTTTAGAACAATCTGCTTCCGGGTCAGCCGGAGTCCGAGCCAGATGCCAACCGCGGCAAACGTCGCCGCCGTCAGTCCTCCGTAGATTTCAATCGAATGCTCAACGACCAGGTAGCGGTACTCGGTCCACTTGAGCAGCGTGATCAGAAGTCCGCCCGCAAGCCCAAACAGAATAATGTGGCGCCACAGGCGCGCTTTTTGGTTCTTAGCAGATTGCTCCGTGTCGGTAGAGGTACCTAGAGGATTCGCGGTCGGTTGCATCACGCAACGCTATACCACAGAACGGCAGGATAGTCCTGAGCTGTGTTGGCCTAATCTCAACGTTACACTGCCAAGTAAGGTCTCGAATCAACCCTGCGCGATGGCGTCGGGTGAGATGACCTTTGCCTTGAGCCGTTCTTGTGAAGTCTTTGGAATTCAGTGTCGCGATAAAATCTGCGTCGCCCTCTTCGCTGCAGAGGCAGAATGGGTCAGCTTTAGGGTCAGGAGAGATTCGGAAAGATGCGCGAACATTGATGTGTTCGGCTCGCTCCCGGATAAGATTCACAACAGTCCCAATTAGATTCCGGCGCACGCCTAGCCGCTTCAAGACCTCCTTGTACTCATCCAGGATATCCTCCGTTACAAGCCACACGAAGTTATCCTTTTCGGCCCACTTACACAGCAAGTCGGCGCTCGGATTCTTGCCTGGAACATACGGTTTTCTAAAGCCCGAAATGCCGCTGACCAGCACACTTGTGTCCACAAACTCCGCGAGGTTGCCGTTTCTTACTTCTCGGCAGCAACGGTTATCTCCGGCACGCGTCTCTCCTCGCGATGGGCGCGGACTGTTTGCAGAATCTCCTGATCCGATACTTCGCCGATGTCTCTTGCCACCGCTGTTAGCGACTCTAGAAACTCTTTCTTCCAGCCCCGGCGTTTGCGGCCTCGGGGCAAATCTCTATACAGGTCCGCGCGTGTCATTTGCTCTTCAAGCTGTTTTCCAAGCGCGCGAAAGGGCACTCCGACCTTGATGGGATCTTCCTCTGCTGACAGTTGGCACTTGAAGACGATGTACTTCGGATTCTCACACTTGAATTCTTTTTCCGACGCCAGGAATACGTCCATCAGTTTCGACAGAACGCTCATCCGCGTTCCCAGCGACTCTTTTAAACAAAATGCGACCTTGGCTACCAAAAGGGTGCTGGCGTCGAAGAAGTACGTTCCTTCCGATCGTTTGGGCTTCACAACGCCGAATTGGACGAGGTTCTGTAACTCTTTCGGTTCAATCTGCAGGACCGCACTCGCTTGCTTTAGCTTTAGCGCTTGTTTCGCCATGATGCCTTCATTACAAGCTAAATATTAGATAGTATTATGAGGAATGTCGAGAGCGGCCCGGATAGCACATGGCGGCAGGCACTTCCGATTTGAGCGACCCGACACATAGGTAACAGTTCGTACCGGACACATAGGTTACACTTTTCCCCTTTTTTAGGGGAGGAGCAATGCCGTGGAAGGAGTGTTCGGTGATGGATGAGAGGCTGCAGTTCGTGGCTCGCCGGCTAGC
>DATNLR010000140.1:0-5025 GCA_035602755.1 Binatus sp. (SeqCode) | reverse complement strand
ACATCACTTCCTGTACTTTCATCGCCCGCTCCATGGCGGCTTGTGTGTAGGAGTTCATGCCTTGCATGGTCCCCTACCACCGCCCGAAAAGCGGACATATCACTTGCTATCTCAACCGGACATATCATGTGCTACTGACATTCAATTGAATGCGGCTTGCTTGGGTGTGCAACTGGTGCTACCTTGCCCGGTTCGCGGCGGCCAAATTGGCTTGCGCGGATTGAACGCGGCACGACAGCAAAAGACCCGGAGGTGGTGAGGATGGCGACGGTAAAGAGACAGTGGAGTTCTACGGCGCCGCCTGGCGAGTTCCATCCTTATATCCCGGCTGAGGAGAGTATTGCCGAATTTACGTTGCGCGCGGTGGTGCTGGGATCGCTCTTTGGGCTGCTATTTGGCGCGGTGACGGTTTATGTAGGGCTTCGCGCGGGGCTTACTGTTTCTGCTTCGATCCCGATTGCAGTGTTATCGATCAGCATTCTGCGCGCGTTTGGGCGCTCAACGATTCTAGAGAACAACATCGTTCAAACTACTGGGTCGGCTGGGGAATCGCTGGCGGCCGGAGTGATGTTCACGATTCCGGCGCTGATCTTTTTGGGCTTTGGCACGGAATTTACCTTCTGGCGAATTTTCCCTCTGGCGCTGCTGGGCGGGTGGCTCGGCGTGCTGTTTATGATCCCGCTGCGGCGACAGCTGATCGTCAAAGAGCATGGGAACCTGACCTTCCCTGAAGGCACGGCTTGCGCGGATGTGCTGGTGGCGGGCGAACGTGGCGGGTCGTTTGCGGGACGCGTGTTCTGGGGACTGGGTCTCGGCGGCGCTTACACTTTTTTCATGAATACGATTCAGGCCTGGAACTCGCAGCCGGAGGGGCGTCCACACTGGTTTCCGGGGGCGTCATTTCGCGCCACGATTACTTCGGAATATCTAGGAGTGGGTTACATCATCGGACCGAAAGTTTCGGGGATTCTTTTTGCCGGCGGCGTGATTTCGTGGCTGCTGGTGATGCCGGCCATCCAATTCTTTGGACAGCTTGCGGGGAACACGCCGATTTATCCTTCAACGATTCCGATTCCACAAATGACACCGGACGATATGTGGCGGCAATACATTCGTCCGATGGGCGCGGGAGCGGTGGCGGCGGCTGGGTTGATTACGCTGCTGCGCACGCTCCCTACAATTATTTCGGCACTGCGCGCGGGGCTGAAGGACGTTCGCGCGGAGCGCGCTGGCGCCGGGCAGGAGAGGAACCGGCTGGACGACGATGTGTCGATTCGCACGGTGGTCCTGGGGTCGATCGTAATCGTCGCGATGATGTGGGTGATGCTGACGTTTGATCCGATCAAGGGCGCGAGCACAACCTGGTACCAGAATTTGCTGGCGGGACTTTTTGTGGTGGTTTTTGGATTTTTGTTTGTCACCGTGGCGTCGCGCATCAGCGGGCTGCTGGGGAATTCTTCGAACCCGGTGAGCGGGATGAGTATCGCGACGCTGATGGCTACTTGCGCGATATTTTTTGTGGCGGGGTGGACTGCGCCGAACTATGCAGTGCTTGCGTTGGTGATCGGAGGCGTGGTTTGTACGGCTGCGGCGATTGCGGGAGCGACTTCTCAGGATCTAAAAACTGGATACCTCGTGGGGTCTACTCCATTCAAGCAGCAGATGGCTTTGTTGATTGGCGTGACCGTGTCAACGATTGCCATCGGCGCCACGCTGAATTTGATGAACACGGGGCTGGAGAAATATTTGCCGGTGAAAATTCCAGTGAATGTGGAAGCGTTGGCTACCGGTGTGAAAGTGGAGCGGAGTTCGCTTACGTATCAAGGGAAAAATTATGTGCTGATTAATGCGTTGGGATCGGCGCAGGTTCCGGATGGCGAATATCTGTACGATCCGGCGACGAAAGAAATTGAGATTCAGTGGGTGCAAGGGATTGGCAGTGACAAGGCTCCGGCGCCGCAAGCGCGTCTGATGGCGACGGTGATTAACGGAATTCTCAACCAACGTTTACCGTGGCGGCTGGTGTTGATGGGCGTGGCGCTGGTTCTGGCGGTGGAAATTTTGGGCGTGCGATCATTAGCTTTTGCGGTCGGCGCTTATCTTTCAATTGGAACCACGGCGACGATGTTTGCGGGCGGGCTGGTGCGTTGGCTGGTGGAAACTACGTCTCAAAAAACGGAAGAAGGAGAAGCCAGCCCCGGCGCGCTTTATTCGAGCGGACTGATTGCGGCCGGGGGAGTATTTGGATTGCTCGGCATTGTGATCAATCTTTTGCAGGATCCGGAAATTTCCACGCACGTTCCCCGGTGGGTGACTAGCGCCTTCCATCTGCCGTGGCGCGCGGATTTGTTTGCGTTTGGGCCGAAGATTCTCGGGCCGCTGGCTACCAGCAATTTGTTTGGACTCTTCATGTTCATTCTACTTGCAGCTTCACTCTTCTACTTTGCGCGGAAGAAGTTAGACAAGACCTAAGCAATAACCGGCGCGTCGAAAGCCAAGAAAAATTAAGGGGACCGGGCTGCCTCAAGCGGCTGGCAAAGTGAAGGAATTGGATGTGCTGAATGGGGCTGACCGAGCGTGGCGAGAGTATAAAAAGAACCTTTTTGAACTGCAGTCCGCGGGGTTCGATGGTGGATCCGGAGCAAGTTCGGCGCCGACAGAGCGCGAGTATCAGGCCGATCGACGGTACGTGCAGCAGGTGGCGAACGCAATCTCCCTAAAGATTCTGGCGAAGTAATGGAGGTCAACTTGTCGTCCCACATAAACCGTTGATGAAATCGTCGGGCACCAAGCGCCCTGTCGTATATCGGCGCGTCGAAGACGCAGTTGGGGCTTATCGGCAGTTGTCCTGAAACTTAAACAGGATCTTGCTGTCGCGGCGTCTCACAGCGTCTAAGATAGCCGTATATGACAGACTGGTTTGCACGCCCCGTCCTACACGTAACCGATGTTGAGGCCTCGCTCCGCTTTTACGTTAACCGGCTCGGCTTCACGAGTCCCTGGCGCTACGAGGAGGATGGCCGAGCGCATGTTGCACAGGTCGACCGGCAGGGCTGCGCGCTTATCCTGGCCGACACATGGCCGGAGAAGATTGGCAAGGGGCTGATGTTCATTTCCCTAAACGCTGAGCAGGAGACGCGCCAGGCCGCAATCGCGGCTTTGGACGCGCTGCGCGCGGAACTCGAGGCCAAGGGCGTTTCGGTCAAGGAAGGTTCGTGGGGCTACCGCCTCCTGGTGGTCGATGATCCCGACGGCAATCAGCTCTTCTTCAACTACCCGAACGAGACTGCGTCCGACAAGATTGTTAGAGATGAAGCGTAGCCGTCCGGCCGCGGCAGCATGCCGGCTATGCATCACCAGAGTCTGCACAGATCTTTCGTCCGCTAAAACCGCCTGAAAACTGATCACGGACGAGAAGAAATTGCCCTGTGTGCAAGGCCCTCTTAGATCCGAAATATTACGGCGTATCACCGAGCTGTTTCAGTTTCTGTTCGGCATTGGACCTAATCAAATTACGGATCTGCTCGTTGTCGGTCGTGTCGGAGGACAAAAGTTCCAGCGCTTTCTTGGCGTTCTGGCGTGCCAGATCCTTCTGGCCGTTCGAAAGATAAGCATCGGAAAGACTATCGTAAACATTTGGCGAATTCGGATAAGCCGCAAGGTTGAGTTTCATGATTTCAACTGCGCCTCTGGTATCGCCGGATTGAATGTGCTCGTATCCCACGAAGTTCACGGTAGCCTCGGAAAACAGGGTCGTTTTGGGATCGTGTTGGCGGGTTTCTTCCAGAAGCTGTCCAACTTTGGCCGCGCCGCCGGGTTGATCTATCTGATCCAGGATGTGTACCTCCGGAGGGATTGCGGGAGCATTCTCAGTAGCGCGTGCTTGTCCTGGAGTCTTAATCAACGTAGTCACATACCAATCCACGATAATTGCCGGCAACTCCGGATGCACTGCAAACATATCCGCCCCGTGGCCGCCGGTGGCGTAATGAGCGAAGGTTTTTCCTGGATTTGAGGTGAGGCTATAGAGCCACTCAATCGCTAGCACTATGGTCGGGAATTCATCGTCATCGGCGACGGAGAAAAACACTGGCACTTTTGTCGAGTTGCGCAGGAATTGGCGCCCGTTTAGGTCTGTAATCCCCGAGAGCAACACCAAAGATCTCACCTCCGGATGGCGACGCGCTATCTGAACGGAATTATTGACTCCGCAACTCGCGCCACCCACACCGATCATGCCAGGCGTAACGCCCGGCTGGGACACCAGATACTGAAAGGCGGTGTCGAAGTCACTCGGCCACTTTTCGATTTGAATCTGCGCCATCTGCTGCGGCGGCAGCTTATCGAATGGGTCACCACCGCTGTCCCCAAAGCCGCGGTAATCCAGCGTGAGCACGTTGATTCCCACTGCCGCGAGCTGCTGGGCCAAACTGTCCCAAATCTTGCGCTGGCGGTTGCATTGATGCAGCAGTAGGACTCCGGGACCCGGCTTGGCAGCGGCAAAATAGCTCGCTTTCAGTTTGGTACCGTCCGCAGCGGTTAGGTCCACGATACGCTGCGCGGGTAACTGCTGCGCCAGACAGGTAATGACGAACACGAGCGCGGCGAGGAGGCGGAATGAGAATCGTTGAGCCATCGTCGGGACCTCTACAAGCTGCCATATCATACAGAACCATACCTCAGTGCGAAGAAAAAAATAAGAGTCATCCATCGACAGCTCGGATTCCCGAGTCGAAAATAACTACGCCTGCGCTTGGCTGGCTTGAGGAACCGGCGGGATGCGATACGCCCCCATTGATCGAGGCGCTCGAGGCCCAAAGGAGACCGGCAATGAAGAAGAACTGCATCAGATGCGTTCCACTTCGACGATTTCGTTGGCTTGCGGGAAATTTGGGCGAGCCGGGAAAATCATTCCGAGCGAAGCGCTTGTATAACGTCAACGCGGGCGGCGCGTGCCGCTGGCAGCATCGAAGCAACCACCGCCGCGCCTAACAGCACAGCCGCAGAAACGATCACCGGCAACAC
>DATNLR010000135.1:0-43623 GCA_035602755.1 Binatus sp. (SeqCode) | reverse complement strand
CAACTTCGTTTCAGGATTCATTACTTCGCCAAACTTCTGGGATACGGTTATTAGCTCATGCCATTGCGCCGATAGGGCAGGATCTTTGGGCTCGCTGGACGGAAGGCGCCCGCCGTTTGCAGCGCAAAGGTTTTTTGCCAGGTCGACGTAGCGCGCGAACACATCCTCGTATTCAGGGCCCATGTCGACGGCAAGCGCCGCGCAACCTTGTTCGGCGTCGGGGTCTTTGCGTTGGCGCAATTCGTCGCAATAGGCTTGCTTGTCTGGCGAAAGTTTCGCGCTGCCACCGGCACCGCCTTTGGATTTGGGCATATTGTCGTCGTCCAGCGCGATCGCGGACTTTGGTGCGGACGATTTTGCGGCACGCGCTTGACGAGCCACGTCGCCAAGCGATTGCGTTTGCGATTGAGACTGTGCTTCCGATTGATTGTCCTGAGCGAGCGCGGCGCTCGCGAACGACGCAAAAGACAAGATCAGGACAACATTCCGAAAGGTCGCTTGTTTTATTCGTCTCACTCGTTCGCTCCCAAGATGGCCTATCGTGTTTCGTAGTGCCGGGCTTGCTGGTTTGATTGTGACAGTAACACCGGCTGGCTGCCGGAGAAAAGTTGATGCGGCAATTTGTCAAGGAATTGGTGAAATCGTCTTATGGAATTTTGAGAACTCGCCATATGGGCCGGTAATGCAAGTGATGATTTTGTCCGAAGTGAAGGGTACCGTTTCCCGGGTAGTGCACGAACGTAAATGCAAGAGACGAATAAATCAAACCCAACTGCTTCTGTTTAGGAAAAAACTAAACCCATCCCTCACGACCTTCAAACCGGTCGTTCGAATACATTCTCGGCTGTTTGTCTTCCTTGCACCCTTGAGTGTTGCAGCTTTCTTTCACTCTCACTTGCATCCTTATCTTATAGATAACAATTGAATGGTGGGTAAGGATGCAAGGGTGCAAGGATGCAAGGCACGCAACCCGCATCATCCATTTGCATCCTTGGCTTTCTCCCAGACCCATTTTCCAGCGCGCTTGCAACAACAATTGGGCACGTTTTTACCTACTCTTTTTTGCGCGGCAGGGTTCCGGAAACCGGGCGTTCGTCCATAACACTGATTTTGAAAATAACGCATTTGCCGGGGCGGATAATGTCACAGGATACGTGGACATTACAGATTCCTCCGCGCAATTGAATCAATATGGGTTCTATGCAGACGGAGGCAGAGTAAGACTCTATAACGACCGGGCCATGTTTAATACCAACGGCTTGGCGGTGACCGGCACTAGCAGCGCCAATGGCGCCGGGAACATGTACTTTGCAGCCTGCCTCCTGTCCGACAACACCAACTCGTATAACATCGGGTCGGGCGGTGTACTTTCCGGGTCTTCACCCGGAACCACCATGATCCCACCGGGACAGGGTACCGTCGGAACGCTTTCGGCAGCGCAAACCCTCCAGTAAGCCGTCGGCTCGTGGCAGAAGTGGTTTATTCACTCTGCCACGAGCCATCACTCTTTTTTAGGCTTGCGTAAAATACACTTGTGCGGCCTGCCAGCGAAAATTGCCGTCCCGCATTTGCTGCAATAACTGGAAACGTTGGCTTGCCAGGACGTTTTGAAAGACTCATTGAAAAACTATCTAGTTCATTTTCCGATGGTTAGGAATTACCGGCTGTGGAACTCATAATCCCTGAATCCACTACGAACCACAAGCTGACTTCTCAATACCTGTCGATTGCACACGAGGTCCGCGCAGTTGCAGAGGCTTACTGATCCGGTGTTGACCATCCGAGCATCAGCCAAGTTTCTCTGATACTCCATTGACGAGCGATCTTAGCAGCGTTGTTACGTCTGCACATTGGGCAATCCCAGCACTTTGGCCGGCCCATAAGGCTAGAAATTCGCTACGTCCGGCCTGCTGCGCTGGCACGGCGAGGTTCCGCATTAGTGCCCGTTGCAGCGGGTACGGGAGAATCGCGACGCCGGGCCGGTTCATCTCTTCCAGAAGTTGATTGTGGATCCCGCGTGCCAGGCGTCCGGTGAACCCACGTGTAAGCGAGGTTCGACTCGCCTTTCCGCCGAGGATCGCCTCGCGGTGTAACGAGCTGGCTCCAGACTGTTCGCAAGCAAGAAAGACCGTCCCCATCTGCACACCTTCGGCGCCGAGCGCGAAAGCTGCCGCAATGCCGCGGGCATCCGCGATTCCTCCAGCTGCTACGACGGGGATCCCCACGGCATCCACGACCTGCGGTACCAGAGAGATCGTCCCTGTGAGGGAATCTTCCGAAGAGCGGAGGAACGATCCGCGGTGCCCGCCGGCCTCGAATCCGGAGGCTACAATGACATCGACACCGGCTCGCTCCAGGGCGACGGCCTCGTCCCGTGTCGTCGCGGTGCCGATCGTGAGGATGCCCTGGCGATGAAACTCTTCGAGAATCTCTTTCGGCGGAATGCCGTAGATGAACGAGAAGACAGGCACCTTAGCATCGAGCAGAACGCGCACCTGATCTTCGAAGTGAATCGGCTTGTACTGTGAGAACTGCGGCTTGCTGGCTCCGACCGCCTCAAGATACGGAGCTAGATAAGAGAGCGCGCGTTCGAAGGCTTCGGCATTGGACGTAACTGCACCCTCATCCTCCATCGAAACCCAGAGGTTCATGGCGAAAGGTTTATTGGTCAAAGAGCGGATCTCGGCGACGACCTCTTGAATCGCCGACGGAGCGAGGCCATGCGCGCCGAAAGAACCCAGACCCCCAAAGTTTGATACAGCAGCGGCAAGACGCTGCGAGGAAAATCCTCCAAGCGGGCCTTGGATGATCGGGTACTCAATTCCGAGTTTGTTTGAAACGCGCGTCCTGTTCCATGCTGAGTTTCGTTTCGCCATAGTCAAACGCAAGGGCGGGTCTACCCCGCCTTCTCATACCTCGACTTCCATGATGACTTCAACAGCCACGGGCATGCCCAGAGGAAGGCTTGCCACGCCCAGCACCATACGGACGGAGGTTTTGTCTTCTCCAAAAACATCGCGAAACAGCTCGGAGGAAGCGTCGGCAACTTTTGGTTGATCGAAGAAGTCTCCTTCAGTTGCGATATAGACGCATAGTCGAACAACGCGAGTTACTTTATGGAGCGAGCCTAGCTTGTGCCTTGCCAGCGCGGAATCGGAAATACCGAGCTGCAGATGCTGCACGTTCATGAGGCCGACCCACTCTCCCTCATGACGATGGCACAGTGCTAAATCGCACGGGGCGTAGTTGAACCTTTTCAGCGCGGAACGCTTTTCGCCCCACTCAATTGAGCCTGGGCGCAACATCATTGCGAAAGCCTGATCATGCCGCACCCAATGACGCGGCGCTGTCTCAGAGTCGGGGGGGAAGAGTTCAACTCTCATTCTTTTGCTCCATGCGGTCGTGT
Source organism: Binatus sp. (SeqCode) (assembly GCA_035602755.1). Classification (GTDB taxonomy): domain Bacteria; phylum Acidobacteriota; class Terriglobia; order Acidiferrales; family UBA7541; genus Palsa-295. Next base: position 40,217 of record DATNLR010000135.1, on the reverse strand, counting down.
TGTGAATGTGGCCGAGGGCTTTCCTGACGCTGTTCAAGATCATTAGGTTTGATGTATCTCTGCCGGAAGGCGATGCACGTATTTCGATGGGAAGGTAAGGCTTTCAAATAAGTTCTGGGCACTCCACCCCGTGGATAGTCGGCCTCTCGGAAAGTAATGGCCTAACTCCTTCCCTCTGCGTTAGTCAGGACTTAGGGCCACGAGCGTTCATCCTTTTGCTAGAAAGACAGCGCTGCTCCTAGGGATTAGCGGCACACAAATTGCTACTTCTTATCCGACATACCTGCCCCCCAATAAATTTTTTCGCTGCCCTGTCGTCTTTTGCCCGCCGTTTCCGATTTTATGGTTAGAGGGGAAGAGAATCACCTTGGGGTCCAAAATGGAAATCCCGGTTCATGGCCCATTGCGCGGTTGCTGTTCACTCATCACTTCAATCGAGAGGAGAAACTAAAATGAAAAGATTCAAGACACACTTGACCTTGGCGGCGGTATTCCTAGGTGTTGCGCTTGCGGGCATGATGATGAAGCCGCACTCGACTTCCGCCGAAATCTCCAGTAGCAGAGTCGAGCTCGTACCGAGCGTTCCCTTTGCAGAGACCGAAAGTGGCGGGTTTGGGCTGCCTACCGCAATCAAAGTCCCAGCCGGGCAAAGCCTGATCATCGAGACGTTGAGCCTTCAGATGGACGTGACACCATCGGGCAGCCAGCTCGAGGCCTTCATCAACTACACGAGCGCGGGCAAGAGCGTCACGCTGTTCGTCCCATTGTCGTACGTATACACCCAGGCATCCAATGGCTTCGATACTTATATCGCGACGCAGGCGGTCCGCCTATATGCCGACCCAGGCACGTCTATCAGCTTGACCGCCTATAGCCCTACTGGCTCGACGGGTACGCTGTTCCTGACCGTGTCGGGCTACCGGTCGGAAACTTGAGCAACTGTGGAACCCAGTCGTGCCCGCGATTCCACAGAGCATCGAAAACGGGCCGCACTCTGGTTTTTAGGAACAAAGGACGGAGTTCGTAGGGCTCGACCGTTACACCTTTTGTACTTAGTACGCTAGGAAGGGCAAACGAATGCTTGAAAGGGCAGATTTTACTTTGGTACATCAGGGCGGAGAAGTGTACGAGAAAAGAAAGCGACGTAGCTACCAGGTCGCCAGTCCTGAGGGCACCTTGCCTTACCTTGCGCCTTGCTGAAAACGCGCTCCGATAAAGCACTGACGTTTACCAGCACTTTGATGATTAGTCCCGGGTGGACAAGGAACCGGGAGTTAGCAACTCGCGAACGTGCTGCCTTTCTGAACCTGAAATTCCGAGGCAGACGGGCCGGTGGGAAAACTTGACATACGTTTCACCAGCAATATGGTGACATCGTCCTCATTGTATTTCGGGTCTATTAATGATTTGAGATTTGCCATCGTACTTCCGGTGCTGTCAGCGAAAGCATCGCCTAAACGATTTTCGGGATGTTCCCCCTGAATCGAGTCAGTCAGGCCATCGCTGAATATCAGGAGAGTTCCACCTCGACCAAGCACTGCCGTGCGGGTTTCGTACTCCGCATCGGCATACAGTCCGAGGGGCATCCCAGTGGATTCCAGAAATGTCATTGATCCGGAGGAAGATACAATCGGGGCGTTGTGCCCAGCATTCACATACGTCAATTCTCCTGAATCGCGGCTGAGTACAAGAAACACGGCGGTGGCAAAGCGGTCACTTGGGCTGTATCGACTCAGGTGCTTATTAATCTGTTTGGCGAGTGCCAGCGGGTTCGATTCCGTACTGGCGATACTCCTCACCAGAGCCTGTATATTTGCCGCGAGCAGCGCCGCTGGAATCCCCTTGCCGGACACATCCGCCAGCGCGAAGAGGGTTCGTTTGGCAGGAAGTTCGATAACGTCGAAGTAATCGCCACTCACCTCGCGAAAGGGCTTGTAAAGCGCCTGCAACTCGTAGCCCGGCAAGTCATCGAGTTTTCCAGGTTGGAGCGTCTGCTGGATCTGGCGTGCAGCTATCTGGTCGGCCTCGAGTTGTGTCTTGCGAATAAATTCTGAAGTTAGCAATCCATTCTGGAGCCAGCGGCCGACAAAATAAAACAGAATCATCAAAGCTAGAGAAACAGGCCGTCTCGGCAGTATCAGAAAATAGGGCGACAACGACGTGGGCAAACCCCACATCACCGCAAAATAGAAGGGATATCCCTGAAGAACAAAGGCGACATACATGAGGATGCGTTTGGACCGAGGCATTTCGCGGGCCCAGTCATAAAAAGCGTATCGCAGTGCCCGGCGAAATGAGCCCACTGAATTGTCGAGCTTCATTCTCTTGGGACGAACTGGCATTGCGGGAAGTCTAACAAGAAGCAATCGTGCTGGCGACTGCTAGCGGAGCGGTAGAAGTGGTCCGCCTTGTTCCCTTGGAGATTGTGCCAGGGTGAACTCGGAAGTGATTCCACTTGCCTGATTAGTTCGTTTACTCGTCATTCTTGCGAAGCGGGTAACGGATTTGGAGGCTCTATTTCACCGGAGCATTTAGAGCCGCCATCAGCTCCAAAAAGTTCCCAGCGTTTAGTACCTGATCGATGGCTTCCTTGCGGCTGAACATTTCTCCCGCGTCGCCGAGCAAATCGTGCTGCGATTGGTTATCGCCGGTAAGAATCAAAATGATCAGTCGCGAAAGCTTCCCGTCACGCGCGTCAAAATCGATCCCTTGCTCGGATTTGCCGATCACCACGATGGGATGAGGAAGCCCGCCCACACGCGCATGCGGAACCGCCAGTCCGTTCTCCCAGCCGCTCGGGACAATCCTCTCTCGTTCTAGTACCAGTCTCAGAAATCTTTCCGGCGCGTTATTCACGCTATCTGCTGCGACTTCGCACATATGCTTCAGAACTTCTTGCTTGGTCCGCTCTGTCATCCTGGGGAGGAAAAGCTTGCTGGTCGCGATGTCTTTCAACGTTAACGACCGGCGCCTCCGAAGCAAGAAGTGTATAGCGGGCGCTGAAACCATGGATGTAAATAGAGCCATCACCACCAGCGCCACGAACATGGTTTCGCGAATCAATCCAGCTTGCAGCGCCAGTAGCCCCAGGATCATCTCCATCGCTCCCCGCGCATTCATGGCCAGTCCCACACCCCACGAAGTTCGGCGATCCATTCCTCCAAGTCGCGCTCCCCAACCGGCTCCCAGCAACTTCCCCAGACAAGCCACGCCAATCAACGCTAGCGTGAGCCTCCAGTCAAACTTGGTAACGAAATTTGTTCGCAAGCCGATGCTTGCGAAAAAGAACGGCGCGAACACATTGGTCACGATCGAATGGATTTGCTCGGAAGTCCGCTTTCTTAAGTGTGTCGATTCCCCAACCGAAATCCCGATAATAAACGCGCCAAACACGGCATGAATTCCTGCGAATTCAGCAAAAGCTGCTCCCGCCAGCGTCAGCGTAAAAATAAACCCCAATACTCCGCCCGGCCAGCTCGTATGCGCTTGAATCACCGGAAGTATTTTGTCGATGACCCAACGCAAAACCGTCAATGCTAGCCCGGCGAAAATGAACACCAGCAAGACCGTTCGTTTAACGCTATTCATGGAATGTTCCGGCCCGGCATTCATCATTCCCAGAACCATGGAAAACAAAATCCAGCCCACCAGGTCGTCAAACATAGCCGAGGACATCACTACCGTCCCCATCTCAGTTCGCAGGAGGTTCAGATCCATCAGGATTTTTGCAATCACCGGAAGAGCTGAAATCGAAAGCGCGGTGCCCACAAATAAGGCGAAGACCAGTCTGCTGGCCCCCGTTCCCGCGCCCAGAAACTGCGGGAATGCAAACGCGGAGGCGAAACCCAACGCGAAAGGAATTACCACACCGAAGAAACTCACCAGCAGCGCGCTCTTACCTTGACGGAAAATACTGCGCAGATCGATCTCAAGCCCCGCAGTCAGAAGAAAAAATACCACTCCGATGGTGGTAACCGTTTCCAGCACAATCGGCATAGTCCCCGTGCTGGGGAACAAAAACGCATAGATCTGCGGCTTGAAATGACCCAACATCGTCGGCCCCAGCAAGATTCCCGCAAAAATTTCGCCCAGCACCGACGGCTGGCCCAGCTTGTGCATCAATTCGCCCGCGAGTTTAGCCGTCCCCAACAGGACCGCTAGCGCAAGAAACATCGTCATCACATCGTGTTGAGTAAGGTGAGGCACGGAAACCTTGGTAGCCTTCTAAGATGAACATTTACCGCGAGTCCGTGTGTAACACGACGGCAAACCTATCGCAATCGCAAGTAAGCGTGGGCCTCGAAAAAACCCGCCCGACGCGCCATGCAGCTCGATCCTATGATCGCGTTCGCTACGAATAATTCGCATTGGAACGTTTCGATTTGCTGCGTCCCTTGCCGACTCGTCGCAACGTCTGGCAGGTCGCGCCACACGGCTTTCCCCATCCCGCATTCCCCAATTGGCCTATGTGCTGCTATCTGATTGAGCGCACCACGTTTAGGTAGACTGGAATTCACTCCTCAGAAAATGCTACAAACCAGAAAGCGTCCTACAGGTGTGTGTTTGTGGCCGAGATTTGCAGCGCGAAAGGATGTAAGGTCGGCGTGCCGTCCGGGCTCGCCGGAGAGCATTTGTGCGTCCTTCATTTCACCCTGTTCATCGAAAGCGAATGCGCGGAAATGCGCCGGGAAACCGCCTTAGGAAATACCAAGCATGAACGCCAAGTGGAATTTATGCAGAAAATCTCTGCGCGCGGCGAGATTCTAGTCAACACCGCCACCAGTGGATTTCCTATGTCCGATGAACTAAAGGCCCGCGTTCTAAGCACGCTACTGACCCTGATGAATACCCGGGAAAATATGGATCGCGCCGCGATGCGCCAGTCAGCTATCCGCCGATTCTCAGGTTAGAACTTCTCCGCGTGTAGCTACTTGAATTTCGTTCCGACGAACTTCCTATCTAGAAACCAGCCACCTCCACTACGCTCCCACAAATCGCGCATAGAGCGACCGCGCAACCGCAGGATCTTTTGTCCCTTTCACTATGGCCCGTCCGTCGGCAAAAATGGTCATCTCATACGGCGCTACTTGAAAGCGGAGCAAGAATTTGTTGTTGCGCACTTCCGATACAGGGCCACTCTTCAGCCGCTGTCCAAGCGCTCCCAAGTCCAATCTGCGACCGCGTTCGTGTATCTGTACTGAATCGCGGCCACACATGGTGATATGCGGCTGAGCGTCTCCTTCCAGGTAAGAAAACTCGCGTCGGCCACACGCGCGACAATCAGGATTGCTCGATGCGCGAAGGGATTGGAATTTCCCGCTCCAAACGTCGCAGGACAGCAACTTCCCGTGCAGCGCCTCCGGCTTCCCAGCTAGAATTTTTATCGCTTCAGCGGCTTCGATCGAACCTACTACTCCCGCTGCCGCATTCAGAATCCCGGCTATGTCGCAAGTAGCTTCTGCCGACGCGTCGCTCGGTTTTTCCTGACCTTCCAACAAGCACGCCAGGCAAGCTGTGCGCCCCGGCTGAATCGTAAATGTCACACCGTAGCTTCCGATCGCAGCTCCGTAAATCCAAGGAATGTTCAACGACAACGCCACATCGTTCAGCAAAAGCCGCGTTTCGAAATTGTCCGTGCCATCGATAATCACCGTGAACCCCGCCAGAAGTTCCTCCGCATTTTCCGGGATCAGATCGGCGACCATGCCTTCGATTCGTACATCAGAGTTGATTGCGCGCAGCCGCCTTTCCGCAGCGACCGCTTTGGGCAAAAGCTCGCGCGCATCGGTTTCTTCGAAAAGAGTTTGCCTTTGCAAATTTGATAGTTCCACGAAATCTCGATCTATGATTCGCAGCCACCCCAGCCCCGCACGTACCAGTAGACTCGCGGTTACCGTTCCCAAGGCGCCGCAACCCACCAGCACCGCGCTTCCCGCCAGAATTTTTTCCTGGCCGTCCGCGCCGATGCCCGGAAATAGAATCTGCCGCGAATATTTTTCGGATTGTTCGCTGTTCATCGCCTGTTTCCTAGTATGAACTTCATCATAACGCCTTTTCGCGTCTGCCAGGCAACGCGGCATGCTAACCTTTCCTCTTAATTCTTTGGGCGAATGAGACTTTCTTGGAACACGTCGAAGACACTGCGCCGGTGCGCGGGCCTCGCTGCCATAGAGGTCGCAGTCCTTGCCCTCATTCTCGCCGGCTGCCTCCCTGTACGAGCTCAAGAAGCTAAGCTGGAAGGCCAGCCGGTGGTCGAAATCCGCATCCTAGATGAGTCTGGAAAACAGATAGCACCGCGTCCAGCATCGCTTCCTTTGCACCTAGGAGAGCCATTTGACATTGCCAAGGAACGCGATACTTTGCGCGAACTGTACCGCACCGGCGATTTTGCCGATATACAAGTAAAAACCGTACCCGCTCTGAAAGGCATCCGCCTTGATTTTCTCGTCCAGCGCAATTACTTCAATAACTCAATCCGTATAGAAGGCTTAAAAGATCCACCCAGCGAGCCTGCCGCTTTGGCCGCTCTGCGTTTAGGCTTGGGGGAGCCTTTCCGCCAAAGCGCTCTGCTGGAAGCCATCGACCGTTTAAAAGATACGCTTCACAATGAAGGCCTCTATCAAGCAAAACTAACTTGGAAGCTCACTCCTCACGAAGACACGCGCCAGATGGACCTGACCATCACGGTAGATCCCGGTCAGCGCGCCGTAATTGGAAGCTTCGTCGTTCAAAATAAAACTCCCTATCCCGACGACGAGCTCATTCATCGATCCAAGATCAAAGTGAAGAAGCAACTCACCACTGCGCGGGTTACCAAGGCCAGCGACCGCCTCAAGAAGTATTTGGTGAACCAGGGATATTTGGGCGCCGGAGTACTGATTACTCCCGGCTCTTATGATACAAAATTTAATACTGTGGCTCTGAAATATGAGGTGAACGCGGGTCCGCGCGTAAGCATCGAAATCGTCGGAGGACACCTGAGCAAAGGCAAACTTCACACAATTTTACCGATTTATGCGGAAGGATCCGTAGATGAAGATTTGTTGCAGGAAGGCCGGCGAAATCTCCGCGATTATTTTCAACGCCAAGGCTATTTCAATGCCAACGTTGATGTGAGTTCGGGTGGTGACTCCACTGACAAGGGCCGGCTAATCAGTTACAAGGTTACGCTTGGAGATAAATATCGCTTTGCTGGCGTAGGTTTCACCGGCAACAAGTATTTTGGCAAGAAGTTGCTGGAAAGCAGATTGCAACTTCAGCCCGCTTCCTTCGGTTCGAATGGCCGCTTTAGCCAACAATTGGTCAATGACGATGCCGATTCCGTTCGCGGCGTGTATCTTTCCAACGGTTTCCTGGATGTAAAAGTCACCCCTTCGGTCGACGACAACTATCAGGGCCGGAAAGGAAACCTCTTCGTCTCCTTCGCCATCGTCGAAGGCCCGCAAACCTTGGTGGACAATCTCCACATCGAAGGCAACAAGGTCATTAGTAATGAGGCTCTCCTCGGCGTCATCGGCTCCTCGCCGGGTCAGCCCTATTCCGCCGCAAGCGTGGCCAGTGACCGCAACAATGTTCTCGCTATGTATTACAACGAAGGCTTCCCCGAAGCTCATTTTCAGGAGGAGGTAACGCCGGGGGCTTCGGCCACCGAGGTGCGGCTCACCTACCACATCGTTGAGGGCGTGCGCATCGAAGTTGCTAAAGTTTTGATCACCGGCTACCAATTCACCCGACCCGGCGTGATTTCGCGCCAGGTAAAAATCAAACCGGACGGTCCGTTACGCGAGAGCGATGTGGTCGAGACTCAACGCCGCCTTTACAACCTCGGCGTATTTAATCGCGTGCAGATCGAGCCGCAGAATCCGGCGGGGACCGATCCCGAGAAAACTGTCGTCGTGGATTTACAGGAAGGCAAGCGCTATACCATCGGGTACGGAGCAGGATTCGAAGTCCAACAAATTGGCGCTAGCTGCAGCGCTTTGAGCAAAAATTCATCCAGTTGTAATCCCAATGCCACCGTCATTGCCAGCAGCCCGCGCTTGATCTTCGAAGCTTCGCGCTCGAATATGTTCGGCTTGGCGCAGACGCTTACCTTCCGAGCGCGCGTGAGCACCCTGGAATATCGATCCCTTTTGAGTTATACCGCTGACAACTTTGGCGGACATCCCTCGCTTAGCGTCCAGATCATCGGTTTCGCCGATAAGATGCAAGATGTCCAAACATTTACGTCCGTTCGCTACGAGGGCGCTTTTCAAGTTGCCGAGAAGTTTTCCCGCTCAAGTTCCATACTCTACCGGTACTTTTTCCGCCGAGTCACCGCTTCCGATCTGCACATTACTCCCGACGAAATCCCATTGTTCAGCCAGCCTACCTTGGTATCCGGGTTCGGCATCACGTATGCGCGCGAGCGCCGCGACAATCCCGCGGATGCCACGCGCGGCAATTTTAACACCGTTGATTTGAGCGTCGCTTCAACTTCACTAGGCTCCAGCGCCAGCTTCTTTCGCGGATTCTTTCAAAACTCCTCGTTTTACCCGTTCGGACGCGCTTTTGTTTTTGCGCGCGCCACGCGTTTTGGTTTTGAACAGCCGCTCGGTCAGACGGTCGAAGGCGGGTCATCGGAAGGGGGCTCGACGAATTGCAGCTCCACCGCTCCCCCCATCACCGAGCAGGTCATTCCGCTGCCCGAACGTTTCTTTTCCGGTGGCGCAACCTCGCTACGCGGTTTCGGCCTGAATGAAGCGGGTCCTCGCGATCCTTGCACCGGATTTCCTATTGGCGGTCTGGCCGTTCTCGTTTTCAACCAGGAATTGCGCTTTCCGATGAAGCTTCCTTACATCGGCAATAAGTTAGGTGGCACACTCTTTTACGATGGCGGCAACGTGTATAGCGATATAACGCATATAAACCTTTCCTGGAAGCCGTCTTCCACTACCAATCTGAACTATTTTTCGCACACGGTAGGCTTTGGCTTGCGATATCCGACACCAATCGGCCCCGTTCGAGTGGACTTCGGCTTCCAACTCAACCCGGCTCAATATCAGGCTACTATTGCGCCGTCCACCGTGCCGCAGCTTTTCCGTCTGCCGCGTTTCGAATTTTCGTTCAACATTGGCCCGGTCTTTTGACGACTCGCTTATGAGACGCTCATTATCACGCAGCATACGGATCCTTGGATTCCTGGCCTGGCTCGGGGGAACCCTAGCTATGCCGGCCCACGCGCAATCCGGTTCTCAGCCCGAACCGGCGGCGCCTGCAAACGACTCCTCCGCGATCCCCATCGATGGAATCGCGGCGCGTATCGAAGATGACATCATCTTGGAGAGCGAAGTCCACGAATTGGGCGCTTTCCAGATTCTTTCCGACGGCAAAGCCAAGCCTCGAGACGAGCTCATCCGCGAACTGGCGGACCAATGGATCGTGCGCGGCGAAGCCAATACCGCAAAATATCCGTTTCCGTCCGCCGACGAAATCGAAAACGCCTATCAACAGTTTGTGAAACAATTCCCTTCTTCGGAAGAATTTCAGAAACGTCTGGCCGCAGTGGACTTGACCGAAGCGGCGGTCAAACGAATCTTGACCCAGCAACTCTATCTCGCGCATTTCCTCGATTACCGTTTCCGTGCCGCCGCTCAGGTGGACGACAAAGAAGTGGAAAAGTATTACAACGAAGAATTCGCGCCCCAACTTAAAGCTCGTAATGAGCCGGTTCCCCCGCTCGAGGATGTGGAAGAGACCATTCGCGAAGTTATCGTTCAACGCGCCATTAGCGACCGCGCGGAAAAGTGGCTGGATGATACGCGTCAGCGATTGAAGATCGATATCGTCAACGCCCGGAGCCCCTCGTGAGCCGCCGTCGTTTCGTGCGCTGGAGCTTATATTTTCTGGTTTTCTTAATTTTCGTCGGCCTGGCCATGTTCGGGTTGTACCAGAGTGGTCTTGTCGAACGCTGGGCTCGCGATCAAATCGTGCAGCAGCTCCGGCTTCGAACTGGCGCGCGCGTGGAACTCGGCGCGTTGCATCTAAAGTTTTTACGCTTGACCGCTCGCGGCGACAATTTAACGCTCCATGGCCTGGAAGGTGCCGGCCAGCCGCCTTTATTCCATGCAGACCGTATCGACGTCGGAGTAACGGTTCTCTCGCTTTTCCACCGGAAATTTGCCTTGAGCGAATTGGTAATTGATCGGCCGCAGCTTGTAGTTCAATTCGATAAAGACGGCCACAGCAACCTGCCTACCCCAAAAATTGCCGCCACCGAATCCTGGCGCCAGAATCTTTTCGATTTGCAAATCCGATGGCTGGAACTGCGAGACGGCAGCGCCCTGATCAATGACCGTCGAGTGCCGCTAACGGCAAAAGGACAGAACTTCGAATTCAAATTGAACTATGAAGCCGCCGCGCGAGGCACCGACTCCTACGTCGGAAACCTGCAGTGGAAGCAAGTTGAAATTGCTGAGCGCAAGGATATGCTCTTCCGCTCCGATCTCTCCGCCAAGTTCACTCTGCACCGTAACGCCTTCGAGCTCGACGAGTTGGTCTGGAAACTACCGCACTCTGAACTCAATCTTCGCGCCGAGCTGCCCAGTTTTTCACAACCGAATTGGAACTTCCGCTATCGCGCACGTGTCTCCCTCGTTGATTTCCGTACAGTTCTTCGTCAGCCCCTTGTTCCCGATGCCATCACAGATTTTTCCGGCAAGGCCCGTTACGACGGAAGGGATTGGACGGCCAGCGGCCACTACTCCGCGCAGAAGGTCAGCTTGCCTTATGTTTGGTTCCACGAAAGCGGCATCGAAACTTGGGGCGACTACGATCTTTCGCGTGAACTTTTGGTGTTGCCAAAGTTTGGAATACGCGCTCTCGGCGGGACCGTTGATGGCCGCCTGGAGATGGATCTGAAGACGCAGGCCGTGCGCACGGAAACTCACTTGCATGGCACCAGTCTCGCTGCCGCGTACGCAGCCGTGGACAATCCGGAATTCCCCGTAAATACGCTGCATTGGGATTCTGTCATGGACGTCGTTTCCACCAACACGTGGACCGGAGCGTTTGCGCACTTCCGCTCCCAAGGCCAATCTCGCTGGACTCCTGCATCCTACACGCCAACGGGAATCACCCCAGCCGCGGCATTCATCACCTACGACTACATGGATGACGCGGGAACCGCCACCTTCACTCGAAGCGAGATTTCCACGCCCACCACAAAAATCGAATTCGATGGTTATCTCGGCGGACGTGATTCCGCTCTTGAACTGAAACTCAACACGCACGATTTAGTGCCGTGGGATGATTTCATCAACAAGCTGCGCGGAGTCGGTGCGGTCCCTGCCCGTGAAGCCGGCGACATCGCATTTCGAGGACGCATCGTGGGCCCCATCGCCGGTCCCACCTTTGTCGGACATTTCAGCGCCATCAAGGCACATTACGACACACTCTATTGGGACAGAATCGAAGGCGATCTGGAGTACTCGCTTGATTTTTTCAGTTTGGCCAACGCCGCGGTCCGGCGAGGGCAATTTAGCGCAGCGCTCAATCTCCGCTTGGATTTCGATGGCGACTGGAGTTTTGTGCCCGCCAGCCATTGGAGCCTGGACGCCAAAGTGGAACGCGGTCCCACCGCTGACCTGCAAGCGATGCTGGGCACGAACTATCCCGTTGCCGGACTTCTGAGCGGTAGCTTTCACGGCAGCGGAACCAGTGCACTCCCGGTCCTGGATGGAAATTTTGTTCTCGACGATATCGTAGCCAAGGGCTATCACTTCGACCACCTGGGAGCCCAGCTACATTACACCCGTTACGAAATTCAGCTTTCTCAGGCTGAACTTCGCCGCGACGCCGGACACGTGAATGGCGATGTGCTTTATCATCCCGCGGAGCAGACCGTCGAGTTCAATCTCCATGGTGCCGAGATCGCCCTCGAAAAAATAGCCGTATTGCAGAAATCCTCTCTGCCTATTGGAGGGCAACTTCAATTTGACGTGCGAGGGCATGGACCCATTCGCACTCCTGTTGCAAACGGGGATATTCGTCTGGTGGGACTCACCGTCGGCGCGGACAAAGAAGGGGATTTTCGCGCAGAGGTCGAATCAGACGGCCAGAATGCTCACGTCACCGTTAATTCCGAAATGTCCAAAGGAAAACTGACCGGTCAGCTCGATGTTGGACTCACAGGAGACGAGCTAATTTCCGGAAATCTTACGGTAAAAGAATTTGACCTGGACGCCCTCATCACCGCAAGCCTCCATCTTAAGGATTTAACCCGCCCGAGCGTTGTGAACGGTGTATTTACAATTTCGGGCGCGCTTCGCAAACCCGACTCCATCGAAGTGAAAGTGAATATTTCCGATATATCTTTTGACTATCAGTTTGTCCAACTTCAGAACGACGGGCCCATCCAGATTGTCTATCGCCGTAACGAAGTCCGCATCGAGCAAGCGCACATTCACGGCCCTAATACGGATATGCAGCTAAGCGGCTCAGCGCGCTTCGACCGCGATCGTCCCCTTCATTTCAATCTGTCCGGCGGCATAAATTTGCGTTTCGCCACCGGACTTTTACCGGAATTAGAAGCGCAAGGCGAAGCGGAGGTCAACGCTTCGGTCGAAGGCACGATATCGAAACCGCGCATTATCGGTCGCGCGAACATTCGTGACGCTTCCGCGCACTACTCCGATTTCCCGGTCGGACTATCCCACGTGAACGGAAATCTCGTCTTCGACCGCAGCCGTTTGCTCTTCGATCGTGTCACCGCAGAATCAGGCGGCGGACATTTGACGCTCAGCGGCAGTTTGACTTATGGCGAAGGGCCCATGCGCTACGAAATCAATGCGGAGACACCGCAGGTTCGTGTTCGCTACCCCCCCGGAATGAGTTGGTTGATCGGCGGCTCGCTGCAATTGGCAGGGACGCAGGACGCTGCGATTCTTTCTGGCCGCATTCAAGTCCAGCGCTTGCTTTTTGCGCAAGGCGTCGATTTGGCTTCCTTCTTCGCTTCCTCCGCACAAACCGGAGTAGTCGCTATTTCCACGTCCGCCTTCATGCGCAACCTCACCTTCGACGTTTCCGGGCACACCAGCGCCGGCGCGCGCATCGAATGGGGCGGAGCTCACGTCGAAATTGATGGCGATCTACACCTCCGTGGCACCTGGGATCGGCCCGTTTTGCTTGGCCACATTCACTTGCTCGGTGGCGAGATGGCATTCCGTGGCAACAATTTTACGCTCACCCGCGGCGATCTTAATTTTGCTAACCCGTTCCGCCTGGACCCTGTGCTCAACATCGAAGCCACTGCGGTCATCAGTCAATATCAGGTCACTATAAATTTCACCGGCCCTGCCAGTCGTCTGGTACTCAACTATCGCTCCGACCCGCCATTGCCGGATTCAGACATCGTTGCTCTGCTCGCCTTGGGCAACACGGGACAAGAAAGCGCTTTGCGCTCGCAATCGGCCGGCGGTCAAAACTACGGAGCCACCGCACTGTTATCCGAAGCAATCTCAACTGGATTCGGCGGGCGCATTGAAAAACTATTTGGCATCAGCCAGTTTCGCGTAGACCCGTTTCTCGCCGGCACCGCGACAGAATCCAACGCAGCCGCGCGCGTCACAATCGTCCAACAATTTTCTCGTGACCTTACCATCACTTACTCTTCGAACGCCGCATCCGATCAGGAACAGCTCATTCAAGTGGAATACCATCTCAAACGCGACGTCTCCATTATTTTCCTCCGCGATATAAACGGCAGCTACGCGCTCGACATAAAATTCGTCAAGCACTTCAATTAGCCGACGGTCTGAACTACTCGGGCATTAGGAAAAGTGATCCTGGGGAAAGCCGCACGTGCCAGGGGTCAGGGACATCGCGGAAGCGCAGCCACTTTTCCTTGAACACCTCCGCTTGTAAATCGTAGGCCCCCTCTACGCCGTGCGGCTGAAGTCGCAGATAGAGCGTCTCGCGAAAGGGTGTTTCCGAAGCGCGAACCAGCCAGCACGGAAAAACGTTCTCGGAGACGTCCGTTCCAGCCCTAGCTTCCAAAAAATCAATGTGATGCGCTCGTATACCGACGTACGCCGGTGGTTTGGAAATTGACTGGCCCACGCGCAGCCTGCAGCCCCAATCCAATGCTTCCACCGTACCATCCGCATTCATTCTCGCGCGCGAAAAATTCTTACAGCCTGTCAACTGCCCCACTTCGCGTGTCGGAGGGTGCCCAAAAATTTCTTCTTTTGGTCCGTAGGCTGCCATTCGTCCCCGCGAGAGCACCAGGAGCCGCGCGCCCAGTCGATACGCTTCTTCGATGTTGTGCGTAACCAAAAGCGCAGGCCGTTGAAAGGTGGAAAAAACTTCCTGAAGCTGTGCTTCCACTTGACTCCGCAGGTGCGTGTCCAGCGCGGAGAGCGGTTCATCCAGCAGCAGCGCTTCCGGGTCAATCGCTAGCGCCCGCGCCAGGGCCGTTCGCTGTTGCTCGCCCCCAGAAAGTGCGCGCGGATGACGATCAGCCAGTTCTTTCAAGTGTGTACGTTCGATGAGCGCCTTCAGGCGTGCCGATCTTTCCTTCCTCGAAAGCTCATGCAATCCGAACTCGATGTTTTCTGCCACTGTTCGGTGCGGAAAAAGCGCGTAATTCTGGAAAACCATCCCGATACGTCTTCGTTGCACGGGGACTCGAATATTTTGCGCCGCGTCGAATAAAACTCGATCCCTCAATGCGACGCGACCTCGATCGGCACGCTCCAATCCCGCGATGCATCGCAGCAACATCGTTTTGCCCGCGCCGGAAGCTCCCAAAATGCTAAGCGGTTCTTCGGACGCCGTAAATGCAACGTTCAGTTCAAAATCTGGAAGTTTTTTTTCGATTTGAACTTCGAGCGCCATCTCAGCGAGCCAATCTTCGCGCGCGTCCAAAACCTTGCGTGCGCGTCCAGTAATAAAGCCCGCTCAGAAGCGCGAGCGAGATAACCACATCCACCGCGCACCAATACAACGCTCGCTGTATGTCGTCCGCTTCGACCGCAAAATAAATGGCAATCGGAATCGTTTCTGTTCGGCCGGGAATATTTCCGGCGATCATTAATGTCGCGCCAAACTCGCCCAGCGCCCGCCCAAAAGAAAGCATGGTGCCGGCCAGAACGCCCGGCCACGCCAGCGGCAGGGCAATTTCACGAAAGACTCGTGATTCCGAAGCGCCCAACGTTCTCGCCGCCTCGAGCAGCCCAGGCTCTACCTGTTCCAGAGCCGCGCGCGCGGTTATGTACATCAGCGGGAACGAAACAACCGTGGCGGCGATTACAGTGGCAGGCCAAGAGAAAACAAGTGTGGCGCCAAAATGAAGCAGCAACTGACCCAGTGGCCCATGTCGTCCGAAGAGCAACAGAAGAAAAAAGCCAACGACGGTAGGCGGTAATACCAGGGGTAACAGGAAAATTCCGTCCAGTAGCGCAAGCGCCGGGCCGCTATGTCGCTCACGCCAAGCCGCCGCGGCCAGTCCAACTACCAGCGTGATTGCGGTCGCCGTTACGCTTGTCGCCAGCGATATCCAGACAGGAGACCAATCCATCCGCAGGATTGTAACCGTTTCAGATTTTTCCTTGCGGATTATTCGGATCGTTGAAGCCGTAGGTCTTGAAAATCTCCAGCGCGTGGGGCGTTTCCAAAAACGCTAGAAAGGCTTTTGCGGCGTCTGGTTCTTTGGAGTTTTTCAACACCGCTGCAGGATACACAATCGGATCGTGCGAGTTAGGAGGAGCGGTAAAAATCGTTCGAATTTTCGGCGAAGTCTGCGCGTCGGTGCGATACACCAACCCCGCATCGGCATTCCCGCTGGCCACGAAAGTCACCACCTGCCGCACATCCTTCGCATACACGGCCTTTTTCTGCACATCGGTCCACAATCCGAGATGTTCCAGAGTTTGCTGTGCGTACATTCCCGCTGGCACCGTCGCGGGCTCGCCGAGCGCGACAGTTTTCACCACGCTTTTCGCTAAATCCTGAAACGTATGGATATTGTCTGTAGCAGACGGCGCAATGAGCACCAGATCGTTTGCTACAATGTTTTTGCGCGTATCGCCAAGGATCAGCCCATCGGATTGAAGCCCGTCCATCTGTTTCTGCGCCGCGGAAAAAAATATGTCCACGGGCGCGCCCTCCTCGATTTGGTGCTGCAATGTACCGGAGCCGGCATAATTGAACGCAACTTTTGCCCCCGGATTGTCCCGTTCGTATTCGCGCCCGAGCTGGTCGAGCACATCCTTCAAGCTAATCGCTGCCGACACGGTGATAGGAGCCTGCTTGGCTGGCGGCGATTGCGGTGCAAACGCCGCCAACCCTGCCGTGGCTACCAGAAAAACAATTCCGGCCCACAGCCGGCGGGATTTTTGCTTACGGTTGTTTCGCCCAAAAATTCGCGGCATCAGCAAGCTCCTTTCCGGCACCTACAATCGATTTTTACTGCTGCGGTGGAGTCGGCTTGGCACCCGGCGCCGGAGTCGAATTTGGAGTTGAGGATCCTGGAGCTGGAGTCGGAGCAGGCCCCGCACTCGGCGCCGGAGCTGGGTGGTCTGGATCCGGCGGCAGCATCTGCTTCAGCTGCGGATATTCGTCTGACATTCCTCGCAGCACGGCGATCACAACTTTCTGGTCCATCTGCATCCCTGCGTCCTGCGAGTCGCGGACCACGTCCGGCATTTCTTTCACCATCCGCTGTCCCACGGGTGATTCGTAAAACTTGGTGATTCCCTGAATGTCCTCCAAGGAAAAGTGCTGGGCATAAATTTTTACTACGGCATCAGTCACCGCACTGGGCGGCGCGCCGGCAGTGAATCTCTGCGAAAATGTATCCATAAACTTGGGTAGCTGATCGGCGGGAAGCGCGCGGCTCATCACGTCGTGGACCCTCCCGGTCATACCGGTATTCATGTTTTCACCCTCTTTCGACTCGCCAGTAACATCCAATAAGTGCCGGATAGCCGCTTCTTTGGCCGGATCAAGTTTCTCGGCAGGCGCTTTCGGGTCCGTCCCTGCCGGTTTCGTCGCAGGTTGTCCTGGTTGAACGGGAGCCGTAGTTGCCGGTTTTTGTTGCGTGCCGCCCGCAGGCGTCTGTGCCAGCGCCGGGCCTGCCGTAAATAGCGCGGCAGCGATCAGGGCATTTCGAAGTTTCATTTCGTTCTCCTGTTTTTGGTCCGGGCAACTGCCCTGACACGTCGATCCTTAGAATCGTATCGAACACCGCGTATAGATGCAATTTATACGCAGATACATCAACGAGCCCTTTCGGTAGCAACCTCACGCGAGCCTGTGGTAGCGTTTGCCAAGCATGAGTGGTGGGACGAATCCCGGTTCGGGAGTCAAAGACAAGTTCGAGGCGGCGCGGCAAGAAATGGTTGCGCGTCAGCTGCGCGCGCGCGGTATTTCGTCACAGCGCGTACTCGACGCCATGGCCACCGTTCCGCGGCACCTGTTCGTTTCAACCGAACAATTTGCTTCCGCCTATGCGGACGAGCCTCTTTCTATAGGAAGCGGCCAAACCATCTCACAACCCTTCATGGTTGCAGCCATGTCCGAAGCTCTTTCTCTCCAAGGCAGCGAGCGGGTACTGGAAGTCGGCGCCGGTTCGGGATACCAGGCTGCCATCCTGTCGCTCTTGGCGCGCGATGTCACGGCCGTTGAAGCACAACCTTCTCTCGCTTCTCAAGCGCGCGAACGTTTGTCGCGCCTCGGCTACACGAATGTCCGCATCGAGGTAGGCGACGGCTCATTGGGCTGGCCCGCCCTAAGCTCCCTGACGGGCCCGCATGCCGCGCTCTACGACGCTATCCTCGTAGCCGCCGCCGCTCCCGCTGTTCCTCCGCCCCTTGTCGAACAATTGGCCGAAGGCGGCCGTCTGGTGATTCCTGTCGGCAAATCAGATCACCAAGAATTGCTTCGCATCGTTAAACGCGACGCCTCTACCACTCAAGAATCTCTCTATGCTTGCCGTTTTGTCCCGCTCCTGGGGCACTACGGCTGGCATCCAATGACCCCAGGATCACGGCAGGAATGACTGCGCCGCCGGACCTTTCCATCATTATTCCAGCTTATAACGAAGAGTCACGCCTGCCGCGCACACTCACGTGCATTCGCGATTATTTTGCCGGCAAGAATGTTTCTCCCGGTGCGATCGAAATTCTGGTTGTAGACGACGGCTCGCGCGACAATACCGCTCGCGTCGTCGAAAAATGGGCGAGCGAAATGCCTTCGGTCCGTCTGGTTTGCAACCCAGAAAATCGAGGAAAAGGCTTTAGCGTGCGTCACGGAATGCTGGAAGCGCGCGGCCGTATTGCACTTTTCACCGATGCCGATCTGTCTTCGCCCATTGAGGAGTGCGAAAAACTCCTGGCCGCAATCGAGGCCGGCCACGAAATCGCCATCGGTTCCCGGGCGCTCGATCGCTCCCTCATCACCACGCACCAGTCGCGCCTGCGGGAACTCGCCGGCATGATTTTCAATGGATTCGTGCGAATCGCTATGGGTTTGCCTTTCCGCGATACGCAGTGCGGATTCAAAGCCTTCCTGCGCGAGACTTCGCGGATCGTCTTCGAACAACAGCGAATCGAACGCTTCGGATTCGACCCCGAAATTCTTTTCCTCGCGAAACGTCACGGCCTGCGGACCGCGGAAGTAGCCGTCCGATGGGCCCACGACCCGGCAACCAAGGTCCATATGTTCCGAGACAGTGTGATGATGTTCTTTGATCTCCTGATCATCCGCTGGAACTCAATCGTAGGGCGTTACCCAAAACGAATTGGCAAGAACTAGCCGCTTTCCTATTTTGCTTGGGCCGTGGGCGGCAGTAAGCCATTCAGCCGCAGATAAATCGCCGCCATGCTGTAATGATCCGCAAAATCGTTGGTCAATGCGATCATCGCTGCTGCGCGAGAAAGTTTGCGGCCACCAAACACGGTCAGTTGTTCGCCCAGGTTGGAATCGTCCAGCTTCGCCAAACTCTGCGTGCAAAAATCAAACGAAGCTCTTAACGAAGTCACCAGTTTATCCTTCGGATCCGTCTCGCTAGGTTTCTCCTCCGTGGGCCCCGCGATACCCGAAATTTTCGAGCACAGCCCGTAATTGGAGCCAATCATGTGCGAGACCAGCTTTCCGAATGACATTTGAGCCGGCGTTGGATGGAAACTGTATTTATCTCCAGGCATTTCTTCCGCTGCGGCCACCATATTTTTGGAAGCTCGCTCGACACTAAAGCGCACGGCATTCGATACCGGATTTGCCTCCGGGGCGGTTGCTTGCTGTCCCGCAGCGATAAAAGGCGCAAAAACCAGCATGGTCCCACACAATAAAATTCGATTGAGTTTCATGTCCGCCCTCCCGTTTCTCCGGGCGCACCGAGAATAGTCCCGCGGCTTGAAGCACACAAGCCATTTGCGTGCAACTAACCAGGGACGCCGGCACCGGTATCGGGCTATACACTTTGCCAGATAAAGTACTTTACACTTACCGCTCCTTTAAGCTATGCTGCACCCGTGGTTAGTCCGGATCCAATCCGACCGCGCTCTTCGGTCCCTCGCGCACTAGACGATCACGCCCGCGATAATCTTCGGTTTATTCGCGAGACCATGGAGCGAGCTGGCTCCTTCACCGCAGTCCCCGGATGGGGCGGCCTGGCTATGGGCATCACCGCCCTCGGAGCGGCGGCCATCGCCTCCACCCAAGCCTCCCCGATCGCTTGGCTGCTCACCTGGATCGCAGAAGCTGCTCTGGCTATCGCCATCGCGGCCTGGACCACCTACTCAAAAGCGCGTTCTTCCGGCTCGTCCCTTTTCTCCGGACCCGGCCGGCGTTTTGTTTACAGTTTTGCGCCGCCGTTGCTGGTCGGCGTGTTGCTTACCGCGCTTCAATTGCGCACCGGAGTAGTGGGCGCCATTCCCGGTGAATGGCTTCTGTTATATGGAACCGGCGTGGTCACTGGCGGCGCATTTTCAATTCGCGTAGTTCCTTTGATGGGACTGTGTTTCATGGTGCTGGGAGCCGTCGCGCTCTTCTGCCCCTGGCATTGGGGCAATCTTTTTCTGGCCGCGGGATTCGGAGCGCTTCACATTATTTTTGGCGCGGTCATTGCGAGGAAATATGGCGGGTAAATCTGCAACCTATCGCGCAGAGCGCGAAGAATCTCCCAAGCGCGTAGTGCCTCGAGCGCGTTCCGGCGAGCCTTCCGCTTCCAATCTCGATCGCCTGATTCACGAGCGCACGCGGCTCGCGATCGTCAGCGCACTGGCCGTGAACCCTTCTCTGGCCTTCAATGAACTGAAACAACTTGTGCGCGCCACAGACGGCAACCTAAGCGTTCACGCCCGCAAGCTTGAAGAAGCGGGCTACATCACCTGCACCAAATCGTTCGCCGGACGCCTGCCCAAAACGGAATATCGCCTTTCTGCTGCCGGCCGCCGGGCCCTCGAAAAATATCTGAATCATATGGAAGCTTTAATCCAAGCCACGCGCGAAGGTTAATGCCGTAAAAAATTTTGGGCCATCACTTTATGAACAAAAGTACTTTGAAGCTGATAAATCGCGGACTTCATGTCGCTATTTTGCTCGACGGAAACGGTCGCTGGGCCGCCACACGCGGCCTGGCTCGTTCCGAAGGCCATCGCGCGGGAGTGGAAGCTGTCCGTCGCATCGTACGAGCCGCTCCCGCACTCGGTATCGGCACCCTGACGCTCTATGCTTTTTCCTCGGACAATTGGGGCCGTCCCCCTACGGAAGTATCCTCGCTGCTCGCCTTGCTCGAAGCCTTTTTTCGAAACGACGCTGGGAGATGCGCCGCGGAAGGCATACGCCTTCGCGTGATTGGCCGCCGCGACCGCATTCCTCTCTCTCTTTCCCAGGCTATCGACGTTGCCGAGCGCACCACCGCTTCAGCCCGCGCTCTCGAACTGCGCATCGCCATAGATTATTCCGCGCGCGACGCAATTCTTCGCGCCTCCTGCTGGATGATGTCCAGTCTGGAAATATCCCAGCGCGAATTCGCCAAGCGTCTGGGAGAAGTAATGCACACCTCCGGTCCCACTCTGGATGTAGATCTCTTGATCCGCACCGGGGGCGACCGCCGCTTGAGCGATTTCATGCTCTGGGAGTGCGCTTACGCCGAACTTTTTTTCACCTCGCGCATGTGGCCGGAATTCGAAGCCGCCGACTTGACCGAAGCCGTTGAAGATTTCCTGAAGCGTGAGCGCCGCTTCGGAAAACTGCCCGAAGCCGCCGCCAGCTAATTCAAACTTGTTCTTGCGCTTCCAGTCCAACCCGCGCCGTCCCCATTGAACTTTGCCGTCACGCCCGTCATCGCGATCGCGCCATCTCAAATGCCTTCTTGATCACGCGCATTGCCGTCGGGGTAAGCAAAAATCGCGCTAATTCATCTTCGCGCGCCCAAGCCACATCCACCACGTCGCTTGCCGCTTGCGCCACTCCGCTCACTACCTCACACAGGTAATCCAATATCACAAAATGGTAGCGCCACTTGCCGTCGGCGTCCGTGGTCACCCGATCAAACGCTTCGATCAAATCGTGAACCCGCACCTCCAAGCCGGTTTCTTCCGCCAACTCGCGCCTAACTCCGTCGCGCAACGATTCTCCCAATTCGAGCATGCCCCCGGGAATCGACCATTCCCCCTCAAGCGGCGGCCCACCGCGCCGGATTAACAACGCTCGATCTTCTGCTATTACCACGCCGCCCACTCCCACCAGCGGACGCTCTGGATATTCGCGGCTAGACACTTTTACGCATTCCTCCTCGCGAAAGCTTGACACCGGCGTTATATAATACGCTCGTCGGCGCAAGCCGGCCCTTGGAAGGAGAGAAATCCGTGACCCGATGTCCCGAATGCGACGCCGAAATTGATCTCGACGAAGACGAAGTGGAAGAAGGCGAAATCCTGAGCTGCCACGAGTGTGATGCTGAACTCGAAGTCACTCAGACGCACCCTGTTCATCTCATCGCCATTTCCGACGATGAAGATGAGGAAGAAGAAGACGACGAAGACGACTCCGACGAAGAAGCCGTGGTCGAGGAAGAAGAAGAGGAAGAAGAAGCAGAATGATTTTCCTCGACCCTCTTCCTACTCTTCTCTTCTGCCGATTACCTCAGATGGCGGAACTTCGCTGATGCCAACCCATTGGCTGAAATTTTGTGCTCCTCTTTCTATTCCCCAACGTATCATGGGGTGGCATGGCTCCGCTTGGTGGCCCGCTCGGCGTCCATACAGGCTCGCGCTTATGAAAACACGCCGCAGCGTTCGATACGCGCTTTCGATTCTGCTAGTTCTTCTCGCAGCTTTGCCCTCCTCTGCGCAAACCAAAGACGAAAAAAAGGCTGAGGCTCAGCTTCGCGTGGTTCACGGTCCTGTCGAAGACAAAGATGAAAATCCCCTTCCTTCCAGCGTGGTCTATCTCGTCAACGTCAAAACCAAGGCGGTGAAAACTTCTTTTGCCGACGAGAAAGGTCAGTACCGCTTCAGCGGGCTGGACCCCAACGTTGACTATGAAATTCACGCTGAGCATGGTGACCTGACATCTTCCACTCGCACTATTTCAAGTTTCGATTCTCGCCGCGATATTGAAGTGAACCTCAAAGTAACCAAAAAGAAAAAGGACTAGCGCTGGCTTTCATCCACCCTGATCCTCACGCGACCTGCGGGTCATCACGCGCACGGCTTGGGGCAGCACGGTGAGCTCCACAGGGGGTTCGCCGAGTAGCTCGCCGTCGCCATGCACCTTTGTGGGACGCTCGGTCTGCAGCAGGATCCGTTTGCATCGGTACCGCTGCACTTCCGGAAATCCTCGTAAATCTCCCGAAGTCAAAACAATCGGAATCGCTTCCATAAGCCTGGTCCATCGAATTTCCCCCACCAAGGCAATGTCGATCCATCCATCATCCATTTTTGCTTCCGGCGCGATGCGAATGCCGGACCCATACCGCGTGGAATTTGCGACCGCCACAAAAAGAGCGCGTCCATCCCACGCAAGGCCATCCATTTCGGCATGCAGCCGGATGCTCCCTCCGTGAAAAAATTCCCACAAAGCTCCCGCGAGATATCGCGTCACGCCCGGCAACCGTTTGAACTTCGTATTCGCTAAATGGGCCGCCTGGGCATCCAATCCCATCCCGCCCGCACCGATATAATGCGCTCTTGGCCTATCGCCGAATTGCGCACGAATCAAATCGATCGCTCGAGGCGCCGACTTCAAGAACGCCTCCGCCGCATCCAACGGATCGGCCGGAATCCCCAGGTCCGCTGCAATGTCATTCCCATTACCCGCCGGAAAAAATCCCGCCACCGCTTCCGTACCGTGGATCGCCTCCACCAGATGATGAAACGCCCCGTCTCCGCCTAGCGCCACCACGTAGCGATATCCTTGGTTAGCACCCCTCTCCGCCTGTTTGCGCAAATCCTCGGAGCTTTTGGAATGTGCAAAATCCGCTGCATGTCCACGCATGCGCAGCAGCTTCGCAACGCGCGCTTCAGCGCGCAAAGCGCGTCCGCCGCCTGCCGCCGGATTCACGATCACCAAAGTCTCAGTTTTCACGCGCCGATCCCGCCCGAGCCTTCGCGACTCCCGGAAGGTCTTTTTGCATCGCCTACTGCCGTTACGGAACCCGATCACGGCCAACTCTGCTGTAGACCCCGCGCCGAGTCAACTTTTCATACGCAACGATGTTGAAGATTTCATCGCACAATGGGATGCTAGGGCCCGTCTAACGCCGCTGAATTTCGAGATTCTGGAATCAGGAAGGAAGGCACACCCATGAAAATTCGCGCAACAGTTTCACTGTGGAGCTTGGCAGCACTGTCCGCCATCCTGTTTTTCGGTATCGCTCCGGCCTTCGCTCAACAACACGCGGGCGGCGCCCCGCACTGGAGTTATTCCGGTCCCGACGGCCCCGATCATTGGGGCGATCTCGATCCTAGTTTTGCAGCCTGCAAGACCGGACAGCGCCAATCGCCCATCGATATCAAAGGCGCGGAGCCAGCCGATCTAAAGCCCATTCAATTTGATTACAAGCTCTCTCCCATGAAAATCGTCAATAACGGCCATACCATCCTGGTGAAATACGAATCCGGCAGTAGCATTACCGTGGACGGCAAACAATATCCGCTTGTGCAGTTTCACTTTCATCATCCCAGCGAAGAAGAAATAAACGGCCAGAAATCCGATATGGTCCTTCACTTGGTGCACGTGAGCGCGGACGGCCACGCCATAGCGATAGCCGTCCTGCTGAAAAGCGGTGGAGAAAATCCCTTGATTCGCGATATCTGGGCGCACATTCCCAAGGAAGTGGACAAAGAAGTCGAATTCAAAAAAGTTGTGATCAACGCCGCCGATCTGCTCCCCGCCGATCAGAATTACTACACCTTCGACGGTTCGCTCACCATTCCTCCCTGTAGTGATGTGAAATGGTTCGTAATGAAAACTCCCGTCGAACTTTCTGCCGCACAAATCGCGGCATTCGCGAAGCTCTATCCTAATAACGCGCGGCCGATTCAGTCCACCAACGACCGGAAAATCCTGGAGAGTAATTTCACCAAGTAAACGGCGCGCCGTTGCAAAGTCGGGAGAATGCATGACCGTATCCAACGCAAGAAAGGTCGAAATTTTTCGCCCAGCTCTTGTCTTCTTGCTCCTCGCGGTTTTCTCCAGCGACTATACTGCTCCCACGTTCGCCCAAAACGTTCCGCCGGCCTCCCCGATCTCCGCTGATTCCGACAAGCTTCTTCATCGTCTTTTCGCTTCCACCGACTTCGAAGTCAAAAGTTTTGGCCCCGCTCGCTGGCTCAACGACGGTCAGTCCTACACCACCGTGGAAACCTCCGCCGCCAACAAAGATGCGCAAGACATCGTGCGCTACGAAACCGCAGCCGGAAAACGTGACGTCCTTGTCTCCGCCGAAAAATTAATTCCGTCTGGCGAAAAAGCTCCGCTCGCGATTGAAGATTACGCCTGGTCCAAAGATAAAACACGCTTGCTGGTCTACACCAATTCCGCACCCGTCTGGAGGCTAAACACGCGCGGGGATTATTGGGTGCTCAACCTGGTCTCCGGCACCCTGCAGAAACTAGGAGGCGATGCTCCCGCTTCTTCCCTGATGTTTGCGAAATTCTCACCCGACGGCGCTCGGGTTGCCTACGTTCGCGCCAACAATATTTATGTGGAAGACCTCGCCACTCGCAAAATCGTTCCACTCACCACCGATGGCTCCGCCAACTTGGTCAACGGCACCTCGGACTGGGTTTACGAAGAAGAACTAGACGTTCGCGACGGATTCCGATGGAGTCCCGACGGGCGTCACATTGCCTACTGGCAATTTGATACCACCGGCGTCCAAATCTTTCGTCTCATTTACAACCTCGGGGCCCCGCGCGAAATCGTAACCGGCTTCCCCTATCCCGGCCTGGGCCGCTATCCTTCGATTCTCGATATCGCCTATCCCATTCCCGGTACCGCGAACTCCTCCGTGCGTGTCGGTGTGGTGGACGTCGCAGGCGGTCCCACGCGCTGGATGCAGGTTCCCGGCGATCCGCGTAACAACTACATCGCCCGTATGGACTGGGTCGCAAATTCCAACGACCTGGCCATCGAGCATCTGAATCGTCTGCAAAATACCAATGACGTTCTTCTTGCCGACGCCGCAACCGGCGCTGTCCACGCGATATTTCAGGACCGCGATCCAGCTTGGGTTGACGTGATGCCGCAAATCACCTGGCTGCACAACGGCGCGGATTTTCTCTGGCTTAGCGAACGAGACGGCTGGCGCCATGCCTACCTTGTTTCCCGCGATGGCAAACGCGTTCAACTAATTACTCGTGGAAATTTCGACGTAATCGGTCTGGATTGGCCCGACGAAAAGTCTGGTTGGCTTTACTTCAACGCCTCTCCCGACAACGCCACGCAGCAATATCTGTATCGCGCCCATTTGGACGGCTCCGGAACTCCCGAGCGTGTAACTCCGTCCAGCTCGCCCGGCACGCATTATTACGACATCTCGCCCGATTCTCAGTGGGCCTTCCACCAGTATTCGCGAGCCGACCTTACCCCGGTCACCGACCTCGTGGAATTACCTGCACACCGCTCCGCTCGCATCCTGGAAGATAATGCCGCTCTGCACGCGAACGCCTCCGTCCTTCTCCAGACTCCCGCCGAATTCTTTAAGCTCGACATGGGCGACGGCGTCACACTCGACGCCTGGATGATGAAGCCTCCGCATTTTGATCCCGCAAAAGAATACCCACTCCTCGTTTATGTGTATGGCGAACCCGCTGCGCAAACCGTGCTCGATGAATGGGCTTCCTGGAATTATTATTTCAATCGCGCGGTGGCCGCTGCTGGCTATGTAGTGGTCAGCTTTGACAATCGCGGCACGCCCGCGCCCAAAGGCCGGGAATGGCGTAAAATTGTCTATGGCGCGATCCAACCCGTCATTGTCAAGGATCAGTCCGCCGCCCTTCAAGCCTTCTTGCGCTCGCATCCTTTCGCAGACCCATCGCGCGTGGCCATCTGGGGATGGAGCGGCGGTGCCACCAGCACTCTCAGCATGATGTTTCGTGCGCCCGATCTTTATAAAGTCGGCATGGCCGTCGCGCCTGTTCCAGATTTGCGTCTCTACGACACGATTTATCAAGAACGTTACATGGGATTGCCGCTTCAAAACGTGGACGGCTATCGCAACAGTTCAGCCATTAATTTCGCGGAGGCCCTACGAGGAAGTCTACTTCTGGTCCACGGTTCAGGGGACGACAACGTCCACTATTCCGGCTCGGAGCTCTTGCTCAATCGCCTGATCGAACTCAATAAGCCCATAGATTTTATGGAATATCCCGATCGCACGCACTCCATCAACGAAGGTTCCGGAACCACGCTACACCTCTACAGCCTCTTACTCCGCTACCTGGAGCAACACATTCCCCCCTCGCCAGTGACACCAGAGAAAACGCCATGAGCCCACAAAAAAAGAACAACGTCCCCGCCGTTCAATTAGAACTCTACGAAAAGCTCATCAAAACCAATCCAAAGATCGAACGCAAGGGCGCTGCAAATCCTTACACCTCGCTCAACGGCCACATGTTCACCTATCTGAATGCGTCAGGGTCGTTGGCCCTTTGGCTCCCGGAGGATGAACGAGAAAAATTCTTGAAGAAATACAAGACCACGCTTTTCGAGGCCTACGGCGCCGTGATGAAGGAATACGTAACGGTGCCGGACAGTCTTCTAAAAGACACAAAAACCCTGCAGCCATATTTTCAGTTGAGCTACCAATACATCCAGTCGCTAAAACCCAAGCCCACAAAGAAAACGAAGAAGAAAAATTCGTAATTTAATTTCCCTCTGCGTCACTGCTCGGAGCATGCTCGCCCGCGCGAAACTGCGTCCAGGGCCCTGCATCCATATCGATCAACGTATTCGCTTGCCAGTTATATTCCGGATGCGCCTGCAAAAATTCCCGTGCTTTAAAATCTGTTCCGCAGGGATGCCCGCTGTGCGCCACGAAAGTCATCGATTCCGCCATGTTCGTGTCCATCACTTTTCCTTCCACTGAGCCTGCCGGATTGTAAGGCTCCTTAGCGAACATGGGGTCTCCCTCCGTCGGCATATCTCCGTGCCCGCAAAGCGTTCGCCGGTTGGGTCCGGTCTTCTTGGTGTACGTATCATAGTGGTCGGCCAGAAAGGCCTCCGCGAGGGTGGTGTCGATTTTTCCTTGATTGGCCGCCATTAATTCGTCCCAACGCGCGTGCCGCGCATTTGCCGAAGCCGCCATGTTGTTCGGATCAAACGTTGTTTCGTCCTTCAACACCGCCGGATCGCTCGCAAAATTTGATCCCACGTAATACCCGTCCTTCGTCCGCCACACTCGGTTGTGCACGAGCCCCAGCTCAAAACGCGCAATCTCCCCGGTCTTGCGGTCCGCCAGCAACCAGTCGTTCGCGTACCCGCCGTTGTTTCCATCCAGCATGATTTTCACGTACTCGTCGATCGATCCGGCATACTGCATGGCCTTCCGCGCGCGCACGAATTCCGGCTTTCCATTGGGGTCCCAGCCACGAAAATCGGTGATGGTCGTCTCGGTGATCATCAATCCGTCTGAGTTCACCCCGAAATCGTCATCGCTCGCAATCACGCCGGGAAATCCGTCCATCAACATGCTGTAGCCTCGTTGCGGAACGATGTCGAAAATAATGTTCCAGCGCGCGCCGTAGTTGTAACTGGTCCAGTTATTGTGCGCCATCACGATCTGGTGGTTTTTCGTATAACTCCCCGTCGCCACAAACGCGCTGCAGTGTTCCTCCGTTGGTTTTGAAGTGGGCGCGGCGGTCGCCGTCTGCTTGTCCAACCAAGGCACGTAATAATCCGCCAGTTCCATGAATCCGTTCATGGCCACAATATCGTCTTGATCCAGCTTGGTGTATCCGCGCGCGCGCAAACCATCGACGATTCCTGCCAGTTCCGATTGGTAGTCCACATCAATCTTCGGCCACATCATGGTGTGCGCCGCGCGACGGAAGAAATCCCAGTTGCGCTTCGAGGTATAAGTCATCTCCGAGCTCACCGCCGCGAACGCGTCTGATATCTCCGGCGCCAAAAGATAACCGTGCTGATAGCCCATGTCGTGCGGCGCGCCTTCCAAATGGACGTAGATCCAGCCCCCGCGCTCGAAACGGTAGGCCTTGGCCAGCACCGGATCGTCCCCATGCCGTTGTGGCAACGCCGCAGGTTCGCTAGCACTTTCAATCGCCACCTTAGCGTTCAAGAACACGGGCGCCGCAATAAGCGCGACCCCAACTACCATCAGCATCACAAACGACAACCGATTCGTATGGCCATCCATTAGCACTCTCCCCTCACGTGCACGCATTGTAGGCGGGCGTTTACCACCGGTCAATGCATGTCCCGCCGGACTCCGTGCGATCGCGCTTCTGGCAAGCAAATTCCGATGGACCCGATTGGTGGCGGCGCACTAAAACATTTAGTGTAGCGGCACCCTTTGAGCGTAATACTTTTGTTACGTTACTAATTGAAGTGTACCGCTGCTGAAAAATAACGGGCCCAGCCTGGCTGCGAATAAAATTTCCATATGGCAGTTAGCAGGGCCTGACGTATGTCACCGGAACCCAACATACCCAGAAAATATCCCCGCGTCCGCGCGCCCAAAGGCATGTGGGTCGGCTGGAAATCCGCTAAGCAAACCTGCACATCTCTTGCTGAAGTGATGGGTCTCGGAGGACTCTTCTTACACACTGCAAATCCGCCCTCGGAAGGCTCCAGTATCGAACTGATTTTTGATTTGCCCACGGGACAAGTCCGCGCCCGCGCCATCGTGCGCAGCCTGCAACCCAATAAAGGCATGGGCATACAGTTTGTTCAAATGCGTCCCGAAGACCGCGCAAAGTTGAACAAGTATTTATCCCTGCCAGAACTTTCTCCCATCAGTTCTCAAGTTATGCCGCCCGCAAGTGCGAAGCCCGCGAGCGCACACTCCGTGCACTCCGCTCCTTCCTATCTCGCCCTTTCGCTCCGGAGCGAAGAAGCCGGCCAGCGCCGCTTCGAACGCGATCTCCGCCAGCTCATCGAACTCACCGGCAAAGGAACTTACTATCAACTGTTGGGAGTTACCTCCGAATCTCCCCTCAGCCAAGTTAAGAAGAGCTACCACGCGCTGGCCCGCAAATTCCATCCGGACGCCCACATGGGTAATCGCTCGTTGGACGCGCCGGTCAGAGACCTTATGGTCATAATCACGGAAGCTTACAAAACTCTTGAGAACGAAGAGAAACGCACCGCCTACGACAAACGCCTGGCCGCCCGCGGCGGATTCAGCATGCACCGCGAAAAAACAACGGCCGAAGAATCCATCCAGGAATGGCTGAAGCGCGCCAACGAATGTCTGCGCGCAAAAAATTTCGTCGGCTCCGTGGTCTGGTTGCGTAAATGTATTCAGTTGTCCCCGCACAACGCGCTTTACCACGCTACATTAGCGCGCAGCCTCTCCACAATTCCTCAATACCACGAGGAAGCTATCGAACATTTTCAAGCCGCCATCAAGTTGGATCCTTGGCGCGAGCCAATCTATCTTCATTTCGCCGAATTGCTTGAGGAAATGCAGCTTCCCGAACGCGCCAGCGAAATCTATTCCCAGCTCCTGGAATTCAATCCCCTGCATATTCAGGCGCGCGAGAAGCTTGCTGAACTAACATCTCAAACCCAAACCGCGAAGCACTCGTCGCGAATTCCTCACTTGTTCGGCCGAAAAAGCTGAGTCGTATCAACTCACCGCCCAAATCCAGCATCATAAGAAGAAAATGGCTTCGCGCATCCAGCGCTGGTTCTCCATCGCAGACGTAACGCTTCTCCCCGTTTTCATCCTTTGGTTCATCTGGAAATTGCAATTCACCGCGCGATGGACCTGGATGATCTTCATCCTTTGGATAGTCGCCAGCTTTCTAATTCATCGCGACACGCCCAAGACGCTGGGCTGGCGCGCCGACAACCTCTGGCCTGCCACCAAGCAAGCCCTGCTCGTTTATTCCGCAATGTTAATGTGCCTCGTCATCATCGGCCTCGCGCTCGGCGCGCGGCCGCATCTCCCGCCCAATCTAATCTCCTGGCATCGCTTGTGGACCTACTTCGCCTTCTGCCTGCTCCAACAAGTAGCGCTCAATTCGCTGGTTCACAATCGTATGCTCTCGCTCGGAGGTAACGAATGGCTCGCCGCTTCACTGACCGGCGTGATTTTCGCCGCATGTCATTGGCCCAACCCCGTCCTGGTCCCATTGACCTTCATCGCCGGCACCGCCATGGCTTTCATGTTCGGCCGCTTCCGTAACATCATCCCTCTCGCCATCGGCCAAGCCATGCTCGGCTCGGTCGTATTCTGGGCCTTCCCGCTGGCTTGGCACCATCACCTCCGCGTCGGCCCCGGCTATTACGCGAACACGAAATAGCTGTGTCACGGACGTAGCGTCGCAATTCGGTGTGCGGATATTTCCGTAGAAACGGGTGAATACTACCTTCCGGGGGTCTTCTTGTCTTTCACTTCAAGGTCGCGCACAGCCTGCGGGGGCGCAAAGACTGCCGGATCAACATCGTTGAATGTGACAGAAGTGTAAGTCAACGTCAGTAATACGCTCCAATCGCTCGCGCTCTTAGGTTTGATCTTGACCACCTGTTTCATGGGTACCAGCACACCATCCACTCGTTGGTAGTCCGAAAATATTTCATGTGTGGGTGCAGGCGCGCCCGCCGCATCCGACTCAAACTCGTACCCTGCCAACAATCCCGTCTCCACATCGTAAAAATGGTCGTTTGATTTATTCCAATTGTTGATTCCGTGAAGCCGGTAGCACTTCCGGGCCTCAAACTCTTCGATTCCTACCGTCTCCATAGATTTGAACCAGCTAAGTTCATTCAGCGGATAATAAAAATCCGCATCTCGTTTCGCGGATTCGTAATCCTCGCCGGTGCCGATCTGCGGCCCGCTGCGAGGATCGAACCCCCAAGTTAAGTCTCCATCGAATCCATTCAGAACATCCCCGACATTCCCCGGCAATGAAACTTTTTCCAGTCGAAGATAAGGCGCCTTCGCGTAATACGTGAAGGCCAGCGACGCCCCCTGTATCTCCATCCTGCCCCGCATGGTACTGGAACTGTGCCGCCGAAACGCTTCCTCCCCACCCAACGCCTGGTCGTATCGTGCGACGATCTCCTTGGCCGTAGGCAGAGGCGTTCCACTTTGTCCCTGTGCGCATGGCTCGGAAACAGCCCCACCCACCAGACCAAATCCCATCGCGCAAAAGAGCAAAAAATGCCGCGAAAACGGAAACCTTTTCATGTGCCGCTCCTAAGGGGATTTAAGTCCTACGATCCCGGCCTGAAATTGTGCGCAAGCCGCAATACCTATTCCAAAAGGGAAAGGAAGCTAAGTAACAAACCGAGACTAACTTAATCAAACGCAGGCATTCTGCTCGGTACGCTTGTAGCTCGATTCTGGGATCGGCCATTCCGTACTCGAACATCCGAGCTAAATCCGGCAGGTCACCCGAGCGGGCGGCAAACCATCTTCATTGACAGCCCGTTAGGCCCCCGTATAATCATTTCCGAGCCCCGCGACTCCCCAGCAATCGCAGGCTAATCAATAGCTTAAAGCGCCTATCGGGCGCAGCTTTTCGAGGAACCAGCAATCGCTATGGCGCTTCATAGTTTGCTTTTCTCCAACGCCGCATGGCTCGCCCCCGGCAATCCGCTCGCCGAATATTGGCGACGCAACATGGACCCTACCGCCAATCCGTTCCGTGGCATCTATCAACTGAATTCTTTCGATCTCGCCATTATGCTTCCCTATTTTTTCGTGATGATTATCCTGGCCGCCTATGGCATTCATCGCTATGCCTTGGTTTACAACTATTACAAAAATCGCAAAAATGTCCCTGGCCCGCCCCCAGAAATTGCAACTTGGCCCAAAGTTACCGTTCAACTTCCCATCTACAACGAACGCTACGTCATCGATCGCCTGGTCGAAGCGGCCTCGCAATTTGATTACCCGCGCAAGCTCCTGGAAATTCAAGTCCTCGACGACTCCACCGACCAGACCCAGCAAATCGCTTGCGACTGCGTGGATCGCTACCGCGCTCTGGGCTTGCCCATTTCTTACATCCATCGCGACAATCGCGAAGGTTACAAAGCGGGCGCGTTACAGGAAGGTTTGAAGTCGGCTAGCGGTGAATTCATCGCCATCTTCGACGCAGATTTTATTCCGCCCGCCGATTTTCTGCGCCGCACCGTACCTTACTTCACTGACCAGAAGCTCGCCATGGTGCAAACGCGCTGGAGCTACATCAATCGCAATTATTCCGCGCTCACGGAAGTCGCAGCCATCCTGCTCGACGGGCATTTCGTCATCGAACACTGCGCCCGCGCCCGCAGCGGCCTCTTCTTCAATTTCAACGGTACCGCAGGCATCTGGCGACGTACTTCTATCGATGACGCGGGCGGCTGGCAGCACGACACCCTCACCGAAGACACCGACCTTTCTTATCGCGCCCAACTGCGCGGCTGGCATTTCCTCTATTTGCCGAACATTGAATGCCCCTCCGAACTACCCGTCGAGATGAACGCGTTCAAATCGCAGCAAGCCCGCTGGGCCAAAGGCTTGATGCAAACGGCGAAAAAAATCCTTCCGCGCGTGCTGCGTTCAAAAGAGTCCGCCGCCGTTAAGGCCGAAGCCTTTTTCCACCTCACCGCCAACATCAGCTATCCGCTCATGGTCGTCATGTCCATCATCTTGCTTCCCGCCATGATCGTTCGCTTTTATCAAGGCTGGTTCCAGGTTCTGGCAATCGACCTGCCGCTGTTCCTTGCCTCCACCTGTTCCATTTCGTCCTTCTATCTCGCCGCCGAGCGCGCGCTCTACCCCAAAACTTGGAAGCGCACCTTTCTCTATCTTCCTTTTGTAATGGCCGTCGGCATCGGCCTATCGGTTCGCAATGCCTGGGGAGTTCTCGAAGCCCTCTTCAACGTGAAATCAGAATTCGTGCGCACCCCGAAATACCGCGTCGAAGCCAACGCAAACGGAAGCAAGAACTCCGACTGGGCCAAAAAAAACTACCGCAAAAGTGCTGGCTTGATGCCCTTCGCCGAAGTTGCTCTCGGTATTTACTTTTCGCTCGCGGTGGTTTACGCCCTGCAAAATGAAAACTACGCTACCGTCCCTTTTCTCTTCCTTTTCGTTTGGGGCTACCTCTACACCGGCATCATGTCTCTCGCTCAAACCTACGTCGAGCGCCTCCGGTTCACCGTCGAATCCGGCGAAGTCCGCCCCGCCTCCAGCGGCGCCCCCGGCTTCTAGTTCTAAAAAAGGCCGCCCTCGCTGGAAGCAGTGTGGTGCTGGGATCCGCTGGCCTGAACGAACTGTCCCCTAAAATCTGGCCCGAGCCAATCGTGTTCGAACCCAACCAAAGTTATTGGGCGAAAAGTCAGCCTCCTCAAAACCCGCCGCTCGCCGAAGACACATCACTGCCGATGTTGTCGTGCTCGGCGGGGGCTTTACTGGGCTCTCGGTCTGGAAAATTTCTTCCGAATCGATCCGTTGGGGTTCCAAAGGTCCGGTTTTGATGTCGATCCATATCCCGCGAAAACTAATCGACGATTACGGCGGTGCCAAGCCGGCCGGAATAGCTGTATCTATTTAAGCAACGAAGTACTATTGCCCTCCATTGCACACCGCCCTTAACCTTGAACCAGCGCCAGTTCTTGCATTACTGAGGAGGTTCCGATGGTAGAGCGCCGTCGCTGCAAGCGCTTCCCCTATACGATTCCGGTCAAGGTTTACGGACGCACTCCTCGAAACCACCCCTTCCGCGATGTTACCGCCACGATGGCAGTCAGCTTATACGGCGGGCTGCTCGACATGAAGCCCCGCGTAAAACTCGGCCAAAAGATTCTCATCGTCAATAGCTTCACCGAAGAAGAGCGCGAATGCCGCGTAGTTTATGTCGATCCGCAACCTCGCGGTCGCAGGCGAGTCGCCGTCGAGTTCGCCAAGGCGGGTGCGGACGGTGATTTCTGGCACGTCTACAGCCCTCCTGTGCCACTCAGGCTGGCATCACAGTCTGCGAACCCGCCGGACCACACCGCGGCTTGACGCGATCTGCTCTTTCGATTCGTTTCCCAAGACGGCAAAACTGCGCCGAAGCATCACCTCCACAGGACTCCTTGAATTTTGCAAAACGCCGTGCTAGCGTTCCGCGTGATTCAAATAGAAAAACATCGCGCCCTTCAACAAAAAGTGGCCAATCTTGGCCAGCCACACTATTTCTTCGTAACGAATCCGTCCTTTGGTCAAAAATTTAGAAGTTATAGCCAACAACCAACTAAACCCTTTCTACCCTGGCCGCAACCACAGGATTCGATCGCAGAAGTTTTGACCAACTCCCAATATTAAATGGAGCAATAAAACACCGATGAAACTTCGCAAGATCGCCCGACGTTTCGGCCTCCTGCTTCTCATCCTTGCTTGCGCTTCAGCTCTTATCCAGGCGCGCTTCCGCCAGCCGAACGCCGATTACCAAGAGCGCCGCGCCAAGCTTCGTTCTATGATCAACGGTCCGGTGGTGATTTTCGGCTACACCAGCCGCCAGGATACCGGCGAGGTCGCCGTCTTCTTTCAGGAAGAAAATTTCTACTACCTCAGCGGTCATAGCGAACCTGATGCCGCGCTTGTTCTGATCCCTGATTCGCCCGACGCCAAGTCATCCCGGGGCCCGCACGAAATTCTTTATCTTCCTCCGCGCAATCCCAATGATGAAAAATGGGGGGGACCCAAGATGGGTCCTGATGATCCCGACGCCGCGACAAAAACCGGATTCCAAGCCGTCGAGCCTTTCGCCAGTCTTCACGACGACCTTGTGAATCTCGCAAAAACATATTCCACTTTCTACACTGAGCTCCCTCCCAAACAGGAAAACGGCTATCCGCACCTCACCATTTGGAGCACTTGGGTTCGCAGCGCCTTGCCGCAATCCACCATCGACGACATCGCGCCCGCGTTGGCCAGTCTTCGCCAGATAAAATCTCCCGGCGAAATTGCCTTGATCCAAAAAGCTGTGGATGCCTCTGTTGACGCGCAGCTCGCCGCGATGAGAATGATGCGCCCCGGACTCTACGAATATCAGATCGCCGCCCGCATGAAGGAAGTTCATGAAATGGAAGGCTGCTCGCGCGAAGCATACGCGCCCATCGTCGGCGCCGGTCTATATTCTACGGTCTTGCACTACGACGACTTAAAGAACGAAATCAAAGACGGCGACCTGGTTGTCATTGACGTAGGTGGCGAGTACGGCGGCTACGCCGCGGATATTACCCGCACGATCCCTGCGAGCGGCAAATTCACCGCTCGCCAGCGCGAAATTTACGAAATCGTCTTAGGCGCGCAGAACGCCGCGCTCGCCGTCATCAAACCCGGCGCCATGCTCTACGGAGGCCCCAAGAGCGTTCATCAAGCCGCCTACGATTACATCAATACCCATGGACACGACCTGCATGGCAATACGCTCGGCCGCTATTTCTTTCACGGCGTCGGCCACCACCTCGGCCTGAACGTCCATGATGCCAACGATCGCACCAGCCCCCTTCAACCAGACATGGTCATCACCGATGAGCCGGGCATCTACATCCCCGAAGAAAAAATCGGCGTGCGCATCGAAGACGACGTCCTAGTCACCGCCGACGGCAACCAGCTCCTAACCGCAAAACTCCCGCGCAGCCCCGACGAAATAGAAAAAATCATGGCCGAAGCCCGCGCAAACCCGCAGCCCTAACCCTGGCTCTGGTAGCGGTCGGACCAAAAATATGTGGGAATATTCGGGATCATGAGGAATCGCAGTGGGCCGCTCATTGAGCGCTATGAGTAGGATCCAAGAAAAATAGGCAGAACTTATTCTCGTCGATTTCGTTTCACGAGCAGAGGTCGAAGAAATGAAGCGGCACAGCCGGATCACTCCGGCTATGCCGCTCTACGGGCACTACGGTTAGGGTTTTTGCGTTTGTTTCGCCGAGGCCTTCTTGGCAGCTGCTCCTAATGGCAACGTCTGCTGTTGTATCTGTCCAGTAAAGACGCTTTCATCATCGTCTGCTCCATTCTCCATCCAGAATAACTGGCCTCCGCTCGCCTGATAGATAACGCCTTGAAAGCTAACCGGAGCCGCTCCATCACCGAAGATGAAGTTAAGCGGGTCAAGAAGGTAACGCCCGGCCGTGTTTGAGGTGTCTGGCAGAAGAGTGCTTGAGAACGTTGTTGCAGTGTTGATCAGAGGGTTAGTTGTATCCAACACGTCTCCCGGATCGTTCACTATCCCGGCTCCCGAAAGGCTGCCGGCTGTGGCTGTTGCATTCCCGACGAAATCAAATTCGCCGCCCACCTCGGGCACGAAATCTTGAAACCCAAGAGCATAGTTGCCCGAGAAACTGGTCGTAGAAATATCCGTCTGCGGGACTAGAACGCCCGAGCCAGCAATATCAGTGTCAAGGTCGACGATTAGAGCACCTCCGCCTCCGGTGGTTGTGTTGTTCGGATCATTCAAGTTAAGGGTAGGGTCAGTCGCATAGAGTCCCAGAACGCTCACGGGTCCGAGCGTAGGACTAATGGTTAAGCTCCCATACCCGTTTGTACCAAGCATAAATGTCCCGGAGATCGACTGCGCATCTCCAAATCCCACCCCGGCTTCGTTGATATCAGCGGTTCCACTAAAGGCAGCAGCCGATGGCACAATTTGCCCGACTACGCCGTAGGGAATTCCAGTTAGATTGCTTTGTATGGCTAAGACGGAAGTTCCGATCGACGCAGTAGAGAAAGTCCCGGAGCTCGCGCCTTGGCCGAATGCCGATCCCACGAAAGTGCTGGATGAATCCACATCGATAAGCCGAAGCGCTTCCGGACCAACGATGTAGTAGACAATTGTCCCCGCAATACCAGTGCCGGTTAAGGTTCCACGGCCGAACGAGTCTGCCGTTGATAGCGTTCCGGTGAAGGAATTGTTAAAGGCGACGTCGCCGTTGTTATTCTCGTCGAAAATGCCGCTACTTACGCTGGTTCCCGATGCGCTAAACACACCGCCAAAGAAATGTGTGTGGCCGGTGTTCCCAGCGCCCGAAACCGCGAACGCAAATCCTCCCGCTGGCGGACTTGGCAATGTCTGCAAGTCAAAGCTTCCGCTGGAGGTCGCACTCTCATCCGCTTGAATGATTAGCGCATGATCGTTGTTCACGAAATTAAGCGCCAGAGTTTCCGTGCCGTTCACTCCCAGGTTATTGTTGTTGGTGATGAGAGTGAGAGTTCCTAAGCCAGCGACGGGGTCGAACGCCAGATTTCCTCCCGTAATCATGTCGCCGCCAGAAGGAGAAGTGACCCCATCCGCATCGTTGTAATCCTGCTCACCCGACAGGGTTCCGTTGGCGGAAATCGTTACTGCTCCTGCAAGCGAGTAAACGGCACTATTGAAATCTTCCCCACTAACATAGAACGCATAGTTGCCGGCGAGGCCGCCGGAAGTTGAGACCGTAACGTTGACGCTTGCAGTTGCCGCCGAATTCTTCACCGACGTAGCTGTGATTATCACGCTGCCTACGGCAGTGGCCGGAGCAGTGTACGTTGTCGCTACGCCGGTAACGGTAGTCGGCGGATTGAATGAGCCACAAGCGCTGTTTGTATTTCCGGAGCCGGGAGCGCAACTCCAGGTGACTCCGGTTCCGGTCCCGGTTATCGTCGCGGTTATTGGAGCGGTAGCGCCTGGCGTTACAATTCCAGGGGGCGCTTGGCTAATACTAACGAAGATCCCAGAACTCGAACTGCCGCAGCCGGTCACAAACGTGATGCACAATCCCAATACCGCTACAACGATCCAGAGAGATTTGCGGTTCATAGCTGACCTCCTTTCGACACATAGGCCGCGGAGGTGTTCTGAGCTGGATGCTCCAGAGGAAACCCATGCTGGTCCCGAATCGCGTAGGTGCGCCCGCCGGTCTTAATAGTCCGAATCACAAACACTTGTTTATTATTCGTCACCGTCTTCATCACGCCGGTGACTTGAATCGTTTGGCCTGCTTCAATGGAAAGTGACCCAGTTCCGTGGAGAACAAACGGCGTCAAACTTCCCTGCACCGTCCCGACAGAGGTTTGCAGCACAAAGCCGGTCGATCCAGATTGCCGCAGCCCAGTGCCTGATTTCGAGGGCAAGCTCTCAACCGTAGCGTTGAGAGTCACTTCTTTGCTGATGTCATAACTCGGCGGAATCGCCGACTTGCTCGTGACCGCGGCCGCCTGCGCGTGGGCCGCTCCTGCATTGAGCGCCAAGGCCAGCAGGGCTGCGAGCCCCAGGCCTTGCAACTTTCTACTCATTGTTTCCTCCCATTGGTATTTGCCACGATTTAAATCAAGACGAAATCCTAATTTTTGATTCCCGGAACATTATTTTAGTTGTGCAAAGACGAAACAAATTAATCTCGCTAAGATCTGCTCGTATTCAGAAGTTGAGCCGCATCCGTGACACTTGCGCGAAACCTATCCGGCGAATTCAACCCCCTGTGCAACCGAAAGTCGCGCTCTTTCCTGCCAAAAAAATGATTCCCTTACTCAATCCTGAAGCTACAGTTCCCTTGAATCCGGAACCAAGAGGCACCCCGTTGTGAGCTTCCATAAAATCCTAGAAAAAGTTCCCAAATGATGCCGTTGCACCACGAAAGCGGCACTTCAATCGATGCTTTTTACAAAGAATTGACAAATGCGGAATGAAAATTCGACAGGACCTCGTTTCGCGGCAATCGTAATGTTATACGAAAAACGGCTCGGGAATCCGCCCCCCCCTGGCGAACCTTCCGAGCCGTTTGTTCTCAATAATCGTTGTGCCGCGCGTTCGCGGATTAGCGGTGCAGTCCTGCGGCGGAATGTCCCATCTGCTGTTGCCGCCGGGGCATGTTGTGAGGGAGACGATCCATGGGTTGCGGGGCTAGGGGACGCACGCTGTGATTGGTGCTTACGTGCTCGCTGATCGCCTGCAACCTTTTCAAAATGCCTTGCCACTGTGTCCAATCGAGTTGGCGCAAGTAAGGTCGAAGTCCCTGGATGAACGGATCCTCGAGCACTGTTTCGCCGTTCGTTTCCGGCACGAAGAAGCGGTTCAGTCCAACTCCCAACGCTTCGGCGATTTTCTCCAGCGTGCCGAGGCTTGGCGTCATCTGCCCACTCTCAATTCGCGACAGATACGATCGCGAAACTCGCGAACGTGCCTGTAACTGGCTCTGCGTCATGCTACGAGACTCGCGCAGCTGTCGAATCCGCTGGCCGATGTTCTCCACCGTCTCGCGGTTGGGCCAGTTCTCGAACAGCTGCCGATCATCGCCCGGCAAGTCTTGGGGTGACGGTGTCGGTATGACAAATGACACCTTGGGGGGCAGCATGCGCAGGCACCGACGGCAGTTATCCGTCCGTGTGCGATATTGAACCAAACCACATACCTGACAGCGAATTACTTCTCGATCCAAATCCATGCTGATTGCTGTACTTTCTTTTTCCGCCACCGGTTCTCCTCGCAGACTATTCCGGCGATGCGAAGGGGAGGACTCTTTTGACAGGGGGAAGGCAGGGACGGCGCGCGAGTGATTGTCCATAGTGTGCCATTTCTTGTCAAGTGCTA
>DATNLR010000127.1:0-101227 GCA_035602755.1 Binatus sp. (SeqCode) | reverse complement strand
CCAGGAGGTGCTCAGCGCGCTAGCGAGCCGCTATAGGGCTGATGAAGTGTTAACCGCCGTGCGGCATATTCCGGCGCGCGAGGCGCAGCTGGTTCCCATGCCGGGATGGGTGCGACCGGAATTGGCTGCCGCCTATGGCTGTAAAGGTATCCAAGAGCTTTACTCTCATCAGGCGGCGGCAGCCAAGTTAGCGCGGTCCGGCAAGGATTTTGTGGTGATTACGCCGACCGCTTCGGGAAAAACGCTCTGCTACAACTTGCCGGTGCTAAACACGATCCTGGAAGACGCCGACACTCGCGCCCTTTACCTCTTCCCCACCAAGGCACTGGCGCAGGACCAACTTGCGGAACTGCACGATCTTTCTAGCAGACTGGATGACTGCTTGGGGGTCTTCACCTATGACGGTGATACGCCCAGCGACGCGCGCAAAGCGATACGCGAGCGCGGGCACATTATTTTGACCAACCCGGACATGCTGCACACCGGAATTCTGCCGCATCACACCAAGTGGACGCGTGTATTTGAGAATTTGAAGTATGTGGTGCTGGATGAGCTGCATACATATCGCGGCGTGTTTGGCAGCCATCTGGCCAATGTGTTCCGGCGCCTGGCACGTATCGCTGAGTTTTATGGCGGCAAGCCTCAGTTTATTTGTAGCTCGGCGACGATTGCCAATCCGGGGGAACTCGCGAGGCAACTGATTGAACGCCCGGTCGAAGTAGTGGAAGAAAACGGAGCGCCCGCTGCGGAGAAGCTTTTTGTTTTTTACAACCCGCCGATGGTGAACCGGAAACTGGGAATTCGGCGCAGTTATCTGAATGAGACCACCCGCGTGGCGAAGGAACTTCTTGCCCGAAAACTGCAAACGATTGTTTTTGCGAACAGCCGGCTGCACACCGAGGTTTTGCTTACTTATCTGCAACAGGCCCACCGCCCGCAACCTGGGCAGTCCGAGCCGGTGCGCGGATATCGCGGAGGATATTTGCCTGGCGAGCGGCGTGAAATCGAGCGCGGTTTGCGGGAGGGCCGGGTGCGCGGCGTGGTGGCCACCAACGCACTGGAACTGGGCATCGACGTCGGTTCACTGGACGCCGCGGTGATGGCGGGATACGCGGGTTCGATTGCTTCCACCTGGCAACGCGCCGGGCGGGCCGGGAGACGGAGCGGAGCATCTTGCGCGGTGCTGGTGGCGTCGTCCGCGCCGCTCGATCAATTTATCGTGCAACATCCGGACTATTTCTTCGGCCGCTCGCCGGAGCACGCCTACGTGCAGCCGGACAACTTGGAGATTCTCGTCAATCACCTGAAATGCGCGGCTTTCGAATTACCTCTTTCGCCCGACGAACGGATTGGCAGCGTCCCTTTGCAGCAAATTTGCGAGCGGCTGGCAGAAGCAGGATATCTCCATCGCAGCGGCGGAAACTGGCATTGGGCACAGCAGGCTTATCCCGCAGACACGGTGAGCTTGAGATCGGTCACCTCGGACAATTTCGTGATCATCGACGTGACGGGCGAGAAGGAAGGTGAACCGGAAGTGATTGGAGAAGTGGATTTCTCTTCGGCGCTGACGACGGTGCATGCGAAAGCAATATACATCCACCAAGGTCAGCAGTACCACGTGGAGCGGCTGGATTTTGACCAGCGCAAGGCCTATGTGAAGCGCGTGAACGTGGATTATTTCACGGACGCTATTCGTTACACGCAAGTTCGCTTGCTGGAAACTGCCGAGGAGCAACGCATCGCGGGACCTGCAGCTCGCGCGCATGGTGACGTGCTGGTGCGTTCGCAAGTTGTGGGATTTAAGAAGATCAAATTTTTTAGCAACGAAAACGTGGGCGCCGGGAAACTTGAGTTACCGGAAAACGAGATGCACACGACGTCGTTCTGGATCACGCTCGAGCGCAAGCTGCTTGTTTCATTGCCTTTTGCGTTGTCGGACCGGCAGAGCGGGATTTTCGGTTTACTGTACGCGCTAGAGTCCATGGCCACGCTTTTGCTGATGTGCGACAAGCGTGACATTGGAACTGCCCTAGGCGAGCGGCCGGCGAGTCCTGCGATCGAAGAGGATTGGCAGGATTTCACAACGGCGATGACCGACCCATCACAAATGAAAGAATTCTTTGAACCTAATTTGTATCTCTACGATGCCTATCCTGGCGGAATTGGATTCAGCGAGCCGCTGTTTCGCGTTCACGATTTATTGCTGAGGCGAACGCGCGAATTGATCGCCGCGTGCCCGTGCGAGCAAGGATGCCCTTCGTGCGTGGGACCCGCCGGAGAGAACAGCGAGCGGACCAAGGAAGTGGCGCTAAAACTTTTGGAGCATCTCTGCGCATGAGTAAGACATTGCTGGACCGGTTCGCGCGAGTGAAGGCGCTCGGGAAAGCGTCCCGCGCAAGTGCGCAAAATCCCGCGGGTTCCGGTCCGATGACAGAGACCGATCGATTGCTAGAAAACTTCGTCGAGCAACGGCTGGGGTATTCTCCGAATATTCCCGAAGGCGCAGAGCGCTTGGCGGAACTTCTGGGCGCTACGCTGGTACAGAACCAATATGGCGAGCATCTGGCGTTGCGAAAATGGTTTTCGGATGTAGCGAACGGCGTGAAAACGGATTGCTCGCCGTTGGGCCACGGCATGGCGGAAGAAAGAGTGGATGCCTCGGCGCTGCGTTTGTTGCTACCGGACGCACCGGAGGTCGTGGCCGACCCGCGGCAATGGCTCTTCTTGGACACAGAAACCACCGGGATCATGGGTGGGACGGGAACCTATCCGTTCCTGGTGGGCATCGCGTGGTGGGATGCCGGCGGCTTGGAGGTAGAACAATTCTTCATGCGCGACCATGGCGACGAGCACGCACTGCTCGTGACGCTCGCAGAGCGAATGGCCGAGCGCTGCGTGCTGGTAACTTTCAATGGCAAATCATTCGATTGGCCCTTGCTTGAAACGCGCTATCGCATGACGCGAAGGCTAGGACCGCCCACGCCGCAAGCGCACCTGGATTTCCTGCACCCGGCACGAAACCTTTGGCGGCTGCGCATAGGGTCGGTACGTCTTTGGGAACTTGAACGGCACGTGCTGGGTTGGAATCGCGGCCCTGACTTGGTGTCGGAATCGATCCCCGAGATTTATTTTGATTTCTTACGCGGCGGCCCTCCCGAACCGCTGGTGCCAATTTTCCTGCACAATCAGATGGACCTACGCGGCCTGGCCGCGCTTTCGAGCCGAATCGTATCGCTGCTCGGAGAACATGGCGTGCAGCAAAAAGACGGATTTGAGCTATTCGGACTTTCACGGATATGCGAGCGGCGCGGCGAAACCAAACGGGCCCGCAAGCATTACGAGCAGTCGATTGCATTGTCGGAGTTGCCTTTGGAGAACGATCGAGCTGCGAAGAGATCGCTGGCGCGGCTGGCGAAGCGCGAAGGCGATCTGACGCTCGCGCGCGATCTTTGGGAAGGCCTGCTTGGAAATTCTCGCGAAGGTGTTGAAGCGTACGAACAATTGGCGATCTCTTACGAACGCCACAGCCCAGAAACACATCGGGCTGCTGAAATTTCGCGCCAGGCGCTCGATGCGCTCGAGCAGGCCAAGCGTTCCAGGAGTATTGGAACAGGCGCTTATCAGAAGCTGCGAGGGCGGTTCGAACGCCGATTAGCCCGCGTTGAGCGCAAGGGCGCCAATCTGGCGCTGAAATCGATCGCTGTGGAATCCGCAGGCCCACCTGGCGAATCGAATAGAACAGAGAAACCCAGGGGATACCATGACCGAATCGGATAGCACCTCCGCGGGAGTTGCGAGAACCTCGGAAGTGGAGGAAAGGACCATGCCCGGAGTAACCGATCCGTATATTCGAGAGCAGCTCGAGAAAAGGCGCGAGGAAATAACCTTGGCCATCTCGTCTGCCACGCCGGAGGTTTCTCCGGCGCCCTTCGTAGATGCGCTGAGCGAAGTGAATTCGGCGCTGCAACGAATGGAGGATGGAACGTACGGAATCTGTCCCACCTGCAACGATACCGTTGAGAAGGACCGCTTGCTCGCAGACCCTCTGGTACGTTTTTGCCTCGATCATCTGAGCAGCGGAGAGCAGCGCGCACTCGAACGCGATATGGAGTTGGCGGCGCGAATCCAGCGGGGGCTACTTCCCGAAGCAAAAGTACGGTTCAACGATTGGCACATCCAGTATCACTACAAACCGGCGGGACTGGTGAGCGGCGATTATTGCGATTTGATTCCGCCAGCGAACGGCGACGGCAAGCTCGTTTTTCTATTCGGAGACGTGGCCGGAAAAGGCGTGGCGGCTTCGCTTTTAATGACTCATCTGCACGCCATGTTTCGGTCGCTGTCAGGGGTGGGACTCGAACTCGACGGCCTGCTCGAAAGAGCGAATCACGTTTTTTG
This sequence comes from Binatus sp. (SeqCode), assembly GCA_035602755.1. Taxonomy (GTDB): domain Bacteria; phylum Acidobacteriota; class Terriglobia; order Acidiferrales; family UBA7541; genus Palsa-295. Next base: position 96,829 of record DATNLR010000127.1, on the reverse strand, counting down.
CGAGAGTACCATTGCGGGTCAATACGCCACGCTTATCTGCGGGCGCGCTGGTGCTGCGGGCGAAATTGAAATCGGAAGCGCTGGGCATTTCCCGGCTCTGGTCATCGAGAAAAATGGCGTGCGGAAGATTTCTTCCACCGGACTTCCGCTCGGAATGTTTGCGAAGAGTACTTACACCATCGACCGTGTAAACCTTGGGCCAGGGGACAGTTTGGTTTTGTATACCGACGGAATTTTGGAAGCGGCAAACGCGAAAGGCGAGGAATACGGGGTGTCGCGGCTTATGCGCGTAGCCGGCGAACGCCACGGATGGAAGCCGCAGGAATTACTGGCCGCTTGCCTGAAGGATGTAGATAGCTTTTCGTCGGGAACGCGGCAGGCCGATGATCAGACCATGATGGTGATCCACCGTACGGACCCGACCGGGATATCGCTCAACGACTAAAGCCCGGGGCCGAACAGGCCCGCGAAACCTTGGCAGGCGACTCGTCGGCAATCTGATTCGACCGAACCCTGCAACCGGGTAATGGATTGGGGCGGTTTGGAATCCGCAGCCGTGGGAGCAGGAGCTGCGGGCAAAGCTACCGCATGGTTCATATTTTCAAAAGTTTCGCGCGTGGCATTCTCCACCACCAAGCAGGTGGTTAGGGCGCAGTGTAGAAAAACTCCGCCCGCATCCGTTTGAAACTGGAAAAAGCCAGGACGGCGATAGAGTTCCTTGCGGTCGGGGTGCTTAAGCTCGAGCAATTCGCTGTACTGCCCGAAGAAGCGCGCTGCGTCGTCCGGATTGTCCAGTACCATGCGAAACACCAGCGAAGTATTTTTGTTTTTCGCGTTCTCGAATATGGCATAGCGGTCGCCTTTCCAAGCAGAGGAGGTCATGTCCGCGCGCTCCGGCCCGAGGAATTGTTTCAAGACCTCGGCAAGGCCAAACTCTCCCAAGACATTTTCTTCCAGAAGCTTCCAATCGTCTGGAGCAAGGTTTTTCCAATCGGGCAGCGTGACCGCTTCGGGTTTAACGTTCGACAAATAAAGATCAGGATGAATAATCTGCTGGGTGGAAACAGGCGGATTCTGAAAAATTAGATGCAGGTCTTTCCAGCCTGAATGAGCCTTCAGAAATTGCTGTGAAAATCCGGTCCCCGCCAGATAAGGGAAAAGCAACTCGTCGCGAATATAAGGTGGAGCTTTGGAGAGCTTGGGGTCCTTGTCCATTTCGGCCACCGCGCCGGAACGAATAATCAGCGAGACGTCCGGCAGATCGCGGACGCCGACGTTCTGGTCCCGCATGGTGTAATCCACCATAGCGGCAAGCGCCGAGCCTTCGCTGACCGCTTCGCGCGCGAGTTCAGCGTCATCATTGGGACGAGCAGCTTTAATCCACGGATCGATGTGAAACGACTGGTCCTCGAGTGCGTGAGTCAATTCGTGGGACATCACTTCGCGCTGTTCGTCGGCTGGGATCCAATCAGCGATGTAGAATTCTTTCGCTTTCGGGTCGTACAGGCCGGCCACCTGGTCGGTAAGAACATCGAGCATGAACGAATCCAGAGGAAAATCTTTCGGTATCAAGCCGAAGGCTTGCAGAGTTTTTGAGTCGGCGTAGCGTTCTTGATCGGTGCGGTCCTCTTTTTCCTCGCGAATGAGATAGTCGCGAATTTCCTGCTTTGAGCGAAGACTCTTTTTGAGAGGCTCCTTAATAGGCAAGTCCAGAAGTTGGCTCATTTGTGCCAACACTTCGTCGGCAGCTTTCAGAAATTCAGGATTGGAAGGAGTTGCCACTTGCGCGGGAGGCGCGCTCGGTGCCGGAAGCACAGACGTCGCGCTAGGAGGCTGCTGAGCAGCAGCAAAAAGTCCGCAGCAGATCACCAGAATTAAAATACCGAACTGCTTCAATATTCACCTCCGGCACAAGATACAGAAACTTGGATGACAATCCAGAATAACAGGTTTTCCGGACGGTTCTTAGGCCGGAGCTCAAGGCATCGAGGCTGCAGGATCAAGAAAGCTTAAGCGGCGGTGGAAACCATCGAGCGTTCAGCAACGATGGAGTTGAGGATGACGCGGAGATTGGAGCAGAACAACTCGCGAAGGTAGGCAGGAGTGCCCATGGGAACCCACATCCGGAAGTATTCAAGTTCCAGCCATCGGCTGGCAATTTCGAAAGCGGGCGCGGCGATGTTACAAAACATCTGGCGCAGGTCCGCTTCCTGCTCCTCGAGCGTTTTCTCCAAAACCTTATCAAAGAGCTCTTCATGACAATACTGCAAAGCCTGGTGGATAGCCGGATCGGAAAAGGCTCCGCGCAAGCCTGGGTGATAGTAAGTACCGGTAGAAACGTTACAAAGGCTGGCGACCTGATTGAGGCGCGCCAGATCGGTAGGGACGTCGACTAGCCAGTGCAGGGCAAAGTGTTCAATGATGCGCCGATTTTGCGCAAAACGCTCGAGTGACTCCACAGCAACTCCGTTGACCCGCGACCGATAGTATCGTCTGTGTAGCTTGCGAGTCAACATCCATTCGGTAAATAATGGAGCATTTAACAGTTTAATGATTCGTCGCATGCGCGGATAATCGAACTCCTGATCGCTTCCTGCGGTTCTTGCGCCAGGCTTTCGATGCAAAAGGCCCGCAACATGGGTGGCTAGCGCGTGAATACATTGCTGCTTCTCGGCGCAGTAGCTCTAGCCGGCATGCTGATCGGATTGCTGCGCTTTCTAGGCAAACCTTTAGCGGAGGAAATATCGACTGCTTTCGAAACCAAGATAGAAAACTTGCTTCCCTTGCATTCTCAACACCTGCCTCAGTTGCGGCAATCTTTGGCCTCCACTGACACTCGTTATGTGCGCCGCAATACATCGGAGGAGGTTGAGCACATGTGGCGGGAAGAGCGACGACAGATCGTGGCGCGCTTTTTGCGGGGTGTGGCTGCGGATTTTGCGCGCACCGAACAGTTCGCCGGGGTGGTCGCGTCGCTCACTCCGAATCTTTCAAGACGTAACCAGGTATTTCGCACCTGGCTCAGATTCCGTTTTCGCCTCTCCTATCGCTTGCTCTCGGGCTGGATGGCCGCCGGGAAGCCGGTCTCCCTGGGCCCTCTGATACGTCTCACGAATTTGGTCGCGAATCTTTCGGCCGAGGCAGAAAACGCCATGGAACAACTGGAGCTTCCTGAGGCGAATAGTTAAATCGCCTGTAACAGGTTCTGGTTAAGGCATTGCGCAAACTAGCACTCTGCCATAACAAGTCAAGCGGGACGAGATTTGGCGTGGATTATACTTAAGACCGATACATCGCGGAGTGGGCCGTGGAACGAGAAAAAATCCTGGTGGTGGATGACGAAGAAGCGATTCGAGAAGTAGTGTCGACGCTGCTGGATGCGCAGGGCTATTGCTGCACGGTGTGTCCGAATGGGCTGGTTGCGCTGGAAACCTTTGGCAATGATTCGTTTGATTTGGTTTTAAGCGATATCGTGATGCCCGAAATGGATGGCATCCGTTTACTTTCGGAGTTGCGCACGCAGGACCCGGATGTGCCGGTGATTATGGTTACAGCGATGCACGACATCTCCATCGCCTTGGAAGCGATTCGCGCGGGAGCCTACGACTATATCCTAAAACCGTTTGAGAAGGATCAGCTGCACCTGAGTGTGCGACGCGCGTTGGAACATCGCCAGCTGGTGCTGGAAAATCGGACCTACCAAAGTGATCTCGAACACTTAGTGGCGGAGCGCACGCAGCAACTCTCCATTGCTCTGCAAGACCTTGAGCAATCTTACGACTACACGCTGGAGGCCTTGGGCGGAGCGTTGGACGCCAAGGATGCGGAAACCGAGGGCCACTGCCAGCGCGTGACTGCCTTTACTATAACCATGGCCAAGCTTATGGGCGTGGACAAGGGGCTGATGCGGCACATCGCGCGCGGCGCATTTTTGCATGACATCGGAAAGATGGGCATTCCCGATAGCATTCTGCGAAAACCGGGACCTTTAACGGCTGAAGAACGCGAGATCATGCGTACGCACTGCGGGATCGGATTTGCGGTGCTGAAGCGAATTCCTTTTCTAAAAGACGCCGCCGAGATCGTGTTGACGCACCAGGAATGCTTCGATGGTTCGGGATATCCCCGCGGCCTGAAAGGGGAACAGATCCCTCTAGGCGCTAGGATATTCGCAGTGGCCGACACTCTGGATGCCATGATTTCGGATCGTCCGTATCGTAAGGCTATGCCTATCTCTGTGGCGCGCGAAGAAATTCGCAGATATTCCGGGCGACAGTTCGATCCGCGAGTCGTAGAAGTATTTTTGTCTCAAGCCGACAGCGTTTGGCTGGAACTGCATGACAAGGTTGGCGATCCGTTCCGGCTTGCACAACTCGAACACGTTTAGAGTTTCACCACGCGCGATGCTCCTGCCTTGCGTCCCCTAACGCTACCGGGTAGTATCCTGCGACGGAGGAATTCAGATGGGATTGGTTCCGATCAAAACTGCTTCGACCACTGGGTATTGCGACTGTATTTGCGAATGCTACGAGCTGGCCAGCCAGCGCGAAGAAGAAACCGGGAAGGGATATTGCCCACGTTGCGCCAAGGAACATCTTGAAATGAACCGCGGAGTTGGAATTCCTCAGCTTCCTCCCTCTAAACTCCAAGACCATGAAGGGCCAGAATTGAATCTGGAAACACCTGAAACGGCCGACCCACCAGGGCGCTTGCGCTAATATTCCAATTGCGGAAATGAATTCGAACTACCGGCCAATCGGGGACTCTACTATGCGCCGACAAGTCTCGCGCCACCGCTTTCTCGCTTTTGTATTTTTATCTTTTTTCTTCCCTCTTCGACTTTCGCGCAAACCGCCCCCGCGACTTCGCCATCTCCTACGGCGCAGGTGCCGACCGCGCAAACTCCGACGCCAGCCGACATCCTGCGGGGCGCACATTATGACCGAGGATGTCGTGGCCTACTTCAATCAACACTCGGGCATGGACCTGACACCAATCTTCAATCAATACCTTCGACACACAGCCATCCCTACACTCGAGTTGAAGTTTGACGAATCGGCGCGCACGGTTTCCTATCGCTGGCAAGTGGACCAGGCAGGTTTCAGCATGCCAATTCGCGTGGGGAAAAAAGATGACTGGCAGATCATCGAGGCCACCACGGAGTGGAACACCATGTCGACCTCACTCAAGAAGGAAGATTTCGACGTCCCCACTGACCTGTATTACGTGAACGTAGTCAAGCAGTAGCCGTGTCAGTGGGACCGCTTGGACCCGAACGCAACGCGTAGAGTTCTAGAACAGCGACAGCAAGCGCTTGATTCCCTCCTGGAAATCATGTTCCGGCACGATCAAGCTGACAATTAAATGGCCCTCTGTCGGAAAGTCATAGAAGTGGCCGGGATGAACGTAGATTTCTTGGGTATTTAAAACCTCGATAGCTAAGTCTCCGTCCGAGCGGGTAACCGGAACACGAAGTATGGCGTACCAACCTCCCTCTAATTCCAATCGGGAGCAGGAACTCTGTGCCGCCAGCTGTGCGTCGAGCTTTGCCAGATTCTTGCGTACGCGCGTCAGCAACTGATTTTGAAATCCGTGGCGAAGTTCCAGAAAACCGGGAATAGCAAGCTGTACAAGCGTGTTCATCGATAGCAACGTATCGGCGATCACTTCGAGACGGGAAAGCGCCTGGGCCTTTAATTCCTCCGGACCGCTGGTGACTAGCCAGGCGGCTTTCATTTGCGGAAGACCAGCAATCTTGGAAAGTCCGCTGAGCGTGAATGTAAGACTGGCAGCGTTCGCGGAGAAACTGGAAGGCCGCCTGGCACGGAAAGGGAAATCCAGAAAGACTTCGTCGGCGATGATAGCGATCTGGCGAGACCCGCAAATTTCGTTCAATTTTCTCATTTCGTCAGCTTTGCAAAAATGTCCCGTGGGGTTATTGGGATGGACGACGATGATTCCGCGAGTACGCGGTGTTATGGCGCACTGGAGAGCGTGAAAGTCGATCTGCCAACCGTGGTCGTACAGGAGCGGATAGCCAACAAGTTTTGCGTCGTTGATGTCCGCGAGAAAACTGAAAAGAGGATAACTTGGCTCCGGGATCAGAAGTTCGTCGCCGGGATTGCAAAGAATTCGGAACACGAATGAGTAGGCTTCGCTCGTGCTGGTGGTGAGAATTATATTCTCAACCGGGACCACGGAATCATGGGCCAAGTAATATTCGGCCACTGCTTGACGAGCGGCGAGCAAACCCTTGGGATCGGGTTCATAAGAAAGCGAATCTGGATTTGCCAGAGATCGTAGGATGCTTCCTCGATCGTACACAAAACCACATCTGGTGGGATTGGAAACTGTCAAATCGAGCAGGGGCTTATCGGCAGCACGATGCTTGGCCAGAGCTTCACTGAGACGATTGGATTTTAAATTCCAGTTCGTGCGGTCGGCAAACATCGCGCGCTCAGCGCGCGACGTTCCGGCGGCGGTACATCAGGCCGAAGATACCGCTAAAGACGGTCAGCGTGGGAAACAAGAGAATCAGGATGCCATGACGAAGCGCCTGACTTCCCTGCGCGCCGGTGGCCGAAGCATTCTGGTAGCACATGGCGCAGCCTTGCGCCAAGGCCGAAGGCGCGAGCGAGACACGCAGCGTTAGCGAGGCCAGTACCAGAACAATCGCCAATCGAATGGTCAGGCAGCTCTTCATATGTCCGTCAACAAGACAAAAATAGATCCCGCAACAAGGCCGCTGACTAATGTGGCCGCAGGTTCATCAGCCGAATGCTGTCCGGGAAGAACATGATCAGCATCATGCAAATGCAGAATACCATGGCTGGGACCAGGAGTAGAAATAGTCCCAAGCGCTCAAATCGCAAGTGCATGAAGTAGGACATGATCAACGCGGCCTTGATGAGTGAAAGGCCGACCAGAATCGTGATCATTAGATGGACCTCGAGTCTCTCGTACGCGAGAAAAACTTCCAAGGCCGTCAACAGCAGCAACCACACCCAAACTGTGGCAAAAAGTTTGGTGGTGCCTACGGAATGCTCGTGCGTAAGTTCGGCGTGTCCGTGCGCGCTCATTAGGCAGTGCTCTCCTGGCTACTTGGGATTCACGCTCAACAAATAGACCATGGGGAAAATGAACATCCAGACTAAGTCCACGAAATGCCAGTACAGACCGCTCACTTCCACATGCTCGGCGGTGTACTTCCCTTTGCCAAAACCCCAGGCCATGATTGCGAGATACACCACGCCGATCGTTACGTGCAGCATGTGCAGGCCGGTGAGGCCAAAAAACGTGCCGCCAAACAACGGCACGCCCCAGGGATTTCCCCAAGGCGTCACACCTTCACCGAACAGCGTGACCCATTCCGTGGCGTGGATCAGCACGAAAGCAATTCCGCAAATGATGGTGGCAATCAGGTAGCGTACGGTTTTCTTGCGGTCGCCCTGGAAGGCGGCATTCACGCCCAAAACCATAGTCAAGCTACTGGAGAGCAAAACGAAGGTCATGAGCGACGATTTCGCGATGGCCGGCCAAATCTCAAACGGCCTGGGCCAGTTAGGGGTTTCAAGACGGACGTAGGCGTAACTGATCAGCAAGGCCGAAAAGGTGAGTGAATCGGAAACGATGAAGAGCCACATCCCCAACTTTTTGGAGTTGATGGCGAAGGGAGAGGCGCCGCCCGACCAAGGTGACTCCACGATGCCTTCAAATTCAGTGTCACTCACTTTTCACCGTCCCAGAAGGAGGAGTAAGAACAAAAAAACCCAAAGTCCGTCCATAAAGTGCCAGTACATCGAAACGATTTCAGTCGCCGTGCCGCGTGTGAGGTTGTGAGTTGGCCTGAAAGCGACCAGAAGCAGTGCCAGAACGCCGCCCAAAAGGTGCAGGCCGTGCGCGGCTGTGAAAACGTAGAAAAAGCTGCTGGCTGGATTGGTCGCCAGAAAAAGTCCGGCGGCGGCCAGTTGGCGCCAGGCGATTACTTGACCGATCAAAAAGAAAATTCCGAGGATGGTGGTGACTCCCCACCAGTGACGAAAGCCGGCCTCGTCGTTTCCCAGAAAGCGACTGCGGGAACGGGCGAGGGTGAAGCTGCTAGCAATCAGAATCAGCGTGTTCAGCCAAAGGATGCGCGGGACGTTGAGCTGGACCCAGGCGCTGTTGGGCATGTCCTTGCGGACAATGTAGGCGCTCACGAGGGCCATGAAAAACATGAGAATGCCGCTGAGCGCGATGACCATTCCGGTAACGTAAGCGCGCTGCGGGACGCGAGCGGAGCCGGAGGAACCTTTCCACTCGTCGCCGCCTCCACCGGAGCCACCGTCGTCGCGGGACGAATCTCCGCCACCGCCTTTTCCGGTACCGATGAGCTCGACTTCTTCGGTAACTGTGCTGCCTGGCATAAAAAACTCCTGCGTCTCGCGGCTATTTCAATTTTAGCAGCGCCGCTTCCTCCGGCGTCAGATTCTGCGGAATAAAATCCTGCTTATAACCGGGAACGCTGAACTCATACGGACCGCGATACACGCTGGGATAATGGCCGCCGAAATTGTCGATGGGAGGCGGCGAGTCCGTGATCCATTCCAGTGTGGTGGCATTCCAGGGATTCTTGCCTGCGATGGCGCCGTGTTTCAGGCTCCAGAAAAAATTGAAAAGAAAGATCAGTTGAGCAGCTCCGGTGATAAACGCCGCGTAGGTCATGAACATATGCAGCGGCTGAAGAACGGCTGCGTAAGTTGTGCCGGTCGAATCAGCATAGCGTCGAATGCCGCCCGCGATTCCCACAAAATGCATAGGCATGAAAATGCAATAGGTTCCTATAAAGGTGAACCAGAAGTGCAGCTTGCCCAATGGTTCGCTCATCATGCGACCAAACATTTTTGGGAACCAGAAATAGGTGGCGGCAAAAATTCCGAAAATGGCCGCCACCCCCATCACTAAATGAAAGTGCGCTACAACGTAGTAGGTGGCGTGAAGCATATTGTCCACCGCCGGTTGCGCCAGGAACAAGCCGGAAAGTCCGCCGCTGACAAAAAGGGAAACGAAGCCAAGTGCAAACAGCATGGGCGATTTGAACTGAATTTTGCCGCCCCACAGCGTTCCAATCCAGTTGAAGGTCTTAATGGCGGAAGGAACGCCGATGGACATGGTCAGCACGGAAAATGTAAAGCCTGAATAAGGGCTCATGCCGCTCAAGAACATGTGATGGCCCCAAACCATGAAGCCCAGGAAGCCAATGGCGCAAATCGCCATAGCCATCGCGCGATACCCGAACACAGGTTTCCGCGAAAAAGTGGACAGCATATGTGAGGCCACTCCCATACCGGGCAATATGGCGATGTAAACCTCGGGATGTCCGAAAAACCAGAAAAGGTGCTGCCAGAGTAGCGGAGAGCCGCCGCTGTGAGGCTGCAACTGATCGTTTACAACCAGGCCGGCGGGAAGGAAGAAACTTGTTCCAGCCGAACGGTCAAGAAGGAGCAGAATTCCGCCAGCCAGCAGCACTCCGAAAGCGAGCAAGCCGAGAATCGCGGTGACAAACCAACCCCATACGGTGAGCGGCATGCGAAAAAGAGTCATGCCCGGAGCGCGCAGATCAATCGTGGTGGCGATAAAGTTCAGAGCGCCCAACAGAGACGCCAGGCAAAACAGCGAAATGCTGATGATCCACAGGGTCTGGCCCCAGCCTTCGCCGGGCCCGGTGACTTCGCCCATGCCGCTAAGCGGTGTGTAGCCCGTCCAACCGCTGATGGGAGCGCCGCCGGGAACCACAAACGCGGCAAGAATCGCGACGAATGCGAGAAAGGTGACCCAGAAGGACAGCATGTTCAGGCGCGGGAAGGCCATGTCCGGAGCGCCAATCTGAATGGGCAGAAAATAGTTTCCGAAGCCGCCTTGAGGAGCCGTGGTTAAAACGAAAAACACCATGATCGTGCCGTGCATGGTAACCAGTGCGAGATATTGTTCAGGAGTGAGTATTCCGCCGCTAACAAAGGGGAGATGCGCTCCCGGATAGACCAGGTGAAAACGCATCAAGAGCGAGAGAACGATTCCCACGCACACAGCGGTGAGAGCGAGAAGGAAATATTGAATCCCGATAACTTTGTGATCGACGCTGAAAATATATTTGCGAATAAACCCGCTGGGTTCTACTACAACCGCGTGCCCGGTGTGGGCGTGCGAACTCATGCATGGCCTCCTGACATATGGATCGGGTTCACTGGGCGGCGCCCTGTTGTTGTTGCTTCAGGAAATTCTGGTAGTCGGCTTCCGATACGACGTCAAGAAAACTTCGCATGCGGTAATGCCCCAGCCCGCAAAGCTGGGTGCACATGATTTCGTAATGGCCCGTTTGGTTTGCGGTGAAATGGATCGGAATTATCATCCCCGGAACCGAGTCCTGCTGAAGCCGCAACTCGCGGACGTAAAAATTGTGAATCACGTCCTGGGAACGGATGAGCAACTCGACCTGGTGATCCACCGGGACGGTGAGCGTGGGCATCACGATGTCGTCTTTTCCGGCGGGATCATTTTCGTCAACGCCAAGTGGGTTTCCAGTGGAAGCACTCACTTGTTTTGGATCGAGCCTGCCGAATTTGCCGTCCGGTCCGGGATAGCGGAAATTGAACACGAATTGGTTGGTGGTAACTTCCACCCGCACCGCATCCGGCTCCGCGGGAGTGAACCGCACTTCGGCCCAGGCTTTGCGCCCCATCAAACCGAGGCCCAGGAAAAGAATGATGGTGGCCGTAGTCCAGATCATCTCCAAGGTGTTATTGCCGCGCGTGAAATGCGCTTGTTGTCCGCGATCGCGGAAGCGCCAGATGGCGTACGCAAGTCCCAGCTGAGAAAGAATAAAAACGGTGCCCGTGACGCACAGGGTGAGGAAGTACTGATGATCGACCAACTGACCCACGGCCGTTATGGTTGCAGGCGGCGGGTACAGTTTTGCGACAAAAATGTAAACGGTGACGCCGACCATAAACACTATCAGTAGCGACAGCAGGCCCGCTGTCGCGGCGGAACCGCTCTCACTGTTGCGATTGCTGAGTCGCATCGCTATTGCTCCCATGGCACCGTGCGCAGGAAGCGCTCGATGGAATTGCGTTCTAATTTTCCAACGGCATCATATACAAGCGGTGCCGAATATCAAGAGTGATTGTGAGAGAAGGATTCCGAGGCGTGCCATCGGAACCCGCTAAAACGCCGTTAAATCCAGTCGTAAACGCAAAGTGAAACTCAACCACGCACCTTGCGGCGCGTGGGCTTGGGCAGTTTTGGCGCTCTGGGGCCGTGACGCTGCGCGGTTGCAACCGGCACGTAGGTTAGTTGCACGTTTTCGCGAGCGCACCTCAGCATCAAACCACCACGGCTCATATCTCCGCGCCCTACAAACTCCGACGGAAACAGCAGGCGTTCGCCGAAAACTCCCAGCAACGGTTCTACGTATTTCGGCGTTGCGATGCTTCCCAGAAGAATAACCTCGCCATGGGGACCCAGTATCTTGAGAAGCGCGCGGGCATCGCGTTCAAGGGGCTCGCGAAACCGTGCGACACGGTGGTCTATTGGAACTGCGGAAAGCTTTTTCAAATCTTCTTGCCTGACGATCGTGTGCGGCGGAATCAGCCCCCGTCCGGCCACAATGACGTAGGCGCTCGGAGTTAACGACGAAGCCCCGCCGAAGGCGTTGGCATAAGCCATCTTTCCTCGAAAATACAGACCGCTGATGAAGCTGAATACCTCGCCCAGAGGCAGGCCCTGCTCGCGCAACTGTACCGCCAGTTGAAATTCTGCTTTTTCACTGATCATCATTTTCGCGCGGACGCCGGCGGCGTTGACCGGCGATAACAAGAATATGCGCCGCGGGACAGTGGCCTGTTCGATTTCCCAATCAAGTTTCTGCGAATCCGAGTGCTGTTCTAGAAGAGCTTTCAGGATGCCGATAGCCAAGAAAATGACCCTTTTTAGGTGTAACTGGCTGCTTGCACGCGATCACTTACCATCATAGCGCAGGTTCGTTAGGGCGTTAAATTCGCGCGCCAGCCCCGCCGACTACGCCGGTAGTAACTCTTAGAAAATTCCACCGTGGATTTGCCCGCCAATCTCTGCTGGCTGACTTATCCTAAGTTTCCCAGTACTGAGAGACGAATATGTCTAATAGCTCGGCTGCCTTCCGGCCAGCGCGGCGCAGCACGCGCGTACAACACGCCATTCCTCTGAAAGTGGAAGGAGTGGATTCCTTTCGCGGCCCTTACAGTGAAGAAGTGTCCACTGTAGCGATCAGCTGCCACGGCTTCAAATATCTTTCCAAGCACCAGGTGTTGACGAACGCCTTGGTCGTTCTTGAGCTAAAAAATCCAAAACCAAATTCTGCGTCAATTTCGGCGCGCGGGCGCGTGAAGTGGGTCGATCGCCCGAAGGATCCCGCCGGGCTCTTTCAGACGGCGGTGGAACTGGAAACCCCCGGGAATATTTGGGGCCTCGATTCTCCTCCCCAGGATTGGCTGCCTTTTAGTGGACCTCGTAACCTGGAAATGGATACCTCGAAGCCGAAGCCCTTTGCCGTGCCAAGGCCGGAATCGATCGGTATCCTAGTGGAAGACAAGCGCGGAAAAACTAGCGGCGTGCGACAGGTTGAATTGCCAGCCTCGGCGCCATCTTCCGCCAGGCCGGTTGGCCAGTTAATGAGCGAATTCCAGCAGCAGATGGAAGGCATGTTGGCCGAAGCCGCAGCGTCTTCGGTTCGCGAGAAAGCCGCATCGATGCTGGTTGAACTGCGCGCAACACTTCGCGAAGAGGCCCAACAAGTGCTATCGGAAACGAGCGCTTCGCAGGCAGGACCATGGATCGAACAATCCATCAAACAATTAAATAAGGCCAGCCAAGAAAGCGCTCGGATTCTTTACGGCCAGTGGAAGAAAAAACTGGAAACCGACGTGCAACAAGCGTTGGAACGAGTGGAACAGCGCACGCGCGAACTCGAAGATACTTCATTGGGACTGGCTGCAAAAGCGACCGAGCGCGTGCAGGGAGTGATCGAAGCGTCTCGAAAAGAAGGGGTGGCCCGAATCGTGGCGCGCATGAAAGAACAGATGGCGCCCAGCATTGATAACGCGCTGAAAGTGACATCCGACCTGGCCAGGCAAAAGGGCGAGCTGGAAAAAGCAGTCGAGCGATCGCTGGAAAAATCAGCGACGCGAATCGAGGAAATCTACGCGCGTTTTGAAAAACAGTTCGAGACCGCAATTCGGGAAAAGCTCGAGGCTGCCAAAAAAGAATTAGAAGCTCAGAGCAAACAGGCCACCGAGCTCGCGCTGAACAATCTTCGCGCTTCGGGCCAGAAGTACTCGGCTGAGGCGGAACGCCACTACCGCGAGGCGTTTCAGCCTATTTTGCACCAGGCGCTCGGTTCGCTGAAAGAGAAAGCAGCTGAGACTTCCCAGCACTTTGCGAGTGAATTGGCCACCTACAGTCGCAGCCATCTGGAGTTTGTGGGTGGCGCGATTTCAGAGCTTGCCAAGGGAATGGGTAAAGCGCCGAAAGAGAAGTAAGATGAATCTGTTAGATTGCTGGGGCGTACCGTGGAAAATCAAATAGAATCACACAACGTGCCACAAACAATGAAGGACGCCGTTTGCAGTTCCGGCTCGTGCGGAGAACCGGCCGCCGCGGATTTCGACGCCAAGCGCCTTTGCACCGAACACTTCCTGGCCGCTTGCTTTCAAGAACTGGAAGCACGTAATGAGCGATTGAAAAGCCAACCCGCTGATTCTGAAATCGAGTCCTTCCGGAAATTTTTGAATTCGAGCGTGGAACAAGCGCGGCGAATTTCCGACGGTCCTCCAAATGTTGACGAAGAAACGAAGACCCAACTACTCGAGTTTCTTCTTCGCGCATCGGAATTAAGCAAGCGGATCCGACGCAGTCCGCGGCTCACTGCTTCCGTACCGGTCTGGCTTCGGCGCGAAGATCCCGCGCGCACATGGGAAGAAGAAACCTGGACCGTAACCACCAGCCGACATGGCGCCGGGTTGGTTTGCCGGCACGCAGTCGAAGCTGGCGGCAGAGTGGTTCTATGCCGAAGAGACAAAGGCAGCCGGGCACAAGCGCGCGTAGTTTACTGTCGATATGACGGTGACGGACGGAGGCAAATCGGAGTGGAGCTTCTGGACCGCGACGACTTCTGGGAATAGCAGTATTATCCTTCCATACCAACAGCGATATTTTTTCCGACAAGCCAGATCCGGCTAAGGTGGGGGAATCGCAAAGCGGTGCCTACGCTTGGGTTTAAGTGTTGGTGCGGCTGAGTGGATTCGAACCACCACGGTCTTGCGACCGCCAGCCCCTCAAGCTGGTGCGTCTGCCAATTCCGCCACAGCCGCAATGGGGGCTACTTCCTAAAATCTAAACCACTCTGTTACTTCTTCGGTGCCGTCGGCGGAGCCGGCGGAACCAACGGAATCTGTCCGCCACTAGGAACAGCAGGCTTGTCTGGCTTCGATGCTGGGTGCTGCGTGTCCTCCATAATTGAATGGACGCCCGCCGCTTCCGACGGAGCGCGCTTCACCGACAAGGTGAGCGAGGTCATCATGAATACGATCGCGCACCAGGTGGTGGCGCGAGACAGAAAAGTCGCCGCGCCGCGAGGACCGAAGGCAGTTTGGCTACCGGCGCCGCCGAAAGCTCCGGCCAAATCAGCAGCCGAACCACTTTGCAACATGATGACGATTACCAGCACGAAACAGACGGCCACGTGCAGCGTTACTAAAATAAACGTCATTCGCCAACCCACCCAAATCAGGGCGATTGCCACCAGTAAGGATAATCCCCACTTTGTCCAAGACGACATTCAGAACTCCATTATTGCCGCCGCTCGATTCCCACCGACAGTCGGCGCTAAAAATTCACGATTGCGGAGAACGACTTCGCGTCCAGACTCGCTCCGCCTACCAGCGCACCATCGATTTCCTCTTGCGCCATCAACCCTTTTATATTGTCGGGCTTGACGCTACCACCGTAGAGGATACGAAGTGCGGAGGCAGATTCCGGCGAAAATCGCTTCCTGGCTAACTCGCGTAGGAAACCGTGGGCGCTTGCCGCGATTTCCGGCGTAGCTGTTCGCCCCGTGCCGATGGCCCATACCGGTTCGTAAGCTAAAAGGATACGCGAGAACTCCACATCGGTCAACGCGGCAAAACCGCCTTCAAATTGGCGCTTTAATACAGCCTGAGTCAGATTGGCGTCGCGTTCTGCGGCCAGTTCTCCCACACACACAATAGGGGCAAGCCCAGCCTGAAGCGCGGCCTTGAGTTTGCGATTCACAGACTCGTCCGTCTCGCCGAAATACTGGCGGCGCTCGGAATGTCCGATGATGACGCCACGACAGCCAGTTTCCACCAGCATGGGCATGGAAACTTCGCCGGTGAAGGCGCCTTCGCGTTCCCAGTGAGCATTCTGCGCCGCTATAGCGACGGCGGTGCCAGCGGCAGCCTCGACCGCAGTGGAGAGCGCGGTGAAAGGCGGCGCAATGACGATGTCGCAGTGATGCGAGGCGGCCACCAGTGGTTTAAATGTTTCGAAAAATTGCCGGGTGTCTGCCCGAGTCTTGTACATCTTCCAATTCCCGGCGATTACAGGGCGGCGAGACAATTAGAAATCCTTTTGGCTTCCGGATTTATTTGTAAGCGCTTCAACGCCCGGAAGCTTTTCTCCGGCTAGAAATTCGAGCGAAGCGCCGCCGCCGGTTGAAATGTGGGAGATTTTTGAGGCTACGCCGGATTGTTCAATTGCCGCTACCGAATCGCCCCCACCGACAATCGAAGTTGCGCCCGCCAAGGAAGCCGCCGCTACCGCGCGGGCAATCGCTAAAGTACCCTGAGCGAACGCGGGCTTCTCGAAAATTCCTAGCGGGCCGTTCCATACAATCGTGCGAGCACTCTTAATTTGCTCGCTGAACAAGGCGATCGTCTTAGGGCCGATGTCGAGGCCCATCCTATTCTCCGGCGTTTGCGCGATATCAACGATGCTTGTTTCCGTCGAATTTGGCGACTCCGCAAGCACGTGATCTACGGGAAGCAAAAAACGGAAATTGCGACGCCGAGCGTCCTCCAGCAGGCCGCGAGCAAGATCCAGCTTATCGTTTTCGACCAGCGACTTCCCGATTGGTAGCCCTTGCGATTTGAGGAAAGTGTAGGCCATGGCTCCGCCAATCAGGAGAGTGTCTGCCAGCTTCATCAAATTTTGCACCACTTCAATTTTGTCGGAAACTTTTGCTCCCCCTAGAATGGCAACGAATGGACGATCGGGATTCGATATAGCTTTTCCGAGATAAGTGAGTTCCTTTTCCATCAGCAGACCAGCGGCGGCCTGACGAACAAATTTGGTTATGCCGACTACCGAAGCGTGCGCGCGATGGGAGGAGCCGAAGGCATCGCAAACAAAGAGCCCATCGCACAATTGCGCGAGTTGCCGAGAAAATTCCGGGTCGTTAGCCTCTTCTTGCGGATGGAAGCGCACATTCTCAAGAAGCAGAACATCCCCATCGCCCAAGGACTTGCTTTTTGTTTCGGCCTGCGCACCCACACAATCGGAGGCGAAGGCGACAGGCTTGCCGAGGAGTTCGCGCAAGCGGTTAGCTACCGGTGAGAGCGTATATTTTGGGTCTATTTTCCCTTTGGGACGGCCCAAATGGGAAGCGAGGACCAACCTCGCGCCCCGATCAATGGCGTAGCGCAAGGTCGGAATCGTTTCTCGAATGCGTGTGTCGTCTTCGACCTTATCGCCGGCCATGGGGACGTTAAAATCCACGCGTAGGAACACACGCTTGCGGCCTAGTTCCAGATCGCGAATGGAAAGCTTATTCATGTTCGCGGACCGAGGATCGAGCGTTCTCCTGAATGGCTTACAGCTTGGCCGCTAGAATTTTGATCAGATCGCGGCAGCGGCTTGAGTAGCCCCATTCGTTGTCGTACCAGGCTAAGACTTTCACACAGTTTCCACCTACCACGCGCGTGTATCCAGAATCGACGATCGAGGAATGAGGATTGCCGCGAAAATCGATGGAGACTAGTTCTTCCTCGGTGTAGGCGAGGATGCCTTTCATGGGACCGTTGGCTGCGTTCTTCAGCGCCGAATTCACCGACTCCACCGTCGCGGGCTTATCCGTCATTACGGTCAAGTCCACTACGCTGACGTTGGGCGTGGGCACGCGCAGCGAATAGCCATCTAATTTTCCCTTAAGCTCCGGAATTACCAGGTGCAGCGCCTTGGCCGCTCCCGTGGAGGTGGGAATCATGGAAAGAGCGGCCGCTCGAGATCGGCGAAGATCCGGATGCGGCAAATCGAGGAGTTTTTGGTCGTTGGTATAAGAATGCACCGTGGTCATAGTGCCGACGTTGATGCCGAAAGTTTCGTGAATTACTTTTGCAACCGGAGCCAGACAATTTGTGGTGCAGGAGGCGTTGGAAACCACGTGGTGCTTCGCAGGGTCGTAGGATTTATCGTTCACGCCGAGAACGAAAGTGGCATCGGGGTCGGTGGCGGGCGCGGAAATGATTACCTTCTTCACCGACCCGCGAATGTGTTTGCGCGCATCGACGCCTGTGGTAAAAAGCCCGGTAGATTCGACAACGATGGAGGCCCCCACGGACGTCCAATCGAGCTCAGCGGGATCCTTCACGCGGAAAACTTTAAAGCTTTTTCCGTCAACGGCGATGGAGTCTTCCGTGTGCGAAACTTGATTGGGCAGGTTGCCCAGAATCGAATCGTACTTGAGCAAATGGGCCAGCGTTTTCGAGTCGGTAATGTCATTGACGGCTACAATTTCAATAGACGGATCTTCGAGCGCTGCGCGAAAAATGTTGCGTCCGATACGCCCGAATCCGTTAATTCCAACCTTGATCGACATGAGGCCTCCCGGCACGTGCAATGAAATGCGGACGACGAACTCGAAGCGTCCTCGAGGTACTTACCGACTGGTGATGCTAGGGTGCCGAGGGATAAAAGTCAACGCGGTCACTCGTATTCTTTCACGCGGATTACCTTATCGCCATTAAAAGTGACGAAGACTGTCCTGGCCGGCGGATTCCCGTAAATCCAATCCTCCGTCTCGGCACCGTCCGGATCGCGCTCGCGAACTTTGTGATCCGGACGTCCGAGCGCCGCCAGCACCATTTCGTGATCCATGCCCACGACGGCCTTCTGATCCTTGATGGCGTCCTTAAATTGAGCGGGCAAGGTATCCACCCAATTCACCGCAGCCGATTGCTCTTTGGAAAAGCTCAAGAACGCTTGCAACGCGGTCATCACGTCATCGGCGCTCAGATCCGGAACCGGGCCGCCGTAATCCAGGATCAGCGTAGCGCCCGGTTTCTCTTGTGGGCCGCTGGGCGCCGTTCCCGGGGCTTGTGATCCTCCGATCCCGACCTGAAGGTGTTCGCGAACATTAAAATGCTTTTTTCCGCCGCCGTTCACTTGGACGACAATTTCCCTAGTGCGGAACTCCACACTAGTGACTTGTACCGTTTCGCCCGCGTTCACCGCGGCGCCCTCGTGGTGTAGCGCCCTCCTTAACTCCACCTGGTTCAATTTCTCGCCCACAGGAATTCTGAATCCCTTTCGTCCTCCGGGAATCGGCGACACTGTTTTGGCAAACTCCCCGGAAACGTAGCGGATAATTTCCAACCGAGATTGCGGTTGGAGCGGAGCCTGTTTGTTGGCGGCTTGCGGCCCCACGGAAATAAACATTCCAGAACCAAATAAGTCCAGGGAGCGAACGGAGGTGGGCGCCGTAGCAATGTCCGGCGCATCAGGGAGCACGGGCGTGCGGTAGCGATTGACATCAGCAGTGTCACCACTGATACCCATCGCAGCAACGATTACGAGAATGCAGCGAATGTACATGGATGCCCGTTCCAAGCCTATTTTATTGTATTTTGACGATTAGATGAATATGGATTCGCGGCAAGCTTGGATGGTTGCAGATGAGTGGCGGCTCGGCGGAAGAGCATTCCGGCTAGCGGCCCAGGCACAACAGGAGATCTCAGTGTACTAGCCGTACTCGCACACCGCGACGGTCGATTCCTACAGGCAGCACTTGTCCACCTGCTGAGGTCGCGGCTTCTTCCACGCGAGCCCGCGAGCCAGGCTCGATTAGCAGCGCGACGCAACCTCCACCACCGGCTCCGCAAACTTTTCCGCCGAGCGCGCCGGCATTTCGTGCTTGGGCAATGATACGATCTATAGTGGGCGTCGAAATCGTGGGCAGATTGCGTCTGCGGTAGTTCCATTCCTCGCGCAACAATCGCCCCGCTTCCTTCCAGTTGCCGGCGCGGATGCTTGCGGGCATTTCTTGCGCGATCTTTGCAATTTCTTCGAGGTTTCGCCAAACCCGGCGGTCGCCGTCGATGTGAGCTTTCACGATTTTCCAATTGTTGATCCCGGACCGGCGCGGCTTGCCGGTGTAACAGACCACCAATCGCTTTTCGAGTTCGTCAACGTCCGCGCCAAGCTCCGAGCGATTTTCGCCGCCGAGGCCGTATGAAATCAGGCTAACGCCGCCGAAGGCTGCCGGGTAATGGTCCTGCGTCCCGGTGGTGACACCCAAAACGACGCATTCAATGTCGCGACTTAGGTGGATCCAGTCAACGCGGCTTGCTCTCCAGTTGGTGAGTCGGTCAAAGGCAGCCGAAAGCGCGACAGCCAACGCACTGGACCCGGAAATACCGGCGCCAGCCGGAGCCTGAGAATTTGTGGTAATCGTCAAACCTCGCGCGAAACGAAAATGTTTCGCAAATTGCGCCAGCAGAGGAAGGCGGTAAGGTCGGGAATCTGCCAGCGCGCGCAGGGAGGGAAATTCTTCGCTTTGATTTGTATCGAGCGAAATCAGCCTGATGGACTCACTGTTTCGGCGCGTTTCCAGAGTGCAGGAGGCGTATAAGTTGATCGCGCAATTTAAGGTGAATGCGGGCTGATGAAATAAATATAGCGGCCAGATATCCAGCGTGCCGCCAGCCAAATCAATTCTTGTGGGAGCGCGCGCTTCAATACGCATCTTGTTTGAAAACTCCTTGGCGGCTACTCTGAATGCGGTGACCATGAAACGAAACACGATGAGTTCGAAAGAACTCGCGCATCATAACAGATGAGCCGATGACTTCAGCGCAAGTGTCAGCCGAAGTGCTCGAAAAATTAATTGTAGGCTTCCACGGCCGTGACATAACGGGCGAATTGCGCGATCTTCTGGCCCAAGGTCTGGGCGGCGTGGTTCTCTTCCCCAGAAATTTTAGCGGGCCCGCGGAATTGCGGGCGCTCACAGGTGAAATCAAACGTGCCGCAGGCCATGCGGTCTTGATCGGAATCGATCAGGAGGGCGGCACGCGATTTTCACTGCCCGAACCTTTCACCCAGTGGGTGTCGCCGGAAGATCTCGGAAAATTGGACGACGGAGAACTGGTCGAGACGCAAGCCAGGGCGCTTGCACGGGAGTTGCACAGCGTAGGTTGTAACTTGAATTTTGCACCGCTGCTTGATTTGCACATGCATCCGGACAGTCCGGTAACACGTGTCCGCAGCTTCGGGTCGGAGGCCGAGAAAGTATCCCGCCTGGGCCTGGCTTTCGCGCGCGGGCTGGCCAAAGAAGGAGTCCTGGCGTGCGCGAAACATTTTCCAGGCCATGGAGACGCTACCGTCGATCCGCACCTGGACTCGGCGGTTTTTCGCGGCGACTTGAAGCGGCTGAAAAGTGCCGAGCTCATCCCATTCGAGGCGCTTGTATCCGCGAAGATCCCCATGATTATGACCGCACACATTTTTCTTCCCGAAATTGATCCCGAGTTTCCGGCAAGCTTGTCACGCAAGTTGCTGAACGGTATTTTGCGTGGCGCCAAATTCGACGGAGTGATTCTGGCTGACGATTTAGCCATGGGAGCAATAGCGAACACCCGGACGCCGGCGGAATCCGCAGTACTGACTTTTCAAGCGGGCAGTGACATGGCGCTGCTCTGCCACGATTGGAAACTAGTGAAACCTTTGCTCGAACGTCTGTGCTTGGCGCGCAGTCGAGGGGAATTTGAAGACGCAGAATGGCAGGCGAGCCATAAACGAATCGAGCGCTTGCGGCAAAGATCGAAGTTAGCAGACCAAACTCCGCCTGCGCTCGAAGTCGTGGGAGGTAAGCAACACCGGGCAATCGCGGAGGAAATACGTTCGCAGCTCGCGAAAAAACTTGGAAAACCTAGCTGATCGCAGCGCGAACTTTCGGCGGAGCGGGACCTTTTTCTTCTTCTATTTTCTGCGCTGCCAAAAGCGGTTCGAAGCAGCGGCGGCAGCGCGCTTCATACATTCCGCCCGCGCCAACCACGATCAACTCTTCAGAAGCAACCAGCCGCTGCGTATGCACAGCAGGATTGCCGCAGCGCATACAAATGGCCAGCAGCTTGGTGATTTCTTCGGCTACCGCCAGGAGGCGCGGCATGGGCTCGAATGGACGTCCCATAAAATCGGTGTCCAGACCTGCCACGATCACTCGTTTGCCCAGATCGGCGAGTTTCACGCAACTTTCCACCACGCTCTCGCCCAGGAATTGTGCTTCGTCAACTCCCACCACTTCGGTGCGCGGCACAACCTTGGTGAGAATCTCTTCGCCCGTTTTCACCAGTTCTGAATCCAGTTCCAGGCCGGAATGGCTGACGATTCCGTTCTTCGCGTAGCGTTGGTCGATGACCGGCTTAAAAATCTGAACGCGCTGTTTCGCAATCTCCGCACGCCGCAAACGCCGAATCAGCTCTTCGCTTTTGCCGGAGAACATTGGTCCCACGACAACTTCGATCCAGCCCATGTTCCCTTTTACAATGTCCACGCTTGCTCTCCTGACTTTAGGCTAGCACATACACGGGTGTAAATTGAGCGCGCTGAATCCAGCTAGCACGGGAATCTCGTCGTGGCGAACTACACGCCACGCTACCCCCTGCTGCGCTTGAAGTGCTGCGAATATATCTCGCTATTAAAGAACGGTGCGAAGGCATTGATGACCGCAGCCTGAAAAGCGTCTTGGCGTGTGATCAGGTTGTGCGTCAGGATTCCCCACGCTCCTTGCGCGTCACGTACTCCATGGCTGCCAGCAAACGCATCGATGGCCACCGATAATTCCACACCTTGATCCACCACCGACCTAACCAGCGCATCCGGCAGCGGCACGGCTCCGGATTGTCCGAAAAATCCTAGCCCGCTGCGATCTGCTACATAGGCCCAATTCTCAAGAAAGACTAATCGATCGGAACTGTCGCCAACGACGTCAAGCCCGCCTTCCAGGCCTACCAAGTATTCCCAGGACGCATTTTTCCCTCGCGCCAGGTTCAGCAGGGCTTCCGCTCGCTGACGCGCGCCAGTCATGGTGTCTTCCCGCGTCAGAGGAGTATGGCGGACGCCGCTCGGAACATCGATCCCTTCAATTTCAAATTCCGCACTGGCATTCAAGAAGGAGCCGAAGGACCGCAGCGCCGCGGACACCGCATTCATCTTCACAAGACGCGCGCTGCCCACGGCGATGATAAT
Organism: Binatus sp. (SeqCode); assembly: GCA_035602755.1. Lineage (GTDB taxonomy): Bacteria > Acidobacteriota > Terriglobia > Acidiferrales > UBA7541 > Palsa-295. The sequence continues at coordinate 74,275 of DATNLR010000127.1, read as the reverse complement.
TTTTTCCATCCGGCGCGGATTCTATCAGCATAAGGATTTAGCGGCGAGAAGTTCTCTCCCTGGATGACGCGGAATTCTTAGGCGAATATATTTCCACGCATGGGTTGGAGGACAGTAGCGGGGCGCCGGAGCTCTGAAGAAACGGCCAGAACCTATTTCCAAAGTTGGGTCTGTTTTTCGCGCGAGAACTTAAGCGCCAAAAATTCTTTTAATTCTTCTATGGACTTGAATAAATGGTCGGAGCAAGCAAGCATCCACCCACTTACCTGTTCCAGCGCAATCGGCGTGACCAGGTAGACTGGAATGCCTTTCCTATAAGCGACCGTTAGTTCGGCTGGAGTGCCTCCACTTTGAGCGTTTGCCGAAGGCCAGAAGCAGATTACGTAATCTGCTTTGTTTTCGATCAGGTCCAGGTCGAAGGCGATGATTTTGCGCACCGTTCGGCGGAAGCGTTCCAGGTCATTCGTCTTCCATTCACGAAAATGGGCGGCTTCTTCCGCGGTAAGGTTTTTCAATTCGTCTTCTGCCGGATCGTAAACGCGGTGGCCCAGTTGCCTCAAGAACGGCGCGAGTTTGTGCCGCCAGAGTCGGCCACCGTCCTCGGCGAATTCGATTGGACCGCAAAGATATGCCAACATGATCTGAACCAGACTCTAACACGAGCTCAGCATCCAAATCACACTGCTAGGAAAAACAACGGCGATGGACGTTGCGTATCGGATGTAAGCATATAAGCGACATCCGGAAGGTTCCCACGTTGACTTTCATAAGTCCGATGCGAAGATTGAACATACGAATTCGCTTCGAACAGGGAAAAACTAATGAATCTGTTGAAACGCATTTTGGTGGGACCGCTTTGTTTGCTGCTCTGTTCCCTACCGGTATTGGCCAGCCCACAGACCGGCGCGCAACACGCCGGACAGATCAGCGCTATGATCCCGGCCGCTACCCGCAATTCTCAGCCGGCGAAAGTGAAAGACGACCTGCAATGGAATGACGTGTTGAAGACTACGCATTCGGGCCGCGTACGCGCTGGATTGGATGATGGCTCCATTCTGAGTTTGGGCTCCGACAGCGAACTTCGCATCGTGCAGCACGACGGCGCTTCCCAACAAACTTCGCTCGAGATGAATTTCGGGAAAGTGCGAAGCCAGGTAGTAAAGATCACGCAGCCCGCAGGCAAATTCCAGGTCACTACGCCTAATGCGGTGATCGGCGTGATCGGTACCGACTTCTATGTGGCCTACGCTTCCAACAAGACCACCGTCATTTGTTACCAGGGAAAAGTATCGGTCACTCCAATCGGTAACGCGCAGGCGCAGAACAATTCGGGACAAACAAGTTCGAGCGGAAATTCGATGGTAGTCAGCGCCGGCGAAATGGTCGAAATCGTCTCCGTAATTCCTCCCGGCGGTTTTCAAACGTCACAAACTCCCGTAGCCGTGGTGCAGAGCAGCCAATTGTCCACGGATGTTCCCGAGAACGGGCCTCCTCCAACTCACGTTGGCAAAAATCATGTTCTGCGCAATGTGATTATCGGCACGGCTATCGCCGTGGGTCTAAGTGTGGGTATCGGTGTCGGCACCAGCGGAACTCAGAACGGCAATCCGGCCAAGACTCGATAGACCACAGGCCGTGAAAATCAAACGGAAGCGGTAAAAGCCGCGAACGGTATCTGCTGTCGCGATATTTATGACACCTCAGGAAGAGCACGGGTCTCGCTGGGCGGCGCGACTCAGAGAGTTCCCCTTCGTTCGTATCGATATCGCCTTGGCCCTCCTGGTTACGCTGAGCGGACTTACGCTCTTTGTTTTCTCTGGAATTAATGGTGACAATCGCGCAGGCTTTGTTTTCCTCCAGAATATTGAACAAAGCTCGCTGGATACCAGGTTCAGTCTGCGCGGAGCGCGCCCGCATGACCCGCGAATCGTCATTGTCGGTATGGACGAGAGAACACTCCAAACAATCAATTCCTTTCCTCTTCCACGAAGCAACTATGCAGCTTTGGTTGAACGGCTAAATGCCGGCGGAGCGCGCATCATCGCGTTTGACGAATCGTTCCCCACTCCGGAAAGCAATTCGGGGCCGCAAACACTCGAGCAATTGCAGAAAAATCTCGGCGCGTCCATCTCGCCAAATGTCCTGAGGCAGGTAAAAGAACTGGAAGTCTCTACCGATCAGGACGCCCATTTTGCAACCGCACTGAAGGAGGGCGGCGACGTAATCCTGGGCCACCTATTTCTCAGTCCGGAACGAGCAAAATCTGCTGAAACGAAATCAGCGGAGGAGTATTTCAACATCGTATGGGCTCAAACCTTTCCGCAAGTTGTGCCGGTCAAGTCGAAAAACGGGAAAGCTTTTGACCTGGGCAGCGCGTGGATCCAAAACGGTGGAACAGTGGCCGCCGGTGTAGAAGCCAACATCAGCAAGATTGCTGAATCAGCGGCGTCCTACGGTTTTCTAAATATTAATCCCGACGCAGACGGCACTCTGCGGCGTGCTCTGTTGATGATCCGCTACCAGGACAAGGATTTCTTTCCTTCGCTGCCCATGCAAGTGATTCGCGAATACGAAAAAATTCCCGACCAGCAGATCGTGGCCTATATCGCCGAAGATGGCTTGGAGCGAATTCAACTCGGCGAACATGTTTTGCGGCCCTCGCGCAACGGCACCGCTCTGATCAATTACACCGGCCCCTACAATACCTACCCGCACTATTCCATGGCCGATGTTATTCGAGGAAGCACTCCACCGGAGGCCTTCCGTGACAAGATCGTACTCGTCGGCGCGACAGCGCTGGCCACCGGTGACGTTCGTAATACTCCCTGGCAGGACACCGGCTACATGGGCGTGGAGGTGCATGCAAACATCATCGACAATCTGTTGCATAGCGGAGAAAAAGGCCGCGGATTTCTAAGCCGCGGAACAGACGAAGAAATAGTGGACCTAGCTTTTATTCTAATCTTTGGTCTCGTTTTCGGGTTCGTATTCAGCCGTATCGCGCCGCTCTATTCCACCATCACGGTGATCGTCACCCTGGTGGCATTCGCGTGCTTCGTCTATTTCAGTTTCGCCAGCCACGGAAGGTGGCTCAGTTTTGTCATTCCTGCCGGCACCCTGGCAGCCAACTATGCAGCCATCACTAGTTTTCGAATGATCCGCGAGGAGCGCGCCAAACGGCAAATCCGAAAGAGTTTCTCGCAGTATTTGTCGCCAGGGGTGATCGAGTTAATCGAGAAAGATCCGGAAAAGTACATTCGGCCTGGCGGCGAGATGAAAGAGCTGACCATCATGTTCAGCGATATCCGCAGTTTTACAACGCTGTCGGAAGGACTATCGCCGGACGACCTCGTACACTTGTTGAATGAATACTTCGGCGCCATGACCGAAATTATTTTTTCTTATCAGGGCACGCTGGACAAATACATTGGTGACGCCATCATGGCTTTCTGGGGATCGCCTTATCCCCAGCTAGACCACGCCTTCCGCAGTTGTAGTTGCGCTCTGGAGATGGTGCGAGGCCTGGAAAAATTGAATTTGAAATGGCGGAACGAGGGACGTCCGCCGATTGCGGTGGGAATTGGATTAAATACCGGGCTCGTCAACGTGGGGAATATGGGCTCGGACCGGCGTCTTGCATGGACGGTGATGGGCGACAACGTAAACCTTGCATCGCGCCTGGAAGGGATCACCAAGCAGTATCACTCCAAGCTGGTTATCAGCGAGGCGACCTACCGCGAGATTGCCTCCCAATTTGTCTGCCGCGAACTGGACAAGATAAAAGTGAAGGGAAAAAACCAGCCTGTAAATATTTACGAATTGCTCGATGTGGCGGCGGAAAGACCCCAATACGAAGCGTTACTGCAACAATTCGATCACGCCATGGCCGCATACCGCAACCAGGATTGGCAGGAAGCCGCTGACAGATTCGCTCAAATTCTCACCATCTATCCGGACGACGGTCCGACCCAGGCCTTCCTGGAACGCGCCGAGGAATTCATAGAGGAAGCCCCGCAGGCCGATTGGGATGGGGTGTATGTGATGAAAACGAAGTGAAAAGCTGTTTTCGGTTTCTTGGCGCGGTCGAGCAATCTATAATTCTGAAGGTTTCGGCCGCGTCTTCGTTAGCGCTGCGGGAAATTCATGGCCCTATCTCCCACAACGACACTCAGGGCGGAAACAGGGTTGGATCCGGCCGCAACCGATCCATAGGTAATCGCTTCGCGCGTCTTTGAAAGGGGCGCGTCATCCACAAAATGAATTCTCCCGCCTTCGAGCTCGATGCCTAATTGTTTCCATATCGCAGGAAGGTCCACATCGTATGGCTGATCTTTCATCTTGTCGTAGAGTGGCCGCAAAACTTTCACGCCAACTGCTTGATCTCCGATATCGAGAGCCTTGCTAAGCTCCCAGTCCTGGCGAATGTCGCCTCCCGCGTTCAGGATGCCCCGCAGCGCATCGTCTAGCCCTTTCTTGTTTTGAGTTTGCCGGTGGATATCAATATCGGCGAGAAAACAGTAGAGTGCACCGCCCCAATAGGTGCGCCCCCAGGTATGAGTGTTGTCGAGCCCTCGATCTCCGGCCGCGGGAAGACCCTGATGCAAGTCGCGAATCAGCTCTCTCCACATCTGTGTGGCGTCCAGATGTTTTGCTCGCACGCGCGCGATCGGTTCCACGTAGGTTGCAATGCCCTCTTCGATCCAGTGATGCTCGTCGGCGACCGACGGAAATGCCAGGTGAACCATTTCGTGCGTGAGCATCCAATCATTTGCGAGATCTTCGAAGGTGGAATTTGCCCCCACGTGAATGGTGATGAATCCGCCTCTTTCTCCGAACGTGCGGCCGTTGCGCACACCTTTTCCATCCGTCGGGATGATGCGCAGCAAAACATGAGGGAGCGGAAAACGCCCGTAATAGGTGCTAACGGACTCCGCAGCCCACTGCACCCACTTCAGCAAATCGTCCTTCGATACCTGCAGCGTTCCCTTCTCCACCGCCACATCAATTCGTGAATTTCCAATAACGATGGTCGACGTCATTTGGTCAGTTCGAAAGGAACCCGCCGAAATTACCGCGAACAAGCAGAATACTGCCGAACCTAGAAACGCGCCTCGAAGCTTTTTTGATTTCATGCCTGCCAGGCCTGCCTCCCTCGCCCAAACCGCTAACTTTTTTGGCGAGCATCAAGCCGCGGAGGAGCTGGTCTCTGCGGAGTCTGAATATTTGCCTTTTCCCATCATTCGCTTCAGGAGCGCATCGAGAGAGATTTTGCCCGGCCCGAAAATCAATAGGAGCAGGCCCACGAACAGAAAAATAAATGGATCGGCGCCGTAAAATTTCCCCGGGTTTGAAAAAAATGCGAAAAAAGAATCTCGATCCGAGGTCAAATACGCCATGGTCATATCAATTACCAGGCCCAACGCGGCAATTCTCGACAACAATCCCACGGCCAGCAAAATTCCAGCCGTGAACTCAAAACTGGAGACAAACGCCGCCGTAAATCCCGGCGCTGGCAGCCCAAGACTCGCAAAGAATTGCGTCACATGCTGCAAGTTGTGAAGTTTGCCCCATCCATTTTGCGAGATTTGCCAGCCCCAATACACCCGAACCACCAGCAAAAACGGTGATTGAAGGCTGGAAACAACTCGTACGAAGCCGTTATAGAGCCGCAGAATTGGATTTGCTGCGTCGTTCATTTTATGGAAACCTTTGCTCCCGGCGTGGTTTGCCCTGCTGAATTTCGTTCTGCGACATCATCGGCGACGCGGCAAAACCAACCCAGCGCCGACCAAGTTTGAAACCAGTGTTGCACCTGAGCGGGCCGCTCTTCGGTCGCAATCGAACTCTTTTTCAACGCGGATTCCACCGCGGTATTGAGCGGTTTACCTCCACGAAGAACGCGCAGAATGGCAAACTCTTCCGCCTGCAACCGTCGAAAATAAACCGAATCGTCCATGCGATGTACCGCCAGAAAAATCGGCTCGGTTTTCAATCGGGCGACGGCAGAAACCCGTTTTCGATGATGGCGCTCGCTGAATGCATTGCTGGCGAAATCCGTGTCCTGCTCAACTTTGCGAACTTCCAACAACAGATCGTCAACCGGGTAGTGCAAATCCAGAAGCTGAATGTAAGGCTGCAGGCGCAAACGCAACTTCGCTGGATTCGCGCCCGCAAGGTCTTCCGGTTTTAGCGGAGACTCAGCCAGACCATCGAAAGCTTCGATATCAGCCCATTCGAGCCGTACCATATCGAGAGCGAGCAACTGCCGCGTGCCCGCCCACTGAGCATGTTTCCTCAACCAGCCTTCCAGGCGCGCTCCTAAATTGCGCAAAGTGAAGGATTGCGAAGGGCAATCGCTAAGATAGGCCTTCGCCATACGATCAAATCGATTTCCTCCCAGCACGCTGCGAAGGCCGGGAAAATCCTCGGCGAATCCTGACAGAATCCGAAACCAATACTGTCGATTATAGATTTCCAGGCGCTCGAAAGAAGTTAGGCGATCGTTTGGCTTGATGATTTCAGACGCCACCGCGCGCATCGAGCGTCCATCGGGCGTAACCGAACGCATATGCTCCGACGGCGTTAACGGTGTCATTACCGCGCGGGCCATGCGACGTTGGAGAGCAAGCAGCTTCATACGGCCGTGGCCAAAGACGCGCTGACCAGGAATCTATTCGCTTTCAAAGCTTCGTCGTGAACTTCGTCAAATGATGGAATGCTGTCGTCCCACTCCAGCAGCGTTGCGGTGTGGCCAATGCGTTCAATCGCGCGGGAGTACAACTTCCACACCGGGTCGATCACCGGATGATCGTGGGTGTCCAAAATATATTTCCGATACTTTGAATGACCAGCGATGTGAATCTGCGCAACGCGCTCGGGGGGCACGCTGTTGAGGTAGGTAAAGGGATCGAAATTGTGATTTTTTGACGAAACGTAAATATTGTTTACGTCCAGAAGAATTCCGCAGTCGGCGCGCTCCACCACTTCGTTCAGAAATTCCCACTCGGTCATCTCGGAAACATGGAATTCCGCGTAGCTGCTCACGTTTTCCACCACCACCGGGACTTCCAGGTAATCGCGGACTTCGCGAACCTTCTGCGCCGTGATACGCGCGGCTTCCAAGGTGTACGGCATGGGCAGCAGATCGTGCGTGTAGCGGCCATCCACGCTTCCCCAGCAAAGGTGGTCCGAGAGCCAGGGCGTATTCGTACGCTTCACAAGAGCTTTCAGCCGGCGAAGATGCTCGCGGTTCGGACGTTCCGCTGAACCAAAGTACATCGAGACGCCGTGCTGCACGACTTTGTACTGCTCTAAAATTTGATCGAGGATGCGCAATGGTCGGCCGCCATCGATCATGAAATTCTCGGAAATTATTTCGAACCAGTCCACTACCGGCTTGCGCGTCAGGATGTGATTGTAATGCGTGGCGCGCAGACCAATTCCGATCCCATAGTCCGTAAAATTATTAAAGCGATTCGCAGGCATACGCTACTCCGGTAAATCGAAGGGGATGTCGAGGGCCGGTAAGCCCCAAGCCGGCCCTGGACAGGAGAAAGCTTGCGCCTTCTTATTCGGGCATCTTGGAACCGTCGGTTGCGCAGCCGCCCTTGCCTTTGCAAGAGTTCTTGCCTTTGCAACCGTTGTCGCTCGATTTACATCCACCCTTGCCCTTACAGGAATTCTGACCCTTGCAAGCGTGCTTTTCCTTCACCTTCTTGTCGGCTGGCGCCTGATCGGACTGCGCGGCAGCTCTCAAGCCAGGTAGAAGATTCGATGCTTGAATCGTTGCGCTGGAACCGGCAAGCAAGCCTGCAAGTGCTGCACCAGCTACTAGAGCCTTCTTTGATTTGGTCATTTCCCGAATTACCTCCTGTTGAGTTTGGACATCAGACTTCAACCACTCCTACTGTTACTACGCCATCCGGACGAATTCGGATGTTTCTGTTTGGGTTGGTTTTGTAAAACTGGGCCGGTTCCAAGCCCCGGTGGAATCCGGGGGAGTGCGTCGGGGAGCATACTCCAATAAATCGGTCGCCCACAATAGATTTCGGGCGCGAGTCCGGAGAATTTACATTCCCTTCCGCGAGCTCATTCACCGTGCTTAGACGCGCGAGACGAGCCTTCCGCTTGCGGAAATAAGGGCTCTAGGGGGGTTTTACAATTCTGTACAACTGCGTGACAGCAGGGAAAACAGGCTTCGATTGAGTGCCCGAGCAATTTTACTGGAGCAACGGGATGAATCCGGATACAACTGGCAAGATAGTTGAGACCTGGCAACAAATAGCTATTGCGCGGCGTCTAAGGGCACATAACGCGTAGGAGGTGCCGGATGCAAGTATGGAAATTTGCGGCTGGCGTCGTATTTCTCTTCCTGATGGTGAGCTCCTCGTTCGGACAAACGAACGGCGTGCGGGTACAGCTTTCGTTGAGGGATGGGAAAGTTTCCTACCGCATAGGCGAGCCGATTGTCATGGACCTCGGGATTGCGGCCGATGAGCGAGGCTACGCCGTCAACACAATTGTCACCGAGCCCGCATCTCCAATTGATCAGTTCACGATCACGCCTTCCGACGGAGTTTTCAACTGGCTGGCGGATTCTTCGCGCGGCCATCCGTATGTTCCCGATTATGTAATAACCTCAAAGCTTGAGCCGGGGGATCCACAACATATCTTTCTGCTGCTCAACGCGGTGTATCGCTTCGACAAACCGGGCAACTATACGGTTCGCCTATCCACCGCGCGGGTGTTGAATTCCGACAATTCCCCGCAGGGCAAAGAGCCACTGACGACCAACGACGTGAGTTTCACCGTGACGCCGATGGAGGAGGCCGCCGAACAGGCCCTGGTGAATCATTTGATGGAGAAGATTCGCAGCGCCCCCGACCTTGGGACTGCGCAGGAGTATGTGGACACGCTTAGGTGGCTGACCGGCGAGCCTTCGACGCGCGCAAAAGTGGACCTGTTTTTCCACCCGCAAGTATACGAGCCGTTCGGCACGAGCATTACTCCGGCTTTATGGGTCGCGCGAGACCGCGAATTAATCGTGAAGCTTCTCGAACAGTCCATGACCGATCCTTCTTATCCGGTTGCAGCAGCGCTTCAGCTCGCCGCGGAGATGAAAGCTACGCTGACGGTTCCGCCGGGGCCGAGTGCGGCGCAGCCAACGGAGCAGGCGCAGGAGCAGTTCGAGCAAGAATATTTGCAGAAGGTGGCGGCCACCTTGCCACAACGCGGCGGGCGAAGCCTGGCACAGACAGCGGAAACAGTGTTCACCACCTACGCGCAGAAAGGTGAGACCTATACTCCGCAATTTGCCGCTGCCCAGGAAGTGCTGATCACTCACTTCGGTGATGTGAGCATCTGGCATCAGGACTGGTTGCTGAACTCCTATGGGCAGTACCTCGCCGATCAGCGCATCGTGCCGGCGCTAAAACATTTACTGGAAGAAAAACTCGACGACACGTTTCAGGGAACGAAAAGCGCAGCTTTGAAGCGTCTGATGGAACTCGCTCCAGCGGAAGGCCGGCCCTACGTGGTAGAAGCGGCGTGCAATCCGACCGAATATTTGCAGTTTGACGTGATGGCGAAGCTGCCGGCAGACAGCTTGCCGGAAGTGGATGACTGCCTGTTGAGCGACTTACAGAGCAGAGCGAGCGGTGGGGGAAAGCCGAGGGCTTTGATGTCGGAAAAGGCGATGTTGGCGGGGCGTTTTGCCACCAAGAGCGTCTATCCGCAAATGCTCGCGCTGTACCAGCAGTATGGCTCGCAGTGGGGTGGCGATACGCGCGGCGGAATACTTGCATATCTGGCACACTGGGACACCCAAGGCGGCCTCAAATTATTGCAGGCGGGCATTGCGTTGGATGGCAAAGCGCTGGATGTGACTCCGCTCATAGCGTTGTGCAAATCCTACTATTCGCCCGCCGTGGACCTCTTCTTTCGCGAGGCGCTGCAGCGTGAAGAGCCGTTGATCGCCAAGCAGGCTGCTTTTGAGATTTCTCAACACGGACCTGCGGAGGACGAGGCCATCTTGCGCGCGCGCCTAGCTAAGTGGCAGAAGGAGTGGGCCCGAGCAGAAGTTCCGCCGGAGCAATATACGCTGCAAGCCGAGCTCATCCATGGACTGATTGAGGCAAAGAACTGGCGTGAAGACAAGCCCACAACCGAGAACTTGAAGGCGGGATGTACGTCAGAGACTTGCAAGCGGCTATACCCTCATTTCTTCGCCAACACCGAATAACTGACGGGCCCCAGTTCCCGCTGTCGATTTCACCCCAGCCGTAATACGGATCGTAATTGGCACCATTATTTGTCGCCGCCCCAGGAAGGCAGTCAAGGAAGTATGGAAGGAACTCAAACGAGTGGTTGCGCTCCGAGACGATTGCTATCGCTTACCATCGCCTCGGAACGCCCAATCATGGAAGTTTAGTGTAGGTGGGGCAGGGCCAAAATCACCGAAATTGCAAACACCCTGCAAAACATTGACTAAAAGTGGAGCGGGATAAGAGAATCGAACTCTCGCCTCGACCTTGGCAAGGTCGCGTACTACCACTATACGAATCCCGCGTTAAGTCTGCCTTCAGTCTCCAATATTTATAACATGAGGCTTATAGGCGAACAAGGGCTCCACCACACATCTGGAACGAGTCGAAAACGTGTGCTGCGCGGACTGCTTGGGTGCCTGTAGGCTTCAATCCACTTCCAGGATTCTGGTAGCTTTGACAATCGGAGATTTCTTCTGACGGGCGGCGAAACGTTGGGCACGATCGCGATCGATGTAGACACGCGCAAAGCGTTCCCCGTCGTGGTAGAACACGGTAACCTGCCAGTGCTGGTGCTTCCTTCGCTTATCCCGCTGCATGCGGTTCGACTTCTTTGCTCTCTTTTTTTTCACGTTGGATGGGCCTCAGTCATTCGGACTATGGCAAGTTTAATAAGCTCGCGCAAGTATCTAGTTAATGGTTAACGCTCCTATACCTTCCAGCGGACTTTTCAGAACGCGGCTTGGCCGGATTGAACCAACCAGGGGCAAAGACCTCCGCGCTGGAAACTACTAGGACAGCCCTAACGTAATAGTAGAGGAAGGACGATATAGGGCTGGAGGAACCCATGGTGATGTGTCGAGAGCGCGAGTTGGAAATCGAAGATCTCAGAAATCACTCACAAGAAATGATCACCCGCCTGCGCCATGTGTTGGCCCGCGGAGCGAACGTCATTCCCGACCCCAAGCGCCCGGGTTTCTACGAAGTCAAACTCCGTGGACCGTTGTATTTCCTATACATCTCGCCTAAACGGGAAAAGTCTTGCTAATCGCGGGCTGGAGCCATGATGAATCGGTCCCCAGGGAAGTAGAAGCTACGGCGTTGCGTTCGCGAATACTTCCGAATGCCGTGCCTTAGGAAGTTGGGTACATATTGCGGAAACTCAAATCGCTAAGAATTTGCTTATTGAACTTATAGATTGCCGGGCCGTCGCTCGTCTTCGCGTACACAAACCCACCTGACTCTCCCGATATCTGAACGGTCAATTTCTTTCCGGATTTGTCCGTTAAAGTGGCCTCGAACGCCGGCTTAGCCAACTTAGCGCGTAGATCGGCCGGGGGCTGGTCGAAAACCTGTTCGGCGATAGCCTGCTCCAACGGCAAAAAGACCTTTGAGATCTCAGGCGATTTTCCTTTCTGATCGGCAGGCGCGTCAATTGTCCAGTCGCTCGCGGATTTCCGCGTACAGATAAACGTCCCGTTAGCATTGTGTATTTCTACGTGATTTATCGCCGCAGGATCGAAGTGCGCGAGCTTCTTATCTCGAAGGTCGCCCAAATTTTGCGCGAGTTTCTTGTACAGCTCTTCATCAATGCGAAATAGGGTGGGTCTGGAAATATCGCGCGCGAAATATTGGCCGTCTTCCTTCTTCCCCACGATCAGTGTGGATGTTTTTCCTTTGCCGTCTAGGGCCGTGAACATTATTGCCGGACTCGCCAAGCCATACTTGGCCAAATTATCCGGCGTCTCGCTGGCGATGGCGGTCATTTTTGCCGAGGCGATAGTAGCGAGCAGACTGTCGATACTGTTCCCATCGCCTCTCGCTTCGGTGGGCCCGGTAAACTTCCAGTCGTCTTGCTCTTTCTTTGCCGAGAGCTGGCCGGAAGGATTCTTCAGATCGAAGGAGGCTACCTCGCCGTTCACAATATGAAGTACATTTTTGTCGCGCAAATTCTGGAGACTTTTGCTGGTGCTAACGAGCAACGATTCCGGAAGCAGAGCCACATCTTTTGCCCCATCGACGATGGCATAGGCCGAAATTCCGGTGAAATCCTTATGGCCCAAAGCCAACGTGTGTTTGGTGCCATTCTGAAGCTGGAATTCAACTAAAACTGCTGGCGGGTCGAGGCCAAACACTTTCAAACGGTCCGGCGTTCCCGGTTCATTTTGTGCGATGCGTGCGCTGGATAGGCTATCAACGATTCCCTCCAGCGAACTCTCATCCGCCAGCGTCATGAGCGGTTGGGTAATCTGCCAATTTCCGTTGCGTTTTTCGAAATGCAGCAGGGGTTCGGCGGAATTCCCGGGATGTTCAATGGTGAGCGAATTTATATCCTGCGGCTGGATCGCATAGGCCAGCTTCTCGGCATCCACAGGAGGCTTTTCACTTTCTTTTTGGCTCTTTCGCCAGTCAAGAAAATATACCGTCGCGCCCAAGACAACGGCCGCAAGCAGCACCAGCAATGTTGATTTTCTGATCATAAGCATGGTCGGCCTGGGATCTCTAACGGCGCTTCCACCAGATGTACACTCCCGACAAGATTACGATTCCTGGCAGAAAGAATAGATCGAGCCATGTGAGGGCGCTGCTTTGGCCTTGCGTCAGCGTAACCCGACGATTGGTCTGAGATTTCGGACGAATCGAAATCAGGTTCTCGTCTTGCGCCAGCCAGTTAATCGTGTTGTAGAAGAGATCCCCATTCTTCTGTTGATTCAAATAGGGATTCGCGGCGAATTCGGAGTTGCCGATCACCACCAGTCGAGCTTCGCCGCCGGATGATTTCTGCGAACCAGCTAGGCCCAATGAAAGCGGACCTTGCACGCCCGTCTTCGGATCAAATTCCACTTTCTTCTGGCCTTCCTTCAAGCTGGGGATGGTGAAGCTGCGTTCTGATGTTTTCAGAAGCTCGACCATCGGAGGAGATGTTTTCGACTTATCCGCAATCGACACGGTGCGAGCCAAAGGAAAGAAAGTCATCATGCCGGTAAAGTTTTTGGTAATCGGACTTTGCCCGAAGGTGGTAACCAAGGGAATCGCCGGGCCCGCACCGATGAGACTTCCCACTCCGCTTGCGTCGATCACCACGTTGTTTCCTACGCTCGTATTCCAGGCATTGAAAATATCACCTAGCTTGGGGTCCGTTTGGGGATCGACCAGTATCAAAACTTTACCGCTGCCCTCCAGATATTTCTTCAGCATTCCGGCTTCTTGCGGGAAGAATTCTTGCGTCGGCCCCGCCACTACGACCACGCTACAGTCCGGCGCTACGCCGTTCTCCGAAACGAGATTGATCGTTTTGGTGTTGTAGTTCTGCCCTTTCAGTCCGGCATCCACGTGGTTGAAACCGTTCTCTCCGCTGTCGCTTAACGACTTCTCGCCATGACCAGTCACGAAGCAAACTGTCTTAGCCGTGTCCTGGGTAACCTTCATGATCGCCCGAGTGATATCTTCTTCCGAGATTCCACTTTCCACCCCGGATTCCAGATGTTCCCTGTGAGAACCGGAAGCGACAATCACGTCGCCCATACGCGTGGCGCCATATTGCTGCGCCACCTCGGGCTTCTGCTGGGGATCGATGTTCTGGAATTTCAGCCGCTTACTCAGGTTGGTGTACTCGGCCATCTCATCGTCCAACGCAGCATTGCGCGACTTATCGAATCGGACGATGGTGACTTCCTTCTGCAATCCGCCCACGACCTGTTTAGTCTGGTCTGAAAGCGTGAAAAGCTTTTCGGTGGTTAGATCGAAGCGCTTGTGATGGCGGAACCCGAAAAAATTCACCACCACCAGGATTGCGATCACCGCCAGAGTTAAAATAGTTGTGTTCGTTCCGAGTTGCGAGGAGCGCCTGGAGAAAAAGCGAATAATGAATTCAAAGCCGATCACTAGCGAAGCCAGCACAAACAAAGCGCCCAGTATCAGTACAACTTTGCTAAAGGTGAGAAGCTCGCCCTGGATCGAATAGCGCAAATATCCGGCGATCAACATCGCCACACCCATGGTTCCAATGAATCTTGCTAGTTCTTCACGATCCCATTTCATCCCGCGAATTCCTCCATCGTATTGCAAATCCCAAATTGCGATTTAGGCCCGGCGCCAGCGCATGGAATCCACCGAGCGCACCGTCAAAAAAATGAAAAGTACGATAAAGCTGAAGTAATAAATCAGGCTCGAAGTATCAATCACGCCTCGCGTGAAATCCTCGTAATGCCGTATGACTGAAAGATACTGAAGCACCGCGCCCGCCCCGGTATCCGAGGTACGCGCGATATCAAGAACCCAAATAAATAAAGAGGCAGCGAAAGTGATCACCGCGGCGATCAACTGATTTTCGGTTAGGGAAGAAACAAAAGATCCCAAAGCCAGCAACGATCCGCCGAGCAGCAGGACTCCGGCATATCCGGCCAGCAACATGCGCCAGGGCAACATTGGCTCACTGCGCAGAACCATGAAAATCAGGTAACTGGCGGTGGGCAGCAACATGATGGCGAACAAGGACAGCGAAGCCAGAAATTTCCCTAGCACAATTTCCAGTTCGCTGACCGGAGAGGTCATCAGCAGCTCCATCGTGCCGCGCTTGCGCTCCTCCGCATAAACGCTCATGGTCAGAATCGGCGTGAAAAATAAAATCAATGTGGAGAGCAATCCAAAGAAACTGCGCAGGACGGATGCCGGAACGTCAAAACTGGAGGGCTGCCCAAACTGCATGCTTTGCATTTCCATCTGAAAAGATTGTTTGATTACTTCGGACAGAATCACGTTGAAGAAAAACGCGCTCAAAATCAGAAAAAGTCCGATAAAGATATAGGCGATGGGCGAAACAAAGTAATGGCCCATCTCTTTGCGGTAAATTGCGTACAAACCGTGCATCGTTCTCTCCAATCCTACCGTGCGTTTTGATTAGTTGGATGGCTGCGCGTGCGTAGCGTCGTCCGTGGTTAGCTCGAGGAAGATGTCTTCCAGGCTTAAACTAACTCCACGCAACTCGAAAAGTGGCCAGCCGTTTTGGGCAATTTTCGCCGCGATGTCGCTGCGGATGTCCTTCCCTTGCGCCGCTTCCACGGTAACCGCCAGGCGCTCCCCCGCGCGTTCTGGCTCAACCTCCACGCGGCTGGCCCCAGGAATTTGAGCCAGCACTTCGCGAAGACGTCTTTCCGGGGCCTCCACCTCGATACGAATTTTCTGCCCACCCTTTAGTTGGGAGGTGAGGTTCTGCGGAGTGTCCACCGCCACGATTTTCCCCTTGTTGATGATTACCACGCGGTCGCAAGTCATGCTCACTTCCGGAAGTATGTGCGTGGACAGAATAATCGTGTGGTTTCCCGCAAGGCCCTTGATCAAGTTACGGACTTCTATTATTTGTTTGGGGTCCAGCCCTACGGTCGGTTCGTCCAGAATAATCACGTCAGGATCATGCACCAGCGCTTGCGCGATGCCTACACGCTGCTTGTAACCGCGCGACAACCTTTTGATTAACTCTGACCGCCGGTCTTCCAGGTTCGTCTTTCCGAGCGCGTCGTCTATGCGTACCACTCGCCGCTCGGCCGGGACGTTCTTGATACGAGCGACAAAGTCTAGATAAGCCTCCACCGTCATGTCCGGGTAGACCGGGGGATTTTCGGGCAAGTAACCGATGTGACGGCGGACTTGCATGGAGTCGCGGAAAACATCGAACCCGGCGACACGTGCGGTGCCTGATGTAGCGGGCATATAGCCCGTCAAAATGCGCATGGTGGTAGTTTTGCCGGCTCCATTAGGTCCCAGGAAACCGAGAATCTCGCCTTTGTTTACGGTAAACGAAACGTCATCCACGGCTTTCACCGCGCCGTAAGATTTCGTCAAATCCTGAACCTCGATCAACTTATTCCTCCTGATCAGACACGCAGCCGCCTGGCATGTGCTTCCGAATCAACCTTTATACTAAAGACGGACTAAAATTGAAAATGCTGCGGCTCGCTTTCCGTGGATGTTAATAGCCGGCGGACATTACCTCTATGAGATGCCATGAAGGCACGGAAAAGTTGTGGCCTTCCGAAGCGAATCCGCAGTTCTGCGACAAGCCAGCCAAGCAGATAGCAGGCAACGACCTGTGGATTAGTCGCATCCAGAAGGCTGATGAAAGGGCTTGTCCCTCGACTGCGGATGTCCGACGAGTCCAAGCCACAGGCCATGCAAATGGTTAACCGCAATGCAGCCGCGACCTCAGGAGATGTGCGTTGACACTTTGAGGCCGTTTTGTTATTCAATTTGTTTCGCATTCTTCGTGAATAGTTCGAGAACGGGTTCTGACCCACCGGTCTGGGCGGATCTGAAAAAGACATCCAAGGTGATATGACAACTTTGAAGGCGTATGCCCAGATTTCGAAAGCCGCTGCACACCAGCGCAGAAATTCGATAGCAGGCTCCCATTTCAGTTTGCAACCAGGTCGACTCCGATTGTTCGCTCTCGTGTTGCTGTGTTCACTTGGTGTTTCATTTCTCGCTGGTTGCGGCGGCGGCACGGGCATAACGCTGGAAGTTACGCCCAATACATCCCAGACAGTCGATCAAGGTCAAACAATACAATTTAACGCGATCCTAGGGAATGACACCGGTAATGCGGGAGTCACCTGGAAGCCCCTCACCGGTACAGGATGCGCGGGAACCGGGTGCGGTACTTTGACCATGGTAACCAAGACTTCGGTCCTTTACACCGCGCCTAGCAACAGTTCGGTTGCACTGACGGTTAGTTTGGAAGCAGTCTCCAACGCCGATAGCGGGGTCACGGTAACGACAACTATTAATGTGGTCCTGCCCCCGACTTTTACCACTACAACTCTTCCCAACGGATCCAATGGCGTCAACTACAGCCAGCAAGTTTTGGTAACTGGCGGCGTTACGCCGCTGGTTTTCACTGTGGTATGCCCGACCAACCGGAACAATTGTCTCCCTCCCGGTTTAACGCTGAATCAGACGGGAAACTTGGTTGGAATACCGACCACGCCCGGAACCTACACCTTTTATGTGAAAGCCACCGATCGCGGCGGCATTCAAGTGCCCAACCAACTACCGCCGCTCTCGGTCACGTCCACGCTCTTTACCGTGACCATTAACCCATCCACCCCGCTTTCGGTTACCACAACGATCCTGCCTCCCGGATTCATTGGCCAGCCTTATAGCGCCACTTTGACTGCCACGGGCGGCGTGACGCCTTATACTTGGACCATACCCGCAAATGGGTTGCCGCCCGGCCTCGCTGTAAATATGTCCACCGGCGTAATCTCAGGCACTCCGACAACCGTAGGTACTTATCCGTTCGTAGCAACCGTGCAGGATTCCTCTGTGCCGCCGCAAAACGCTACTTCCGGCACCCTTGTGATTTCTATTCAAACACCACAACCATTGCAAGCAACCACTGCGCCACTTCCTAATGGAATGACCGCCACACCTTACAGCGGGACCCTAACCGCCACCGGCGGCATTCAGCCTTATACCTGGAGCCTAGTTACCGGACAGCTTCCCGCCGGACTGATATTGAATGCTCAAGCCGGCACGATTACCGGGACTCCGATTCTCACCGGCACTTCCGTTTTTACCGTCCAAGTGCAGGACAATTCGCAGGGCGCCGGTGGCCCAGCCAAGGCAACGCAGCAGCTGCAGATCACCGTCACGACAGGCACGACCAGCAGCAACAGTTTAATCATTAATTCTTACAGCTTTCTGTTCAACGGCTTTGATGACAATGGAACTGTTTTGATTGGTGCTAACTTCTCGGCCGACGGAAATGGAAATATTTTAAGTGGTGAGGAAGTCATCAACCGGGTGAACCCGGGTGCTGCTACATACGCCGTGGTTTCTGCGACCTTGACGGGCACTTACGCACTGGGCACGGACGGACGCGGCACCATGCAGTTGATTGCAACGAATCAAAAGACGGCCATATTCACCGCAAATTATTTGCTGGCCATCGATTCGAACCTCAATCTGCACGTGATCGAGGACGATACAACCGGCAATGCCGGCGTAGGAATTACGCATGGCTCGGGAATCATGAAACCTGTTGTGGGAACATTTACCGCTGCGAATTTCAGTGGAAATTATGCGTTTGAGTTGAACGGCCAGGACTACTTGGCGGCGCCCGAGGTGCTGGCAGGAGTAGTGCTCTCTGACAACGGCCAGACTCTGACAGGGATGGGTGACTTTAACGATGCAAGCGTGTACAGTTCCCAGCTTTCGCTGATCGGCAGTTTTGCGGTGTTCTCGTCAGGTTCGGAAGGTGAAGCAAGTATGTTCTTCCAGCCTCCCGGTAGGGCAGTAATCACTCTGACTTTCGACTTTTTCTTCGTTTCCTCGTCGGAAATTTTCTTTATCGAGACAGACGTTGCCACCGTGAGCAATCCCTTTCCAAGGCTGAGCGGCGAGATGCTTCTTCAAAACACATCCACACAATTCACGAACACTGTTTTGCAAGGATCGGGAGTGGTAAGCGGCACGGGGTTGGCAGGATCGAACTCGACGGTATTCGCCGGTCTGTTGGCTTCGACTCTGGGCAACGGCAGCGCGACGGTGTCTTACACCCAAAATGACGCCGGTACAGTCACCACGAACTCTTCGTCTGGGTCTTACCAGGTACAGTCGAATGGCCGTGTGGGATTCACGGGTCTAGGATCACGTCTGGCCGCAGCCTATCTCACTGGCCCGAACCAAGGATTCATCATCGGTTCCGATACGGCTGTCACATACGGCCTTCTTGAGCAGCAGACCGGCGCGCCTTACTCTGCCTCCTCCATTCAAGGCAGCTATGCCCTTTTCGCCCCCAAGGAACCGGATACCAACATCGTCAATATGATCGGCCAGCTGGATGCAACTGGCGGCGGCACAATTTCTGGCACCTTGGATGAATTTATTCCACCCAGTACACCTTCTACCAATCAGGCTTTGGCTGGAACCTACACGGTGGCTTCTAATGGCAGCGGAACGCTGACGCCGAACCAAATCAACGGCTTCCCTGGGAATCTGGTGTTCTATGTAGTGTCGCCAAGTAGCTTGCGAATGATTCCAACGGATCCGGCTTCGGGCGATCCTCAACCTCAGGTCATATTCCTAAATCATTAAAATAGCCGGAACGGACCAATTGTCTTCCATCGGCGCTACAGCGCAGCTCGCACTCTTAATGGAAGACTGCGCCGAAAGTAGGCTTTACTTCTTCTTTTCGTCCAGGCGCAATGCGGCAGAGTTGATACAGAAACGGAGGCCTGTGGGTTTGGGACCGTCTTCAAAAACATGGCCCAGGTGCGCGTCGCAGCGGCTGCAAAGAGCTTCTGTACGAACCATTCCGTGGCTCATGTCGCGCTGCATCTCTACATTTTCGGCGGCGACCGGCTGATAATAGCTCGGCCAGCCGGAGCCGGAGTGGTATTTCGCGTCGGAGCTAAAGAGCGGCTGTCCGCAGCACACGCAAACATAGGTGCCCTCTTTCTCCATGTCTGCGTATTCGCCGGTGAATGGAGGTTCAGTCCCTTTTTTGCGCGTAACTTCAAATTGCTCGTCCGTAAGATTGGAACGCCATTCCGCATCACTCTTTTTTATTTTTTCGCTCATACGCATATTTTACACCGATGGTGCGCTCTTGGAAATCCCGCTTCCACCCATCGAGAGCCGCTAAGTGGAAATGTAAACCTCGTCAGTTATACTGGAAGCAGAATTTAGAGAGGATCAAGTGAACGAAGTTTTCATCTGTGATGCGATACGCACGCCATTCGGACGCTACGGTGGCGCTCTCGCATCGATTCGCGCCGACGATTTGGCCGCCATTCCATTGCGGTTATTAATGGAACGCAACCCTCGAGTGGATTGGATGGCCCTCGACGACGTTGTCTTCGGCTGCGCAAATCAGGCTGGTGAGGACAATCGTAACCTAGCGCGGATGGCCCTTCTGCTTGCTGGTCTGCCCAAGGAAATCCCCGGTTCCACGGTGAACCGGCTTTGCGGCTCCAGCATGGACGCCATCGGCGTTGCTTCCCGCGCCATCAAATCGGGCGAAGCAGAGCTAATCATCGCGGGTGGTGTGGAAAATATGACGCGCGCTCCTTTCGTGATGGGAAAAGCGGACACCCCGTTTAGCCGGTCAATGGAAACTTTCGATACCACCCTCGGCTGGCGCTTCGTGAATCCGTCGATGAAGTGCAAGTTTGGCGTGGATTCTATGCCGGAGACGGCCGAAAATGTGGCCGAAGAGTTTCATGTTTCGCGTGCGGACCAGGATGCTTTCTCGCTGCGTACGCAGCAACGCTGGGCTCGCGCCAACGCGGCAGGCTTTTTCAAACAAGAAATCGTACCGGTTCCGATTCCTCAAAAAAAAGGCGAGCCTAAGATTTTTGACCAGGATGAACATCCGCGGCCAGACACTACGCTCGAAGCCCTTTCGAAGCTCAAGCCTATCGTAAAACCGAATGGAACTGTGACTGCGGGAAACGCTTCAGGAGTGAACGACGGTGCCTGCGCGTTAATCATCGCTTCCCAAACGGCAGCTTCGAAGTTCGGCCTCGCGCCGCTTGCTCGTATTGTCGCAACCACCGTGGTGGGCGTAGCACCGCGCATCATGGGATATGCTCCCGCACCTGCCACGCGGAAAATCCTGGACAAAACCGGGCTGAAACTTTCGCAGATGGACTTCGTCGAGCTGAACGAAGCCTTCGCCGCGCAGGCTCTCGCAGTTACCCGCGACCTGGGCCTCGCGGACGATGCAGAGCATGTGAATCCCAATGGAGGCGCTATTGCCATTGGACATCCCCTCGGCGCCAGCGGCGCCAGGTTGGTGACGACCGCGGCATATCAGTTGCGAACGACCAAGCGGAAGTATGCCCTCTGTACCATGTGCATCGGAGTAGGCCAAGGAATCGCCACAATCATTGAACGCTGCTAAAATCCCGCTGCTCTTTGAGGCCCCTCGCCGGGAATCGCACGAGCCGCTTGCTACAGTTTCTAATGTATGGTTTAGTGACCCGAATTGCGGTCATATCACGCGGACTAGAACGGGAGGCACCATGAAAGCCGTCGTTGGAGTTTTCAAGTCTCGATCGGATGCGGAGGTTGGCGCGGCGGAGCTAGTGCCCCTGGAGATTCCACGAGATCGAGTTACGATTCTCACGCCCCATGCGACCGATCAGCAGGTCGCGGCTGTGCCAACCGTTGCAGGCGAACAGCCAGGGATGGGTACCGCGATAGGTGCGGCTGTCGGTGGCGCGATGGGAGTTGCCGGCGGCGTCGGGCTGGTTCCCATGATCGCGAGCTTTCTGATTCCGGGCGTGGGCCCGGTCCTGGCAATTGGAGTGGCGGGGGGCGTGATACTCGGAGCCCTCGGTGCGGTTGGAGGCGGAGCCGTGGGCGGAAAGCTGGAGGGCGACGTTTTCGAAGGATTGCCGGAAGATGAACTGTACGTCTACGAGGATGCATTGCGCAAAGGCCGCACGGTTGTCGTAGTAATGGCCGATGATGACGAAGCCGACGCGGTGCGCGGCGCGCTGGAGCATGCCGGAGCTGAAAGCATTGATCGTGCACGTGAAATGTGGTGGGTGGGTCTGCGCGACGCGGAGAAGGAAAAATATGAGACCGACGGCAGCAAATTCGAAAACGACGAGCGCTATTTTCGTTGTGGCTTCGAGGCCGCCGTGCTGCACAAGAACCGCGACCGAAGCTATGAGCAGTGCCATCGCGAGCTGGGTGATCGCTACCCGCGCATGCACGAGAGCGGCCCATTCAAACGCGGATTCGAACGCGGCAAGGAATATCTGAAGACAATCAGTAAACACCAAAACTGACATTGGTAAGCCGCCGGGCGATTCTTATGAAAAAATACAAGTCGAATGACGGCGGCGGACAATGCTCATTTCCATTCTTTTCGCATTTCCAATCCTCTTTGTTATCGGCATGCTCGCCTTTGCGCCGCGAGAGTGCACGATTATCGGTAACGAGCTAAGAGTCAAAACGCTGGTATTCACCCTGAAGTATGACCTCACAGAAATGCGCGGCGCGATGCCCGTTCGTCAGGAAGATATTCGCTTTGGAAAAACGATTCGATTGTTCGGCGCCGGCTGGCCGCTCAAACCTTACGGTTATTTCTCGAATGCGAAGCTGGGAAGGTTTCTTGCATTTGTAACGGACTGGCAAAAAATGGTCCTGGTTGTATTTCCTAACAAGAGGCTTCTGGTTTCGCCGGATAATCCCAAGATTATTCTGGATCGATTCACGGTCTGACAAAATCCTTCGCAGGATTCCAGTCGCGCAGAATGGACCCCCGCCCGCTATTAATTCTCTTGAGTTGAGTATAATGATCTTCGATGATTGCCGCCTTCCCTCGGTGCCTTCGGGAGAACGAGTGACCTCCTGCTCTAAGCTCCTTCAAAACTTTGTGAATGGGCAATTTGTCCGCGGCCCACGCGAGTTCGCAGATATCAACCCCGCAGATGGTTCTGTAATCGCCCAAGTTTCAGAAGCTGACGAATCCTTGGTAAATCAAGCGGTAGAGTCGGCCCGCCGGGCGCTCGACGGAGATTGGGGCAAACTGACGGTTCCAGCCCGCGCCTCCATTTTGCACAAAATCGCCGACGGAATTGAAAAACGATTTGACGATTTCGTGCAGGCCGAAGTGGCGGATACTGGCAAACCTATCTCCCTTGCTTCGAAGATCGACATCCCAAGAGGAGCCGCGAATTTTCGCATCTTTGCCGACCTCGTTAAATCCGCGGGGCTGGAAGCCTTTCGCACGGAAACGCTGGACAACGTCTGCGCGCTGAATTATTCGGTACGGAAACCGCTCGGAGTAGTCGGCGTCATTACACCCTGGAATTTGCCGTTGCTGCTTCTTACATGGAAGACCGCTCCGGCGCTGGCTTGCGGCAATTGCGTGGTGGTAAAACCGTCCGAGGAAACTCCGGCGACTGCTACTCTGCTGGCGGAGGTGATGCAATCGACAGGAGTGCCGGCAGGAGTTTTCAACGTAGTTCATGGTTTTGGTTCCGGGTCAGCGGGCGAATTTCTAACCGGCCATCCGGATGTGAACGCGGTGACATTTACGGGCGAATCGAAAACAGGGTCGGCCATCATGCGCGCGGTGGCGCCCACCGTGAAGCCGATCTCGTTTGAACTTGGCGGGAAAAATGCCGCGATTGTTTTTGCGGATTGCGACTTCGATGAAACGCTTAACGGCCTGGCCGATGCGGTCTTCCTGAATACGGGCCAGGTCTGCCTCTGCGCCGAGCGTGTTTATGTGGAACGCCCGATCTTAGAGCGCTTCGTTTCTGCGTTGAAGCAAAAAGCGCAAAGTCTGGTACTTGGATGGCCAACGGAAAACAAAACGACGACTGGTC
Organism: Binatus sp. (SeqCode); assembly: GCA_035602755.1. Lineage (GTDB taxonomy): Bacteria > Acidobacteriota > Terriglobia > Acidiferrales > UBA7541 > Palsa-295. The sequence continues at coordinate 50,667 of DATNLR010000127.1, read as the reverse complement.
CGCTGATTTCGAAAGAACATCGCGCCAAAGTCCTCTGCTACTATGAGCTTGCAAAAAAGGAAGGCGCTACAATCGTAACCGGCGGAGGCACTCCGGAATTTGGTGACGCTCGGGACCACGGATTTTATATTCAGCCGACGATCCTAACCGGCCTGGCGGAATCGGCTCGCTGCGTTAAAGAGGAAATCTTCGGGCCCCTCTGCCACATCTCCCCGTTTGATACGGAAGAAGAAGCCGTGGCCAAGGCGAACGACACAAAGTACGGTCTGGCCGCTTCTGTGTGGACCACAAATCTGAAGCGCGGACATCGAGTGGCCGAAAAGTTGCACGTCGGAATCACCTGGGTGAATTGTTGGTTCCTGCGCGACCTGCGCACGCCGTTTGGTGGCGCTGGGCTGTCCGGGATTGGACGCGAAGGCGGCATGCATTCGCTGAATTTTTACTCTGAACTGAACAATATTTGTGTCAAGTTGTGATTCGGTTTTCTGCGTTTCAATTGGAAGGATTTCCGAATGCAAAGCAAGGTCGTCGAAGGAAAAGCCAAGCCACGCGGCCCCTTCCCGCACATTAAGCGCGCCGGAGATTTTCTGTTCGTGTCTGGGACCAGCTCGCGGCGAGCCGATGATACGATCGCCGGAGCAGATATTGATACGTTCGGAACCACGCATCTCGACATCCGCGAGCAAACTCGCGCAGTAATCGAAAATATCAAAGACATTCTTGCCAGCATGGATGCGAATCTGAAAGATCTCGTGGAAATTTCCGCATATCTCGTCAACATGGACGATTTCGAAGCCTACAATGAGATTTATGCGCAATACTTCGACGCGCAGGGGCCGACGCGAACCACCGTAGCAGTCCGGCAATTGCCGCATGCTTATCTATTGATTGAAATGAAAGCGATTGCTTACAAGCCTTTGCCAGAAGAGAAACCCAAGCGCTAGCCCGACAGGAGAATGGAATGCCATCCGTAAAAACGCTAAAAGCTTTTAACTTCCAGGCGTGGATCGACGCGAACCGTGAAAAACTGAAACCGCCCGTCGGCAACGCGCAGGTCTGGGAAGATGGCGAAATGATGGTGACCGTAGTCGGCGGCCCCAATAACCGCAACGATTATCACGATGATCCCACCGAAGAATTTTTCTACCAGTTAAAAGGAGATATTTTTCTTCGCTTGATGCCCGAGCAAGGTAAGCCGCCCGTCGAGGTTCCCATTAAAGAGGGCGAAATTTTTCTTCTGCCCAAACACGTGCCGCACTCTCCGCAGCGCCTGGCTCCCGGCACCATCGGATTAGTCGTTGAAATGCCGAGGCCGGCGGGCGAGAAGGACGGCTTCGAATGGTACTGCGCGAGATGCCACCATCGTGTGTATCGCGCGGAAGTGCTTTTGAAAAGCATCGTCACCGATCTGCCGCCGCTGTTTGAAAAGTTTCATCAGAATCCCGAGTTGCGCAAATGTCCGCACTGCGGCGAAATCCATCCCGGCAAACAGCCGCCGAAGGCCTAACGCGACAAATATAAAATGCCAGTCATCGATATACACACCCACTTTTTTCCTGAATCTTGGCCAGACCTCGCGGCGCGATACGGCACGCCGGATTGGCCCTCTATCCAACACACGGGGCCGGGTCAAGCCGACATCATGCTGGGCGAGCGCATGTTCCGGCACGTTACTTCCGCTTGCTGGGACGTGAACGTGCGTCTTGAAAACATGGACCGCAACGGCGTCGACATGCAAATCATTTCCGCTACGCCGGTCCTTTTTGCCTACGCCCGCGAAGCCAAGCACGCTCTGGATTGCTCACGCTTGTTTAACGATGTGGCGCTGGAGATGTGCCAGCGCTCCAAAGGCAGGCTGAAATCTCTTTGCCAAGTTCCTCTGCAGGACATAGACCTCGCTTGCGCCGAGCTTGACCGCTGCATGCGCGACGGGCACCTCGGCGTCCAGATTGGAAATCACGTCGGAGAAAAAAATCTCGACGATCCGGGCATCGTGAAATTCCTGCAGCATTGCGCGGCTCAGGGCGCGGCCGTATTCGTGCATCCCTGGGACATGATGGCTCGCGAACGTATGCCGAACTACATGCTCCCTTGGACCGTGGGTATGCCCATGGAAACCTATCTGTCACTCGCGTCGATGATTCTCAGTGGAGCTTTCGATCGCTTACCGCCGAACTTGCGGATCTGCTTCGCGCACGGTGGGGGAAGCTTTGCTTTTCTGCTGGGGCGCCTGGAAAACGCCTGGAAGAATCATGAGGGAGCGCGCGGAGTGTCGCAATTCGCTCCCAGCCATTATCTGGATCGTCTTTCCGTGGATTCTGCCGTATTCGAACAACGCACTTTGCAATTCCTCGTTTCCATTCTGGGCGGCGATCGCGTACTTCTGGGCTCCGACTATCCTTATCCGCTAGGCGAATTGCGCGCCGGCACGCTGATTCGCGAAAGTCAATTCTCGCAAGAAGTGAAAAAAAAATTGCTCGGGGACAACGCCGTTCGGTTCCTGAACTTGCCGAGTTCCGATGCGCCGACGAAAGAGGCCCCTTTCCCGGCATCCGCAACTGCACGGGAGACGGAAGCTGTCAGCGGTTGTCCGTTTACAAGCGCGTCGGCAACAGAACAAAACCTATCTTCCCGGACCGCTCCGCAAGTGCCCGAGCAGCGGCTGACCTACAGTTCCTATCTTCGAGTGCCGGAATTGTTGGCGCTTCAGCATCCGGTGTCTTCGCCTGCACATCACGACGAACTCCTCTTCATCATCATTCATCAAACGTACGAGCTTTGGTTCAAAGAATTGCTGCACGACCTGGACGCTGTAGTGACCAACTTGCGCGCGGCGGCTGCCGATCCTGGCTCTCGTGATGGAGTGTACGAAGCCGCGCGATTGCTTCGCCGCTGTACTGAAATCATGCGGGTGCTGGTGGAGCAGTTCACAATTCTGGAGACCATGTTGCCCACTCATTTTCTTGCCTTCCGCGAGAAGTTGAATCCGGCCAGCGGATTTCAGTCGGAACAATTTCGAGAACTCGAATTCCTGTGCGGCTTAAAAGATGAAAAGATGCTGCGTTATCACGAGCTTACTCCCGAAGCGCACGCTGTTTTGCATCGTCGACTGCGTGAAGATTCCCTTCATGACGTTTTCTTCGATGCTCTAAAAACGCTGGGTAAGCTCCCCGCACTGCATAGCACAGCCACCGACCGCGAACGTTTCCAGGCCCGCGCCAAAGCGGTGCAAGCGCTATACAAGGACGAGCGCAATCACCGCGATTGGATTGACGTGTGCGAGCGCTTGACGGAATTCGACGAACTGGTGGTGAGTTGGCGGCTGCGCCACATCCAGATGGTCGAGCGCACCATCGGCGTGCGCATGGGCACGGGCGGAAGCACGGGCTCTTCCTATCTCAAGCTTACGCTGGAGAAAAAATTCTTTCCCGAACTCTGGGAAGCGCGCTCGCTGTTGGAAGATTAACCGTCACGCCGCTAATCCGCGACGATTGAGATTCCGCCGATACATGCCAAGTACATCCGATACAGTTACCCTCGTCGGCGCCGGGCTTACCGGCCCTCTGCTCGCGATCTCGCTCGTTCAGCGCGGATTTCGCGTCGCCATTTACGAACGTCGTGCGGACCCGCGCCGCGTTCGTCTCTCAGCAGGGCGCTCGATCAATCTCGCCATTTCCGTTCGTGGAATCCACGCACTGCGCGAAGCAGGGCTTTGGGAATCCATGCGCAATATCATCATTCCGATGAAAGGCCGCATGATGCACTCGCTGTCCGGCGAGCTTACTTTTCAGCCCTACGGAAAAGATGAAACAGAAGTAATCAATTCGATTTCTCGCGCGGACTTGAATGCAGCCCTGATGAACGACGCCGAAAAATGCGGCGTCCAAATACATTTTGACGAGCGTTGTATAGGGCTCGATTTGCATGCGGGGACCGCTCGTTTCCGCAACGAACGGACCGGCAGCGAAACGGATGTCGATTCCGGCGTTATCATCGGCGCAGACGGTGCGTCTTCTGCGGTCCGACTCGCCATGCTTAAGCTCAACCGGTTCAATTTGTCACAACAGTATCTCGACTACGGCTATAAAGAGCTCACCATTGCCGCGGGGCCCGATACAAAACACGTTCTGGTGCCGAACGCCCTGCACATATGGCCGCGCGGATCGCACATGCTGATCGCATTGCCCAATGTGGATGGCACTTTTGCCTGCATACTTTTCCTGCCGTTTGAAGGAACAACAAGTTTTGCCAATCTCGATTCGGAGAGCAAGTTCCTGGAATTCTTCGAGTTGAACTTCCCTGACGCTGTAGCATGGATGCCGCAGCTCGGCGAAAACTTTCTCGACAATCCGACCGGCTCGATGGTGACGGTGAAGTGTTCGCCGTGGCACGTGGATGCGAAATCGCTCCTGATCGGGGACGCCGCCCATGCCATCGTTCCCTTCTTCGGTCAGGGAATGAATTGCGCGTTCGAGGATTGCACCGCTCTGCTGGAACTTCTCGATCGCCACGGATCCGATTGGGCGGCGATATTTCCCGAGTTTGAGAACTTGCGAAAAGCAAACACCGACGCTATTGCCGATTTAGCTCTCGAAAATTTCGTGGAGATGCGTGATCGTGTCGCCGATCCGAGGTTCCTGTTCAAGAAAAAAGTGGAGCTTGCGCTCGCAGCCAAATATCCGCTCTTTTTCGTTCCTAAGTATGCGATGGTCACCTTTCAGCGCCTTCCCTATTCTGTGGCTCTTTCGCGGGGACGCGTTCAGGACGCGATGTTGACCGAGTTATGCCAATCGATCGAACGCATCGAAGATATTGACTGGCAAAAAGCGGAATCCATGATCCATCGTCAGTTAACTCCACTGGAGCAATTCTAAGTGTCTGCGATCGCATTCGGGACCAGCAAAGAATTCGCCGCAGAACAAACGGCTCGCGACCCGCTGGTAGCCTTTCGTGAACGTTTTCACATTCCCCAAATGCCGAACGGCTCCGATTGCGTCTATCTCTGCGGCCACTCCCTTGGATTGCAGCCAACTTCGACGCGTGAGTATGTGGAACAGGAACTGGAAGATTGGGCGCGACTCGGTGTCGATGCCCATTTTCAGGCGCGCAATCCGTGGATGCCCTACCACGAGATTCTTACCGACTCCGTTTCACGTTTAGTAGGCGCCCTTCCCATCGAAGTAGTGGCCATGAATTCGCTCACCGTTAACCTGCACCTGATGATGGTTTCTTTCTACCGTCCCGCCGCGAAACGAAATAAAATACTGATAGAAGCGAACGCCTTCCCTTCCGATCAATATGCCGTGAAGTCACAGATTCAGTATCACGGCTATCGTCCGGCAGAAGCGCTGATCGAAGTAAAGCCGCGCGCAGGCGAAACCTGGATTCGCACCGAGGACATCGAAGAGTTAATCGCCCGCGAAGGTCACAAAATCGCGCTGGTCATGCTCGGCGGCGTCAATTACTACTCCGGACAGGCCTTCGATTTTCGCCGCATCACGGATGCCGGACACGCGAAAGGATGCGTTGTCGGCTTCGATATGGCGCACGCAGCCGGAAATCTTCCGCTGAAATTACATGACTGGGATATCGACTTCGCAGTCTGGTGCAGTTACAAATACCTCAATGCTGGTCCTGGGGCTATAGCCGGATGCTTTGTACACCAACGCCACGCGCGAGATTCCCAATTGCCGCGGTTCTCCGGCTGGTGGGGCCACGACAAGGGAAATCGTTTCCGCATGCCTCCGGATTTCGAGGCCATCCCAGGCGCCGAAGGATGGCAATTAAGCAACCCATCCATTCTGTCGGCAGCCGCGCTACGAGCTTCGCTGGAAATTTTCGATGAAGCAACCATGCAGCGCTTGCGTTCGAAAAGCGAGTTACTGACAGGCTATCTGGAGTTCTTGCTGCAGCAGACCTCTTCGAAGGCCTTTTCCATCATCACGCCACAAGATGGCGCGCAGCGAGGAGCACAACTGTCGTTGCGAGTGGGCGAAGTAGGCCGCGAAGTTTGTGACACTCTCGCCAAAAAAGGAATTATTTGCGACTGGCGCGAGCCAGACATCCTTCGAGTCGCGCCCGTGCCTCTCTACAACACATTCTCAGACGTGCACACTTTTGCCGAGAAGTTCCTCGCTGCGATACGCGCCTAACATCGCTTTCGCGCGAGTGCTTTAGCTGCCAATTAATTCCAGCGTCGCACGTCCTAATGGTGTCTGCGGATCAGCCAAACCCAAAACGATATCGAAGTGATTCGCTCCCGCAACTTCAAACGCCGAGACCGCAAAGCCTGCGTCATGCAATCGCGAAGCGTAGCTTTTGCTTTGACGCTTGGATTCGCTGGTCTCGTTTTCTCCCCACGCCACGATGACTGACACCGGGCGACCTAAGGCCAAGTTCATAGGACTAAGGCCGTGTGCATCGGCGGCTGTAAGGTTCAACGGTTTCGAAATATAGGTCCCCACCAAAGGTTCCAGATCGTAGATTCCGCTGAGTAAAATCGCGCCCGCGACGGCATGATCTGAAAGGCCCAGCGTTGTTTGCCACCCTTTCAGCAACATCATGGCAGCCAGATGCGCGCCGGCAGAGCTTCCTGAAATAAAAATCCGGTCGCGATCGAAGCCCAGCGCATCCGCTTGCCGATGCAGCCAGGCCACTGCTCGCCGGCATTGATCAACGATTTTTTCCAGGCCAGCTCGCGGCGCTAACGTGTAGTTGACGGAGGCGAATGCGATTTCGTTCGCTACACTATCGGGAGCGGGGAACAACGATTCATTTTTCGACAGCTCCTGCCAGTAGCCGCCGTGAATGAAAACGAGCAACGGAGAATTTCTCGAAGGCGCGGGGAAAAAATCCAAGGTTTCGTCGGGATGCCCGCCCCAACGCAGATCCTGCTGGCAAGCGAGGGTCTCTTTAGCCTCGCGGCTGCGGATCGCATACTCTGCCATAAACGGCTCGGCGGACGGCACGCAACTGCTCGGCGAATATTCTTTCTCGATTCGCACCAGCGGCCAATTCCGCCAAGCCTGGTCTTTCTCGCTCATGCTTTCCCCAGCTTGATAAACCCGATTCTGCACGCACTCGTGATTAAGAATCGACAGAAAAATCTGCTCTCCAATTGTCAGTGGACTTTATCAGCTTTGCAGATAGAATGTCGGCGTTAGAGAGTGCGTGTTTTTCACAGTGGACTTCGCGCTCCTCCAGAATGTTTTGATTTGATGACCTACTCAAAACCTGTTGGTATGAATTGGTCCCCTTCTAATTTCCAGATACCGTTGGTTCATCTTCCGCTGGCGGCAAAATGTAACGTGCTAGACCCGGAGAAGCTCTCGTGATCGTAGGAGTACCGCGGGAAAGCTTTCCGGGGGAGTTGCGAGTCGCGTTGACGCCCGCAGTCGTTCCAAATCTCACGAAAGCTGGCATCGAAGTTGTGCTAGAAGCCGGCGCGGGTGTGGGCGCTGGCTATCCGGATGCGGACTACCTGGCCAAGGGTGCAAAGATCGTTCCCCAGCGTGCGGATGTTTTTCGTACCGCCGATATCGTCGTCCAAGTATTGTGCTACGGCTCAAATGACAAATCCGGGAAAGGCGATCTTGCGCTGTTACGTCGAGAACAAGGGTTAATCGGATTTTTGCGACCGCTGGGGAGCCTGGAGACGGTGCAAGATGTGGCCGCCACCGGCGCGATTTCGTTTTCCGTGGAATTGATGCCGCGAACGACTCGCGCGCAAAGCATGGATGCGCTTTCCTCTATGGGCACAATATGCGGTTACAAAGCGGTGCTCATCGCGGCTGATACTCTGCCCAGAATGTTTCCCATGTTGACTACCGCTGCCGGCACCATTACGCCCGGACGCGTTTTCGTAATCGGCGCAGGTGTTGCCGGCCTCCAGGCCATCGCCACCGCCCGTCGGCTGGGAGCCGTCACGTCTGCTTACGACATGCGGCCTGCCGCCAAAGAACAGGTACAGAGTTTGGGCGGTCGATTTGTGGAGCTTCCCATCGAAGCTACGGACGCGCAGGACGCAGGAGGTTACGCGCGAGCGCAAAGTGAAGATTTCTACAAGAGCCAGCGCGAATTGCTCGGTCGCATGGTGGCTGAAAGCGACGTGGTCATAACTGCTGCCGTGATTCCAGGACAAAAATCACCAGTTCTGATCACGAGAGAGATGGTCGCGCGCATGGCGCCAGGATCTGTAATCGTCGATTTAGCTTCAGAGCGCGGAGGAAACTGCGAACTTACCAGGCCGGGCGAAGTTGTTATCGAGCATGGTGTCAGCATTATCGGCTGGATCAATCTGGCTAGTCGCGTGCCGTATAACGCGAGCCAGATGTATGCGCGCAACATCAGCGCTTTTTTGCTACACCTGGTAAAAGACGGAAAGTTACAGCTCAACCCCGAAGACGAAATTATTCGCAGCACGCTGGTAACCAAGCAAGGTGAAATAGTCAACCCGCGAGTTCGCGAGTTTTACAAATTGCCGGCGCTCGCAGCAAAGCAGGGAGGAAATTAGACTTTATGAAATTCGATTTGATGACCGACCTGTACGTCTTCATGCTCGCCGCTTTCATCGGATTCGAAGTGATTCGGCGTATTTCTCCATTGCTGCATACGCCGCTCATGTCCTTAACGAACGCGCTCGACGCCATCGCCGTGGTGGGCGCCATTCTTTTGGTCGGCGCTCATAAAAGCACACTATCGACCGTGCTCGGCACCATCGCGATTGTGGCCGCCACCAGCAACGTTGTCGGCGGCTTTCTAATCACGGATCGAATGCTCAAGATGTTCAAATCCAGCCGCCCGCAAAAACCGTGATCTAGATGCAGGTTCCCCAACACATCATCGAACTCACTTATCTGGCTGCCACTGCTCTGTTCATTCTCTCGCTGAAATGGATGAGCGCGCCGACAACCGCCCGCCACGGCGTATGGGCCGGCGAAGTAGGCATGGTTCTGGCCATCGCCGGAACACTTCTGAACCACGGCATCGTTGATTACAAGTGGATCGCCATGGCCCTCGTGCTCGGGACCATCATCGGTGTCCCGCTCGGCATGGTTCACATGACGGCGGTGCCACAGCGGACTGCGCTTAGTCACGCGTTTGGAGCCCTTTGTGTGACGCTGGTCGGTACCTCCGAGTTTTATCTTCGCGGCACAGAGGTTTCACGATTCACCATGTCGGTTCTTTGCATGGAAGTGATTCTAGGCTCGCTGACGTTCACTGGCAGCTTGATGGCCGCTGGAAAATTGCAGGAAGTCCTGCCACAGCGCCCGATCACCTTTAAAGGACAGAACTTCCTCAATCTCAGCGTGCTCGCTGTTGCGATTGGATTGGCAGCTTACGTTGTGACGCATCCTGGTCACGCGCATGTCTTTCCTTTCATCGTCGGGATTCCCTTGCTGTTCGGCATCCTAATGATTATTCCGATCGGCGGGGCCGACATGCCGACCGTAATTTCCCTACTGAATTCGTACGCGGGACTTTCAGCGGCTGCCATGGGTTTTGTTCTCGATAGCAAACTGTTGATCGTGGCCGGCGCTTTGGACGGCGCTTCAGGCTTCATTCTGTCTTTGAACATGTCGAAGGCCATGAACCGTTCGTTTACGAACGTACTGTTTGGCGCATTCGGCCAGGAACAAGCGACGGGCGCCGGGGCGCAAGAGACTCGTAGCGTGCGGAGCGCCACTGCCGAAGAAGCTGCCGCGATTCTTTCCGCAGCGAGCAAAGTTGTAATCGTTCCCGGATATGGGCTAGCTGTCGCGCAGGCACAGCACAAAGTGCGGGAGCTTTACGATGCGTTAACCAAGCGCGGCGTGGACGTGAAATTCGGTATTCACCCAGTAGCGGGCCGCATGCCAGGGCACATGAACGTTTTGTTGGCCGAAGCGGATATCCCCTACGACAAGCTATTGGACCTGGATGAAATTAACGGCGATTTTCCCCAGACAGACGTAGCGCTGGTAATCGGCGCGAACGACGTCACAAATCCCGCAGCTCGCAGCGATCCCAGCAGCCCGATCTACGGCATGCCAATTCTGGACGTCGATAAAGCTCGCACCGTAATGGTGATCAAACGCGGCATGAGTCCTGGCTTCGCCGGAATCGATAACCCGCTTTACTACCTCGATCAGACGCTGATGCTTTTCGGAGACGCCAAAGCTTTCGTAGGCGCCATCGTTCGCGAGCTCGGCGGCGCTGCCCAGCATTAGTCCCACCCGAAACTGTCAACTTCGATACGAAATTTTCCCGCGTGCGCCGGAACAAATGGTGCGTGTGAGGCACAAAACGGCCAGTGGAATTGTTGTATTTCTGGCATCGCGTTTGCAGTCTAGCGTGTGGATTCTTCTTGACTTGTTGTCGATCTAAATATAAACCGCAACCAGGCAATCAGATAACGCCACTGGGGGTGTTAGGTGATTTCTCACCGTACTACCAATAATCTTAAATTAATCCGATTTGTCATATTATTCGCCTACGTCTTATTGGCAACCATGACAGCGCGGGCGCAGAGCACTACGGCGACCGGAAACATCCAAGGTACCTTGACGGACCCCAGCGGCGCGGTGGTGGAAGGCGCGAAAGTCACCATCACCAATAAGGATACTGGTCAATCCAACACCGTCACGACCTCCTCAGCGGGCGCGTATAACTCCGGCACCCTGGTTCCCGGAAATTACTCTGTTCGCGCGGAAGCTGCCGGCTTCAAAACCGTTGAACAGGGAGTCATCGTAAAGGTAGGCGTGGTCTCGGGCGTCAACTTTAGTCTCCAAGTAGGCTCCACCAACACGGTCGTTGAAGTTGCCGAACAGGCCGTGGCGATCAATACCGAACAGCCCACCGTGCAGGGAGTTTTGAACAAGGAACAGATCGAGAACTTGCCGGTGAATGGCCGAAACTTCCTCGACCTCGCGCAGCTCGAACCCGGCGTACAAATCCAGGACGGCGCCGACTTCGACCCCACAAAAGTCGGCTTCTCCTCCATATCAGTGGGCGGCCGCTTTGGACGAACCGCACGCATTGAAGTCGATGGCGTGGACGTAAGCGATGAGACCGTCGGTACCACCACTGAAAATATTCCCGCCAGCGCGATCGACGAATTTCAAATCAGCCAGTCTACCCTGGACCTCTCGAACGAACTGACCTCTTCGGGCGCAGTGAATGTCACCACACGTTCTGGAACGAACAATTATCATGGCGAGGGGTTCGCTCTGTTTCGCGACAGCGATTTTTCGGCAGCCCTCCCGGGACCACCTTCGCCCTATCAGCGAAACCAGGACGGTGGCAATTTCGGCGGCCCCATCCTCACGGACAAGCTCTTCTTCTTCCTGGACGCAGAGCATACGAACCAAAATCTTTTGGCACCCATCGTCCCGGCTCCGCCATTCAATGTTTATACCGGGAACACGGGTACTCCCTTCCGGGAGACCGATTATGATGCCCGGCTCGATTGGCAATTTTGGAAAAACGTTCGCATGTTTTACCGCTTTAGCTATTTTGACAGCTTGGCGGTTGCCACCGGCGGCACTATCGGTTATCAGCCGTTCGAAGACAAAAATTACACGCGAACGCATGTAATAGGTGCGGATTTCACAACCAAGGGCGGGTATACCCACAGTTTCCGCTTCGAATACCTGAAATTCATAAATAACCTGGGAGACACAGTTCTTGGTTCCGACTTGCCGTTCGCAAACTTTCCGGTCAGCATGAACTTCACCAGCTTCGGCTTTCTCACAGGTCCTAACTTCCTGGCACCTCAGCAAACCTATCAGACGGATCGCCAGATTAAATACGACGGCAGCAAATTGCTGGGCGCACACATCCTCCGCTACGGCGTGGCATACAACCGCTTACGTGGAGGCGGCTTATTCTCGTTCAGCGCAATCACCGCCAACGTTAGCCCGATTGGAAGCACCACGGAGATTAACAATGCCATGAACGGGCCGTTCGCATGTCCTGGTAGTATCACCGGAGCATCTTGCCCGCTCAATTACCCTGTGGATAACGTAACCCTCGGCAACGGTGAGGAGTGCGATACCGAAATCCCGGCGTTCAATGCGCCTTGCAGCGGTACTCCTCCCGACAACCGGCTCGGTCTATACGTCGGAGATAGCTGGAAGATTAAACCCAATCTCACGGTGACTTATGGGGTTCGCTACGTCCGCGACACCGGACGGTCAGACAGTGACCTTCCAGCGCTTCCAGCTCAGCAGCTAAACCTGATACAGCCGGGCCTTACCAAACCAGTGCGTCAACCGGATCACAACTTCGGTCCACAATTGGGCTTTGCTTGGGACCCACGCAAAGACTCGAAAACGGTTATCCGAGCGGGCATCGGTGTGTTCTATGAGAATGCTATTTGGAACAACGCCGAATTCGATCGTCCGGAAAGACTTGCAACAGGAGCCTTCCTTGCGAACCCGACACCATGTAGCAACGCTATAGCTGCCGGAGTTCCTTTTCCCCAGGCCGGATCAAGTGGAACTTTGCAGTTCCTAGGCGGTAGCTCAATGGCGGCGGGTGTAATCTGCGGTTCGCTGATCGGTCAAACTCTGGGATCCACTGCCGGGAATTGTAGCGGGATGACCTCGGCGCAGTGCATCGCCAGTTTCCAAACGACCTACCAACAAGCCTCCTCCGCCGTGGGTGCCAAAGCGTCGAACCCGTCCTATCTGCCAAACCTTATCGCAACCGGTGGGGAAATTCCGCTCGGAGCGCTAGCGCCGAACTACAGGACTCCCTACTCAGTTCAAATGAATGCAGGAATCCAGCGAGAGATAATGCCGGGCATGGTGCTGAGTGTGGATTATCTCCGCAATGTGAACCTGCACTACCTGATCGGGATTGACGCCAACCACAGTGGTGACGTGAACCCGAAGTATTTCAGCCTGGGGGCGGCTCAGCGGGCCATCGCCACAACCAACTCGCAATTCGGATGCCCTTTCTCCTTTAGTGCAGCAGCGACCAATTGCGCGCTGAACTCTCCGGTAGTGGACCAATTTACCAACCTTCCGGGAGCTTCCATTGCCAGCTACGCCAACAATGGGCTTGATTCGGCGGCCGACTTGGGCGTCGGAGGCTGCTCTATAGCGCTCGGTTTTGCGTGCGCTTTCCAGGGGATCAATCCGAATGTAGGGCCGGCGATCTTTCTTTATCCAGTTGGCCGCTCTGTATACAACGCCCTGGACATCAAGCTAGTGGACAATGTGAAAACCCCATTCCGTGGCGTACGGTATTTAAATTTCCAATTCGCATACGCTCTTTCCCGCTTCACCAATTGCGGCGCCGCTTTGACCACCTCCGAAGGCACATCCCCAGCTGCGGCGGATCAGGACTTCGTCAATCCCACAATCGACAACGATAAACCCTGTGGCTTCAGTGGTCCTTCCGCACTGGATCGCACACACCAGTTTTCGTTCGGCGGCTACGCAGATCTGCCAGCGCACTTCCGCTTGGGAACGATTTTCCATTTCGATAGCCCGCTGGCCAGTGCTCTCGCCGTTCCGACCACCGGCATTGGACCAGGGGAAATCTTCCGCACTGATTTCACCGGTGACGGCACGGTGGGTGATCCGATCCCGGGAACTAAGCAAGGCTCGTTCATGCGCGGTGTCTCTCTCGGCGATTTGCCAAACGTCGTAAATAACTACAACAATACGGTTGCCGACAACCTTACACCCGCTGGACAACTGCTTGTCTCGGAGGGCTTGTTTACGGCGCAACAACTCGGAGTAGGCAATCAGCTTTGCGTGAATAATCCAGCCAGCATTTCGGCGGGGGCCGCTTGTGCTGTCGCCCCCCTTCTCTCTCCGGTGGTCCCGGGAGAAGTCGGACTCACGTGGTTGAAGACCTTTGATATGAGTCTCACCTGGGTGGGCAAAGTAAACATCAAAGAGAGAGAAATCTCGATCGAACCGAGCGCAAGTTTCTACAACTTGCTTAACTTTGCGAACTTCAATATTCCCGGCAACGTATTAAGTGGAATCCTCACCGGGGGCCCCGGCTCGCTGAACGGTACAACCTATGCAAGCGCCAATTCCGTGCGCATCGGCGTAGGCACAGGCGTTTTTGCGCTGGGAGCGCCGCGCACGATTGAGTTCGGACTAAAGCTGACGTTTTGAACTCGGTGCCCTGAAGGCCGGTACCAGCGCGCAAAGCTAGCTAGCGCTGGTACGGATTTTTGCGCTGCGAACTGCCGTCTAGTTTATGAACCACGTCTTCCAGCTTTCGCATGTTTTCGGTGAGCTGCCTTATCTGACTTTCCATATGGCTCAGGCGCTCGAATATTTCAACCTGCTTGTTGCGAACGGTATTGAATTCTTTTTGAAATTCCTCTGCTGACGGAGAGGCCATTTCACCCCCGATTGGATTTAGACTTAAGTCTGTCAACTAAGCCGCGTGCCGGTTCACCGCTTCCTCGATCGCTGGTAGCAAATCCGTCGTAACCAAAGACTTCGTTACGTAGCCGCTGGCTCCCGCCTCCGCAGCTAAGCGCGCCGCTTCCAGCGAGTGATGACTTGTGACGATCAAAATCTCCGCCCGGGGTGAGCCTTGGTGTATAAGCTGCGCGGCCTTCAGGCCGTCGAGAGTGGGCATGCTTAAATCCAGCAAGATCACGTCGGGTTTAAGCTCGAAAGCTTTTTTGATGGCTTCGAGCCCATCGGAAGCTTCGCCACAGACGGTCATGCCCTGGTGTAGTTCCAGGAACAAGCGCAGCCCGTTTCTCACGAGCGGTTTATCATCCACAATAAGGATTCGAACATTTGACATAACTCCATCCTCCATCTACATGTTGAATGCCAAACAATTCATGCGTAATAGGGTCTTTAGTGTATGCGTCAACTAAGGTTAGCGGTCAGGACACACGCGAAAACACGAGGAACTGCGATTTTAAGATTTGTATTTATTGCGGCAGTAACTCTGCCTGTCCCAGATAGAAACGGAGGCGCTTAGTCAGTCCCCATTGACTTCAACTAAGCGATGAGGCCGGCGTGCGGTCAGTCATCGCTCGTCCATTCACCGAGCGCGGCCAGGTGACTAGAAAAATTGTTCCAGCACCTGACGTGCGTTCCACCGTTACTGTCCCACCGTGGTCGTGAATCACTTTGCTTACGATGGCGAGCCCGAGGCCCGTGCCGTTCGATTTCCCCGAACTCACAAAGGGATGGAAGAGCGTCCCACGGATCGAAGCCGGCACCCCGGCGCCATTGTCCGCAACACGGACTTTAAATAATTCACCGGATGATCCGACTTCAATTTTTATTTGCCCTTCGGACTGGGCCGTAGCTTCACAAGCATTCAACAGCAGATTGAAGAATGCACGTTCCATTTTCTTCGGATCGAACACTCCGTTCATGTCACCGGATGTGCTGATTGAAATCAGACGGCTCCGAAGTTCAGGCCTGGCCCGGACAGAATCGATAGCCCGCCGCACACTCTGATCCAGGAAGGCCGGCACCGGAACAATCGAACTGTCTGTACGCGCCAATTCCCGCAGCGAATCCAATAAGTCGGTCATTTGATCCGATGCCGTTTTGATTTCGTCATAGATTTCGTCTCGATTAAGTTTCAGTTTCTCCGCTTCGTACAGGAATTCCGCATTGGCCACAACGGCCGCGAGATAGTGCCGAAGATCGTGCGAAATCGAACTAGCCGCTGTTCCGAAAGCCGCGATGCGCTCGGTAGCAAGCTGTTGTTGTTGCGAAGCGAGCAGTTCGCCGCGCATTTTTGAGAATGCCTCGCCCAGCTCGGCAACCTCGCTGCTCCCACGCGGCGTGATCGAGTATGTGTAATCCCCAGCAGCCAGCGCGCGGACCCCGGAAACCAGATTATCCAGAGGGTGCGTAATAGTCCGTGACACGAAAGTCAAAAGCAAGGCCGCCAGCGCAACAGCGGAAATCGCAAGTATGAAAATTGTGCGATTCAGCCGCTTGATGAAACCATTGGCCGGCTGCAAGGACATGAGTACGTAAGACTTTACCGGTGCAGGAGGTCCGCTTTGAATTAGTATGGACGCCACCTGGTATTGATTCGACGCTAATGTCATCTCCCGCGAATCATTATCTGCGTTGAACTTCCGTTGCAGCGACTGCTCGAGTTCAGCCTCCTCTTGCGGCGAAAGAGTCGAAGCTATGATCTTGTCACCCGTCGCGAGCGCAATTTCACTGCCGGATACTTCGGCGAGCTGCTTCGCCATCGTTGAATCTATCTGATAACCGATGGCGAGTATTCCAAGTTGCCTCTGGTTCTCCGCCGTGCCGGCTGTGACCGGGTGCAAGAAAACTCGATAGAGTTGTCCGTTGGCGTACCACCAAGCGGCGTCTTCTCCTTGTTCCAGAGAGCTTTTCAAATCGCGCGCCGCAACCTCCGCATCCCACCCCGGCTTCCCAACGTGAAACCCAAGCAAGCTTCCATCTGATTTCGCCAGCAGAAAGAGATCGCTGCCGGCCAGCTTCCAGAATGGTTCCGAGGCATCTTGAATAGTCAGTATGTGTTCGGTGGTCATGGAAGCCTTCAGCGTAGGGAGCTCTGCGAGAAGCGCCGCTGTGCGAGATAGTTGAAGCTCACGTTCGCGCTGCATGTTTTCGAAGGCCAGCAGCGACGCGTCGGTGCTCTCTCGTACCTGTTTAGCGATTTCCGAGCGTACCGTGTAGCGCACGATTAAAAGCAGGCCACCCGTCAGTGTGCAGATTATTAAAAGGGACGCGATCAGTAGTTGTGATCGTAGTCTGAGACGTGCCATTCAGCTCCTCGCGCTATTTTTCAGGTACCCCAACGAGATCGCCGGGCGAAAATTTGTATCCCGTGCCGTGCATGGTTAGAAAATACCGCGGGTTGCCAGGATCGGGCTCAAGCTTCTGGCGCAGACGCAACACGTGATTATCCACGGTGCGTGTTGTTGGATAATTCTGATATCCCCACACAGCGTTCAAGAGTTCTTCACGCGAAATAACTTTTCCAGGCGAGTGCGCGAAAAATTTAAGTAACTTGAATTCTTGCGCCGTGAAGCTTAGCGCTTTCCCCGCGCGGGTGGCTACCATTCCGGTGAAGTCAATCTTCGCGTCGCCAAACATCAGCAATTCATGCCGCGGCGTTTCCTGGACATTTTTCGCGGCGTCGGTTGCCTGCGCGCTCGCGCGACGCATCGCACGTCTCACACGCGCCAGAAGCTCTTTGGGGCTGAAGGGCTTTGTTACGTAATCATCGGCCCCCAGCTCCAAAAGGAGGACTTTGTCTTCCACTTCGGTATTTGCGCTTAACACTACGACGGGCACCGCCGCCGCATGAGTTTTGAACGCGCGGCAAAGCTCCTTACCCGGAAGACGCGGAAGGGTTAGGTCCAGCACGACCACGTCAGGAATCTGCTTTCTAAAACTTTCTAGTCCCGCGACGCCATCGGAAGCGATCTCTACCTGCAGTCCATCGGATTCAAACAGCCGCTGCAATGTCCGCTGCATGGGGCGGCTGTCTTCGACAATTAGAACGGTATCCATAAATTTAGTGTCCTCGGTCACGCAAAGCGGTGCGCGATCGGTAAAAGGAAACGGGGAGTCTTTAATGCTAGACCGTTCACTTTAGACCGTCAATGCACCGGGCAATTAGCGGACCGACGCGACCTTGAAATAATCGCTGAAAGTCGGCTTAGCGCTAAATCCCGTAGTATCAGACACTAGATTGAGAGAGAGCACCGTAATTGTTGTCACCGGCGTGTTTGCAAATTGTAAACAATTTGTAACATCGTCCTAGAATTTGGCGATTGGCAAGCCGTCCGCAGTTCAATAACTTATGGCTGCACGTAACCAGAATTGGGCGGCGGAACGTAATCCTGGCCATACTTATTTTTGTGCGCCAGGGTGAAATCGGGATTATCAACTATGCGGATAGCTGGCAAAGCACGGCTAGATCCGGAAATTACCACCGTACGAGTGAGACTCTTCAGGCTTTCCGGCGTGCCGCGCTCGTCCCAAATGTGCATCTCATAGCGCCCATCGGGAACATTGGATATGCTCAGCCGCCCCAGGCGATCGGAAATCGCGAAATACGGAGTTTCGACCGCCACCACGGCAGCGCTCATTTCCGCATGTATATTGCAAAACAGAAAGCTCACGCCTGGGCGGTCGAAGCGGACCGATCGTGTGGTGCCTGCTTCGTATAATCCCAGATCAAATCGTTTGCCGTCATATAACGAGAAAATATTGTGGAAGAACGGATCACGGTTTGGAAACTGAACCACCGTGCCGACTTGCACTACCAGAATATGGGGGACAAAAGTTTTGTCTTGTTGTACGAGTTGGGGGCTTCGCGCCGCGGCTAGGTGATCCGCAGATTCTTGCCTCGAATTATCCAGTGGGCTGAGCCACACCACAACATTCGGAGCATTGGAGACGCTACCCGTTCCCTGCTTCACCTCCACAACCTTAGCAGTCACCGTATTGTCCTGCGCATGTGCAGCAAGGGGAAAGAAACAGAACCCCAACAGCACTAGCCCGTCGCGAATTTTCAAGAATCGAGCCGTTCCCCACGATTTCATTAGAATATGTACCCGATGCTGATTCCGAATTGATTGGCCGCGTTGAAATTGCTGTCGAGCGTGTACGTCTGGATCCGTCTATATTCGGCTGAAAACAACACGTCCGAACGCACCTGATAAATAAAATTGATGAACGGGCTAAGATTTCGCGATATGGAATAGCCATAATAATACTGCGTGGCTGGAAAACGCCTCAATTCGCTCGCGAACGGGTTATCCATGCCTAGCGCAGCATTCACCTCGAATTTAGCGCTGGGCTTGAATTTTAACTGCGTCCAGCCACCGATCGAATCTAGCCCGTGGATACTGGTCGTGGGATCCGCAAGCGCACCTGAAAGCAGAATATCCTGGCCTACCCCGCCCGCAAGCCCACCCACGGCGCGCCCGCGATAGAATTCCCCGGTTACCGAAAACAATCTGCTGAGCGGCATCGAGAGGTCTGCCGTCACCGCCCACCCATCGACATCGCGGCCAAATTCCCAGTTTTGGCGCCCATAGTAGCCGCCCACGCCAGTCGTAAAATTTCGTTCGAACAAACCGTGACTCCAGGCGATGCGCCCGGCATACGCTGGCTGGCCGGATTGTTCACCCGCCGTTGGAGCGCGATAGCCTTGCATCACAGGGAGGTCTCCCGTAAGTGAATCTAAGACTCCTGCTTCGAACGTCAAGCTCGATCCCTCGCTCAAGTCCTTACGATGTTCGATGCGAATTTGCGGCGTCCAGCTCCAAAGATTTCCGGCGTAAGCCAGCGGAGGAGTAGCTATCGAAGCTAGCGAAGTTGGGATCAAGGGTGCGAAAAACAAGGTATCCTGGCCGGCGACGATAGAAGTGTTGGCCCAGTCCATCCGCATGGTGCCGGTGCGCAGGCGAACCACTCCCATGGAAACTCCGTTCGGCAGATCGGCAAATCCACCCGCAAAATCAAATTTCACATTCGCGCTGGTGCGCGCTCCCGCAATCTCCGGACCGAACACCTCCAGTCCAATCTGCGATTGGCGAATGGTAGCCGCGAAAGCGTTTGAAGAGTTCCCTAATGTAGGAGGAACCGCCAGCTGCGGGAAGTCCAGATTGTCCACGGGTCCTCGCGTATCAAATAAATTCAATAGCAAGATGCCGGAGAGTCTTACGCGATACTTTGAGCCACTTTCCACTTTTGTTTGGCTCTGCTCGTTAATCTTGGCGTCGAGCAAATCCTGATTGTCTTCCAGTTTCGCTAAGCGCTCTTCCAGAGTTGGCGCCTCAGCAGTTTGAATTGTTACGGGAGGGGAGCTCAGATTTGAATTCGACGACGGCGGCAGGAATTTCTGTGACGAGGTGGATGATTCCGCGTAGTTCATCGCGTCCGGATGCGAAGCGAGTTGCGCGCGGGTGAGTTCCAGTTCGCTGCGCAGCTCGCGAGCTTCCGCGTGCCAACGCTGCTCATCCGTGCGCAACTCGCTCACTTGAGAATTCAGCGTCTGCACCTGGGCTTGCAAAGTCCGAATGGCGTCCGCCAAGGCGCGCAGGTCAGGCGTCGCATCGGCCTGCGCGGGCATAGGCGCCCTCTGCGCTGGCGGTTCTTGGCCTCGCGCGAGAGCGCAGCTCAGCATCAAAATGGCCGCACCAATGCAGACTTTCAGAAGCGAGCCTCGAATTCCGTTGCCTCGCATGTGGCACCTCCTCGCAAGTTATCCGGGAAAGAATATTGCCGAAACCAGTAGCCGCGCGTTTCGCTCGGGATGTGATGCGGCCAAACTGCGCCACGGACTCAAGAAATATCACATTTTGGCGCTTCGCTATTCCTGCATGTTCCGTCAAGCACAGAGATGTCGTAGTTATTCTTGCCGAATCGTTTCAGCCTACTTCCTTGCTCGGAGTTAACCGATAGGTTAGTGTACGCCGATGGCGGGTTCCCCAGACGAACTCGAAGCTTTGAAAGCTCAAGTTGCCGCACTAACTGCACGGGTGTACCAACTAGAACAAAGCAACGGAATCCGAGCAGAGCCTAAGGCGCAACCAACTACTCCCTTGCCACAGCAGCCTGTGGTTCCCGCTATGGGCTCCCTGCCTCAACCATCTTTATCGCCGCCCGACGCTGGGTCGCATGCACCGAACACCGCGGCCCCGCCCCCCAAACCCTTTATGCCGTCGAAGCTGAATCTAGGGTCAGCTCTGACTAAACAAGATGCTGGTCTTGAAAAAACGATTGGGCAGTTTTGGCTGAACCGAATCGGCATCGTCGCTCTGCTGGTCGGAGTTTCTTACTTTCTGAAATATGCTTTTGAAAACAATTGGATCGGCCCGGCAGGTCGTATTGCAATTGGCCTTTTAGCGGGCATCGGATTGATTGTATGGAGTGAAAAGTTTCGCTCTCGGGGACACCTGGCATTTTCGTATTCCTTAAAAGCTGCCGGCATCGGGACGCTCTATCTATCGCTCTGGGGCGCTTTTCAGGTTTACCACTTGATTCCGGCGGCAGCGGCATTCGCCGCCATGGTAATCGTAACCGCAGCCACCATCGTTCTGGCCTTAACGCAAAATGCGGAATTGCTGGCGAGTTTTGCATTAGCTGGAGGATTCGCTACCCCGGTACTGCTTTCTACCGGAGAAAATCACGAGGTAGCGCTCTTTTCATATATCGCTCTGCTGGACCTTGCGATTTTGGAGATGTCCATTTTCAAGCCCTGGCGGCGTTTGCTCTGGGGCAGTTTTGTTGGGACCATGCTCCTCTATATCGGTTGGTGCTCAGACTACTATTCCAAAGACCAGCGGATTCTCACGGTCTGTTTTACGGCGTTGTTTTTCGCTATCTTTGCGGCGATTCCGCTGCTATCGCCTTACGAAGAGTCGAAACGATTCACCGGTCCTTCGGTTACGCTTACTTTAATTCCGCTATTTAACGCCGTCGCATTTTTCCTGGCCCTCTATCAAATGTACCAAGGTGAGAACCTCACACTCACATGGTATGCTCTGGCGCTTGCCGCTTTTTACCTGGGCATCGCCGCATCCTTCAAGAAGCGCTTTCCGAAGCAAGACACGACCTTCATCCACCTATTGCATGTAGCTATGGCCATCACCTTCATCACCATCGCGATCCCACTGAAGCTGGAAGGCCAGTGGATCACTATTAGCTGGCTCGTCGAATCTGCCGTACTTCTGTGGATTAGCGTCAAGACCCAAGTTAATTTCTTGCGCTACCTCGCCTCTATAGCCTTAGTCTTGGGTCTTTTCCGGCTGCTGTTTTATGACCACTTTCAAACAGAAACCTTGCTATTCAATCTGAGATTTTTCACCTACTTGATCGCCATCGCTGTCTTGGGCGGAATTGCATTTTTTGGGAAGAGACTTGCCTCGGAACAGGAAATGCCCCTCATCGACTTAGCTGCAGTTGGCGTGAATCTGCTCGCCTTGATTGCCCTCACGCTGGAAGTCTCGGATTATTTTGCCCGACGAATGCAAGCCAGCGGAGACCGTTTTCTCTTTTATCGCCAGAACCAATTAACCCTCGCCCGCGATTTTACCTATTCAGCTATCTGGTTGATTTACGGTGTCGTCTTGATGACCATCGGCTTCCGGAAACGTTCGGCCTTTGTCCGCTGGCAGGCTTTGATATTAATTGCATTCACCATCGCCAAGGTTTTTATGTATGACGTTTCCGAGCTTGGTGGCACGTACAGAATTGTCAGCTTTATTGCCCTCGGTGCGGTACTGCTTGCGATTTCTTTCATTTATCAACGCGATTGGCTGAAGCTTTCTTCGGATTCCTCGGAGAAATCCACTCAAAGGACTTAATGATGAAGACCGCTCGGGGGATGGTGGCAGCGCTTTTAATAGCCACAGCCTCTATTTCTTATTTCAAATATGAGCGGCTGCTGCAACCAATACCGTCCGGCGGCCAACACTACATTGTATTGGACGAAACCGTTTGGCCTCATGCTGGCCCCGGTTTGGAAGACTTGCGCATTTACGCAGCGGAAAAAGAAATTCCATACATGTTAACGATCGAGCGCGGCGGTTTGGCGATCGAACAGAAAAAGATAAGCGTGCTGCAGCCCGGCACACTGAATGGAAAAACTCAATTTCTTCTGGATATGTCCGATATCTCGCGCTACGACCGCGTTGAATTAAAACTGCGAACAACAAACTTTGTGGCTCATGCTCGCGTCGAAGGGAGTGACGACCCACACGGAGTTGGCTGGTCCAATCTCGGTACTACGACTCTCTACGATTTGTCAGACGAAAAACTTGGCCACAACAGCGCGCTGCACATTCCCGTGACAACTTACAAATACTTGCGCGTGTGGATAGACAATTTCGTGAAACCTGTGGACGTGGAAAGCGCGTCAGCGGGGATGAATTTGGAAGAAAAGGCCGTGTGGCGTGACCTGAATAGCGAGCCGCAACACACCCAGCAAGGCCGCGACACAATATTCATTGTTTCGATTCCGAAGAATGTTCCGATCGAAAGAGTGCTTTTGTCAATTGACCCCTCGCAAACTAATTTCCGCCGTGACGTCGAAATTCAGAGTGATAACGGAATGTGGTTCGGCTCCGGCGAGCTCAGCCGCATTCACCTGAACCGAAATGGTCAAAGAATTGATGTGGAACAACCGTGGCTTGACGTCGGAGGGACCGGCCCAGGGCCATTCAAAATCATTGTCCATAACGGAGATGACGCGCCGTTGAAGGTAACCGGCGTCCATCTGCAGCAGTACGAGCGCCGCATCTATTTCGACTCCGAACCCGGCGCTTCTCTTAGCCTCTATTATGGAGACGAGAAACTCGGACCTCCGATTTACGATTACGCCAAGCTATTTCAAAGAGACGCGAGCGCCGAGCAGGTGCAACTGTCTGCTGAAGAACAGAATGCTGCCTTTAGCGGTCGTCCCGACGACCGCCCCTGGTCGGAACGTCACCCCGCAGTTCTATGGGTGAGCATTATCGCGGCCGTTATGATTCTGGGCGGAATTGCACTGCGCTCGATGAAGCCCACGGCCACCTAATCGAGGCCTGTACTTACCATTACTTTCGGCCCACTCGCTTTCACATCTTGACACCGCGCCGGCTTATCGCTAGAAAAGACAGCTGACCCCGACCCATCGTCTGCTCCTGGCTACGCTCGGTAAAAGGTCAATTTCTTCGTCCCAACCCCGGAGGATTTGTGCTTAGAGCCTTGTCGCGCATTGCTGTGTCCGTGCTATGTCTTTTCGTTTTTTGCGCTGTTGGTGGCGCGAGCTTCGCGCAAGGACAGCCACCGCAAGGACGACCAGCCCCCGGTCAGATCACGCAGCCTACACCTACGGCCTCCGACACACGCATGGGCATGTGGCGCGGACGACCGGTCACCTATCAAGTTATCAACGGCCGGAACATCTATGAGGGCGACATCATCCTGGAAAACGTGCAGCCCATGCCGAAGGCTGGCCAAGGCGGCGGAGTACATTCCGATTCCGTCGGCCTCGTTAACTCGAACCATCTCTGGCCAAAAGTTGACGGTGTCGCTCAAATCCCGTATGTGATCGACGAAGCATCGGCGAATCCGAACCTCGCCAGCGCGATCAGCACCTACAACTCCACTTTTGCCGGAGTCATCCAGCTCGTGCCTCGCACTACGCAAGCAAACTACATCGACATCAACCTGAGCGGTACTGCCAATGGAATCTGTGAAGCTACGGAAGGCGATGCGAATGACGGGGAGCAGTCTGTTGATGGAGCACCGAATTGCACGATCGCAACCATTCTCCACGAATTTGGACACGTTACAGGTGTGTGGCATGAACAGTCGCGCATCGATGCAGCCACCTATGTGACGTTCAACTATGGCAACGTTATTAAAGGCTCGATCGGCAACTTCCTTCCAGCCGTGGATAACGACCAGCAGAACTTGACTCCGTACGATTTCGCCTCCGTGATGGAATACCCGGCTTTCTCCTTCTCGCGTAACGGCGGGCCTCCGCTCGATTCAATTCCGCCTGGCATGCCTCTGTCAAACCTCATAGGTTATTCGGCAGCTGACGTCGAAGGCATTATGCGCTTGTATGGCGTAGCCCCCTCGCAGGTCACAGTCACGTCGAACCCGCCCGGCTTGCAAGTGATGGTCGATGGCTCGCCCGTCACAACGCCAACGACCTACAGTTGGCTGCTGAATTCCTCCCACACACTGGCTGTTGCCACCGGCGTACAAACTTTGAACGGAATTATCGTCGATAGCAGCAATCCGATACAGCCGACAGTTTTTTACTATACCTACGGCGTCTGGAACGACGGCGGAATGCAGAGCCACACAATTACGGTGACTCCGGGAAATGGCGACGCCGGCTTTCCGTCAACAGCCCCGCAAGTAGCAACCTACTCCGCCAATTTTATGCAACTGGTCCCTTATACTGCTGCAATCTTCCCGACGGGGTCGGGCACCGTTTCCGTCTCGCCAACGCCTCAGAGCTATGCCGGCGCCTCCGGCGTTTTTTTTGTGGCGCGCCAGCAAGCCACGTTGACTGCCAGTCCGGCTAGCGGATACAACTTCTACGAATTCAATAATGCGCCTTACTGGCTTCCCGGCGGTCTTGGCGCCAATCCCAAGACATTTTACGTTCCGGACACGGGTTTGTTCGTTGATACCGCTGCGGAATTCACAACCTATCCAATCTATACCGTCGACGTTACGCCCGATTCGTTCAGCTCGAACTTGTCTGCAAATGTGGACGCCACGGAGGAGAACTCCGGATTTACTTACACGCCCAAGAATTTTTCTCCAGACCCAGATTATGATGGCGCGGCTTGGGCCTCCGGCACCATGCACACGCTGGATTTTTCTTCGCCTTTACAGCCTTTCGACTTGAACACCCAATTTGTTTTTTCGACCTGGACTCCAGGAGGAACCTCAAATCCTCTGACGATCACGCTGCCTGCGACTAGTCAGAGTTACATCGCGACCCTCAGTCCTGAATATGTACCGGCAACCAATTTCAATCCTTGCGGCGGCACCGGAGCGATCACTCCTGCGCCCACAATCTCTGGCGGATTCTATCCGTCCGGGACAGAATTGACCTATACCGAGACGCCATCTGCGAACTCGGGCGGTTCGTCTTGGATTTTCACTGGCTGGAGTCGGGACCTCACCGGTACAACGAATCCTGACACCTTGTCGCCAACCGACGAATCCCTCGTATATGCGAATTTCAACACCACCAGCTCGCCACTCACAATCACGAGCCTAAGCCCGTCGTCGGTCCTTTCAGGAAGCTCAGCCTTCACTCTTACGATAAACGGGAGCGGCTTTACCCAGAACGGGACGGGAAGTCCGATAGAGAATGTTGGGATTAATTTCCCAAGTATCTTCCTCACACCGACTTTTGTGAGTTCGACGGAATTACAAGTCACCGTACCTTCCGCAGACATCGCCACGCCTGGGACCTTCCTGGTATTTGTCGAGAATTACCCATCAGCGCCCTGGAGTGGCTGCGCGGTCTTCGCATATGAGCCGTTCTTCGTGTCTCAAAGTGCGGGTACTGGAGCGACCACCGTTACGGCATCGCCCACCACACTTTCTTTCCCCTCAACGGTGGTGGACCAAAACAGCCCTACCCAACCGATTAGCGTAAAAAATACCGGTAGCGTGGCTACAACGATCGGCATCACCGCGAGCACGAATTTCGGTGAGTCGACTACTTGTCCGCTTGCTCCCTCTACATTAGCGGCTGGCGCAAGCTGCACGATTAGCGCAACGTTCGCTCCAACCACGACGGGCAGCTTAACGGGCAATATCTCGGTCACTGACAGCGCAACAAATTCGCCGCAGGTCGTAACTCTGTCCGGAACGGCGACACCTGCGACGACCACGGTCACAGCAACGCCGACAACTTACAACTTTGGCGGCCAAGCTGTCGGGACCACAAGTAATTTCCAGACTTTTACGGTGCAGAATACGGGCTCTGCTTATACATCGATCGCCATCTCCACCACCGGTAACTTTGCTCAGGTTAATAACTGCGGGAGCCTACTGGATGCTGGCGCATCTTGCACCATCAACGCGACGTTCACACCCAGCGTCGCCGGTCCGCTGTCCGGCAGCATCTCTATCACGGACCAGGCAACGAACTCGCCGCAGATGGTGACTTTGTCAGGCACAGGGACGAGCAGCGGTACCGTCATAGTGACGGCCACGCCTGCGAGCGAAACGTTTGTCGCTCAGACAGTCGGGACCACCAGTGCGGCTAAGACTGTCACAGTGAAGAATACGGGAACTGGATCGACCTCGCTTTCGTTTGCGGTCACCGGAGACTTCGCAGCGGTTGGCGGCGGAACAACACCATGCGGCACGACGTTGGCCGCGGGCGCGAGTTGCACCATATCCGTGACGTTCAGTCCGACTACGACTGGCACTCTGACGGGAACGCTCTCGGTCACCGACAGCGCAACCAGCTCGCCGCAGATGGTGAAGCTCACCGGGACGGGCAAGGCTGCCACTGTTATCGTGACACCCTCTCCGACGAGCGAGACTTTTGCTGCCCAGGCGATAGGAACAACCAGCGCGGCTAAGACGGTAACTGTGAAGAACACTGGTACGGGTTCTACGCCGATCACAATCTCGCCCGCCAGTGGAGATTTTGCTGTGAAGTCCACCACCTGCGGCCCTACCCTGGGAGCTTCTCCAGCAAGCTGCACGATTAGCGTGACATTTACTCCTGAATCGGCCGGCACACTGACCGGCTCGATCTTGATCACTGACCATGCCAGCAACTCGCCACAGACGGTGAGCCTGACCGGGACCGGCAAGGCTGGCACGGTTGTGGTGACAGTTTCACCCACGAGCGAAACGTTTGCGGCACAAACGGTGGGAACCACTAGCGCCGCGAAAACCGTGACGGTGAAAAACATCGGCACAGCGTCCACGCCGATTTCGATTGCACCCGCGAGCGGAGACTTCGCGCAGACGAACACGTGCGGCACCACGCTCGGTCCTTCTCCGGCGACTTGCACGATTTCCGTGACGTTTACGCCGCAAGCGACGGGTACTCTCGCTGGGTCGATCTCGGTTAATGACAACGGGTCAACTTCGCCGCAGATGGTCAACCTGAGCGGAACGGGAAAAGCTCTCACGGTTGTGGTAACTGCCACGCCGACAAGCGAGACGTTTGCCAAGCAGGCCGTTGGAACGACGAGCGCGTCCAAGACGGTCACTATAAAAAATACTGGCACGGGATCTACGTCGATTTCGTTTGGGACGACTGGGGATTTTGCGGAGACCCTCGGGACTTGCACTAGCTCGTTGGGGCCCTCCCCAGCGAGTTGCACGGTTATGGTGACGTTTACCCCGACGGCGACGGGCACTCGCACCGGCACGCTCACAATTGCCGACGCGGCAACGAACTCGCCTCAGACGGTGAAACTAACCGGGACCGGAGAGTAGGTCGAACCGGAATCTGAATTAGCATCGTCTACTGGCTGGCGCTCACAGAAAACAAATGCGCCTGAAAGCGCCGGTGATTTTTGGAAACCGCATTCCCAGTCCCAAAAACAGTATTTTCCGGCCAACATAAGAACCTCGGAGTGACTCGTGGTTCATAGTACCGTAATCGAATTTCAATGGATTTTTGCTACTTTTCAGTCGACCCAGTGTTCGAGGATAACGACTGAACGGCCAGCCAGCCTCGCTCGATGAAAGGAGCTTGTGATTTGTCTCGGCGACCGGAGGGTGCGAAGCGGAAACTACCTATGCTTGGCCATCTTTTCTCGCTGGCGTTAACCGTTTGTTTGATTGGATATGTCGGCGGCGGCGCACCTACATTAGCCGCTTCTGGCCAGGCCCAGGCGGAATCACGTGGCGGACTTCAGGTGGACAGCACTCCTCCTGGAATTGTTCCGTCTTCGCAGTACACGGTGCGCCTCAGTCAAAATGATTCGTGGATCAGTTCGTTTGTCTACCAAGTGCAAAACCCAGGGTTTCTACCCAATGGGCAACCCAGTGGCATCAGCAGTTCTTCGACCTCGGAGCATGCCACGTCCTGGACGTCGTTTTCCTTCGCCGGTTCCGTGACTGTCCAGGTGACCAACAGTACAACGTTCACCTCAGCTCGTATTCTGCCCAGCCATGCGCAAATTATTCCCACTGTCAGCGGCAATACCATCTCGTTTACGTTGGACCAACCCGGGCAATATGCCGTTGATTTCTGCGCTACTGGTGAAACCTGCACGGAGGCCAACGATACAGATCTGACCAATCCGATGTTGGTGTTTGCCAATCCAATTGAAACGAATGCCCCGAATCCCCTCGCCGCCAACGTGTTTCGCGTTGCACCAGGCCTCTCAGTTCTGCGGGGAGAAGCGCTACCGCAACTGAGCGGCTTTCAGAACACTCTGTACTTCGGGCCAGGGGTCTACGATTTGGGCCTCACGCCGTTGACGGTTGATTCGAATCAAACAGTCTATTTAGCGGCGGGCGCTTATGTGAAGGGCTTCTTAGCTTTTAAAACTAAAGCGCGTAACGCGACAATTCGCGGAAGAGGAATTCTCTCCGGAGAGGATCTGCCCAAAGCTCAATGCATAGGAACGCCCGCAGGTTGTCCTGACATGGTCAGTTCCAAAGGCAATGTCCAGAATTTGCTGGTCGAAGGAATCACTTTCATCCAATCGCCTTTTTACAATGTCTCAATCAATGGCGGCAGCGGCAACACGGTGGACAATGTGAAAGTGATTGCCTGGCTCGGCAATTCCGACGGAATTCAAGCAAGTTATGGAGCGCAAGATAGCGGTAGCGTGATTGAAAATAGTTTTGTTAAAAATGGTGACGACTCCATCAAAATCACGGCAAGCAATCTGTTGGTTCAAAACTGCGTGGTCTGGAAATTGAACAACGCAGCAGCATTTGAAATAGGAGCGGGCATCGGAACCAATGTAACTAATATTACCGTTCGAAATTCCGATGTGATACGCGCTGAATATAACTGGCCCAATACTTCTGACGCGGTGTTTTCCGCCAATCAGGGTGGTTCTGGAAATCTGAGCAATTACACTTTCGAAGATATTCGCGTGGAAAATGAAAACTGGCAACTCTTTAAAATTGAGATTCTTCCTAGTAACTTTCAACCCGACAACACACAGCTTGGCTCCATCAGCGGTCTCACTTTTGAAAATATTCAAGCAACCGATGCTCAGCAGTTCCCCCCGGTTTTTCGGGGATTTAATCTGGCCCATCAAGTTTCCGACGTGAGCTTCAACGATGTAGTGGTTGGGGGCTTGCCGACGCCAAATCCCACAATCACTTTAGACGCCAATCGCAATATGAGTTATGCGGGGAACACCGTGGGCGATCTTCTTTTTAGAAATCAAAGCAACCCAACTGAGTTTGAAATTCCCGTGTTTAGCTTGGCCACCGCCACTAGCCCGCTGCAATATTCGCTTTTTTCCATTTCTCAGCCGAACCTCACCGCAAAGTTTGAAGTTCAAGGCAGTGGCGACTTTTTCGGCGACGGTTACGCGAGTGCCGTCGTCACGGATACCGCCAGGTTACCTTGGCATATGGAAGGAGCCCTATAGGAATAGCGCCGACCCGTGGAATGCACAGTACAGTCAGGTTTACAAACTTCTAAGCTCCGACGGCGCGGTTGCTGGCACCGGCGATTTTAACGGAGACGGTTACACGGATATCCTTCTTTGGAATAGCAGTACCCAGACGGGGAAGATTTTATTGATGAATGGCGATCGAGTTATCCGGCAGCAAACTTTTCAGCCCGCGACAGTCTCGAACTGGTCCCTGGCTGCGGTGGCCGATTTCAACGGCGATGGATATTCTGACGTTTTGTTGAGGGATACCGGCGGCAATCTTGAAGTTGTTTATTTCTATCCATCAGTTCCGCCGACGACGACCGATTTTGAAGTTGCGAGCCTCGGTTATTCTTCAACCGCCAGTTACACCTCAATGTATGGCAGCACATCGGGGCGATTCGATGCTACCTGGAGCGTTGCTGCAACCGGAATTTTTCAAACTCTGGGAACGGCTTATGCCAGCATCGTGTGGATCAACCCTTCCAGCGGACAGTTGGGAATTACCAATTTCAGACCTTTCCTGAAAACTGCTTTGTCGAGCCAAGTCTTCGCAAAAATGCCCGCTGATACTGAAATCCAGGCTGTGGGCGACTTTAATGGCGACGGCGCCAAGGATCTTTTGTTGTGGAACACCAGCACGCCGGAAAACACGATTTGGTTTATGAATTTCGACGGCGGCACCTATTATCAGACGGGCCCCACGTTACAGCCGAGCCTGGCCCCAGGGTGGCAAGTCGTTCCCGATTAAATACAAGGCCTTCCCCACTATCCGAACAAGCCTCCTGCAGGTCAGCGCGGCTCGCTACGAACGTGCGCCATCCTGGTGCACGTACTTGATTACTTCTACCTCCGACAGTGCGATCAAACCTTCATCGACCATGGCATCCAGAAATGGGACTAGCGTCCGAATCTTTTCCTCAGAGTCGATCACGCTGACCATAATGGGTGCGTCCGACGAGAAGGAAAGAAGATGCGAACGGTGAATTAGAGTGCTGGCGCCATATCCTTCAATTCCGCGGAACACCGTCGCGCCCGCGATATCCAGTTCCCTGCATTTCTCCACGATAGCGCGATAAAGAGGTTTGTCCTTCCACTTATCATCCTCGCCGAAATGAATGCGCAACATCTTTGCTTTGCCGGAGAGTTTCATTGTCGTATCTCCTTCCGCCTTTCTTCACCCTGGTAATCGTGCGTGTATTTAATAATGTCAACGTCGGAGAGCACTACGAGTCCCTGTTGGATCATGGAATCGAGAATGGGGAAATAAGCTCTGAGTTTCTCTTCTGTATCCACCACTGAAAGCATGATTGGGCGGTCATGCGAGAGATGCAGAGCGCTGTCCTTATGAATTCGCCGGTTGGCGCCGTAACCGAGAATCCCTTGGTGAACGGTCACCCCGGCAATGTCGTTTGCGCGCATACTTTCTACTATTGCTCGATATAAAGACTTGTCGTGCCACTTGTCGTTCTCACCGACAAAAATCTGGACCAGTTTGGCCTTTCCTTCTCGACGCAGCGCAGGGAACGAGGCCTGTGGAGCGGCTTTCTTCGACGATTCGGACGGTTTGGCCACCGTGGTATCCTGGACTTCCACCAATCCCGTGCCTGCCATCTCAAGCAACTTCGGCAGTAACTCGTCCACTTTTTCTGGCGATTCGATGAATTCTATTTTCATCGGCAGGTTTTCCGTGAGTGCCTCGATGCGTGTCGTGTGTATGTGCCGATCCGCGCCAAACCCCGCCACCCCGCGCATCACCGTCGCTCCTGAAATCCCTCGATAGAAAAGAAAATCGAGAATTGCCGAGTAAATCGACTGCCCGTGATATTTATGATCCTCGCCTATGTAGATGCTGACCTTTTTAGCGGGCCCCACTGTGAGCATGACTCCTCCTAATCCAATACTCCCTAGGCCTCAGACCGGGACGCGAACATCGCTGCCCAGTACGGTTAGAGCAGTACGATTACTTCCCGCAGTTTCCACAATCGCTAATTTTTTGCATCGAGGCACGGGCGCTATCGAATCGTTCTTCCCGTAATCACGCCTAACCAAACGGAAACGAATCCCACTATTACACTCAAAATCACATTGAGGCTCGCTACCAGAGCCTCACCGTCTTGAAAACTTCGAAAAGTCTCCAGCTCAAAGGTGGAAAATGTCGTGTAACCCCCGATAAAACCAATCGGTATCAGGTACCTCCAGTTCGGATTCCAATGCGCTCTCTCCGCCAGCAGAGTTACCACCAATCCAATCAAAAATGAACCTGTACAATTAATTACAAACGTCCCATAGGGAAATCGTCCGCCCATTCGATTGCCGACGTATTCACCAACCCAAAAGCGCAAGGCAGAACCTAAAGCGCCTCCGATAGCCACCAGCAAGTATTTTGTCATCGGTCCTGTCGTGCCTCCCCGGTTACACCAATGAGGCTCATCCTCTTTCCTTGTGGGATTCTTGCCGGGGACATGACTCCGCGACAAGTTTCTTGTCAGGAGTCATCATCTGTCCCGGCAGCAGGACAGCGGTTAGGGGCGAACTCCATCGCCACTATTTAAAGCATAACAACGTGCAGTGGGAAGTCAATCAGTCGCTGCTATTGCAGTGCCGCTCCGGAACCCCGGGGATATCCGAGTAGATTTACTTCGCTGCAATTGAGGAAAACTGCTGACTATTAACGCCCTGACCTGACAAGTGCAATGCCCCATTCGCTCAGGCGGTGAGCGTAGTCAACGAACGATAAATGATCTAATCAAAACCTAAATCATCCACTCCCAATCAGACTGGATGTCGGACGGTGCCGTTTTGAGGCCACTTCAGGTGGAATTAACATCCCAGTAACTTGCCGTTGTGGAACAATCACCCACTCACGGCGGAGGAGAACCCAGATGCGAACACACTTTCTTGGCAAAGAGTCGGAAACGCAGAAAAACAGCGGACATCGAGGGTTCTGGCTACTGTTGCTTGTGGTCGGTTTGTGCCCGCTTTCGGCGTTCGCGCAGTGCGACACGAGTTGGACTGGGGCCGCCACCGGGAACTGGAATGTGCCGGGCAACTGGAGCGCGGGTGTACCAACGAGCAACACAAACACGTGCATCAGCACGGCGAATTCGATCGTCACACTGAATATCATCGGTGCTGGTACGGCCGACCTTACTCTCGGAAGCACGGACACCTTGAGCTTCGGCAATGAAACGCAACTCACGGTCAGCGGCAGTGCGATCAGTAACTCGGGTACGATTTCGCTGAACTCCACTGGAGTCCCCACCGAGTTGGTTATGGGGGCAGCAAATGTGACCCTGAGCGGGACAGGCACGGTCAACATGTCGAACAATGCGAACAATTACATCACTGGTTCAGCCCCTGCGAACACGCTGACGAACCAGTCCACGATTCAGGGATCGGGAAACATCGGAATCGGCCAAATGGCGCTGAACAATTCGGGAACGATTGACGCCAACCAATCCACTGCTTTGATCCTTCAGATCAGCAACGGAGTCACAAACAGTGGAATGCTGGAGGCGACCGGCGGCGGAACGCTCGAAGTGGCTGGAGGCACGTACAACAACACTGGCGGAACGATTCAAGCGGGTCCGGGCTCCACAGTACAAATCCGTAGTAACGCCACAATTAACGGCGGCACCATTACACAGAGCGGCGGGACACTCGAGTTTTCAAATGCCACCACGATCAATGCCGAAATTCTGAATCCGGCAAATGGCGGCCAGGTAGTGATTGATAACGGCGCCGGTGTAACCCTGGGCGCCGGTTCCAGCCTTATCAACGCTGGCACAATTTCGATGAACTCGACAGGAACTCCAACCGACCTCATCCTTGCATCACCAAACGTGACGTTGAGCGGAGCTGGCACGCTCACCATGTCGAACAATCCGGGAAATTCTATTGGAGGTTCGTCCTCTTCGAATACATTGATAAACGAATCCACAATTCAGGGAGCGGGAACTATCGGCACAAACGGGTTGGTGCTGATCAATGCAGGAACAATTGATGCCAATCAATCCAATTCTCTGTTCCTGCAGATGAGCAACGGTGCCACGAACACGGGCACGTTGGAGGCGACCGGTGGCGGCACACTGGTTTTGTCCGGGGGAACATACACCAATACGGGCGGCATAATTCTGGCGAGTGCGGGCTCGACAGTGCAGTTTAGCAACGGCGTCACAATGAACGGCGGCACAATAACGCAAACGGGCGGGACCTTAGAATTTCTTAACGGTACAGCCGACACGATTAACGCTGAGATTTTAAATTTCGCGAACGCCGGCCAAGTGCAAATTGATACCGGAGCGACTGTCATTCTGGGAACCGGGTCGAACATCAGCAACGCGGGCATGATTACAATGAACTCAACTGGCGCCGGAACTTTCCTGATTATTGGCGCCGCGAATGTGACTTTGAGCGGAGCCGGCACGCTCACCATGTCGAACAATCTCGACAATTTTATCGAGGGCTCCGCGGCATCCAATACTTTTACAAATCAATCCACTATCCAAGGATCGGGAAACATCGGCGATGCCAAGATGGCTCTGAACAATTCCGGAACGATCGATGCGAACCAGACTGTCGCCCTCTCGCTGCAGATCAGCAACGGCGCTACTAACTCCGGCACTCTAGAAGCCACCAACGGCGCAACTTTGATGCTCCTTGGCGGAACCTACTCGAATAGCGGTACCGGAACATTTTTGGCCACGGGGACCAATTCACAAGTTGTGCTGGACGGAACCACGGTTAGTGGCGGAACCCTCGCGAGCAGTGCCGGCGGCCAGATCGTGGCGGAATTCTTTTCTACGCTGAACGGCGTGACCATCTCGAGCGGCACAGCGGTGAATGTGGCTGACGGTCAGGTGCTCAATCTTGGAGCCGGAACGATCACCAATAACGGCGCAATAAACTTGGAAAGTTCGGGCGACAGCACAGAACTCGCTATCAACGGCGTCACTACTCTGGCCGGCATGGGCAGCGTAACGATGACGGCCAACACAAACAACCTCATCCTCGGCGGCGGCACGCTCAACAACCAGGAAACCATCCAGGGAGCAGGAAACATCGGCCAGGCCGGGCTAATCCTGAATAATTCGGGAACGATTAACGCCAATCAGTCCGCTGCTCTCACTATTCAGATCGAAAATGGGGCCACAAATTCGGGAATACTCGAAGCAACGAATGGCGGCACGCTCGTCTTGCTGGGGGGAACATACAACAATACGGGCGGGATGATTCAGGCAGGCGCTGGCTCGACCGTGCAGTTTAGCAATGGCGTCACAATAAACGGCGGCACGGTAACCCAAACAGGCGGGACGCTGGAGTTTCAAAGCGGTACAACGACCACCATCAATGCCGAACTTCTAAATCCGGCGAATGGCGGCCAGGCCGAAATCGATAATGGAGCCTCTCTCACGTTAGGAGCGGGGTCGAGCATCAACAACGCCGGCACGATGACAATGAATTCAGCCGGCAGCCAGACCTTCCTGTATATCGGCGCCGCGAATGTGACGTTGAGCGGAACCGGTACATTCACCATGTCGAATAGTATGGACAACTTTATCGTGGGCACGGCCGCGTCCAATATGCTGACGAATCAATCCACGATTCAGGGAGCGGGAGACATTGGCCTCGGCTCTATGGCGCTGAACAATTCCGGAACGATTGATGCCAATCAGCCCGCCGGGCTCATCCTTCAAATCAGCAACGGTGCTACCAACACCGGAACCCTGGAGGCTAGCAATGGCGCGACGCTGACGTTTGCCGGAGGCACTTACGCAAATACCGGTGGGACAATTCTCAACGCTGCGAGCACGATTCTGTTCGATGGAGGCGTGACAATCAATGGAGGGACCATCACGCAGACGGGAGCGGGAACGATCCAACTGTCCAATGCGACGATCAACACGGCGCTCGGCAACAGCTCTACGAGCACCATTGAGGTCATCGGCGGCACCGACAACACCATCGGCGGCGCGCTGACCAATCCGTCGGGCGGGCAGGTGAAGATCGATGATGGAGGAGAGCTCGTCCTGGGAAGCAATGTTAGCAACGCGGGCATGATTACGATGAATTCAAGCGGCGAAGAGACTGAGCTGATTATCGGAGCAAGCGTCACCCTAAGCGGCGCCGGCACGCTCACCATGTCCAATAGTATCGACAACTCTATCTTGGGAGCGGTGGGGTCCGATACGCTTACAAATCAATCCACAATTCAGGGGGCGGGAAACATCGGCGGCGGTCAGATGGCGCTGAACAATTCCGGAACGATCAATGCGAACCAGTCCGCCAGCCTCACGCTGCAGATCAGCAACGGCGCTACCAACACCGGCCTGCTAGAGGCAACCAGCGGTGCAACTCTGATCCTCGCTGGCGGAATATACACGAACACTGGTGCGGGAACAATTCTGGCCACCGGGACTAATTCCACCGTCGTGTTGTCCGGAACTACGATCATTGGTGGAACACTGACGGGCAGCGCAGGCGGCGAGTTCTTGGCGGAATACGGGTCTACGCTGAACGGCGTGACGATCTCAAGCGGCACGGCTCTGAATCTGGGCGACGGTCAGGTAGTCAATCTTGCAGCGGGAACGATAACGAATAAGGGAACGATAAACATTGGAAGCTCAGGCGACAGCACGCAACTCGCTATCAATGGCAACGTTACACTGGCCGGCACGGGCAGCGTAATCCTGAGCGACAATGCCAACAATTTTATCCTGGGCAGTGGGACGCTCACCAACCAAAACACGATTGCAGGAGAGGGAAACATCGGGGACGGCGAAATCGGTTTGGTTAACACAGGCTCGCTTCTCGCCAATGAGAAAACTGCGTCGACTCTGTTCATCGACACGAGCGCGGCGGGCTTTAGCAACAGCAGCGCCACGAAGAACGGCGTCCTGAATGTGGGCGCGAAGAACACGGTCATCATCGAAAGCGGTCCGTTCAACAACTTTAGTGGCGGGACGCTGACCGGTGGCACCTACATTGTGGCAGGGACGCTGGAATTTAATGCCGCCGCAGTCGGCATCGTCACCAACCAGGCCGCTATCACCCTATCAGGCGCAAAGGCGTTGATTATAGATACTTCTGACAGCGCGAACGCTCTGGCCAGTTTCGCCAACAACGGGACCAACGGCATTTTCACCGTTAACGGAGCGACTTTCAACGACGCGAACGTTTTCACTAATAGCGGCACACTGGCCGTGGCAGCTGGCGGGAAGTTCAATGCTTCGACGCAACTCACAAACTTCAACGGCACTACGTCCACACTTACGGGCGGAAACTACAACCTGACAGCGACGGGCCAGCTGCAGTTCAACAATATGGGCGATTCGTCCGACATCGTTACGAACGACGCGAATATCACGCTGGCAGGGGCGGACACCACCAAGTCTTCCATCATCGATCAGACCGGCGCCAATGCGCTGGCGAACTTTGCAACGAACGGAAGCACGGGAAGCTTTACGCTTACGACCAATCGGAATTTCACCACTGGCGGGTCGTTCTCGAACGCGGGCATTGTGGATGTCCAGAAGTCCACTGGAACCGGTATCACGAAATTAATTGTGAATGGCAATTATGCGCAGACCGGCGGCACCACGACAGTTGATGGTGTACTCAGCAGCTCCACGGGCATCAATGTTTTCGGCGGATTCATCTACGGCAGCGCAGCCGGCATCACCAACGGCACTCAAGGCACGCTCGTCGGCAACTTCAACCTCACCGGCGGAACGATTAATCCCGGCGATGGAATCAAGAAGATTGGGGACCTCACCATCAGCGGCACCTACGCCGAAAGTGGCGCGGGCATTCTCAACATCGACTTGGACGGCACCACACCCAACACCAAGTATGATGTACTGAATGTCACCGGCGCGGCTACGTTAGGTGGCACGCTGGATGTCGACACATTGACCGGCTTTACTCTCGCCGTAGACGACTCATTTGACATTTTAAACTACGCCTCGGAAACCGGCACGTTCACGACGGTCAACCTGCCCACGCTTACCGGCGGCGAGACCTGGAACATTAGCTACAATGCAACCGACCTGGTGATCACCGTGGAAGCTTCTGCAGTTTCGAAGGGCACGGTTTCTGCTACGCCAGCGCACCGCGTGTCGAGAACGTTTGACGAAAGCTCGACAGCCAAAACGCATGAACCGATCGCAATTCTTTCTCGTGCCACATGTTTCGCGGCACGCATGATCGGATCGGCATCTTGCGGTGACAAAACCTCCGTGGTGGCTGCTTCACAGGGTGGCGACATCCATGAAGTTGCTTCCGTCCATACAGGCCTCAACTCGGTCCACGACAGTGTAATGGTTGCGTCACGCTCGATTTTGTCGGGACGTGGTGGCGCTTCGCACGAAACATCTACATCTACAACGGCAATGGCAAAGCTTTACGCTTGCGCCTATCTACCCTCCACCGTTGGTCACGCCATGGGTTGTAACTGAGGCCTTTTCGCCGCTGTAGTCGGTAATTTCCTGGCACGAACCGAACGGTTTTGGACTTCTCGCGATCTGTAAGATATTCTCCCGCCCAAGGAGGGCACCTTATGAAGCTCAGCTATGTAATCAAGTTTGTCGCTGATATGAATCGCGCGGTGAGATACTATCGTGACGTGCTCGGCTTACAGTTGAAGTTCGAGTCTCCTGACTGGAGCGAATTTGTAACGGGTGAAACGAGCCTTGCTTTGCATCCAGCATCGGCAAAAAACCCCGCGGGAGCCGTTGAATTGGGCTTCACCGTTCCCGACATCCATAAATTCCACCAAGATATGCTCGCAAAGGGAGTCCAGTTCACCATGCCACCGACCAAACAAGATTTCGGCGGTTTACTTGCCCAATTCGTGGACTCCGAAGGCGGACATTGCAGCGTCGGCGCTCAGTAGTCGTGCCGGAAAGGAATTTCTTCGGGTCAGTTGCCAGGTAATCCGACTCTCCATAAACTCGTCTGATGAGTTCTCTGCCCCAACTCAATCCATAATGCTTCGCTAATTTTTGTCTGTTAGAACGTAATTTGTTGGAAAATAACCGAGAACCGTCGTGGACCGCATTCTCCGGCGTCCAGTCTCATGCTGACATCCTTGACCGAATGCGCGCGATTCCAACCCGCCAGCGACCAATCGCTCCTAGTCTACTTTGGCAAGGAGATTTCGATCGATGCCCATCAGCAGGTTAGGCGATTGCTACACGTTCTCGAATTGGAACCTGTAACAGGCATCCGAAATCTTCATCCCGCGTATTGCTCGCTTCTGGTCGATTTTGATGTCCTCCAGCTGAGCCACAGCGACCTCGAAATGATTCTGCGAGGCTATCTCGATCGCCTGCAAGACGTACGTCTTCCGGAGGAACGACAGATAGAAATTCCCGTGTCCTACGGCGGCGAATTTGGTCCGGATTTGGACGAGGTAGCTTCGATCTGCGGCATTACGCCCGCTCTGGCGGTCGAACTGCACTCCTCTGTTACCTACGTCGTGTACTTCCTTGGCTTCGTGCCTGGCTTCGCGTATCTCGGCGAATTGCCGCAGGCGTTGTCGACGCCTCGTCTGGCTACGCCACGCCGGAACGTGCCCCCGGGAAGCGTCGGAATTGCCGGTAGACAAACCGGAGTGTATCCATTCGCTAGCCCCGGTGGCTGGAGACTGATCGGGCGCACAGCCACCGCGATGTTTCGTCCAGACCGAAATAATAGAAGCCTCCTGTCCATTGGAGATCGCGTGCGCTTTACGCCGATTTCGAACGCTCAGTTCGCGGCGCTGGGGAATGCATGAGCGTTATTCACGTTCAAGCGCCGGGGCTGCTCACCACGGTGCAGGATCTGGGGCGAGAAGGCTTTGGTCCTCTGGGCGTATCACCGTCGGGAGCCGCCGATTCTATATCGCTGCGCCTTGGAAATCGCCTCGTCGCGAATCCGGAGGGCGCGGCCGGACTGGAAATGACGCTTCTCGGCGGCACATTCTTATTTCCGGAGGGCGCGGTTCTGGCGCTGGCAGGTGCTGATTTCAGCTCGACTCTGGATGGCGCAACCGTCAATTCATGGACTGCGTTTGAAGCTCTGCCAGGTCAAACGCTTCGCGTGGGCTCCGCGCGTTCAGGAGCGCGCTGTTACTTATGCGTGCAGGGCGGAATCGCTGTGAAGCCTCTTCTGGGTAGCGCATCGACGCACCTTCTAAGTGGGCTGGGCGGGTTCGAGGGCCGTCCGCTGCGAAAAGGAGATGTAGTGCACATCGGGTCCGCGACCAAATCTTTCCGCAAGAGAAAGCTTGCTCCGCGACTACAGACCTATCTGTCGGCACGTCAGGTCTTGCGCGTCACCGCAGGGCCTCAATCGGATTGGTTTACGGAATCTTCGTTGCGCTCCTTCTATGCCGGCACCTATCGCGTCGGTGAGCAATCCAATCGCATGGGTCTTCGACTCGAAAGCGCGCCGGTGACACAAAGTTCCGGGGGAGAGATGATTACCGAAGGCGTTTCGCTGGGCGCCGTTCAGGTGCCACACGGAGGCATGCCGATCATACTTTTTGTCGAACAACAGACGACCGGTGGCTATCCGAAGATCTGCAACGTGATTTCCGCGGACTTGCACTGCGTCGGGCAGCTTCGCCCTCGCGATGAGATTCGCTTTGAGCAAGTCACCCTGGAAACCGCGCGGTCTCTGCTCATCGAACAAGAGAAACTGCTGGCATCCGAGGAGTCGATTTTGGAATGAAGCGCATCGACCTGAATTGTGATATGGGCGAGTTTCCCGACGCCATATACGACGGCTCCCAGGAATTGTTGATGCCCTCGCTCACGTCGGTCAACATCGCCTGCGGTGGACATGCAGGCAACGCGCAGACCATGAAAGCAACGATTGAGCAGGCGCTTCGTTGGAAGCTGGCCATCGGAGCCCATCCGGGCTATCCAGATCGCGCCAATTTTGGCCGGCTGGAATTGAATCTATCGCTGGAAGCCATCACCGATTCTGTTTTCGAGCAGGTGACAGCGCTCGCTGAAGTTGCCGACCATTGCGGAGTTCGCCTTACGCACGTGAAGCCACACGGCGCACTATACAATCAAGCTGCAGGGAATCGCATGTTGGCCCAGGCGATTGCTGGTGGGGTTGCTCGCTGGAGCCGGGACGTCACGCTTGTGGGCCTAGCGGGCTCGTTAATGCTGGATGTCTTTCGAGAAGCTGGATTCCGAGTCGCCGCTGAGGGTTTTGCCGACCGACGTTACGAAACCAATGGAACTCTCCGTTCGCGCAAGTGTGATGACGCGCTAATTCGCGATCCAGTCGAAGCTGCACACCAAGCCTTGCAAATCATCGAGCACGCTTCCGTAAGCTCCCACGACGGCGTCAAAGTTCCCGTGAAGGCGCAGACCATCTGCATTCATGGCGACACTCCGGGCGCGTCGAAGATAGCCGCGGCGGTGGCGCAAAATCTAAAGCGAGGCGGCGTCGAACTCAGAGCGCTGCGCTGATCGAAATGCACTTGGCGAAACTCTAGCTTTGGCCCTCTTGATGCCTTCGCAATCCAGCGCTTTGCGATTTCTGCCACAGCCAATAGACCGGCACTCCTGACAAAATGATCGCCAATCCCGGCCAGGTGTACTGCGGCTTGTAGCGCAACAATTGCACTTCGATAAATAAAGCTAGCAGGAGATAGATCGCGGGTAGCACCGGATAACAGAAGACCCGATAAGGCCGTTCCATGTCCGGCCGTCGGAAGCGCAGGAGAAAAAGACCCAGCACGGTCAGGATGTAAAACATCACTACAGCAAAAACCAAAAACTCGAGTAATTGCCCGTATGTACCCGAGAGACATAAAACACAGGCCCACACGCATTGAACCCACAGCGCAACCCAGGGAGTATTTTGCCGATTCACGCCGCCGACACTTTTGAAAAACAAGCCATCCTTGGCCATTGCATAGTAAACGCGCGGCCCCGCCAGAATCAGGCCGTTGTTACAGCCAAACGTCGAGATTATGACAGCAATGGCTACCAGTGCCGCGCCACTGGAACCCATAATCGCCTCCGCTACGGCCGTGCCGACGCGATCTTCGGTGGCAAATTGAATCCCTCGTTCGAGAACCGATCCTCCGCCAGACGTGCCAACCAGCGGCAGCACGTTCAAATATGCAAGATTCGCCAGCAGGTAGAGCAGGGTGACAATTCCGGTTCCCAACATCAATGCCAGTGGAAGATTGCGCTTCGGTTTTTTTACTTCGGCCGCGACGTAAGTGACGTTGGTCCAGGCGCTCGACGAAAACAGAGCGCCCACCATTGCCAGTCCAACCAATGTCAGGGTATTGATCCACACAATATGTTGGCCGCCTTGATAAGCGTGCAGGCCGAAACCGTTGGCGTTCCGCCAAAAGTTCGAGAAATTTGCATTGCGTGCTGCCCGCCTGGTAAACACAAATCCGAGCAGCGTCAGTCCTGCCAGAGCAGCGATTTTTGCGGCCGTAAAAATGTTCTGTACGATCGATCCAACGCGCAGGCCGCGCGTGTTCGTCCAGGTAAGAAACGCAATCGAAGAGATAGCCAGCAGGTTTTGTGTGTTCAACCCAACTTTGTAGGGGCCTAGCGAACCAAACCACGTTTCATAGGGTCCGAAATCGCCCAGTTTCCAAATCCATGCGGAAGATGAAAACCAGGGAACCAGTAATCCGGTGAAGTTTGCGAACGCGATGGCAACCGCTGCAATGGTCGCGGTTTGGATCACCAGCAGCGTGGCCCAGCCGTATAGGAAGCCCCACATCCTCCCAAGAGATTCGCGCAAGAAAACGTATTCGCCACCCGCAAGGGGCATTGCGGCGGCGAGCTCGGCGTAGCACAGGGCCGCCATGATGGTCATCAACCCAGTCGCTAGCCAGACAATCAAAAGCAAAATAGGACTGCCGACTTGCCTGGCAATGCCGGCCGAAACAATAAAAATTCCCGATCCAATCATCGACCCTGCCACGATCATGCTCGCATCTATCAGGCCAAGGCCTTTCGCCAACCCACGATCCGCAGCAGGTGGGGGGTTCTGTAATGGCTGGATTTCTTTGAGCATGGCGCTTGCTACACAATCAAGGGGCCTGAGCAACGGCTCGTACTATACAATGAGTTGCAAAGCCCGAAGAGAGCCCCGTTTTTGAGTACTCTGGCGACTTGTTCGTTGAATTCGTTGGGAAAAAATGCAAAATGCGCCACGGGGGAAGAGGGGGCTGGGGCAGAAATGAAAAAGGCGAGCCACTTTTCTGACTCGCCTGTCCCTTGCGAAATATCGCGATTTGGTTTTTCGAACTAGCGCCCGACCAGCTTTCGCCGGAAGGGTGCCAAACCGAGAAGCCCGGTGCCGAGGAGCAAAGCCAAGCTGGGTTCCGGGGTAGGGACGCCGACGACATAGCCTTCCAATTCCCGACCCTCCTCACCTTCAAAACCAGTACATCCAGCGTTGCAGTACCCCTCAAGGGCGAACATCTCAACTACACCGCCCGCACTCGTCAAGTCGGGTTCAAACTCGATGTACAATAACGGGGTGCCCGCTGCATACGAATTGTTAGCCATCGTCACCACATAGTCGGATGCGAAAAAGTCAGCGTCCACAACCGTGTAGGTGGCTCCCGGAAGAAATTCTCCGGCTAGAGTGACGATATCGACGTTGCTGTACAAGCCCGTGCCTGCGTTGTAGACGAAGGATCCCGAGGCTGTCGCGCCGTCCGAAGTGAGTACATCACTTAGAGTCCAAGTTTGGCCGCTGTCGGCTGAGACGACCGAGGGTATGCAGAGGAAAACCAATAGGGCGGCAGCTATAGTCAGGGCCCACAAAGTCCTTCGATTCATATCTCCCCCTTGTTTTTCGGAAAACGGTTATGGCTCAAGAGCAAGTCAACTTCCACATTCCAGCGTACTGAAAACAAAGGACATGTTCTTGATCTTCCATCTTCGCGGACAAGGTATTGCACAACCTCGGAAAGATTTTGTCTTTTGCTATCCGGACGTGGACCAGAGAAGTAAGTCGGCACACGGAAGTACCGCTTCAAATATCAGGTCATTAGGACATGTATGAACGAAATGATTAGCCCGGCCGAATCGTCATGCTTTTAAGCGCTGTCTGGCTGCGCCGGACCTTCGTCGCGGCAGTATTCGCTCTGGCGATAAACATGTTGTGGCTTCTTCCCTGAATATTTGTTGGCAATAAGTCGAACGATCTGTCTAGGCCTGATTATCCTGCTTGGCTAGTTCGGATATTCTGCCGATTTGTGGGGACATAATGTGTTGAGGTCTGAGCCTCGTCTATGTTTCCTTTCGTCAAATACGTGCACCTGTTTCCCCTCCAGTGGGTTCCGTGGCCGCTCTTCGCGGAAGCCCTGCGGTTCCCCACCGTCACCCGTACTATGGTTCGTAAGACTGCTCATCCATCCGTGTGCGATCGCCTCTGGTTTCCCCTGGCGGTCGCATTTAGATAAAGATGGCCGCTTAGTCCTACT
This sequence comes from Binatus sp. (SeqCode), assembly GCA_035602755.1. Taxonomy (GTDB): domain Bacteria; phylum Acidobacteriota; class Terriglobia; order Acidiferrales; family UBA7541; genus Palsa-295. Next base: position 6,151 of record DATNLR010000127.1, on the reverse strand, counting down.
CGTTGTTGAATCGCCTTAATGCGACAGGTACCAGAATTAAGTGCGAGCGAGAAGTATGATACTTTGCTCACGCTGCCGGACGGACGAGCGTTGATCGAACACACCCATATTTACGATTCGTCCTCGCACCCTGCGATTGCGCTCTAGGAGTTGTGATGTGAGCATCGCCAATCTCCTCCAGTACCTAGTGTTTATAGCCGTAGTGACGGTTCTGGTTAAACCAATTGGCGGATATATGACCCGAGTCTTCCGCGGCGAGCAAACGTTCCTGGATCCAGTGCTGCGGCCATTTGAACGTTTTCTCTACAGGTTGACTGGTGTTGACCCGGAACTGGAAATGAACTGGGCGCAATACTCCATCGCCTTCATCGTTTTCGGTTTGGTCGGAGCTCTCGTACTTTACTCGATTCTAAGACTGCAACAGTTCCTGCCCTTCTTTTTCGCCAAGTATCAAACCACCCCGATGACTCCGGACCTGGCCATGAACACGGCAATCAGCTTTGTCACAACAACGACTTGGCAAGCTTACAGCGGTGAAACAACCATGAGCTACACGAGCCAAATGGTTGGCCTCACTGTGCAGAATTTTCTTGCAGGCGCGTCCGGACTGGCGGTTGGGGTGGCCTTCGTTCGGGGCTTCGCCCGCGAGCAGACGAACAAGCTAGGCAATTTCTGGGTGGATATGGTTCGTTCTGTACTGTGGGTATTGTTGCCACTGTCCCTGCTCGTCAGTCTGATTTTGGTTGGGCAAGGCGTTCCGATGAACTGGAGCCACTACGTTTCGGCATCTACTTTAGGAGGCGGCCAACAAGTTATTCCTCAAGGGCCAGTGGCAGCTCTTGAGAGCGTCAAGAATCTTGGAACCAACGGAGGAGGATTTTTCAATGCGAATGGCGCACATCCCTACGAAAATCCTACGCCCTTAAGCAATTTTATCGAAATGCTTGCAATCGTATTGCTTCCAGCCGCGTTCACAAACACTTTTGGACGCATGATCGGAGCACCGCGTCAGGGCTGGGTGCTATACAGCGTGATGGTCGTACTGTTTGTGGCAGGACTTTTGCTTTGCGGTTGGACGGAGCAGAGAGGAAACCTCCGGTTGTCGCAGGATGCGAGGCTGTCTGTGCGCTCACAAAAAAGCCAAGCGGGCGGCAACATGGAGGGGAAGGAAGCGCGTTTCGGTATTGGCGCGTCTGTACTGGCGGCCGTGGTTACTTCAAATGCGGCTACCGGCTCGGTAAACTCTTCGCACGATAGCTACACGCCACTCGGCGGCGCCGTGCCGCTCGTCAACATGCTGCTGGGAGAAATTATATGGGGAGGTCTAGGCACCGGTATTTACAGCATCATCATGGTCGCTTTAGTCGGTTTGATCTTGGCGGGATTAATGATTGGCAGAATGCCCGAATACTTGGGCAAGAAGATCGGACCCCTTGAAACGAAATTCATCACACTATACGTGCTGGAGTGTCCGCTGGCTGTCTTGGCCTTCACCGCATTGGCCGTAGCGATAAAAGCGGGGCTAGCCGGGCTGGTCACAAATACTGGAGCTCATGGATTCACTGAAATCTTCTACGCTTATGCTTCCTGCTTTGCCAACAACGGACAGAGCTTAGCGGGGCTGAACGCAAATTCCCTTTTCTACAACTTCACAACTTCTTTTGTCATGATGATGGGACGCTTCGGCCTAGCAATTCCCGCGCTCGCGCTTGCCGGCCTTCTTGCCAGTCAGATCAAACGGCAGGAGACAGTAAATGCTGTGCCCACGGACAAGCCGATGTTCGCAGGTTTGCTAATCGCTACTGCATTGGTAGTTGGAGGTCTCAGTTTTCTCCCTGCGCTTACGTTGGGTCCTATTCTTGAGCATTTAATCGGTAGGTAAGTTCCTAAAAAAAGCAAAATCTCACCTCCTGCAATTAGAAACCGAGCGCGAAACTCGACACCAACTGAACGGAGTGCCCTTTTGGTTTCTTGAAAGCCCAAGACATGAAAACGCTCTTCATCGCACTTCGCGCCACACTATTCAGCACCGGGTTCATTTTTCTATGGGGCTGGGTCGCACTAAGCCTGCACCGCCGCTACGACACGAGTCTCGGCTTTGCCTTTCCCGGCTGGACGCCCGCTTTGGGCATCGCACTGATGGCTGCCGGTGGAACCCTCGCCTTCGCCTGCATAGCCACGTTCGTGAGCCGTGGCGAAGGCACGCCTGCGCCAATCGACCCGCCGCGTAAGTTCGTAGCTGCTGGTCCGTATCAGTTCGTGCGCAATCCGATGTATATCGGTGGGTTTCTCGTGCTCGCAGGCTTCGGCCTGTACGAACGGTCGCCAGCCATTCTGCTCTTCGCTCTGCCATGGCTTCTACTCGCCCATCTCTTTGTCATCTTCTACGAAGAGCCGCATCTCCGCGCCACATTCGGCTCCCCCTACGAGGCCTATCGCCGCTCGGTGCGCCGGTGGCTGCCTCGCCGCTAGTCGTTTTGGCAATTGTGTGCAGTCGAGGGGTGACGCGGTGGTTTAGACCGAGCCTATCCGTTGCCGACTCTTTCGTTTGTCGGTGCCTCACGAGCGGAACCATGCTTGGGAAATGACGCGCCGCGGACAATCAGGTCCAAGCTGTCTTTATACCGTTGCTCAAAGCGATCGAAAAGGATCGCGCCGCTCTGCCGTAGGAGGGGGAACTTCTTCGCGTCGAGCTTGGCATTACGCTTTTGAATATCATACGCGCGTGAGCGTTCCCCTCTCACCGGGAACACAGCCTGCTCCTCAATAACAAAGCTGATGGTAAATGTGTATACGGTGCTCAGGAGCACAACCGCCTTTCGAACCGAAAACCCGGCCTCGACCAGGCGACTTCCAATGAGTTCGGTGGTCTCCATGAAGACAGTATCGGTGAGGTGCGATCCCGCGACCACACGGGCGCCGTCTCGATATTTGAGCAACGTTTGCCGCAGGCCGATACCAAAAGCGTTGACCCAGGTTTTCCAGTCATTGGCGCTCTTCGAGGGCACGAGGCCGGGAGCGCCCTGGGCCAGCACCAGCGTGGCCACCGCGTCAATCAGCGCTTCTTTGCTCTTGAAATGCCAGTAGAGCGTAGGGGCTTGAATCTTCAACTCCTTGGCCAGTCTGCGCAGAGTCAGTTGCTCGAGTCCAACCTCATTCAGCAGCTTCAAACCAGCTTCGACGACGATTTCCCGATTCACCTTCATGTCAGCAGTGTACCAACACTTGCAAACTAAATCTACCCGTGTTAGATTACTCTAACGTCGTTAGAGTGGTGCTAACTGCGAACAGCAGCGGGCCACAGAAAGAGAGGAAGCCATATGAAAGCAGTAGTCGTTAACGGGCCTGGTCAAAAACCTCAATACACAAATTTCTCCGAGCCAGTACCCAAGGGAGGGGAGGAACTGATTTCCGTTCGTGCCTCCGCTCTCAGCCAGCTCACCAAGTCTCGTGCATCGGGATCCCACTACAGTTCTGACGGCCACTTTCCGGCGGTCGCCGGCACCGATGGCGTAGGGCGGACTACCGAAGGACAGCGCGTGTACTTCGTTCTCCCGGAGGCTCCGTATGGTGCGCTCGCGGAGAAATCGCTCGTCAAGGCGCAGCATTGCATTCCACTGCCCGATGATCTGGATGACATCATCGCAGCTGCAATCGCCAACCCTGGGATGTCTGCGTGGGCGGCAATGATGGAACGTGCTCATCTCAGAACGGGAGAAACAGTCTTGGTCAATGGCGCAACAGGCACGGCAGGCAGGTTGGCAGTGCAACTGGCGAAATATCTCGGAGCGGCAAAGGTCATTGCGACCGGGCGTAATGAGGACGAACTTGAGGAAGTGAAGGGATTGGGTGCCGACCTGACGATTCCGTTCACACTGGGAACCCTTCACCCTTTTGGAGCGAAACGGTATGAAGAGGCCTTGATGCCAGAGTTCGCAAACGGCATAGACGTAGTTGTTGACTACCTTTGGGACGAAAGTGCAAGAACGATCATCGCTGCAATCGCGAAGAGTGTCGAGGATGCGACACCCGTTCGTTTCGTGCATGTCGGCGGCGCAAGCGGAGAGGAAAGCATAGACCTGCCGGGTGCGGGTTTGCGTTCTTCCGCTATTGTGCTCATGGGCAGCGGGGCCAAGAGCGTGCGTTCGTCAGCACTCCTGGAAGCAATCAAGAGCGTCTTCAATGCGACCATCCCAGCCAGACTGCAGATAGCTACGAAGATCGTTCCGCTTTCGGAAGTGGAAAAGTACTGGAGCGCGCCCGGTAAGCCGCGAGTGGTCTTCACGCTTCGCTGAATTACTCACTACCGCTGTTACTAGTGGCACTTCCGGACGAAGTGCCCATTTTTCTCTATTCGAGGAGGGCCTATGAAAATTATCGCTGCCATTCAACGTGAATCAGCAGGCAACAGGAGGGAAATCTAATGAAAGTCTTCTTGACCGGCGCAAACGGGTTCATCGGTTCTACCATCATCCCCGAGCTCATTCATGCCGGTCACCAAGTGCTTGGCCTAACTCGTTCCGATGCAGGCGCGATATCTCTCACTTCGGCCGGAGCTCAGGTCCACCGAGGAAGCTTAGAAGATACGATCCCAATACACATAACCCGCGGAAGGCGACGGAGAACGCGGGAGCAGCTGCTGCGGACCAGGGTGTGAACGTGTCCGTTATACGTCTCGCTCAAGTTCACAACACAGTGAAGCAGGGGTTCGTGAGCTCGCTTACTCGGGTCGCTCGCGAGAAAGGTGTGTCGGCCTGCATCGGTAATGGAACCAATCGATGGCCAGCGGTGCATGTCCTCGATACCGCGCGCCTTTACAGGCTCGTGCTGGAAAAGTATGAGCGGGGAGCGAGGTACAACGCGGTGGCCGAAGAAGGGATTCCCTTGCGGCTGATTGCAGAAGAAATCGGCACCGGCCTAAAGGTTCCCGTGATCAGCCTTTCACCGGAAGAAGCAAGATCCCACTTCGGCTGGCTGGCCCTGTTTGCCGGCATGGACTTGCCGGCTTCCAGTTTGCGGACGCAGCAGCGGGTGAACTGGCGTCCCGCAGGTCCCGGACTCATCCGCGATCTTGAGCAATCATTCTCTTCCTAAGGAAGGTCGATCCCTTAATGCGTGGCGAATCGGTTCGACGCGCGAGGGAAAGGCGATTTGGCCATTCCAGAAAAGGGCGCACTACGCGAGGAACTCAACGACTCCCGTTTCGAGGTTGTACATCGAGCCTACGATCTTTATGCTGCCGTTGGATTCGAGGTCCCGAAGCACAGAGCTCTTTTCCCGAATGTTGGCGATCGTTAATGACACGTTCTTTCGCGCTACTGCGTCTACGAACGCGTAGTTTTTGGCCGAGCGCTCCCCCGTGTACTGAGTGGCTTCAACAGCCGGACGGATCTTCGCCAACAATGCGGTCAGATTGCCAATCTGCACATCGTCAATGGCACCCTTGATAGCACCGCAGGCAGTGTGGCCCATGACAAGCACGACTTTCGAGCCTGCCACCTTGCAAGCGAATTCCATGCTGCCCAATATGTCCTCGTCAGCAACGTTGCCTGCCACACGACCGCTGAAGATATCGCCGATGCCAAAGTCGAGAATCAACTCGGCTGGTGCTCGCGAGTCAATACAACTGAAGACAATCGCGGCAGGATACTGTCCCTTCGCAGTCGCCTTAACTTCGCGCATGAGATCGCGGTGCTGCGGTTTGCCCGACCGGAACCGTTCGTTACCAGCTTTCATCTGCTGGATGATTTCGTCCGCCGTCATCTTGTCACGCTGTTCCTTGGTGAGGTCTGCATGGGCCAACGCGCTTCCCAGGCTCGCCTCTACCACACCCACAGCGGTCGCAGCGACGGCAGCCTTGCAAAACGCCCTGCGGTCAAATCGATCTCTTCCATCGCTTAATTGTTGCATCGGCCACGCTCCTTCGGTCGGCATTATATAAGCATGTAAGGCTGTGACACCTCATTAACTTAGCGAAGACAACCACGTGCCACGCTCATCGTCGGTCATAGCGAGCGCCTGATCCAGATATGGACTCAGAGCCTGCCACTGATCGGGGCTAAGGGTGGACATCGCGATTCCTCAGAGCGATAAATCCGTGCGAAGTTTTCGGTGCAAATAAATGCGGGCTTTCTCCCAGTTTCGCTGCACC
>DATNLR010000114.1:0-27063 GCA_035602755.1 Binatus sp. (SeqCode) | reverse complement strand
TCCGCGTTCAATTTGGCCGGCTGGACTATGGAAGAAATGCAAATCAATCCCTCGGTTGCCATGGTGCTGAACTGGCCCTCGATACAAACGAGCTCGTTTGATTTTTCAACACTCAGCATGAAGGAGAAACCCTATGAGGATGCCAAGAAGGAGTACGACAAGGCGGTTAACCAGCTTTCCGATTGGCTGACTCGCGCCCGCCACTACGCGCAGGCGAAGGAAAAAGGTTCGCCGGATCTTTTTGTTCGCGATTTGAAACTCGAGGCGCTCGTTCCGGTGGTTGAAGGCAAACTTCCGGTGTTGGTGGTAGCGGACCAAGCTCGCGACATTCGCAACGCGATCGATTTCTGCACCAAACAAAATATTAAAATGATTCTCGCTTCCGGTGCGGAGAGTTGGAAAGTGAAAGACGTGCTGAAAGAGAAAAAGATCCCAGTGGTACTCGGCCCCAGCGAGCGGCTACCCGAACAAGAAGACACCGCTTACGATAAGCCTATGACCCAGCCATCTGAATTAAACGCCGCTGGAATTCAGTTTGCGTTCTCCAGTTTCGGCACATCTTTCTCGCGCAGGCTCCCGCAATATGCGGGAACGGCGGTGGGCTATGGCTTGTCACACGATGAAGCTTTGAAAGCCGTGATGTTAAACGCCGCACAAATCTTCGGACTCGCGGACCAACTCGGCACCATCGAGTCGGGAAAACTGGCGAACCTGATCGTGACGACTGGAGACCCACTGGAAATTCAAACCGAAGTTCGCTACCTTTTTATCAAAGGGCAGCTCACTAGCACGGACAACCGGCACAAAGATCTCTACCAGCAGTATCGAAAACGGCCCGCACCCGCTCGCTGAGATAGAAGTTCCACAGCAAGCCATAAGTGTCTAAAAAGTTCACCGTTAGTACCAAAGTCCCATTGCCGCCTATGGTACGACCTCCAAAAATGCATATATCGACAGGATATTTCATTTTCTTGGGGGAAACGGCCTACCGCCGGCACAACCATGGCGCCACTAACGAAGGACACACTAGAAGTTACAAGCACCGCCAGTGATACAAATAAATTGAAAAGCGGCACTGCGGCGAAGACCGAACAGCCGCCTGGACACCTGCGCGCCGACGCTGTCTCGCTGGAAGTTCCTGTAAAGGTCCATGGCTCGCGTGTGACCGAGGCAGTGCGCGATGTTACGCCGCACACGGAACCTTTCGAAGAACAGACCAGCACCATGATCGTGTTCCCGCAGGGCGCTGTGATACGGATGTCCACAACGGTCAGCGTTGGGCAAATGTTGGTGGTCACAAATCAGAAAACGCGACAGGATGCGATTTGCCGGGTGGTAAAAGTTCGAACATTTTCCAATCTACAAGGCTACGTGGAGGTTGAATTCACGCACAAACAGCCGGGCTATTGGAATGTTTATTTCCCTTCCGACGGGCCCACGCCGGCAAATAGACCTGCGCCGCCAACCGTCGTTGAGACACCCACGCCAATCAAGAAGGCGCCCGTTGCAGCCGCATCAGAGATTTCGTGGGCCCCGGCGCCTGCACCCGAGCCCGTGGTGCAGAAAGCAGTGGAGCCGGAATCATTTTCGCCCGTTGTGACGCCGCCGGCGGTCACCTCGCCAATCAACGCAGCTCCAAAACCTGCGGAACCGTTTATCTCCATTGGTTCGCAGGAAGACGTGCAGCCGGCCGCAACGACGATAACGGCGAAGCCGCCCGCTCCGGTCACTCCGCGCTTGGAAGGTATAACGAAGCCGGTAGCTCAGGTGAAATCGAGCACGAGCAGCGTGGTTGAGTTTCCGGCCGCCGCTCCAGTTCAAGTTCCGCCCGCAATTCCATCGACAAGTTTGCCGGCCGATACTGCCGCTGCATCGGTCGCGTCCGCTTCAACAGTCGAGGCTGCGCCAGTCTTATCGATTTCTTCTGCTGCACCCGTGCACAGCACCTTCGGTAGCCTTTCTGGAGGCACGAGCCTGCACGTAAATCAGGCAGAGTCTGCCGCTGTCGGCAAATCGATTTTGTCTTCTTCCGACACGACGTCAGTCGAGCACAAGTCAGGCAACAACTGGATGTTAGCAGCTGCGTGCATCGCGCTGTTTTTCGCCGCCGGGGTTGGCGGCATGATTTATTTCCGAGGACAATCTTCGAATCGCAATGTGAACGCATCGAATCCGCCAGTTGTGACTCAGCCGGCTAACGCAGTTGCGACGAACACTGCGCAGCCGGTGGCGGCCAGCCCGGCTTCTTCTTCGCCGTCCACGAATTCCAGCCGCGCAGCGGCGGCGAACCTACGCCCGTCGATCGCCGTCAACAGCAACGCGCCGGTTGAGACTCACGACGCTCCCGTTTCTGCCAATCGTCCCAGTGCACCCGCGAAGCAGAGCGAACCTCGTGTAACGGACGACATGATGAGCGCGACTTTGAATTCGCATCCAGTGAGCACGCAACGCACTACCGGCGAGCAAACCGATGCCGCTCCGGCCGTCGACGCGATGGCGCCTCCGCCCGTGTCAGAAAATAATGCGCTGGCTGGAATTGGTTCATCCGGTGAGGCATCGCCGCCCGCGCCGGAGCTCCGGCCGGACGGTCCAGTGAAAATTGGCGGCCAGGTGAAGGAGCCTCGGCTGTTGTCCTCCACTTTGCCGATCTATCCGGCGCTCGCCAAGCAATCCAACACCCAAGGTGACGTTGTCGTGAGAGCGACAATCGACAAGGCCGGACACGTGGCCCACATGGACGTTGTTTCAGGGCCTAGCGTGCTCCGTCAGGCTGCACTGGACGCGCTAAGCCGTTGGAAGTACGAGCCATCCAAGCTGGACGGCCAGCCAGTCTCGGTTCAGATGCTGGTAACCATCAAATTCCGAAGATAATTTGATTTGGTTTTCTTCGGATTCTTCCGGAGATTGAGACGGCGCGGCCGCTTCCGCGCTGTTTCTTTTTTATCGCTTAGGCATCCAATACAAAATCCGTTACAGTTGTATCTATCGAGGTGATGTATGCGGGAAGCCGTGATTGTAAGTTCGGTGCGGACGCCGGTAGGCAAGGCGCCCAAAGGAACGCTGCGTGCCACCCGTCCTGACGATTTGGCCGCATTGGTAATAAAGGAAGCAATCGCTCGCGCGCCAGGGTTCGACGCGAAAGAAATTGAAGATGTGATTTTGGGCTGTGCCATGCCGGAAGCTGAACAGGGAATGAATGTGGCGCGAATTGCGTCGTTGCGCGCGGGTTTGCCGGTCGAAGCTTCTGCCATGACGATCAATCGTTTTTGTTCCTCCGGACTTCAAGCTATCGCTCTGGCCGCGGAAAGAATTATGTCTGGACAGGGAGACGTTGCCGTCGCTGGGGGCACCGAATCGATGAGCATGGTTCCCATGGGAGGCAACAAAATTTCGCCCAACCCTTCGCTGATGGATTCATATCCGGATGCCTACCTGGGCATGGGTCTTACGGCCGAAAATCTTTCCAAGAAATACGGCATTACCCGGGAGCAAGCGGATGAATTTTCGTTTGCGAGCCATCAAAAGGCGCTCGCGGCCATCTCCGCTGGAAAATTTAAGGACGAAACGGTGCCGGTGGAAGTGAATTACGTGGCCTTCGAAAATGGCGCATCGAATGGGGCCAAGCCCAAAGCAGTGAAGATTACGTTTGACACCGATGAAGGCCCCCGCTCGGATACTTCGCTCGAAGTTCTCGGCAAATTAAAGCCTGCCTTTCACGCGCACGGAGTCGTGACGGCGGGAAATAGTTCGCAGATGAGTGACGGTGCCGCGGCCGCATTACTAATGAGCGCCGAGCGCGCCCGCGCATTGGGATTGAAGCCTCTCGCACGTTTCCTGGCGTTTGCTACGGCCGGCTGCCTTCCGGAAGAGATGGGCGTTGGTCCGGTGTACGCAATTCCAAAGGCTTTGAAGATCGCGGGATTGAAGTTGGATCAAATCGATGTGATTGAACTCAACGAAGCGTTTGCCGCGCAATCACTGGCCGTAATCAAACTGGCTGGATTAGATCCTGAGCGCGTGAATGTGAACGGCGGAGCCATTGCGCTGGGGCATCCGCTCGGTTGTACGGGCGCCAAACTCACCGCTACGATTCTCGGCGAACTCGAAAGACGAAATGCGCGCTACGGTCTGGTCACCATGTGCGTTGGCGGAGGCATGGGTGCAGCAGGAATTTTCGAGCGCGTTGCTAAGTAATTAGCAAAGTTATTTTTTACTGCGTAGGATTTCCACAATAACCGGGGCGGGCTGTCGCCAACCTGCACGAGCCGCTCGATGCGCGTCGAGTGATCCTTGCTATCGGAATACTCGCTGCGCAGATGCATGGTCGTTCCGTTCTCGACGAATTCGGACTGCCTGACGAGCATAGGGTTGCCATGCGCTCCTGGCCGGCCCATAACCGCCAGCGGGGAGTTAAACGGATAAGACGGTCATGAGAATAGATTTAATCGCCACGTCCGTTTTGTCGTAAACTCGGAATCATCGCTTAGGTTTTTAAAAGGGAGAACACACTGTGGCTACGACACCTGTTTCAGTGGTGCTGAATCGCGGCGGAGCCTTTTTGATTACCTCCAGCCGGCCGGAAGACATCTTCACTCCTGCGGACTTGTCGGATGACCAACGCTTGATCGGCCAAACGGCCGAAGAATTTGTCCAAAAGGAATTAACGCCGGAAATCCCCGCGCTGGAACAGCACAAAGAGGGTTTGATGGCGCAGATGCTGAAAAAGGCGGGCGATATAGGTCTTCTCGGCGGGGCCATCCCTGAAGCGTACGGCGGATCTGGTCTGGACAAGGTGTCGGCTACGGTTCTGGCGGAAAAACTTTCAGGTTACGCGTCTTTTGCGGTTTCCCATGGAGGCCACGCCGGAATCGGAACGATTCCGATTGTTTATTTCGGCACCGAAGCGCAAAAACAGAAATATTTGCCAAAGATCGCCAGCGGCGAACTACTTTCCTGTTACTGCCTGTCCGAGCCTCAAGCGGGATCGGACGCGCTGGCCGCACGCACCCGCGCGGTGCTTTCGCCCGATGGGAGAAATTGGATTCTGAACGGGCAGAAAATGTGGATCACTAACGGCGGCTTCGCCGATCTCTACATCGTGTTCGCCAAAATTGACGGCGAAAAGTTTTCCTGCTTCATCGTGGAACGAAACACTCCTGGATTTTCAGTCGGCGCAGAGGAAAAGAAAATGGGCATTCGTGGCAGCTCCACGGTGCCCATATTTTTCGAAAACGCTCCAGTACCGAAAGAAAATCTCTTGCATGAAGCCGGACGCGGCCACATTGTCGCGTTTAATACATTAAACGTGGGCCGATTCTCGCTGGGTGCTTACTGCCTGGGCGGTTCGAAAAAGGTGCTGGAAGCTTCCTCGAAATATTCCAAAGAGCGGACTGCATTCGGCAAGCCCATCTGCGATTTCGGACTGATAAAAGCTAAGCTGGGCGAAATGGCGATTCGAATTTATGCCGTGGAGTCTATGATCTATCGCTCTGCCGGAATGATCGACGCGGGAGTTGAAAATCCCAATGCGGGAGCGGACAAAACTCAGCAAGCCATGCAAGTTCTGGAGGAATACGCCATCGAGAGTTCCATCAGCAAAGTGATTGGCAGCGAGACGGTGGACTTCTGCGTGGATGAAGGTGTGCAGATCTTCGGCGGCTACGGATTTCACGAGGATTATCCGGTAGCGCGCGCGTATCGCGACAGCCGTGTGAACCGTATTTTCGAAGGCACCAACGAAATCAATCGCATGCTCATCATTCAAATGCTGATGAAGCGCGCGATGGCCGGAATTTTGCCTTTGATTCCCGCCGCCATGAAGTTGGCCGACGAAGTCCTGGCTGGTCCGTCATTCGAAGAGGTGGAGTCCGGGCTTTTCGCCGAACAGGAACGCTCCTTGGCGCAGGCCAAAAAGATTTTCCTGCTGGCTGCCGGCACCGCGGTACAAAGATTTCGCGAACAGCTCGCGGACCATCAGGAAATCGTCGCAGCCTTGGCCAATATCGCGATGGATGTCTATGCCATGGAGTCATCGCTGCGGCGCGCGCAGAAAGCCTCCACAAAACGGGGTGACGCAGCTCATGTGATGTGTGACGCCGCCCGCGCATTTATTTACGACGCCATGGATCGCGTAGAAAAGGAAGCCCGCACTGCGCTGGCAGCCACCGCCGAAGGCGATACGCTGATCACGCAACTCGCCGTGCTGCGCCGCTTCGCAAAGCATGGCGCTATCGACACAATCGCTCTGAGACAGAAGGTTGCGAATGCGGTGCTAGCGCAAGATCGCTATCCCTTTGAGGGGCGTTAGTTCGCTGAAAACTTGTTTCGCCTAGGCGAAACAAAACGCAAGCTCGAAAAACTGTAGCCGAAAACCGGCAACAAAATTCGGCGGTTGCGCTGCATTGCCAACTGTTCCTTTTGCGGAAACCGTTTTCTCTTTTCCTATTAATTTCCCTCTCCGGACCTGTCCTTTATGCATTTCTAGGCACTTACGCGCATTCCAATTGGCCTCTTGCTTGCTTCTACACCTACTGCTGCAAGTGAGGGCACATGACATCGGTCCTGGGACGGCTTCAGACATTGTTAGCAGGCATCGTGGCGAAGGCGAAAGTCCGCAAGGGATTGCTATCCGCGGCTGCGATTTTTTTCTTTTTTCAAATCTATTTTGTGCGTGAGCTTTTTGCTGCCGAATTGCTGTTCGGCATCATCTTCGGCGTGATTTTGATTCTCGGCGGCACGGCTTATATGTTGGGAGCAATCGGCGAGCGAGGCTTGGATGTCGCGGAGTTCGGAATTCGCGTATTCGCGCGTTCCGTACGGCGTGGCTACAACATGATGGAAGAACTCAGTAGAAAGCCATTCCGCCATCCACGTTCAGAGTCTGCCCAGTAATTGCGCTGGATTGATCGGAAACAAGAAATAGGGCCGCAGAAGCAATTTCATCCGCTGTCTGCGGCCGGCCCTGCAGGATCCCCTGCAACATCTGCTTAAAAAGCTGTTCGCTATCCGCTTTGAAATAGTCCGCAAGCTGACGACCCAATTGTTGCGACATTTTCGTCTCCGGAACTGGTCCGGGACTCAGCGCATTTACACGCACTCCTTTGCGTGCTGCCTCGGCCGCCAGAGTATGGGTAAGACCGATAAGGCCGGCTTTTGACGCGGCATACGGAGCGTTCAACTGGAACGCGGCCTTTGCAGCAATGCTAACGATATTCAAGATTACGCCGGAACCGCGTTCGTACATCTCCGCTAGAACGAGCCGGCTCAGGAGAAACGGGCCGCGCAGATTCACGGCCATAACGTCGTCCCACTCGGCTGGCGTGATTTTCTCGACCGGGTTCACCGGGCCCAGCACTCCCGCGTTATGCACCAGGATGTGGATCGCACCGAAGACCTTGCGAGCGCTGTTCACAATTTCCTGGCAGTCCTTCTCGCGCGAAACGTCGGCCACCACACTAGTGGCCTCCCCGCCAGCGGTTCGAGTTTCCTTCGATACTTCGTCGATCTCTTTTTGGCTACGCGCAGTGACCACCACCGAGGCGCCTTCGGCCGCGAATTTCTTGGCAATAGCGCGGCCGATTCCGCGCCCGCCGCCGGTCACTACAGCAACTTTTTCCTTAAGTAGCATTGCATCTCCGTCCTAAGCTTATGAGGCGGCTGGACATGCTGGCATTTTCAGCGCAAAACGACCGTGTCACGGTGAGGTAACCTAGTAGATGAACGAACTGGCAGGGAAGCCATGGTTCAGGTAAAATATCTTCTTTGCGGAGAGTGAATTGACACTTACTAATATACAAGGCACCACGAACGGGGCCAAGACGCTGGTACGCGTGCGCCCGCGTGGTTTTTGTGCCGGCGTAGTCCGCGCCGTGGATATCGTTGAGCTTGCGCTGGAGGCCTATGGCCGCCCAGTTTACGTTCATCACGAGATCGTGCACAACCGTTACGTGGTTGACCAGTTGCGTCGCCGCGGCGCCATATTCGTGGAATCCATCGAGGAAGTACCGGTAGGCGCTGTGCTCGTCTTTAGCGCTCATGGCGTACCGCCTCGCGTTCGCACAGAAGCGCAGGAACGGCAGTTGCGGGTAATCGACGCTACTTGTCCCTTGGTTACAAAAGTTCACTTGGAAGCGCTGAAGTTCGCGCGCGAAGGCCGTACGCTGATTTTGATCGGCCACCGCGATCATCAGGAAATTGTTGGTACCTCGGGCGAAGCCCCGGAGCAGACTCTGGTGGTGGGCAGCGTGGAGGAAGTGGATCAGCTCGAAGTAGCTGATCCGGATCGCCTCGCCTTCCTAACTCAGACGACGCTTTCACTTTACGACACTCAAGAAATTGTCGCGCGTTTGCGGCAGCGTTTTCCCAGCATCGTTGGACCAGCTTCCGACGATATTTGCTACGCCACGCAGAATCGCCAAGAAGCTGTCGAAGCTCTGACCCGCGAAGTGGAACTGATCTTTGTGGTGGGCTCAGCGAATAGTTCGAATTCAAACCGCTTGGTGGAAGTGGCAAAGCGTGCGGGCGTGGCAGCGCGTTTGATCGAAGACTCCAACGACATCGATGCATCGTGGCTGGAAGGTGTGAAAACTCTTGGGTTGACGGCTGGCGCCTCGGCTCCGGAAGTTCTAGTGGAACAAGTGAGCCAGCGTCTATCGAATTTTGGTTTTACGAATCATCGCGATCTGGATTTAATTCGCGAGGATGTGCGTTTTACTTTGCCGCCTGAGCTTGCAGCGCGGCAGAACCCGGTGGCGCACTAACCGGCTTCGGCGGTTCAGGTAGATTTCAAGGAGCTCTTGAGTGGCGGTTAAGGTAGTCCGCCAGCTGAATAAGATTGCTCTTCTCGGCGCGCCCACCAGCGCGGCCGCAATGTCGCTCGGGCATGAAGGTGCGCCCGCCGCTTTGCGAGCAGCAGGATTAGTAGAACGATTGGGATCCATCGGTTACACTGTGGCAGATCTTGGCGACGACCCTCCCCGCCATTTCAAACCTGACGAAGAAAGTCCTCGCGCGCGAAATCTTCCGGGAGTACTTGCCGCGGTAGAAACCCTGAAACCCCGCGTAGAGCAGGCGGTAAAGTCTGCCGCGCTTCCCGTAATTTTAGGGGGGGATTGTTCTATCGCATTGGCCACCGTGGCTGGCGTACGCCGTTATTTTCGACACGTAAGCATGATTTATATGGATCGCGACGCCGATTTGAACACGCCGGCGACAACTCCTTCCGGATGCGTGGACGGTATGGTGGTTTCCCACCTGACCGGGCGCGGAGCCGCTGAACTCGTGCGATTCTGGGGTGAACCTCCCTTGGTACGAGAACCGGATCTTGCGCTGTTCGGCGTAGAGCGTTTGGATCCTTCCGAAGGCGAGCTGCTGCAGCGCTCGACCATCCGAAGTTACCTGGCCAAGGACGTCAAGCGAACAGGTGCGGCCGCCGTGGCCCAAACGGCCGTGGATCGCATTCGCGGAAATGGCTACGAATTTGTTTTGCACTTCGACGTGGACGTGATCGCCGATTTCCAAGCTACAAATTATCCCGGTAGCGGCGGTTTGACGCTCGAAGAAGTTCGTGACGCTCTCATGGTATTCGTAGGCCAGAAACATTTGGCGGCGATAGAAGTAACTGCCTACAACCCAACGAAAGATGCCGATGGTAGCGGAGCCAAATTAATCATCGATTTGTTGACCGAAGTTTTTGCAGCGAGGCTGGAAGCGATAAGTGCTGCTTCTGCTTCGAATGCAGTGCCAGAGTCCTCGGCTGGGCACCCGCCCGAAGCTAAATCGGCTGCAGCCGGCGCAACTCCTGCGCACGAGGCCGGCGATACGATATTGTCTACTCCTCAACCCGGCGAGGCTTGGTCTTCCGATTCACTCGGTACCGAAAATCGAGACGGTGCCGCCGAATCCGGCTCCGATCGGCAAGATCCTGATCCGTCGGAATCCTCACCTGAAACAGATGGCTCGGCTTCCTAAACAATTTCCGAAAACGGATAACATTTGACGCTTCGCCCGTCATGCCAATGAAAAGCTATCCTCGTGTGATTATTTTCGATGTGGACGGCGTCCTGGTTGATACGCGCCACTCGTTTCAGCGCACCACGCTAGAAACGGTCCAGTTCTTTGTGGGAAAGAAAGTGAGCCGTCGCGAGCTTCATCGCTGGAAAAATCGTCCCGGCTTTAATGACGATTGGAAACTCTCCACCGCCTGGGTGAACGCGTTGGGAAAAGAAATCGCATATGACGAAGTGAAAAAAAAGTTCGTGGAAATTTACTGGGGCCCAAATGGAAAGGGAAATGCGGCGCGCGAAAAGTGGTTGTTGCCTCCCGCGAATTTGCGCCGACTGGCAAAACTCGCGGAGCTGAACGTGTTTACCGGCCGCGTCCGGCGCGAACTGGACTATACGCTCCAACGCTGGAAGGTCCGCGATTTCTTCCAGAAGATAATCACGGTAGAAAATGTGAAGCGGCCAAAACCGGATCCGGATGGTCTGCGGCGGATTTTGAGCGGTCGCGATCCGGGTTCTGCACTCTACGTTGGAGACAACGTGGACGATGCTCTGGCCGCCAGAGCTGCCAAAATACCGTTCGTAGGCATATTGCCTCGCCGAAGCGAAGAGCGTCGGCAACGTGGCGCAATGCTCCGGAAACTAGGGGCCGTCACTATCCTAAGTGATATCAGGGAGTTAGAGCCGTGGCTCAAGAGGACGTTCGGTGGCCAAAGCCTCCCAGTACTCCTGAACTATCCCATCGAGTAGGCCAATGGTTAGTACTAAAGAGAACACCGTACCATTGCAAGACACGTCTCTAAACCCCATGCTTTCATCTAGAGGCGGGGCTTCCGCCCCACATTTATGGCTATGTACACTCAAACTCGCCCCGCGGCCGCTCGCGCTTTCGTGCGTAGCCTTAACATCCTTCTAAAATTTGCACGTATGTACGATTTTGGCCATCCGCGCACTTCGAAACAGTTCGATACGGCCTGGCTTGAGTTGCACACGGCAATCGGTTCAGGCTCGGAAAATGAATCTGGCCTGCTGCTGGGAGTTTCCGGCGATCAGCTGCTTCTGGATGGCACGCCCCTGGATTCGGCAGCCGCCGAAAAGAGTTTTGCTCGGATGCTTTCTGCTGCCGGCATCGCTAGCATTCATTTTTCTCCCAAAGTGACGCAAGGCAGCTTGGCGCGCTTCGTACGCGGATTTCCCACCGGCACTGGCGCGAAACCCATACAACTGGCCGAGCAACTAAAGGCCGCGCTGCAGGGCGATCCTGACATCCATGTGAATGAAGTTTGTTTTGTGCCAGCCGATTCCGCGGTCGCGCGCTCCACAGTGGCAGCACAACTTGCGGCGCATACATTCGGCTTGGATTCTGAGAAGTCCGATCAGCTTTTTAACGATCCTCAAAAACTTCTGCAGTTAATCATTGCAGCGGAAGGAACAAGGGGCACCGGCGATGGAGAAAATACCGGCCACCTGGGCAAACGCGGTTCGGCAGGAAGTGGTGACGGCGATGGCAGTGGCAACGCGGGATCCGGCGGTCATGGTTCCGGCGACGGCTCCAACGCTGGAGGCCGCGGCGAACATAGCGACGGAAATTCCGGATCTGGGGGTGCTGGATATTATGGCGGAGACGCGTCCGGAGTTGTTAGAGGAGTTCAAGCCGGCGATGGCGATGCCAATGCCGGTGGAAGCGGTCCTTATGTTTCAGGCCCGGTGAGTGCGGTCCGCGGTTCAGGGGAACAGGTGTGGAACGCGGCCGATCCTGGAACATGGAATATCGTCGGTGGGGAAGGCGCGGGAACTCCTTTGGCGCCTGATGCTGGCGGATTTTGGTTCAACAAAGATGGCGCGAAACAATCGTCCACAGACGGACCCGGAACTGGTGCGCGAGTAGAGGGCGGTGTTCCTGTTCACGGATTAAATCTTGACACACTAAGCCGTTCTAGCGACTTCGGCACATGGAATATCGTCGGAACGACCGGCGAAGGCGCGCCGCTCGATCCTGATGCCGGCGGTTTTTGGCTCAACAAAGACCTTTCAAAAGAATCTAGCTCGAAACGCCCAGGGTCCAGCGAAGGGAATCCTACAGGAGCTTCTGTTCACGGCGCAGGCGGTCTTGGCGATCGTGGCGGCGTGGAAGCTTCTGGTGGAAACGCGGGAGTGGGCCAAAAAGAAAATGCTCGGCGAGGAAGCGGAGCGAGAAACAAGAGCGGCTCCAGCGCTCACGTTTGGAAAGCGCCTGGCGCTGGCGGCTCGGAATCCGGTGAACTAGGGCGATGGGGAAATGCTACCGCCGAAATTCGCGGCAGCCGTTCCGCGCGTGGCGGCCCGGGCTCGATGGCGGTGGAAACCGGGTTGATGACTTTACAAGAGGACGAATTAAAAGGAATCTTGCAAGTTCTGGCGCAAATTGCACGCACCACGGAGGCTTCCAAAGACAAGCTGGATCCTGTTTCATTTCAATCGCGCCTCTCCACTTTGCCGCGTCGCGCGCGCTTTACGGTAAGCCAGGCGCTCTCCGCCTTGGCAGCACAAGCGCCTTCGGAAATGGCGGACAAGCCGACTCTGCTGAAACTTGCGGAACATATAGCTGTTCGTTTCGCGCTGGAAAGTTATGAAAACGGTGACATCGAAGTAAATGCAGTGCGCCAGGTTTTGGACGAGATGAGCCTGGAGCTCGATGGCCTGCGAAAGATTCTGGGTGTGTACGAAGAAAAGATGGCTCGCCACGGCATTGAGGTTCAGTCGCACGTGGACCTTCTGGCGCAACAATTTTGGAATCAAGTGGGAGACGAAAAGAAGAAAGCGGTTCTCGAATCCGCGGAGGCTTGGTGCGTCCCTCCTGCTAAGGTCCGGGAATATGTTGAAAAATTAGTGCAGAAGGGCGAAACAGCCGCGGCGATCGCTGCATTAAGCAATTATGCGAAATGTGTCACAAACAAATCGCCTGAACAGCGCCGCCAGACCGCCATGGGCCTCGCCGAATTAGCAGGCCTTTACGCGAAAATCGATGAGCGCTTGTTGGTGGACACCATCCGGCAAGTTGGTGTTCAGCTTGCCGAGGAGCGCGATTCGGAATTGCAAAGCCTGATGAGCGCAGCCTTCGTGCGCTTGTCGCAAGAAGCTTCCAATAAACGTTCCTATCAAGCAATCCAGCGTTCCGTTGAATTGATGGAATACGTCGAGTCCGAGCGCCCGGGAATGGGAAAAAATCTGCGCCCGAGGATTGCCGTTGAGAATAGGTTGCCGGAATTTATTGAGGAGGCGCTAAGAACAGGCAACGTCCCCAGCGGATTGATGGATCTTCTGCGCCGCATGCCTGTGGCGGCGTCTGATCACTTGGCCGGACGGTTCAGCCGCTCTGGTTTTCGTGATGATTGCGATTTATTAATCTCCATGATGCAAGTTTTAGGTCCGCAAGGTCTGCAACATCTGCGCACGCAGCTCTGCAAGGGCGGCCCCGCGGAGGCCATTGACGCGATCGGTCTCTTGATGCGCATGGACGCGAGCATCGTGGAAGAAGTGCTTCCGGGAAGAATGTCTGAATGGAAGCGCTCCACACACGACAGAATCGTAAGGCAGATTTCCTCCAGCGGTGCGGCGGATCGGGGTCGCCTGCTGCTAAGGCTTTTCGATGAGCTGGACGGCCTGGTCCGTCCGCTGGCGCTCGATGAGGTCGGAATGAGCGGCGAACAGCTGTCTGACATGCGCTTATTGCGGCTGGCGGAGGGCGACCTGCCCGCGGGCGGCACCGAGTATCTACAACTGAAGGCTATCGAGGCGCTTGGCCGTCTGCGTACCTCCGGCGCGGAGTCTGTTCTGCGTAAGATTGCCGAGGCGCGCAAGGCATTTCGCTGGGCCAACGCTAATGAGTTGAGACTTGTGGCCTCGCAAGCAATGGAGAAAATTGACCCCGAATGGGTGCGCCAGTTTATTCCGAAAAGCGGTCTAAGCATTGCAGAACTTTCGATCGAGCCACTCGACGCAGATCCAAATTCACCGGCGATTAGACAGCGACGTTATCCGCGGTTGCGCCTGGAACATGCGGTGTCCGGGATGACCACGAATTTGAAGGAAAACTGGAAACTGGATATCCCGGAAATGACTTTGAGCGGCGGCGTCGCGATTTGCGAGCAGAGCCTGCATCCCGGCAGCGTAGTGGGAATGAAACTGAACACAGGAAAAAGGGCATTGAAAGCGCAAACCATCGTTCGCGATGCCAACACGCAAGCACGTGCCTTCGAAGTGGTGGATATGGATCTTGAGGAACGAGCCAAATTACGAAAGCTTCTCGTTCAATTGGGGAGCGTTCAAAAGCAATCTACGCCACAGGAACGGACTCGTCGCTCTACGCGCACAATTACCACCACCAATCAGAGTTAATGCCTGGGCTACGATGCAGGCCGCGTTATCGAACTAGCGGGCCTTAACGATCTCAGTCGCGTGTGTTTCTTCAGGCTGCTTCAACATGCTCGGGCGCAGACCCAACAGCAGTAGCGTCGCGACACTCGTTAAACACAGGACGAAAGCAATTCTGAAATCGCATTTCAGAGCCAGCCTTGCAATTCCGCACATTACTGCACTTAGCGTGTACACCGTTATTGCAATTCTTCGCGCAAGCCAGCCCTGGGCCATCTAAAAATCGTAAAAATGCGATCGATCTCCTTCGAGCACCCCTCGCTGGCCGAGTAACCGCTGGGATACGAGGAGGGTTGCCTCAAGCAATGGCACCGCCGCAATTACGAGGAAAAACGCAGTAATGCCATTCACATTCGAATGATGGAAATCCAAGCCCAGAAACGCGGCGCAAAATCCCAGGACCGTACTCCCGGAGTCATTTGAAGTGATCTTTTTGAGATTTTCGGCAAGTTAGGCGTTTCTACGCTCGTCGAACTTAGTACTTTATTGCTTGCAGGAAAGACAGGGCAGGAGCCCGGATTCCGACGCCCAAGGTCATGGCCATATTCGCACCCAAGCCATTCGAGCTCTTGGACCAGTGTTCTAGGAGCTTCAAATGCCGATGCGAGTAAATCGCGGGACCTGGCATCCTACACGGTAGACAAGCCGAATCTCGCACGTTAAAGTAATTCTGAATTGTCCCCGCGACTCACGACGAAAATATTTCCGCTGCTATTCATCGTTCTTTTATCCATTGCCGGCGCCGCGCAAACCAGCAAACCTCGCGCGCCAGTGCCTATCTTCGAGGACATTGCTGCCCGCGCCGGCCTCAGCGTCTCTCATATCGCCTCGGCCGAGAAAAAATACATCGTCGAATCCATGAGCGGGGGCGTTGGCTTCATCGACTGCGACAACAGCGGCACGCTCTCCGCCTTGGTCGTCAACGGTTCCACGGTTGAGCGCTACAAACACGGCGGCGATCCCATGGTTACCCTTTACCATCAATCCGCCCCGCTAAAATTTCAGGACATCACCAAACAAGCCGGCCTGACTCACAAAGGCTGGGGCATGGGCGTCGCCGTCGCCGATTTCGACAACGATGGCTTGCCCGACATATTCGTCACCGGCTACGGAGGAAACGCTCTGTACCGCAACCGCGGCAATTGCACTTTCGAAGATGTCACCGACAAAGCCGGGGTGCGCGGCAGCGGTTTCATGACCGGCGCAGCCTGGGCTGACTATGATAAAGACGGCTTTGTCGATATTTTCGTGGCCCGCTACGTGCACGTAGATCTCGACAATGTGGCCGCGTTCGGCACCTGCAAATTTCGCGGCATAGTCGTGCAGTGCGGCCCCTGGGGCATGATCGGAGAAACCGACTTGCTCTACCACAATCGCGGCGACGGCAGGTTCGAAGAAGTTTCGAAAAAAGCCGGTGTTGACGATCCCAACGCCTATTACGGCCTGGGCGTGGTCTGGGGCGATTACGATAACGACGGATGGCCTGACCTATACGTCGCCAATGACGCCGGCCCAAATTATCTTTACCACAACAATCACAACGGCACGTTCACCGATGTAGGCATGCAATCCGGCACAGCCCTAAGCGCCGAAGGCGACGCGGAAGGCTCCATGGGCGTGGACTTTGGCGATTACGACCATGACGGTCGCCTCGATATTTTCGTCACCAACTTCATGGATCAGGAAGATAACCTCTACCACAATCTCGCCGCCGCGGGCTTTGATGAAGTCAGTTGGAAAGCAGGAGTGGCTGCGTCCAGCTATCCTTACGTGAAATGGGGCACCGGTTTTTTCGATTTCGATAACGATGGCTGGGTGGATTTATTCGTCGCGAACGGCCACGTGTATCCGCAAATGGATTCCCTGGAATCCGGTGCGCGTTATCGCGAACCGCTTCTGCTGCATATGAATAATCACGACGGCACATTCACCGATTCCGCCGCAGCCGCCGGTCTCCATGCGATTCCCCTGGCCTCCCGCCGTGGTGCAGCATTTGCCGACGTCGCCAACGACGGAAACATCGACGTCTTATTGCTGAACGTAGGCGAACCACCCTCGCTGCTGATGAACCATGGTGTTCCCGGGAATCACCGCGTGGAATTTAAACTGGTTGGCACCCAGAGCAATCGTGCGGCGGTTGGCGCACGCGTCACCGTGCGCGCCGACAAGCTGGTGCAATTCAACGAAGTCCGCGGAGGCGCCAGCTATCTTTCGCAAAACGACCTGCGCTTGCATTTTGGTTTAGGAAAGGAATCAAAGCTGGATTCCGTGGAAATCCAATGGCCCAGCGGAATAATTGAAAAATTGCAAAATGTCGCGGCCGACAATATTTATACGCTGATAGAAGGGCAGGGAATTCGCTCTACCAAAGCCCTGCCCGCACCGTAATTTTGTCAGAACAGCAGCTTTAGACCGAGCTGCAAAATTCGCGGATTATGCGCGGCCTCCGGCTGCAAGAAACCGTTCCCAAGGCACGCAGGATCCGCAGCGGAATTGTTCGCTCCTCCATAACAGGATATCGAATTGTTCGCAACGCCACCGCTTCCCGTCGTGCTTGCCGTCCCGTTGTTACTCGCCCATTGCGTGTGATTGAAAACGTTAAATGCTTCGGCTCGGAACTGCATCGAAATAGATTCGTGAATAGCGAAGTTCTTAAACAGCGCCATGTCAAAGTTCAATCGGCTGGGATTATTCAGAAGGTTTCTGCCCGAGTCGCCAAAGGTTAAGCCCATCGGCGCTTCAAACGCAGCAGGATTGTAAAGCAGCGGCCCCGTGCCAGGGACCAATGCGGCAATCGCAGCCGCCGACGGCTTGCTATAGGGACTCACGCCAGGCACCAGGTCAGCGTAAGAGCCGTTGGTTCCCACGCCGTTAGCTACCCCCGCATTGTCTCCGAATACCCCATTTAGGACACTGAAAGGCTGCCCGGTATTGAATGACGTGATGCCGGAATATTCCCATCCGCTAAGCGCCACTTTCTTCCATCCGCTTTTCCACGGTGAAGGAAGACTGTAAATGTAACTGAATGTCAGAATATGGCGTTCATCGAAGTTTGAACTCGCCCGGTTCGCCGCCAAGTCATAGGAATTTACAAAGTTCTGATCCGCCAAGTCCGATGAATCGTCGATCGAATGGCTGTAGGTGTAGGACAATGAAACCACCAATGGAGCAATCGTCCTCCGGATGGAAACTTGTAATGAGTTGTAACTTGAATCTGCCCCATAGTACTTGCGAGTTATCGTCCCATAGCCAACAAAAGGCCGGAATGGCGATGGATCATTTCCACAAGCAGTCCCGAGGTTAATCGCGGCTTGTCCAGTCAGGCCCCTACCATTCACACTGAGCGTGTTGCAATTTGTGTTTACCACCTGCCCCGTACTATCTAATGCAGGGTTAGGAGGAGTGGCTTGGTCCTGTACCACTATCGGCTCCCCAGGGTTGTATGGATTTGCGCCCAGGGGTGTCGGGAATAACTGGTTCTGGTCCACGTTCAGTGCCAGATGGGTGCCTTTGCTGCCCACGTATCCCACCTGCAGCACCGTGTTTTTCAGCACCTCTCGTTCGATGCTTAGATTCCACTGCTGCATGTAGGGCCATACTGCGTGGTTTGGGATCGCAACCAAGCTAAGCGGGTAAGCCAATGCTCCGCTCCCTCCGATACATGTATAACCAGTTGGCTGTGTGCAACCATTAATTCCAGGCGCGATATTGGGCTGCTGAGGATTCAGCACGAACGGCGGACTGCCTTCCAACGATTCGCTGTTACCTTCGTTCCCGTTTCCATGGTCGAAGAAAATTCCGTAACCTCCTCGCAACGACGTCTTCCCGTCCCCAAAAATATCCCAGGCGAAACCAACTCTTGGCGCGGGATTAAATAAATGTCCTTTCATGCATCCGCGTGGAACTCCTGGAGCTCCGCACTGAACAAGTCCGTTGTACAAAAACTGAGCATCGGCGGGGTTTGTAGGAGAAAGGAAAACTCCCGTAGTTGGGTTTACCAAGGCCCCCGATCCCGCTGGATCGAGCGCCGGCGCATTAGCCGGATTGAATACGGACGGTTCAAAGTTGTACGTATTCTTCTCTTTTTCGTAGTACGTGCCGAACAGGCTCAAGCGCAACCCGATATTCAAAGTCAGCCGAGGCGTAACGTGAAAGTCGTCTTGAATGTATGGCTCCACGAATTGGTACCGGCTGTAATATTTGGGTTCCAGATTTGCCTGCGAAAAGGTTGAAATCCTTCCCAGCAGCAAGTCCGCAAACGCATTACCCGTGGTGACGTTCGTGTTTGTAGCATCGAAGCTAAGCGAGCCTTGAAGTCCAATGCCGGAAAACTCATTTTTCTGCGCAATCACCACGTAAGCGCCGAATTGCAAGGTGTGTTTCCCCAGGATCTTGGTCACGTTGTCCCGAATCGTGTAGGTCGGGTTTGCGTTATTCCACGGTTCATCGGATGGGTCGGCCGTGAATCCCTGACCGTACGCTTGATTGCCGCTCACGCTAACGGTCGGAAGCTTTCCGCCAAACTCAGGAAAAATACCGGTCATCGTCATGGTTGGTGGACGCTCGAACGGACCTTCATTGGTTAGGAAAATGTGGTCAGCGGTATAACTGAATACAAATTCGTTCACCAGAGTCGGCGAAGCCGTATAAACCAGCCGTGCAACCGCACTGGTCGTGGGCCCCACAAACTTTGTCGAAATTCCGGGCAACGTTGCGTTGGACCACAAGGTAGTCGGAGTCACCGTGTTCCAGGAGTCGTGAATGTAATGGAACATCCCGCGCAACTTCGGCGTGAAGTTCTGGTCCACGCGGAGGAGTTCTTCGCGCCAGAAGGTAGGCTGTATAATGTCGGCGTTGTAGCAGGCGTTAATTGTCGAAGGGCAGCCAGTTGTGCTATTCGGAGCGGGGATCTCTGCGAGAATGGCCGTCGCATTAGGATCCAGCGGCTGTGGAATTTGCGTTCCGCCGCCGGGCAAATTCGGGCAGTCCGGATTCGAACCCTGGCAAACGTCGCTGAAATTCCCCATGCGTTCTTGATTGGAAGGAACCGGGATGTTAAACGTGTTGGGAATGCGCTCCAGCCGCCATTCCTGCGACCAGAAAAAGAAAGTCTTGCTCTTATCCGTGTTGTAGTGCCCTGGAATGTAAATCGGCCCGCCGATCGTATATCCAAAATCATTCTTCTTGTATTCTGGAACCGGCCCCGGGGGGTCAAAGTAATTTCGTGCGTTAAAAATATTGTTGCGCACGAATTCATACACGTCGCCGTGGAAGGCATTCGTTCCAGACTTCAGTTCTGTTTCCACTGTCCCCGACGCGTTGCGTCCGTACTCCGCGCCGTAATTGGAAGTCAGCACGCGCACTTCGGCGATGGAATCAATGCTCGGAAAAACGTTCAGCGAGTTGTTGCTGCCGTTGTCCATATCGTCGCCGCCGTCCACTTCCCAGTTATTGTTTTCGCCACGGCCGCCGTTCACCGAAAAGATCGTATTGCCAGCGATTCCAACCGTCCCTTCATCCTGTCCGGTCTGATTATTCACTCCTGGCGTCAACGTGATCAGTTGCGCAAAATCGCGCCCATTCAACTGTAGTTGGGTGATTTCAGTCCCTGTGACTACGCCGCCCACCTGCGCTGATTCCGTCTCCACTTGGGCCAGGCCCGTGCCCACTACCGTGACTTCGCTTGTGACCGTTCCAATCTCGAGTGTTACGTCGACCTTCGCCGTCTGGCCTACGCGTAAGATCACGCCCTTGGCTTCATACTTCTTGAATCCTTTTGCGTTGACCGTAATGTCGTAAGGCCCGGCGGTCAGATAGGGAGTGACCCAGCTTCCATCGGTGTTCGTTGTCACCGTCTTGTTCACGCCCACGGCCTGATTGCTGACCGTCACATCCGCTCCCACCACCACCGCTCCCGTGCTGTCGTGCACGGTCCCAGTAAACGTTCCGGTGTCCTGCGCGAACACCGCGCCCGCCGCGCACAGGATGAAAGCGGATATGCAGAAAGCGATGCGGATAAGTTTCATTGCCATCTCCGTTGGGCCAAGATCAAGAAGGTGTACGTCTGCAATCCGTCCGCTCGCAACGCGCGATTTCGGGCGCCTTTGAAAACAGAAGATACTCCAAAAACTCGTTGGAAGAGTCCTGAAAATGTGCCTGGGCACCCCACCCACGCCTTTTATTAAATTTATTAAAACGAATTAAATATTCATAGCCCTCCCATGTCAAGCGAAAAAAAACGTGAGACTCTATTGCGCAAGCCATCGCCCTCGGTCGAGCAGCAGGTAATGTGTCAGGCGGGAGTAATAGGAGGTCTAGACGGCGCCGGGCCAATGTATATAATGCGCGCGTCACTTTCGGGAGGAACGATCATGAGATCCATGGTCACCCCTGTTGTCTTGTTAGCGCTGCCCATCTCTCTATTGTTTGGGTGGTATGCACATCGCAGCCAAACTGTTGTTGCGGCCCAGGAACGTGCCGCCGTTAAAGCCACTCGCCTTTACACGGGTGCCGACGGGCTCAGTCACGTCGAACAGGTCGATGTGAAATTTTTTCCTGTAACCGGCGCGGCGCCAACCGTAGAGGAATCCGAGCACATGAAGACCACCAAATCGTACGTGGTGCGCTTGGCTCCCGGCTTTTTTCAGGATTGGCACAACGCGGACGTGCGCCGCTACGTGATACCAATCAGTGGCCGCGCAGAAATCGAAGTAGCTGCCGGCGAAAAGCTTTCACCGGAGCCTGGACGAATTTATCTTGCCGAGGACCTCACCGGCAAAGGCCATACTTTCCGCGTCGTAGGCGCGAACGACTGGGTCGCCCTATTCGTCGACTTCGCCCAGTAGTCGAACGCGCCCCAGCGCGTCAACATATTCTACAGCCCACAAATTTCAACAAATTTATTTCGTTCGTCCACCGAATATATTGTTCTCGCCGCCATCATGTTACTGCGAGTTGGAATCGCTCATGCCTCTTGCGATATGATTAAACTGTTCTACGTTCAACGCAAAGGCGAAAATACTTGGATTCGTTTGCTCGAAACTTGCGCTACACCTTCCGGATGCTGACGCGTACGCCCGGTTTCACGGTCCTAGCAATTGCCACGCTTGCGCTTGGAATCGGTGCGAATACAGCGATCTTCACGGTCGCCAATTCCGTATTGCTCCGGCCGCTTGCTTACAAAGATCCCGGCCAGTTGGTTCGTATTAGCACCAAACGCGACGGCACTTGCTGCATCTCGCTCCCGTATTTGAAGCTGCTATCCGATACGAATCACTCTTTTTCCGGGGTAACGGCGTATCAATTCGAAACCGTCAACCTGGATGGTCGCGAAGGCGCCGAGCAGGTCGACGCCGAGCGCGTCACCGGGAATTTCTTCGAAGTTCTCGGCGTGAAGCCTTTTGCCGGTCGTACCTTCACAATCGAAGAAGATCAGCCCGGCGGCAATCAAGTCGTGATGATCGGATACGAATTGGCTACGCGGCTTTTCAGCAACGCACAAAGCGCAGTCGCCCAGCACCTGGCGCTTGATTCCAAGGACTACACAATTGTCGGCGTTCTTCCTCCGAAGTTCGGCGTGCGCTTGCTCGGCCGCCAACCTGAAATTTGGCTCACTCACCTCATTGACTTCAGCATGACCACGCCCGCTCGCGTGAGTATCGGCGGCATGTATTTCGAAGCTATTGGCCGCTTGCGTCCGGGAGTCACACCCTGGCAGGCGCAAGCCGAAACCGAGGTGATCTTCCAGCAATACAAACAGGATAAGCCGGTCAATTTTGACGCGACTTCCGATGTGGCCATGACCGTCGGCGACCTTCAAGCGAATCTCGTTGCTAACGTCCGTCCGACGCTTCTGATTCTTTCGGCCGCTGTCGGCTTCGTGCTCTTAATCGCGTGCGCCAATGTGGCCAGCCTTCTACTTTTTCGGGCGATCGTGCGACGAAAAGAATTCGCCGTTCGCAGCGCTCTGGGAGCGTCTCGCAGTGCCATGGTTCGCCAGCTTCTAACCGAGAGCGTGCTGATGGCCGTGCTGAGCGGCGGCTTGGGAGTTTTGTTCGGTCTTCTGGGCACCAAGTTCCTTGCCACATTCACGCAAACGAACCTCCCGCAAGTGGCCGATGTGCCCATGGATTTGCGTGTGCTTGTTTTCACTGTGGCAATTTCCGTGATCAGCGGAATCTTGTTCGGGCTCACCCCGGCCCTTCAGCTATCCCGTCCTAATCTTGCTGGGATGCTAGCGGACGAAGGCCGTGGGTCCGCTGGAAACCGCGGGCGAAATCGCGCGCGCAGCATACTCGTTGCGGCGCAAGTTGCGCTTTCTATGGTGTTGCTGATCGGTTGCGGCCTGTTGATACGCAGTTTTGTGCATCTCCGTACGGTGGACCCGGGATTCGACGCGAAGAACACGCTCACCGCGCAGACATTTCTGTCGCCAGCTAGTTATCCAGATCAACCCAAGCGCATCGCTTTCTATCAGAACGTGCTTCAGCGTCTGCAATCGATTCCGGGAGTGCAAGCTGCCGCCATCTCCAGCGCGCTCCCTGTTTTCCCAACACACGGGACGCCCGTTCGCTTTGAAGGTGAGCCGGAAGTGGAACTCGGCCGTCGCCCAGTTGTGCTGATCGAATCGATTAGCCCCGATTATCCTAAAGCGATGGGCGTACCTCTGATCCAGGGCCGCGCTTTCGTTGCAAGCGATGACGCAACTTCAGCCCCGGTTGTAATGTTGAACCAAGCCGCGGTACATCGCTTTTGGCCCAACCAGAATCCCATCGGCAGACTGGTTTGGGTTGGCAGAATGCCTGCCGGCCAAGTCGTCGGCGTGCTCGGAGATATTAAGAACGATAGTCTCGCCAGTGCGTCTCAACCTGAAGTTTTTCTGCCGTACGCGCAGCTCGCATCGCCCACGCTATACATCACTCTGCGCACCACCGTGGCTCCCCCTACCGTAGCATCCGCCCTGCGCGCCCAAATCGTTGCCGTGAATCGCGGCCAACCAATCACTGACATTCAGACGATGCAGGAACGCCTGGAAACAGCCAGTGCACAAACGCGTTCGATGATGCTGTTGATCGGAATATTTTCAGCCACCGCCTTGATTCTTGCTGTGGTGGGAATCTACGGTGTGATCGCTTATTCCGTCGCGCAGAGGACCCAGGAGTTGGGCATTCGCATCGCTTTAGGCGCGTCTAGTGCCGATATTTTTAGACTCGTAATCGGAAACGGGCTCAGGCTAGCCGTCGCCGGAATCGCTCTAGGCCTCCTGGCCTCAATCGCTCTCACGCGACTAATAGTCAGCCTTTTGTTTCAGACTAGTGCAACCGATCCCCTTACCTTTGTGGGAAGCGCCATCGCATTCGCCGCCGTTGCGGTGCTAGCCAGTTACTTACCCGCGCAGCGCGCGATGCGCATCAATCCTACTGACGCTCTGCGCTCCCCATAACCGCCCAGCTTACGGCAGCTTTGCGTACTCGGCTTTGGCTTGCTTCAGGATAGGAACGTCCGGGTCCGCGTCTTTCCACACTGCAAAAAAATCCTGATACGCCGCGCGCGCCTTTCCTGCATCGCCCGCCATGGCATAGGCGCGCCCCAAACCCAAATGCGCCAGGGAGGCAACTAGGGAATTTTGCACAACTCCCCGATGGTCCAAAATTTTCTGAAATTCCGCCGCCGCTTCATTGCCCTTATGCAGCATCAGATAAGCTTCGCCGCGCTCATAAGCCGCGTTAAGTCTTTTTCCGTTGGCAAGATCGTAGGGCAGAACCGGTTGCAGGATTTCCACTGCTTTCCCTGCGTTGTTGCGATCCAACTCAATAGCCGCCCGAATAGTTGGAAGGTCGTACAAATTCTCCATGCCACCGGGCTGCTCCTTGGCCACCTCGCCTGCAAGCGACTCGGCGCGAGCTGCATCTCCCGCGAGCGCCAGCGCGGTCGCTGCCGGAACTTTCACACTCCTGGACGAGTCAATCCCGAGCGCTGCTGCGGCGTCCTTCCGGGCTTCAGCGGCATCGCCTGCAAAAGCTTCCAGCATCGCCTGCAACGCCATGGTGAAAGCGGCAGATTCCTTCCTGCCTGCGCTTTGGGCAGATGTAACCGAACGTTGAAATAACGCTCGGGCTTTTTCCATCTGGCCGTAGGAAGCTTCTGTAGTCGCTTCGATAGCGAACCCGGTCGGAGCTATCACTGGCGAAAAGTTCTCGATCAACGACACTTCGTGGGACATCGCGGACGCATCGTTCTGCAAATACGCAACCAAGTACAAAGCGACATGCAGGTTTGGGACGTCCAGCTTCTGTGCAATCGCTTGGTTGGCCGTCGCTTTGGCCTCGTCCAAGCGGCCGAGTCCCAAATAAACGAAAGAGACTTGATACCAGTTGATACTCTCGTCAGGAGAGAGCCGGTGCCCTTCCAGCGCTTCCGGCAACGCCTTTTCCCACTGGCCCAGAGAGGTGTACTCTACGGCAAGGTTTCCATGTGGAATCGAATCGCGCGGATAGGTCTGCGTCCAGAGCTGGTAAACCTGTATGGTCTTTTCAAAATCCCCAGTCACATTATTGTAGTAGTGCGAATCGATGTAAAACCTTTCAACCTCGCTGGCGCGCTCTCGTAAATCGTGGGCCTTCTTGGTGTGCTCGGCTCCGATTTCCTTTTCACCTAGATTGCTCTCCACTTGACCCAGCACCGCGTAAGCCATGGCGAAATTCGGATCCAGCGTAACCGCCTGCTTGAAGAAAGGCGCCGCCACATCTTCCCCTTTATTCGCACGCGCTTGCATTCCCAGGCTGAAAGCCTTCAGCGCTTCCAGCGAAGGCGTGGTGGCTTCCGCGATCGGCGTGTTGTATTTCTGAATCGAAGCCAGAGATTCGCCAAGTTTTCCGCGCATCTCCTCAGCTACTTTGCCCAGCGCGCCCAGCACTTGATTTTTGTCGGTTGCTTCCGTTTGTACCGTAGCCAGTGTCTCGCCCGAAGCGCAGTTCACCGCGTTCAGTATTAAGTTGTAGGTGTTGCCAATCTGCGCGATCGATCCATCCAGCACCGCCGCGCTCTGCGTTCGCTGGCAAACCTGCCGCGCCAGATCATTCGTCAAACGAGTGGTAGGCTGCTGCCCCATGAACTTAAGCTGCTGCCGTATCTGTTGCTCCGAAAGAATGTTCAGGAAAGGCGATTGCGCGAGCTGCGCCGCGAGCCCCTGCCGAAGCGCGTCGTCAAACACCGGATCGCCGGTCGTGTTGGTGAAGTCCGAGAGAACAATAGAACCTTTCCCGGTGAACTTCGGCGCTCGATGCAGAAACAAATACCCGCCCATAGCGAGCGCTGCAATCAGAATAATGGTGCCCAGCAAAATCGGCCACCGCCGGCCAGGCCTGGCAATCGCCGATACTTTGGTTGTATCCGCCAATACCGTGCCGCTCGCGCCCATCACGGGAATCGTGGCAGCGCTGATCGCGCTCGGAGGAGTCGCGACCGCAACCGCAGGCGTGCCACTCATCGGCGTTTGTTGATACAGTGCAGCTTCGCGAGCCGCGCCTGATGACGAGGTCGGCATTACCGCCGCCGAAATCCTGCTGGAGTCCGTATCCCGCTTCAGCCGCGCCAGATCCGTGCGCAACTCCGCCGCGTGTTGATAACGCATGCGCCGGTCTTTCTCCAGGGCCTTCGAAATCACTTCTTCAAGCCGCGGCGGAATATCCGGATTCAAACGTACCGCCGGCACGGGCGCCTTTTCCAGAATGGAGTTGAAAATCACGGCTGTGGTATCGCCGCGGAAGGGAAGCGCGCCCGTAGCCATTTCGTACAGCACCGCGCCAAAACTAAAAAGGTCGCTGCGCGCATCCAGCACTTCGCCACGCGCCTGTTCCGGGGACATATACGCCACGGTGCCGAGAGTCATTCCCGGACTGGTGAGATGCTCCTGGTCCACCGTCACGTCCGCGTCTTTCGTCGCGAACGCGCTCGTCGCTCCGTCAACGTGCAGGGATTGCTTTGCCAAACCAAAATCCAGAACCTTGGCATGCCCGCGCTGCGTCACAAATAAATTCGCGGGCTTGATGTCGCGATGCACGATGCCCTTTTCGTGCGCCGCATCCAAGGCGTCCGCTACCTCCACGCCAAGCTCAAGCAGCAAATCGATCGGGAGAGGCTTGCCGCCGATGCGGTGCTTCAGCGTCTGCCCCTGCAACAGCTCCATCACGATGAAAAATCGCCCGTCCTGCTGACCAATTTCGTGAATTGTGCAGATGTTCGGATGATTCAGCGCCGAAGCAGCGCGAGCCTCTCGCTGAAACCGTTCCAGCGCGTAAGGATCGCGTGCCAGATCTTCCGGCAGAAATTTCACGGCCACACGTCGGCCCAGGCTAGTGTCTTCCGCCTCGTACACCACGCCCATGCCTCCGCCGCCAAGTTTTTCCAGGATGCGGTAATGCGAAACGGTTTGCCCGACGAGCGAATCCACCATTGTGGCGCCTATCTTAGGGGCTCAACCGTGGCGAGTCAACGGAGACCGCGGAGATGTCGCCGCAAAATGAGAATGTCCGGTTTGTGCAAAGTAGAAATGTCCGCTTTCATGGATGGCCGAGGCCCCCATGGAAACGGAGCGAATCACTTTGAGCCAACGAGAACGGGATCGATTGAAAGTGTTGCACGAGGTACA
>DATNLR010000091.1:0-47268 GCA_035602755.1 Binatus sp. (SeqCode) | reverse complement strand
CAATTGCTGGTTCAGTTCCACGGCCTGCGCGCGCTGCGAGTCCAATTGCTCGATCTGATACCGGATCTGGATGCATTCGAAATGCTGGCACGCATAAAACAGCAGGCAAGCCGCCATTCCCGCGCCGGCGGCCACCCGCCGCCAGAATTCGCGCAGTCGCGCCGGTGATTCCGGACGCACCAGCCGCGAATTATCAATTCGCTTTACCGTGTGATATTCCGTCGTGTTGCATTCCATCATCGCCAGCTCCCCGCCGCCTGAATTTCTTCCGGGGCGATTTTTTCCGCAACGCGCATCTTCGCGCTGCGCGCGCGGGGATTGTCTCGAACTTCCTCCGCGCCGGGCTGGACAACCTTCTTCGTCAGAATTCGAAAACTTCCCTCTCGCGCCAAGCGCTGAAAGGCGTGCTTCACCAACCGATCTTCAATCGAGTGGTAGCTAAGCACGATCATTCGTCCTTCGGAATTCATAGTGGCAGGGGTCCGCGAAAGAAACTGCCCGAGTTCCTCCTCTTCTCGATTCACCGCAGTCCGCAGCGCCAGAAACGTTTTTGTCGCGGGATGCAGTTTCTGCCTTCCCCTTACCTTTTGAGCCCCTGCCACAACCGTTGCCAGATGTTCGGTGTCGCGGATCGGCCGCGCCCGAACAATTGCTCTGGCGATTCTGCGTGAGTCCCTCTCGTCGGCATTCTTGTAGAGAAGGTAGGCCAGTTCTTTCTCCGGCCAGAAGTTCACAATTTCTTCCGCGGTCAGCGGCGAGTCGGGATTCATACGCATATCGAGCGGCGCGGCCCAGCGAAACGAAAATCCGCGCTCCGGAGTATCCAGCTCGAGTGTTGAAATCCCCAGGTCGGCAACCACCCCATCCAGCGGAGGGAGATTCAGCTTTTCCAGCACTTCGCCGATCTTCGAAAATTCTGCGTGCACCAAAGTCACCTGCCGCTCAAGCGGCCCTAATCGCTCCCGCGCAATTTCCAGCGCGCGCGGATCGCGATCCATCCCCAGTAAACGCCCCGTGGTCAGCCGCCGGGCAATTTCGATGGTGTGCCCACCGGTGCCAACCGTGGCATCCACATACGTGCCTTCTGGTCGTATCCGCAACCAGTTCAAAACTTCGTCGAGCAGAACCGGCGTGTGCAGAACGCTCAAAAGCTAGATGCCCAGTAAATCCAATTCCTTTTCGTCTTCCGCCGTTAGAGGGTTACGGTTCAGTTGTTCCAGGAACTGCGCGTGATTCCAGACTTCCAGGTAAGTCAGCTGGCCCTGAACGTCTACCTCGCCCTTCATTTGCGCTGATTCCCGTAGCGTGGGTGGAATTAGAATGCGCCCCTGCCCATCCACCTCCACTACTTGGCCGTAATAGTTCACCCGCGCCAAAAACTTCTGTTTGGAACGGTTGTGAGAGGAGACTTTCGCGAGTTTTTCTTCGATCTTTTCCCAGGCTTTCATGGGATAGATGCGTGCCGTACCGCCGGTTTCGCTGGTCACGTAAAACTTCGAGCCTGTCTTGCGCAACTCGGCCAAGAAATCGGCCGGAATTTTCATTCGGCCTTTTTCGTCGACTGTCGCTAGATAGCTTCCCCGAAGCATTGGTGCCTTTAAGAGCCGCGCCCGGCTTGTACAGCCAAGAAGTCACTCTTTTGTTCGCCCCTACTTGCTTGTTGCTTTTACCACTGCGTCCCACTTCTTCCCACTTTGTGCCCCGATTGTAGTTAGGTTCGAAAACATGTCAAGAGGAATCCGTTATGGAATCGAAGATTTTTGTGGAAAACAAGATGTGTGGTTGTGGCTCACTGCAACCAAACCACAATTAGTGGTGGATGGTCCTGAACGCTCTGCGCACGCCTAGTTGCTCGATTCAAAAAAAGTGCAGAAAATGTTTTGTAAGAGTTAACAGCAAGAAAAATTCTTCGCACTCGTCGTTTCTTTGGTGCGTCAGCGCAGTTTCGCGCGAGCAAAGCTCAAAGTTGGGGGAGGCGGAAGATTTGAATGCGCGCCGCGGCCTGCAGTGCGGCACCTTCTAGGCCGGAGAGCACCGTGCGGCCGCTCCGCGAACGCTTCCCCAAGTCCCCTGAGATTGTAGCCGGAGGAAACTAAGGACGACCTGGGCTGATCGAATCCAGCCCGCGTAGTACAGACTGCTCGTCAGGACTCAACCCGCGCATGAACTGCGGATCGTTCAGCGCCGTCTGCCGCTCTGTCGGGCTCATCCCCTGCAGCGTGTGCAAACGCCCTGTCACGATCTGCTTCCGTTGAGGAGACATGCTCTGCCACTTCGGCAGGAGGTTGTTCTGCACGTACTGGCGCTGCTGAGGCGACATACGCTGCCAAGTACGCGCGCGATCGTTCATCGCGTTCCGTTCGGTGGGAGACAAATTGTTCCACTTCTGCAGGTTATTTCGAATCTGGGTCTGTTGTTGTGGCGGAAGACTTCTGAAACGCTCGTTGTTCTGCATGTAGCGCTGCTGTTCTTGCGGTGACATGTCCCGCAGATTCTGCCGCACACCCGGAGACAAGTTCCTCATACCGCCTTCGCGGTTAGCGTTCGCTGCCGGATTAGCTGCACTGTTAGGGCGCTGCACACCTTGCGGCGCACGTGCGTTGCCTCCCGGGCGGTAGGCCCCCGGCCGCTGTCCCCCACTACGCGCATTTGGACGCGCTGGAGCCGCTTGGCGCGGTGCCGCTCGCATGCTAGGCGCATGCGAGGGCGCAGCACCGCCATGCTGCCTCTGCGCCAAGGCAGGCTGCGCCGCAAGCCCGGTCAAAAGAGCCAGCGCAAGCCCGCAAATGATTCTCAACCGCTTCATTGATCCGCCGTTATTCCTGTTGTTGCTGCTGTTCATCGTTCTGCTGATCTGGTTGCGGCGCCGGCTGCTCGTCCGCGGGAACCTCGTCTAGCGCATCAAATTTGCTCAGCACGTCGTAATTTTCCAGCACGTCCAGATTCTTGATCACCTGAAATTGCTGCTGCTCGTTTTGCGCGCTACCAGCCAAGCCGGAATTATCTTGTGGCAGACGCGTGATCCAGACGCTCACCGCCAACAGCAGAGCCATGGCCATGGCCAGCCGCGGCTGCGGCACAAACCAGCGAAACCAGCGCGGTCGCGGCTCTTCGGCGATTCGCGCGCGCATGCGGGCGTCAAAGCCAAGCGACGGCTCGACAACGGGTACCTCATCCAGCACACTCCACAACGTGCGCAGTTCCTCCGCTCGCGTGCGGCAAGCCACGCAAATCGCCAGGTGCTCTTCCACCTCGTGGCGGTCTGCCGAATTCGACCGGCGGTCCAGGTACGGAATCAGTTCTTTTGATACGTCTTCGCATTTCATGATGGGCTTCCCTCTCTGCGTGATGCGCTGGCGTTAACAAGCGGTGCCAACTGCACACGCAGCGTCTCGTAGGCGCGAAATAACAGCGATTTCAACGCGCTTTCCGAGCACTCTAAAATTCTTGCAATCTCCGCATAGTCCATTTCTTCATACTTATGCAACAAAACCGCGACACGCTGCTTTTCCGGCAGCTCCGAAATTACTTTGCGGATGTAATCTGCGCGGTCGCGTTCGATCATGTGTTCATCAATCCGCATTTCCGGCGCCCGCAACTGCATCGGAGCGGCATCTTCATCCGGTGAAGAAGCTGCGTCGATCGACACGTCCTTCTGGCGATGCCGGTTATCCCGCACCGAGTTCAGCGCCAAGTTCGTCGCGATGCGGAACAGCCAGGTGGTGAACTTCGCGCTGGGAGAATACTGTTTGCGGGCCCGGTAAACCCGGAGGAAAACTTCTTGTGCCAGATCCTCGGCCGTCGCCGTATCTCTCACCATGCGATAGAGGAAATTGACCAGGGGCGTGCGATATTTCTGCAGTAGAAGGTCAAAGGACCGATCGTCCCCAGCCTTCACGTCCAGCATCAATTGGACGTCAGACCTGGTCATGGCCTCCACATTCTATCTAACACCTGTAGCCACTTAAAGTTGCAGCAGAGACAAATGTGCCTAAATGGAAGGATTCCCCGGACCCTGAACCCGACAACTACGATAGAGTTGCTGAATCTATAGGCTTTAACCCTGAGCATCCCGACGGCATAGAGGATCTCCTAGTGCGGTCGTCGCAGCATCCCGCGGCCTAGACGGGCTTCTAGTCCCGGCCTTCGTAGCGCTCGGATCTCGACCGTCTGGGACGGGGATCGCGTCAGACGTGGAAGAGGTACTTAAGCCCCAGCAGAATAGCCACGCCGAGGAAAACCAACAGCGGCATTCCCGGCCCAGGCTCCCGATTTACCTCCGGAATCAGATCCGAAGCAGCCACGTACAGCGTAACACCGGCTGAAAACGGCAACGCTTGCGCCACCACATTACCCAACGCAAACATGAGCGCCATCCCCAGCAGCGTTGCGCCACCCAATATTGCGGACGACAAAAACGCCGCTCGCCTGCTCTGCCCGCTGGCCAGCATCAGCGACGCCACCGTAAATCCTTCCGGCAGCTTGTGCAGAAATATGGCCAGAAAAATTACCACTCCCAAGGAAGTGGAAACCAGCAGGCCAGACGCAATCGCTACGCCGTCGAAAAAAGTGTGGATCACCAGGCCCAGCAGCGCGGCATAGCTCGCATGCGCGTGCGACATCTCCTCGGTGTGTGTCTCTTCGCCAAAGTGAAAATGCGGCGCTACGGTATGCTCGAAAAAATGCACCACAAAGTAGCCCGCCAGGACGAAAATAAAAACGGAATTTGTTCGATGGAAAAATATGGAGCCGTTTTCGCCCTGTAGCTTCAGCGATTCGGGAATCATTTCGAGCACCGCTGTAGCGAGCATGAACCCGGCGCCCAGTGCGATGAAGTATTTAAGGTAACGGCGCAGCGATTTGGCTCGCGCGATCAGCGAGCCGCCCACCACATTGGCTCCGGCCGCCGTAATTCCAAGCAGCAGAGCGAGCAGCATGCGGTTTGCGTTGGAGGAAAACATCGTGCTAGCTCGAGTGGCGGAACAAAATCACATCGCCATCCTGCACGATGTACTCTTTCCCTTCGAGCTTCACCTGCGCGCGTTCCTTGGCCACGGCGAAACCGCCGGCTCTTAACAGGTTTTCCCAGTTCACCACTTCGGCTTTGATGAATCCGCGCTCGATGTCGCTGTGAATCGCGCCGGCGGCTTGCTGCGCATTCATTCCGCGCTCGATGGTCCAGGCGCGGCACTCCGGCTCGCCGCAAGTGAGAAACGAAATCAAACCCAGCAGCCGGTAGCTGGCTTGAATTAACCGGTCGCGGCCCGATTCCGCCAATCCGTAGGCGCGCATCATTTCGGCCGCTTCCGCGTCCGGCAGCTCGGAAAGTTCTGCTTCAATTTTCCCGCAGAATGGCACCACAGCTGTGTGCGGTTTCGACGCCAGCTTCTCCAGATGATATTTTTCGACCACACGATCGATGTCCGCAGCTTCTTCGTCGCCAAGATTCAACACGTAGAGCATTGGCTTGCGCGACAAAAATTCAAACCCCGTAAGCATCTTCAATTCTTCGGGCTTGAATTCAAGTTCACGCAACGGCGTTTCACTTTCCAGCGCTTTTCGGCAGCGAGTCAGAAGCTGCAATTCAGCTTCGAGCACAGTTTCTTTCTTTTTCTTCAAATCTTTTTCCACGCGCTCGATTCGCTTGGAGGCCTGCTCCAGGTCGTTCAGCATCAGCTCGATTTCAACGCTCTCGATATCGCGCAGAGCGTCGAGCGACCCGCCTTCATGCGGCACTGCGGGGTCTTCAAAGAGCCGCACCACGTGCGCCAGCGCGTCCGCTTCACGCAACGGCACCAGCGATGCGGAATTTTTCTCGCGATCCTTTTGCAACCCGCCTACATCCACATATTCAATTGTCGCGAAAGTGATTTTCTTGGGCTTGAAGATTTCCGAAAGTTTCACCACCCGGGCATCCGGTACACGCGCAATTCCCACATGCGCTTGATTTGGCGAACTCCGCGCTTCCACACGCGCACGCGTTAGAATCCGGAAAAGACTCGTCTTCCCTACTTGCGGCAGTCCAATAATTCCAGTTTTCATAAGCCGACGATAGTAACACACACGATTGCACTGAACCGTTTCGGTCGAACTATACTAGTTGCTATGTTTAAGCTCGTGCTGCTCTGTGTCGTGCTGGCAGGATTTTCTGCTCCAGCGACGGCACCGCAGAGCGATTCGTCGGCCGTCGCGCCGGAAAATCTGCGGACCGGCGTTGTCATCTCCAAGGTTTCCTGCCTGACAGAGTCCGTCCAGAGCTATGCGCTTTACCTGCCGTCACATTAAACTCGTGAAAAGCGCTGGCCGATCGTGTATGCGTTTGATCCCGACGCGCTCGGAAGCGTGCCGGTGGAGTTAATGAAAGACGCGGCGGAAAGCTACGGGTACATCGTGGCGGGCTCGAACAATTCACACAACGGCCCGTGGAAGATAGGGGCGGAGGCGGCGCAGGCCATGATTCAAGACACGCGTATGCGCCTCTCGACGGACGACAACCGTGCCTATTTCGCAGGCTTTTCTGGAGGCGCGCGCTTGGCACTGGTGCTCGCGCGACAGTGCAAGTGTGCCGCGGGTGTGCTGATGAACAGTGCGGGGTTGGGCCCTGGGCCCCCGCAGGCGCCGGATGCGACTTTCGCTGTCTTCGCCACCGCAGGGACTACTGACTTCAACTATAGCGAAGTCGTAACGATGGACGCGAAACTTGAAACCCTGCACTACGTTCATGCTTTTAGCGCGTTCGAAGGCGCTCACTCCTGGGCGCCTTCGAGCGTGATGGACCAAGCATTCGCTTGGTTTCGACTGATGGCCATGAGGGATGGGCGCGAGGCGCGCGATATGGCTTTCCTAAAAGAGCAGGCCGCCGAAGCCGAAAGAC
This sequence comes from Binatus sp. (SeqCode), assembly GCA_035602755.1. Taxonomy (GTDB): domain Bacteria; phylum Acidobacteriota; class Terriglobia; order Acidiferrales; family UBA7541; genus Palsa-295. Next base: position 40,394 of record DATNLR010000091.1, on the reverse strand, counting down.
GCGCGAAAGATCGGGAACTCGCCGGAGATCTGTATGGCAGTTGGAAAGAATATCGACAGGCCGCCAACACCTTCACGGGTTTTGGCCAGGATTTGAACGAAGGTGGGGCCTTTCGTGATCGCGCCACCGCGCTGGAAAAAGAGAAAGCTGTGCGCGATGGCGCGAAAAGCGAGCAACAGGAATTTGAAGAGCAAGCGCGCTTGACCGCGGATATTTCTTCCGGACTTTCCACCCTGCGCCGGGATTCCGCCGACAATGCTGATCTGCGAAGTGATCTCGAACAGCAAATCTCCGGGCTGCGCGTGCGCGCGGAGCATGAGAAGAATGCGCAAAAACTTCGGGCGTTCCAGCGCGCTTTGGGAGGTATTTTCGTCGAGGCTATGGAGCGAGGTGACCAGTGTTACGAGGCCAAGGACTTTTCGCAGGCGCGCGTTTTTTACGAGCTGGGAGTTAGCGCCAAGACGGACTCTTCTGGAGCGTGGCGCCTGCTGGCGGCGGCTCGTGCCATGAGCGGTGACCGCAAAGGCGCGTTCGAAGCGATTCGTCAGGCGAAAGAGAACAGCAAAGACTCCGCCGCGTTCTCGGCATGGCTCCAGGAAGAGCCCGCCTTCGACAAGTTCCGCAACGCTCCTGAATTCCGCGCCCTAATTGTCGGCGCTCAAGACACCCCTTGAATGGGCCGTCGCCTGGACCGTTTTCCGGCCAAAATCGGGACTCGGCTGGCGAAAGGGAGACTTTTCAATATCTCGTTTGGCGAAATTGTCCCCGTGAGTGCGGGAGAGTATCCTGTTACGCGGACATGAACGAAGAAATTGTACTGCCATTCGATCACCAAAAAGCGCACGCGCATCTTTCGCAGGCCGATAAGCGCCTGGGGCGCTTGATTGCCGACATTGGCGAGTTCGCTTTTAAGCTAGACGAATGCGACAGCGTGTACGAATCGCTGCTCGAAGCCATCACGCATCAGAGCATTTCCGGAAAAGCCGCCGCCACGATTTATGCACGCATCAAAGCGCTGGGCGAAAATGGCGAATGTCCCACGCCCGCAGAAATTCTCGCTGCCTCTCCGCAATCGTTACGCGAAGCAGGACTGTCAGCTGCGAAAGCCCTAGCCATGAAGGACCTTGCGCAGAAGACGATCGACGGCGTGGTCCCCTCTCTGGAAGCCGCGCACAAAATGTCGGACGAAGACTTAGTCGAGCGGCTGATCTCTGTTCGCGGCATCGGCGCTTGGACGGTAGAGATGTTCTTGATTTTCCGGCTAGGACGTCCTGATGTTCTTCCCATCCACGATTATGGAGTGCAAAAAGGTTTCGCGATTCTCTATCGCAAGAAAACGATCCCCAAGCCGCGCGAGCTTGCCGCCTTCGGCGAACGCTGGCGTCCGTATCGCACCGTCGCCAGCTGGTACATGTGGCGGGCGGTCACCCGCGCGGGCAAAAATGCCAGAAAAATCACGAAGAACAGCGGCAAGAATAGCGTAAAGAAAAAGACAGCCAAAAAGAAAAACCTAAAGAAGCGCGCCAGTCGCAGGAAACGGAATCGATAGTTCGTCGCTTTGGAAATAACGCAGCTCGATCCATTCTCAGGCCCTGGGAGTCAACTCGCGGAAAATTTCGTCATCTCTCGCACAGTGAGAAACAACGCTGCGAAACCAATCAGCAAGACGGAGCCTTCCAAATTGACGGAAATTCTGTGTAGGCGATTGAACTCTACGCGCAACGGATCATTCACCGGCGTCGCTGCCACCGAACCCATCTGCGTTCTTAGCGCGGCCAGCTTCGGTGTCACGAGTCGCTGCGATGTGAGCGTAAGCAACAGCATCACGATTACGCCAATTGCCGCCGGTCGAATCAATCCCTTGAACGACTGCGCGAGCGCTACGGACGCAAACAGGTAGAGCACCGCCGCAACCACGCCCAACATATGCAGGCGTCCCAACGTAAATTGAACTACCGCTCCCGCCTGGTCTGGATTTGAAAGCGTACGAAACGCTCCCGGCGCAACGGCCGCGCTAAAATAAAAGATCGATCCCACCCAGGTGCCCAACGCGAATACATGTATAAACCGCAAAATATTTGCCATCTCTCGAAGCCCAGCCTCTTCAGAATTTTCGCCGCGCTACATGCCGGTCAGGCCCAGACTATCACGCCCCGCATCAAACGCCTGCTATCAGCGATGGCGACCGCTTTCATCCTTATTGCCACTCATTCTTCAATTGAGTAAACTCCCGCCACTCAGAAATTGTTTTTCGCTCCACATCACACGCAGCAGGAGCACAACATGAAACCCAAGTTTGCACGGATCACAGCGCTTGCGCTGATCACGATGTTGGGTACTGTCGCTTTGTTTTTGTCATCACGATCGCTGGCCGCGAGGCGACCACAAAGCGGCGGAATTTCCGTTACTCTCGGTATCGGCCAACAACCCGGGGCCCCCTACACCGTAACCTGTGAGTCGAGGTCGCACCGGCGCACGTACTGTACGGCTGACACGCGCGGTGGAGCTACGCTTCAGCAGCAATTTCCCGGCAGCGCTCCGTGCATTTTCGGAACCACCTGGGGAGCTGATGGCGAAGGTATTTGGGTGGAAGGTGGCTGTCGCGCAACGTTTGTGGTGAACCCTTACAATGGCGGACCATGGTGGTGGGATCCAGGCACCGGTCATCGGCCTCCCAGCCAAGGCATTCCGAGCCGAGGCGCCTGCTTCTTCAAGGAGAAATACTATCGTGGCGAATATTTCTGCATGACCCGCGGTTCCAGCTTCAACGCCATGCCCGGCAGGTTCGATAACGCCATCAGCTCGATCAAGGTCTATGGACGGGTTAGCGTGATCATCTACAAGAACGCAAACTTCCAAAGCGACAACGCCAGTTTCAGCAGTAGCGTTCCGGACCTTGCCGCCTGGCGCTTGCCCAGCGACCGTTCGCGCAACTGGAATAACAAGATCAGTTCAGTCCAAGTGAACTGAGATTCACTGAACCTGAATGTGCTCGCGTTGGGAGCGTTGGTTCTGTCTCAAATTGCGCAAATCGAAAAGGCAAACAACCTTTTGAACACACCTGTACCCTTCACCTTTTCACTTCGTCCAATGAATGGTGGTAAAACTTATGTGTGGGGTAGTGGTGGGCGACCAAGGACTTGAACCTTGGACCTCTCCCGTGTGAGGGGAGCGCTCTAACCACTGAGCTAGTCGCCCGCAGTACTAACTTTTTGTAGCAGAAGGCCACGCGAATTGCAATCCACGACGACAACAGCTAGCACTCGACTCGCCGGACTCCTGCGCTCAATCTCAGGAGTAGTGAAAGGCAAAGAAGACGTCATCCAACTTGCGCTCGCCACGCTTCTCGCGCGCGGCCACTTGCTGATTGAAGACGTTCCCGGCGTCGGTAAAACAACTCTAGCGCAAGCGCTAGCGCGTTCTTTCGATTGTTCGTTTCAACGCATCCAGTTCACCTCGGACATGCTCCCGAGCGACGTGATTGGCGTCAGCGTTTTCAATCCTTCTACGCAAGGATTCGAGTTCAAGCCCGGGCCCATCTTCGCAAATATTATCGTCGCGGACGAAATCAACCGCACCACGCCGAAAACACAGTCCGCGCTTCTGGAAGCGATGAATGAATCGCAAATCACCGTGGACAATCACACACATCCGCTGCCCAAACCTTTTCTGGTGCTGGCCACGCAGAATCCGATCGAACATCATGGGACATATCCGCTGCCCGAATCGCAACTCGACCGTTTCCTGATGCGCATTCGCATGGGCTATCCTTCGCGCGCGAGCGAAAAAGAAATCATTCGCAATAATTCCGGCGTCGCTCCGGTGGAGAAAATCTCGGCGCTCATGGACGCGGCGGACGTGATCGCCATGCAAGACACTGTCTCGCAGGTAAAAGTGGAAGAAAGTTTGCTGGATTACGCGCTGGAAATTGTTGAGCGTACTCGCCAGACCGAACAACTGAGCCTCGGCGTCAGCCCACGCGGCGCCGTAATGCTGCATCGAGCGGCGCAAGCCCGAGCATTCCTGGAAGGCCGCGACTACTGTTTGCCTGACGATTTCAAGCGGCTTGTGGTCCCCGTATTCGCGCACCGCGTGGTCGTCAGCTCGCGCTACGTCTCAACCCAGAAAAAATCCGAGCAAGCCGAAACGATTCTGCGCGAAATTATGGAAACCACGCGCGTTCCGCTGTAAACGAAGCCGCGAAGTGGGCCCGGCATTCCTAGCGCCGTCGTCTCGCCGGCCGTTTTGACCGCGAGTTTGTAGCGCCGACATGGTCCCGGCTATTTTCGATCCAACTGGGACAGACCGTAAGAACGTCAGGTAGGTTGCAACAAAACTCTCGAGGCTTATGCAAATAGCAGAACCCGATTCATTTGCTGTCCGCTGGTGGCGCGGGATTGATCGTCCCGGTTGGCGCAACTTCGGCGTCGCCATGCTGGTGCTGTCCGCCGCGCTGATCACCGCGCTTTTTTCGGCAGCAGCTGCCCAGGAAGGTCGCGTCGGAGTCGCCTCGGTTACCACCGTAATTGCGCTTGGCCTTGCCGCCTGGGTCGCCATCGTCATCGTTCCGCGGCTCGCTCGGCGAACCAGCCTTCGTTGGCTCGTTTACCAAGTCGATTACCGCTTAACGCGCGAAGGAATTGTTTACCTCGTCGCTGTTTTCATTCTCGTTCTGGCCGCCGTAAATACCGGAAATAATTTGCTGTTCATGATCTTGGCCTGCTCACTGGCCGGAATTCTTATTTCCGGAGTACTCTCTCGCGCTGTGCTCACCGGTGTGGACCTAAAGTTCGACATGCCCGAACACATCTTCGCCGAGCAGCCCGTACTGGCTGAATTAGAATTGCGCAACGAAAAACAGACCTGGCCTTCCTTTTCTTTGCGCGTCACGGGCGAGAACAAAAAAGGCGCCGCAGAAGTTCTTACGCGGCCCGTATTTTTCCCGTACATTTCGCGCCAGGGTTCTGCCCGGCAAAAAGTTGAGCTGACCTTTCCTCGGCGTGGCGTTTATCAGCAAGATGCGTTCAGCATACGCACGCGCTTCCCTTTCGGATTCTTCGAAAAAAGCCGCCAAGTCAATTCGCAGCTGGAAATCGTGGTCTACCCGCGCGTTTCGCCGACCGACCATTTCTACGAAGTCCTTCCCCTCCTCAGCGGAGAAATGGCCAGCGACTTTCGCGGACGCGGCCACGAATTGCATTCACTCCGCAATTATTTGCACACCGATAGCGCGCGCTTCGTGGACTGGAAAGTGACGGCAAAAGCCGGACGATTAATGGTTCGCGAATTTGCGCGCGAAGACGAACGCCGGGTGATGCTGGTCCTGGATCCCTTCGTCGGCCCTCCCGATCCAGCGCTAGGGCCGAACGCGATTGCAGAACACGCCGAGCGATTCGAGCGAGCCGTCACGATGGCAGCCTGCATCGCATGGCACTTCAACGAAATTAATTCTGTGCTCCAGTTCCGAACACACCGCTTTACCAGTTCCATGGCGCCAGCCGCCGAAATTATCTACGACACGCTCCGCGAGCTCGCCCTATTGAAAGCCGAACACTCCGCAGTCGGCGGCACATTTCTCGACGACCTCGCCAGCGAGCACGAAATCTTCAAAATCATCATTACCAGCCGACCGCAGCGCTCGATCCCCACCGCGCTGTGGTCCTCGTCCTATTTTCTCTTCATTGACTCCCTGTAATCCTCGAACTCCTAATCGCACTTGTGCGGCCGCCCCCCCCACGCTGTGGCCCATACAGAATCGTGCGAGAATACCTCGCGCATGAAAACAAGTCTTCTGCCGGTGCAGCTTAAAACGTTTCAAAAACGCTTGCTGCTCTGGTTTCACGCGCACAAACGCGACCTTCCGTGGCGTGCGAGCCGCGATCCATATCGCATATGGGTAGCCGAAGTAATGTTGCAGCAAACGCGCATCGCCGCCGTGATGCCCTACTACCATCGTTTCCTGAAAAATCTACCGGATGTCCAGTCACTCGCCAGCGCGCCAATTGCCGAAATTTTAAAGCTCTGGTCCGGCCTCGGCTACTACAGCCGCGCACGCAATTTGCGCCGAGCGGCAAAAGCGATCGTTGCGCGGCACAACGGAAAATTTCCGCACACTCCCGACGAAGCTCTAGAACTCCCCGGAATCGGCACATACACGGCCGCAGCGGTTTTAAGTATCGCCTACGACGTGCCTCTGGGAGTCGTCGATGGCAATGTCGCACGTGTGCTAGCGCGCTTGCGCGCCATCCCAGGCGACCTGCGCGCGCCTCGTCGTTGGCGCGAACTCGCAAATACCGCGCAAGACTGGCTCGCTCGAGATTCGCCCGGCGATTGGAACCAGGCCCTTATGGAATTGGGCGAGGTAATCTGCACGCCCCAAATTCCGCGATGCGACATTTGTCCGGTATCGAAATGGTGCCGCGCATACAAACTCGGCCTAACGCAGAAAATCCCGGCGCCTCGCATGAAGCGCGCCACCGAGCACATAAAAATTGCCGCAGCCATTCTTCGTGACCCGCGCGGCCGCACGGTCCTGGTAAAGGATCCCGGCGCGCATGACCACGTACTGTTCTCCCGCATGTGGCAATTCCCCGCCGTACAAGTAGCGCGCCATCCCAAAAATGAATTAGAAGCGCACCTCCGCTCGACGCTTGGCATTGCTGGCATCGCTCTGCAACCACTTCCAGTCGCGCGCCACGGCGTCACATTCCGCAACATCACGTTGCTCCCCTTCCTGGCGCATGTTGAACAGCTTCCGAAACTCCCGCGCACCCGCATTCTGTCGCTAGAAAATTTGAGCCACGTCCCCATATCAAATGCCACGCGCAAAATCGCCGCATCGCTAGGAAAGGTTTTAATGTAGCGCCGCGGCCTTCAGCGCGGCAGACTTCCCTTGCGACGCCGCACACCATGCAACACCAGAGAACGCATTGCCAGACTTTATTCTGAACGATACGAAAGTGCAGTTATTCCCTCGTCATCAATTTGGCTCAATCCGCCCTCCTGCGGACTTCCAGGTGCTAGCATCGTATTAGGACTATGAATACCATCGCGTCAACCACAGCCAGCGCGCCGCCGCTTCCAGCCGTACAACGTTACTTCGAGGTGTCCCTGTTTCTGCTGGTATCCACTGGCATCCTGGCCGTTGTGCTCACTGGCAAGCTCGATCCAATCTCGTTATTCGTTCCACTGATCGCGCTTGCCTATAAAGGATTCCGCATCTGGCGCGGACGCGGCCCGGAGATTTCTGCGCGCGTTGCCACTTGGCTGGTGCTGGCCTACTTCCTGTTTTTCCCGCTCGACCTCTGGATTTTCTCGCGAAGCTTGTCCGCCGGCGCGCCGAACCCAGCGTTGTACGCGGCATTGCTCGCCGCGATCCACTTGATGCTTTTTGCTGCGCTGGTTCGCCTTTATTCTGCGCGAACGAACCGCGACTTTGCGTTCCTTGCAGTCCTGGCATTCACCTGCATGCTCGCCTCCGCAATCCTAACAGTCGAAACGAGCTTCTTGATCACGCTCGCAATTTTCCTCGCGCTCGCTGTATCCACGTTTGTGGCGTTGGAAATTCGCCGCAGCGCCAGCGGAGCCGTATCGCCTCCCTTCGAACCAGGTTCGCCCATGGCGCAGCAATTGAATCGCGCGCTTGGACTCACATCTGTTCTCGTCGCGGTCAGCGCTCTGCTCATCGGCGGATTTCTCTTTTTTCTGATTCCGCGTTTTACCACCGGCTACTTGAGCGCTCTGAATTTGCAGCCGAGCCTGATGACAGGCTTCAGCGACGACGTCACCCTCGGCGAAATCGGAAAAATAAAACAAAGTTCCGCCGTCGTGATGCGCATACACGTGGAAGGCGACCCCGGCCGCGCTGCGGACGTTCACTGGCGCGGAATCGTGCTCACCGATTTCGACGGCAAGCGCTGGTTTACTCCCACCCACGACCAAATAGTGCTCTCGCCCACTCCCGACGGCGAATTTCGTTTTGCTGGCCTCCCGCTTTCCCGTGGTGATTCCTACCCACTTCGTTACACCGTGCTAATGGAACCGGTGGCCACCGACGCGGTTTTTATCGCGCCGCACCTGGAAGCTTTGCGCGGCAGATTCGCAAACGATACCGAGCGCGTCGGCGCATCGCAACAGCGGGGATATCTCCTCGTTGACAGAACGGGCTCCCTCTCCAACCCTTTTCACAACGAAACAAAAGTACGTTACGAGGGTCTTTCGTTGCTTCCCGCGATTCCGCCTGTCCAATTGCGAAAAGCCTCCTCCGCTTTTCCCGACGAGATTCAGAGCCTTTACCTGCAGCTTCCCGAACTTGACCCGCGCATCAAACAACTCGCCCAAAAAATTACAGAAAGTTCTCACAACGAATACGATCGCGCCGCAAATATCGAGCGCTATCTGAAAACTCATTACGCCTACACACTCGACCTCGCCGGCCCCAAGACCGATGACCCGCTAGCCTATTTCCTTTTCACTCGCCGCGCAGGACATTGCGAATATTTTGCCGCTGCCATGACCGTGATGCTGCGCGATCTGGGAATTCCCGCGCGCTACGTCGGCGGATTTTTGCCCGGTGAGTACAACGACCTCGGCGGCGATTACATCATTCGGGCCAGTGACGCTCACACCTGGGTCGAAGCCTACTTTCCCGGTTACGGCTGGATCACGTTCGATCCCACTCCGCCCGGAGATGGAAAACGAAACACGTTTCTCTCGCGGCTCGCCCTCTATTGGGACTGGTTTCAGTTCGCCTGGAGCGAGTGGGTCGTCAATTACGATTTCGTGCACCAGGTTAATCTCGCGCGCAACATGCAGAATACTTCGCGCACCTGGGGCGACCACGCACAGCATTACTATCGCGAGAAACAACGCCAAGCCATTCGCCTGCTGATGGCGCTCGACCGCCGAACCGAAGCCTCGCCCTATTTTCTTCCCAGCGTTCTCGTGTTTTTGATTGCCTTGTTGATCTATCTGCGCGGTCGTCCGCTGATCGGATATTTAATCGCGCGGTGGCGGGTCCGTGCACGTCGTGGCGGAAATTTGACTGCCTCGCTGGCGTCCCTCGAATACCGCGAAATGCTCCGCCTGCTCGAAAAACGCGGCTGGAAGAAAGCCCCGTCGCAAACCCCTCTTGAATTCGCGTCGGCTATTCCCGCGGCCGACATAGCCGCCCCCGTCGCCCAACTCACCGAGCTATACCAGTCCGCCCGCTTCGGCAGCCACCCCACCCCCGTCGCTCAGATGTCCACCCTCCTCCGCGCAATCCGCGAATCGCTCCGGACGCGCCCTAGTCGTACTCCCTAGGCATTGGATTTTGTAATTCTTTGATAAGGTAATTCGTAATGAATGGTTACTAGAACGACGGCGGAGCTCAAAGAATTGTCCCCCAAGCGAATCGTGCTGTCCTTAGCCTTCAGCGCCAACGGTTTCGAGACCGGGAAAATTACGAATTTCCGGATTTCTGAAATCCCGCGGATCGCGACAGTCATTCTGGATCTCGAGCCCGTATCAGACACAGAGGAAGCCGATCCCAGGAACATCCCTAAGGTCCTCAGGGCGCGTTAATTCGTCTTACGGATCGGCGGCCGAAGGCGTTCCTGGTGTGGTAGAATTGAGGTTTCCACACCACCTGAAGGACCGCACTGAATGCCCAAGGTCGGATTCGTAAGTCTAGGATGCCCGAAGAACCTCGTGGACAGCGAGGTGATGATGGGTATTCTCGCGCGCGCGGGTTACGAAATCACGCCGCGCGCGGGTGATGCCGACGTCCTGGTTGTAAACACGTGCAGCTTCATCGCCCCGGCGCAGCAAGAATCCGTACAATCCATCCTGGAAATGGCTGAATATAAAAAGTTCGGCCGCGCGCAAAAATTAATCGTGGCTGGATGCATGGTGGAACGCTATCGCGACGAAATCCGCGAACAAATTCCGGAAGTGGACGCCGTGATCGGCACCGGCGAAGTCGAAAAAATCCTGGAAGCCTGCGAAGGCGGCCTGCGCAACAACGACACCGAATCCGCGCAGTTGCCCACGTATCTTTATCACGACCTGACGCCGCGCATTCTCGCCACTCCGCGCCACACTGCCTACATAAAAATTAATGAAGGCTGCGACCATCCCTGCACTTTCTGCGTGATCCCGCAGCTCCGCGGAAAATTCCGCAGCCGGCGTTTCGAATCCGTCGTACGCGAAGCGGAAAATCTGGCGGCAGCTGGGGTCCGCGAAATTTCGCTGATTGGCCAGGACACCACTTTCTACGGCGAAGATCTGGGCCTGCGCGACGGTCTCGCTGTCCTTCTCGAACGTCTTGCGGAAGTGGAAGATTTGCACTGGATTCGCTTCCTCTATTGCTATCCGAATCGCATCACGCCGCGCCTGCTTGACACCATTGCTGCACATCTGCGCCTGGTGAAATATATCGACGTTCCGCTGCAACACGCCAGCCGCAACGTTCTCGCGCGCATGAAGCGCGGCTCAAATGGCGACGCGTTCCTGAAAATGCTTGAGAAAGCGCGCCAAGCGATCCCCGGCGTTTCGATTCGCACGTCATTCATCGTCGGCTTCCCCGGCGAAACCGAAAATGATTTCCGCGAGCTGTGCGATTTCGTGCGTGCCGCCGAGTTCGATTGGATGGGCGTCTTCTCCTACTCCGACGAAGACAAATCCCAAAGCTTCGCGCTCGACCGCAAAGTTGACGAAAAAACCATCGCGCGCCGCCGCGACACGCTGATGTCCATCCAGAAAAAAATCTCCGCCCACAAACTAAAAAGGCACCTAGGCCAGAATCTTCAAGTCATGCTGGAAGGTCCGTCGAAAGATACCGACCTCGTCTGGGAAGCGCGCCTGCAAGGAATGGCGCCTGACATCGACGGCAAAGTCTACGTAACAGAATTCGAAGGCGTGAATGACATGGCCGATCTCCCCGCCCCAGGCACTCTAGCCACCATCGAGATTACCGAAGCAAAAGACTACGACCTGATCGGCCGCGTCACAAATTTTGAGTCCCCACGCGTCACGCGAGAAACCTCTGCGCCAGCCCCCACCCTGTTTCCCATCCTAGCCTGAAGTTTTCAAAAGTATAGGTGTCACGGCCCGTCGGGCCCTCCAGGATTTAAATGTAGCGCCGCGGCCTTCAGCGCGGCATCGTGCCTTACCTCGGCAGTGGATTTCCTCCACCGACGGATTCTGCTTTGCTTTCGTAGCGCCGAGCTTCCGCCCGGCATCTTTCTTTTGAATTCAATCGCCACCGTCCTCAATCCCGCACATACTCACTTCAATTCCATTCGTGTTAGTCTAATCTCGGCGCTTCCGTGAAATACCATTGCCCAATCTGCCGAAAGCCTACAGATTCCGACGCGAACGCGGACTTCCCCTTCTGCAGCGAGCGCTGTAAATTGCTCGATCTCGGCGCCTGGGCCAGCGAAAAATACGTAATTAGCGAGCCCGTTATCGACGAATCTTCTTCGGAAAATTCCAACCAAGAAGCGGATGACGAACGAAACTGATCGTCCGCCAGTTGATAAGGAAACGCTTTCAGCGTCTGCCCGGGCGTCCGGGATTCCGGCGAGTGGCGCACGCAAACCGCGCCTCGCCATATTCATGGCCACCGCCGCCGGCCTCGGTTACATGCCCAAGGCTCCAGGCACGTTTGGTTCTTTCGCCGGCTTGATAGTGGCGCTCCTACCCTGGTGGACTTTCCAGGGAGCCTTCAGCGCCGTCCTATGGGCCCAGCGCGGGAATGGTTCCTTTTATTTTTTGATCTCAGGCCGGCATTGGGATCCGATCCTATGGACTCAGATTATCCTCACGATTTTAGTTGCAGCAATCGGAGTCTGGAGTGCAAACCGGGCGGCTGAATATTGGCGGCAGAAGGATCCTCCACGCGTCGTGATCGACGAAGTTTCTGGACAACATCTCGCGCTGCTGCTTGGTTGCGGTATTCCTTTATGGTGGCGAGCTGTTTCGGACGCTCCGTGGACGGGCTTTCCCATCGGGCTGGTCACATTTCGTTCGGAGCTAAACTGGAAATATTTGTTGCTGGGTTTTATACTTTTTCGTGTCTTCGATATTTGGAAACCGTTTCCGGCGCGCCAAGCTGAGTCATTGCCCGGCGGCTGGGGTATCATGGCTGATGACTGGGTTGCGGGGATTTACGCCGGTCTAGGTCTGTGGATCGCAAGAGCGCTTGGCCTGTGAAAACCTCTAGGTCCAAACGACGGTCATCCCGTAGAGGCCGCTTTTCGGCGGACGAGGGACCTGTTTTTTGTTTGTTAGCAATAGCATGCGAACGCTTGCTGTCGCGCACAGATCGCTTTTGTAGCGGCGGCCTTCGGGCCGGCGATTGGGAATAAGGCGCGATGTCCGATCGCCGCGTTTACAGAGGGATTGTGAAAAAATTGGAAAAACAGTTTTGAAGACAACCGGCAATCCGAGAATTGAAGCCGTCAAACCGCCAGCCGCGCTCCCGGGCGGAGAAGTTTCCATACAAGGAAGCGGTTTCGGCACACGCAACCACACGCGTCCGCAAGTCCAATTCGGCCTGGCGGAAGGCAGCCTGGTGCTAGCCGCTGAAAATTTGCTGATCGCGCGCGTCCCCGAAGGAGCAGCTGGCGGCGCAGTGCGCGTACGCATGGGCAGCATCGAAAGCGCGCCGTTCCCCATGTCGCTGGGCATGCAAGTCGCCGACAATCTGCACCCCGTGGCCAACCCCGCCGTGGATGCCGACGGAAATGTTTACGTCACATTCAGCGGCCAGCGCGGACAAAAAGTTCCCGTTTCGCTTTACCGCATCACTTCGAACCACACGGTGAAGCCTTTCATCACCGAAATGATGAACCCCACCGGCTTGGCCATTCATCCTGACGGCCATCTGTTCGTTTCCTGCCGTAACGACGGCACTGTCCATCGCGTCTCGCCCGACGGCCGCTCGATGCAGTGGATCGAAGGCATGGGCATCGCCACCGGCCTTGCATTCGACAAAGCTGGCAGCCTCTATGTCGGCGACCGCAGCGGCACAATTTTCAAGATCGCGCCCGACCGAGAGATTTTTGTTTTCGCCACGCTGGAGCCGTCTCTTTCCGCTTATCACTTAGCATTCAGTCCGGCAGGCGAGCTCTTCGTTACTGGCCCAACTACCTCGAGTTACGATCGCGTCTATCGTATTAATCCCGCCGGCGAAGTCACCACATTTTTTCGCGGCTTGGGACGTCCCCAGGGCCTCGCATTCGACCGCCGCGGCAATCTTTACGTGGCCGGATCGCTCGGAGGTAAACGCGGCATTGTTCGCCTCACTCCGCAAGCCGAAGCCGAACTCGTTCTCAGCGGCAGCAATATCGTCGGCCTGGCGCTTTTGCCTTCGCATCGTGCCATGATCACCACCAACAACGCTCTGTATTCCCTAGATTGGGACGTCGAGGGTCTCCCTCTCAGCGATTAAGTAAGTGCGCCGCCATCTTGCCGGCTATTTTTCTTTCCTGGATCGAGCAGCACAGGTGGCTGCCGGCTCTCTTCTCTTTCGCGTGGTGTAGCGCCGGCGTCTTGCCGGCTCTTTTCTTTCCGTGCCGAGTGTGTCATTTCCTTGCGCCGGCGTGCGTCATCAAGTAAAACAGGTTCTGATGAAAGCCGAAATCATCGCGGTCGGTTCCGAGTTACTCACACCCTACCGCCTCGACACAAATTCGCTTTATCTGACCGGCGAGTTGAACAAGCTCGGCATTCGCGTGATTCACAAAGCGGTGGTTGGCGACTCGCGGGATGAGATGCGTTCCTCGTTTCGCCACGCCATGAACCGCTCCGAACTTATCATGAGTTGCGGCGGTCTTGGCCCGACCGACGACGACCGCACACGCGAAACCGTCGCAGAATTGCTGGGCCGCGAATTACACCGCAACGACGAAATTCTTCAAAACATTCAAGAACGTTTTCGCAAATTCGCGCGCACCATGCCGGAAATCAACGTGCGGCAAGCCATGGTTCCGGAAGGGGCCGTAATCTTGCAAAACCCCCGCGGCACCGCGCCCGGTCTGTGGATCGAAGCCGAAGGCCACATAATAATCTTGCTGCCCGGTCCCCCCGCTGAAATGAAGGCGATCTTCGAAGCGGACGTTCGTTCGCGTCTCGCGCGTATGGGCGACAGCGAACGTCTTTTCTCACGCGACTTGCGCGTAACCGGCTTGCCCGAATCCGAAGTGGAACAACGTGTCCGCCCGCTTTACGAGCTGTATCCCGACACGGAAACCACAATTCTGGCCACGCCCACCGGAACGCAACTTCATCCGCGCATCTGGTCGCACAATGCCGCGCAGGCCGAAAAAATTCTCGACGAGATGGTCAGCCGCATGCAACTCGCTCTCGGCGAGCATTTGTATTCCACACAAGGCGAGACGCTCGAAGATGTAGTAGCCCGGGCACTCACCGAAAATCGCGCCACGATCGCGGTGGCCGAAAGCTGCACTGGCGGAATGCTCGCCGAGCGCCTCACCAACGTTCCCGGCAGCTCGTCCTATTTTCTCGGCGCAGTAGTCTGCTACAGCAACGAACTAAAATCGTCGCTGGTCGGCGTCCCGGCGGACATAATCGACTCGAAAGGCGCGGTCAGTTCCGAGACTGCTCTCGCCCTCGCCGAAGGCATTCGCAAACGTACTGGCGCGACGCTCGGCATCGGCATCACTGGCATCGCCGGTCCCGGTGGTGGAACGCCCGAAAAACCGGTCGGCCTGGTGCACATCGGCATTTCCGACGAACGCAACACCCGCGAGCGCGCCACTCGCTTCCCCGGCGACCGGGAACGCATACGCTTCCAAGCCACGCAACAAGCGCTCGACACCATCCGCCGTTATTTCTTCTTCCCCGCGCATGGACGCGCCTAAACCATGCGCCTCTTCGTTGCACTCGACATACCAGATGCTGTTCGCCGCGCACTCCGAGAATTAATGGCGCGTTTAAAACCCGCATGCAGCGGCGCGCGCTGGGTGCGCCCGGAAGGAATTCACATCACCTTAAAATTTCTGGGTGAAACGGAGGGAACCAAGCTCGACGCGATCAAGTTGGCTCTTTCTTCGTTGGATCGCCTGGGCCCGATCCAGTTGGATTTCCGCGGCATCGGTTTTTTCCCCAATGAATTTCATCCGCGCGTAATTTGGTGTGGCGTGGAAGCATCCCCCAATCTCACAATGCTAGCGGCGTCTGTCGATCGCGGTCTCCAGCCGCTAGGTTTTCCGGCAGAATCGCGCGCCTTCACTCCGCATCTAACCGTCGCGCGTTTCGATTCGCACAAAGGTCTCGACACTCTTGTACGCGCAGCTAATAATCTCAAGTCTTACGACTTCGGTTCAGCGCGCCGCCAGTCCGAATTTTATCTATACCAAAGTGTTCTAAAGCGCGGAGGCTCCGAATACACTCGGCTGGCAACATTTCCTTTCGCAGAGAAAGTGTAGCGTGTAGCTTGATCGATTACGCAAACTGGCTGGTTCTCCTAATCGCCTATCTGCTGGGCTCGATACCGTTTGGCCTTCTGCTTGTAAAAGCGATCGGGGGTCCTGACATTCGTACCACCGGCAGCGGCAATATTGGCGCAGCGAATGTCACGCGCACCGCTGGCTTCCTGCCCGGCATCCTCACGCTGGCGCTCGACGCCGCAAAAGGCTACGCCGCCGTTTGGCTCGCCGCTCGTTGGACCGGCGGCAACATTCGTTGGATGATGGCCGCGGCAATCCTCGCGGTAATCGGCCACATGTTTCCTCTCTGGCTGGGATTCAGCGGTGGAAAAGGAGTCGCCACCGGCCTGGGCGTCTTCATTCCTATCTGCCCCCCAGCAGTCGCAGCCGCCTTCGTTCTCTGGCTAGCGGTGGTGATCTTCTGGCGCTATTCTTCGTTGGGATCGATCGTTGCGGCAGTAGCGTTACCGGTTCTGGTTTACATTTTGTACGCGCCACGCCACGCTCCTGCTGTTTTCGTTACGCTAGGCACGGTATTTATCTCAATGCTTATCCTCTTCAAGCACCGCGCCAACATCGAACGCTTGGTAGCCGGCAACGAAGCCCGCGTCAAATTTCCGCGCTAATCGTCACCATCAATCGCCTGGCATTTGCTGCGACTAAACCGTTTATCGGGGAACCGAAGCCGAGGTCATCGACCCGCCAACTTGTTCGTAAGTGCCAACAGGTCTGTGGCTTATCAGCCAACCCCAGTACTTTCGTCCCGTTGTAGGCTGCGTCTGTCTTCCCCATAATTTTAATGCGGAAATCCCTGTGCCTATAGCTGACACTCTCAAGCAGCTTACGAACAAACGCCTGCGCATCCTCTGGATTGTGCTGGGCGCTCTGTTGCTTGTCAGCGTCACGCCCTTGTGGCTCTACCATCGCCAAGTCATCGGCTTGAGCGAACAAAAGTTGCAAGACACCGAGCGCGTTCAGCAAAGCGAAATTACTCGTTCGCTCGCCAGCGAAACCCTCGAATTCGAACAAAATCTGAGCGAACAGCTTCTCAGCCAGCGCCAGGTCCTGGCACTAACCGGATGGATTGTTGACGTCGATGACACCACGCATGCGCCTCAACTCGCGCGCCTGCTGCAAAGTTTCGTCGAAAATAATCAAAATATTCTTTACGTTACAGCGGTCAACAAACAAGCCCGTGGCCAATCTGCTGGAAGTTTTCGCGCCGATGGCGACCCTTTCGTGCAAGTTGCGCTGAAGCATGCGTTCACTGCCAGCATTCAAGGCCTGAATTTCGTCAGCGAGCCTTTCGCGCTGGGTGAAGGCAGCCGCCCGGCCCTGATCGTCTCCGTGCCGCTTTCTTCCGGCGGCCAGTTCACTGGAATGCTCGCTTCGGTCGTCTCCATCGACGGCCTGCTTGCTAGGATTCGCGACGCCAGCGTCCGCGACCGGGTTGTCTTCATCGTGGACGGTCACGGCCACATCGTCGCTCACCCTGACACGCGCGAGATGGTTCCCGGCCGCGACGTCTCCACCAATTCTGCCGTCGTAAAACATTTGCAGGAATTGCCGCAGGAATTGCGCACCACAGAAACCATGCGCTTCTTCGAACAAGGGCGCGATGCGAAGCATCCCGTAGAAATGATCGGGACGTACAGCACGATTCCTGAACTTCGCTGGGCCGTCATCGCTCAGCGCAGCCTTGACGAAGCGCGCATCGACGCTGGAGTCCACGAACTCACCGCGCAAGCCTTGCGTTTCGTCGTCGGCGTCACCGTGATCGCCCTGCTGATCGGATACCTTTTCGCCGTCGGAATCACGCGTCCTATTCGCGGACTTGTTTTCTCCGTTCACGCCATGAGCCGGGCCGAATTTCACGAACGGGTAGAAGTCCGCGGCGCGGCCGAAATCCGCGAGCTTGCCGAAACTTTCAATCACATGGCTGGCGACATCGAGCAGTACGTCGAACGCCTGAAGCAAGCCGCTGCCGAAAATCGCGACCTGTTCTTAGGCTCCATACGCATGCTCGCCGCCGCCATTGACGAAAAGGATCCCTATACCCGAGGTCATTCCGGCCGCGTCGCAAAATATTCCACCATCATCGGCGAATATCTGGGCTTGAACGCGGAAGACCTCGACCGCCTGCGTATTTCCGCGTTGTTACACGACGTCGGCAAAATCGGCGTGGACGATCGCGTCCTGAAAAAGCCGGGCAAGCTTGACGACGAAGAATTCGCGCTGATGAAGCAGCACCCTGTGAAAGGCGCCAACATCATGCGCCCTGTCGCGCAACTGAAAGAAATGCTCCCCGGCATCGAGCTCCACCATGAGCGCATGGATGGCGCCGGCTACCCCTACGGGCTCCCCGGCGATCAAATTCCCATGATGGCGCGCATCATCGCCGTAGCCGACACTTTCGACGCCATGACCACAAATCGCCCCTACCAGTCGGCCATGGATTTGGAATTCGCACTCGACCGTATTCGCTCGCTGGCCATCTCAAAGTTCGATCCCGCCGTCGTCGCCGCTCTCGACGCAGCCGTCGCCGCCGGCCGACTCCGCCTAAACGTAGCCCTCGTCGAAGTCTAATCTTGGACATCTCGACCGTTGTTACTTTCCGTCTCGCATCCAGGGAGTAAAAGTGATGCCAACCAATAGTCCCTCCGGCGAAATGAAGCGGGACACAATCTGGCCCCACGGCTCTTTTTTGTTCCTGACCAGCATTCGGTGCCCACGAGCTTCCAACTCGGCGGTTGCTTTCTCAACATTATCCACATCCAATTCAAGCCACGCCTGCGGAGCAGCAAGGTCTCCCGGCCAAGAATCTTTGCCGAAACAAGATTGTGCTGCCTGTTCGAGTGGCCAAAGGGCAAAGCTTTTCGCTCCATTCAAAGCGCTCGTGTGGAGATAATCTCCTGTTTCTGCTTGGAAGGCGATTCCCAGGGTGTCCACATAAAGCTGTTTACTGGAAACTTTGTCATGCACGATCGGACCGAATCCGGCAATGAATAGAACTTTGAAGCTCGTGATTTCTGGCATAGAACCCCTCAAAAATGCTTTTCGCAGACACTAAGCCAAAACCCCTTCATTGTGCTAGCCTGATTTAAGAAAACGATATAATTGAGGCCGTTGAGCAAATGATCTCTCTTTTTGGACCACCCGAACCCACTCTTCTCGAGCGCCTGAAAGATTCCGTCAGCAAAACGCGGACAGAGCTCGCGGCGCAAGTCGAAAAAGTTCTCACCGGCAATCGCCCCGTCGACCCGGAATTGCTGAAGCAGCTCGAAACAGCCCTGCTCAGTGCGGATATCGGCGTGCGTACCACCAAAGAAGTTCTCGCCGCTTTGCGTCAGCAAGTGAACGAACACAAGCTCACCGAAACCGCCGAGCTGAAGAAAGAACTCAAACGCCAAATCGTAAGAATTCTGCAAGCCCCTACCGCACACGCGGATGGCAACGGCGCGGGCCCCTCGGCTGAGGCAGCAAAAATTTCGCCGCGCGTGATTTTTGTGGTCGGCGTAAATGGCACTGGCAAAACCACCACCATCGGCAAACTCACCAATCGCCTGAAAAAAGAAGGCGCTAGTATTGTCCTCTGCGCCGCCGACACGTTTCGCGCCGCCGCCATTGAGCAACTTGAAATTTGGGCGCGCCGCTCCGGCGTCGAGATGGTAAAACAAAAACCCGGCGCTGATCCTTCCGCCGTCGTCTTCGACGCGCTTACCGCCGCCCGCGCGCGCAACGCCGACGTCGTAATCGTCGACACCGCCGGCCGCCTTCACACAAAATCGAACCTCATGGCCGAGTTGGAAAAAATGAAGCGCACCGCGGCAAAAATTGTTGCCGGCGCGCCTCACGATGTTTTGCTGGTTCTCGACGCGACCACAGGACAAAATGGCCTGAACCAGGCCCGCGAATTTTGGGGACACGCTGGGGTCACCGGAATCGTGCTGACCAAGCTCGACGGCACCGCCAAAGGCGGCATCGTCGTCGCCATCGCCCGCGAACTCAATCTCCCCATACGCTTCGTCGGCACCGGCGAAAAAATCGACGACCTGGTCCCCTTTGACGCGCAAACCTATGTCAACTCGCTCTTCGACTAGCTCCGCAGGCGCGTCTCACGACATATTTTTAAAACGCGCTCTGGATTTGGCACAGCGCGGTGTTGCGCTCGCGCACCCGAATCCGATGGTCGGCGCAGTCCTGGTAAAAAATGGCCGCGTAGTAGAAGAGGGATTCCACGCGTATGAGAAGCGCGACCACGCCGAGATCGTGGCGCTCAAAAAAGCCGGCGAGAAAGCTCGAGGCGCGAGTCTCTACGTCACGCTAGAACCTTGCTGTACCAAAGGCCGCACGGGCCCATGCACAGAAGCCATCATCGCCGCCGGAATAAAAAACATTTACGCTGCAATGGAAGATCCGAATCCAGCGGTGGCAGGTCGAGGGTTCGCGGAATTGAAGCGCGCCGGAATTAAAGTCCATCGATCGGAAAATTTCAGAGAGAGCGCCGAAGCCCTGAACGAAGACTTCGCCAAATGGGTTCGCACCGGCCTGCCCTTCGTCATTCTGAAGACTGCGCTCACGCTCGATGGCCAAATTGCTTCCCGCGCTGGCAGCACTACGTGGATCACTTCCGCCGCATCTCTTGAACAAGTCCAGCGCCTGCGTCACGAGGCTGACGCGCTCCTCACCGGAATTGGCACAGTGCTGAGTGACAATCCGCGGATGTCCGATCGCACAGGCCTGCCGCGTCGCCGAAGACTCTTGCGCGCCATCGTCGATTCGCGACTGCGCACGCCTCTGCGTTCCAAGCTCGTGCAATCTGCCAAAGACAAAAACGATGTAATCGTTTTCACTGCGCAAAGTACCGATTCGCCAAAAGCGCGCGCCCTAGCCCGGGCGGGCGTCGAAGTTTTTCAAGTGCGCCCCCGCAATGGTCACGTGGACTTGCAAGCTGTCATCCGCGAGCTGGGCCGCCGCGAGATGCTCACCGTCCTGCTCGAAGCAGGCGCCGAACTCAATGGCGCCGCCCTGCAATCTGGAATTGTGGACAAAATGATTCTCTTCTATGCTCCCAAGATCATGGGCACCGGCGGTGTTCCCATGGCGCGAATTCCGTCGAAATGGTTTCCCCAGTCGCCAGCGTTGAAAAATATATCTGTAGAAACTTGCGGCCCGGATTTTGTAATCCAAGGATATTTTCGCGATGTTTACAGGGATCACCGAGCAAGTCGGGAAAATTGATTCGCTCGAACAGGCGAAAGATGGCGGCCGGCTCCGCATCGCCTTGGACGACGCCGGAGATTTTGCTACTTCCATCAAACTCGGCGACAGCATTTCCGTAAACGGTTGCTGCCTAACCGTCGTGGAATTCTCGGAGGATCATTTCTTCGCCGACCTTTCCGGAGAAACCCTCCGCCGCACGTCGTTCGGTGAAAAAAAACCCGGTGAGCTCGTAAATCTGGAAAGACCTCTAGCCGCCTACGCCCGCCTAGGCGGACATTTCGTGCAAGGTCACGTGGACGGAATCGGCCGCGTTACCCGCCTGCTTCCCGAAGGCGACAACTGGTGGCTCTCGGTCCGCGTCCCCGAAGATCAGCGGCGCTACGTCGCTGAAAAAGGATCCATCGCCATCGACGGCATCAGCCTCACCGTCGCCCGCTGGCAAGAAGGCATCGCGGACATCGCCATCATCCCCTTCACCTACGCGCACACAAATGTCCGGACCATGAACCCGCACGACGCAGTGAATATCGAGACCGACATCCTCGCAAAATATGTGGAAAGCCTTCTCGCCAAACAAAAATCGCCCACCAGTTCGCACCTATCTGTAGCCAAGTTAATCGAGGAAGGCTTCTAGCTTTAGAACGCGGTTTCCGAAATTGCAGTCCGCCGCTAAGGCTGCTTCGTCACTACCACCGGCTTGCCTTTAGCATCTTGTTTGATCACCACATCCGGCTTTTCGTCAGACGTCTTCGACTCGCGCCGTTCGCGGTCCACATCACCCAACGAAGGCATCGGCGCCGGAGTCTGCTGCCGCGCTTGTTCTCGCTCCCCGGTTGCCAGCGCCTTCGAAAATCTCACGTATCTGGACGGCTGCCAGGACGCGTCACCATGTGCGATTACAACTCCGTAAGGAGCCGTAATCTCGCTATCGGCGCCCACATCGCTTAGGTCGCCGGAAAAACCGTCCGCAGTACGACCGTATCTGCCGAGGTGCGCCTGGAAATGGTAATTCCCGGCGGGCGCAACCTGGCTCGTTTCGGGCAGACGTGATTCCACCACCGGACCTTTGCTCTGCGCGAAGCTCGAACCAGCAAGCGCCATAATCGAAGCCAATAAGGAAAAGGTTCCCATGGTTTTCAGTTGCGTTCGCATGCCGATCCTTCCGTTGCGCATCTTTCTACTCACCTGAATCACGCACTCCGCAGCATGAAATAGTACGAATGGAAATGGCGTTCCCAATCTGCTACCAGCTTCGCGGTACGCCCGAGCCCCGCAGAGTTTCGGTCCCACTTTCCGAATTTGTGTACATGCTACAACTCTTGATTTCGTGCTAGCTTGAGGTGCCGCCGATAAAAATCGCGAGAAAGCTGTGTTGCGGCGCGCCGAAAAAAGACGGGAGCGAAAGGCATGACCGAATCCAGAAATTACGACGTGGCAGTAATCGGCGCCGGTGTGTTCGGCTCTTGGACCGCTTATTGCCTGCGCCAATCAGGAGCCCACGTCGCGTTAGTCGACGCCTACGGTCCTGCGAATTCCCGCGCAAGTTCGGGAGGCGAATCGCGCATCATTCGCATGGGCTATGGCGCCGATGAAATCTACACGCGCTGGTCGCTTCTCGCGCTTCCCCTCTGGCAACAACTTTTCGCCCAAGCCGGCAAACCCGAACTTTTTCAACGTACCGGCGTCCTTTGGATTGCCCCCGAAAATTATCAGTACGCGCTCGACACGTTAACTACGTTGCAGAAGCTTCACATACGCTTCGAAAAGTTATCACTCGCAGATTTGGGTCAGCGCTACCCCCAGGTTTCCTTCGACGACGATGCTTGGGGAATTCTCGAACCGGACAGCGGAGTCCTGATCGCCCGCCGCGCGGTCGCCGAAGTCGTCGCGCAGGCCAAAAAAGCGGGAGTGGATTTCCGCGCCGATCAGGTAATCGCACCCGAAAGCGGCGGTCGTATCAGCTCCCTGAAAACATCCAGCGGCGAAGAAATTTCCGCAGGCACGTTCGTATTTGCTTGTGGCCCCTGGCTTCGGAAACTTTTCCCGGACCTGCTGGCCGATCGCATGTTCATTTCGCGCCAGGAAATCTTCTTCTTCGGAGTTCGCGCGGGCAGCTCGCAATTTGCGCCCCCGGCCCTCCCGACCTGGCTTTACCTGCGCGATGAATTTTACGGAATGCCCGACCTGGAAAGCCGCGGCTTCAAAGTTGCCGACGATCATCACGGACCAATTGTTGACCCCGACACTCAACCTCGCATGGCCAGCGTGCAAGCAATAGCCGCGGCGCGAAACTTCATGGCCAAGCGTTTCCCTGCTCTGAAGAATGCACCGATCGTTGAATCACGTGTCTGCCAGTACGAAAACACCTCGAACGGTGATTTTTTAATCGATCGCCATCCCGAATTCGAAAACGTCTGGCTAGTAGGCGGAGGTTCCGGCCACGGCTTCAAGCACGGCCCATCGCTAGGAGAATACGTCGCAGGTTTGGTTCTTCAAGGCGGAGCGTCGGCACCGCCAAAAATCGAGCCCCGCTTTTCTCTCGCGACAAAACAATCCACCCAAAACCGCGCGGTGCACTAAAGCCATTTTGCGGAAAGAAGGTTTTAGGGTTTCCATGTAGCGCCGCGGCCTTAGCGCGGCAGATTATAGGGGCGAAAAACTCGCCTAGATCGATCGCTTGAGAAGCTCATCCTGGTGGGTCAGGGCTTTAAGCCCTGAGATAAAGAAACTGGCGCGCAGCGCCTTCCTTTACGCCGATTTTCTCGCGGCAAGTATTCCAGCACGCGCAAAACATGCAGCGATTACCGCACAACTTCCCGCGCCTTCGATCGCGCCCCACGCACGAAAAGAACCACGCCAAGCAGAAGTGCAAATCCCGTTCCACCAATTAATTTCACTTCGAATATCCATTTGTGCGTGCTCTCACCGGGCGGAATCACGGAAAGGACGATGCTCATCAGTACAATCAGAAAACCGATGCCTCCGGCAAGCCACACGCCCGGCTTGCCGCCGGGTATCAGCGCGGCCGTGGATGTTTCGCGATCGGGCCGATATGCCAGCACGATCACCGCCGCATACATATACAGAAACGGAATGAAATAGAGAATGTTCGTAGCGTCCACCAGAATTTGATAAGCGCTCACCGTCGTTTCACTGATCTGGCTGAGCAGCAAGATCGCGCCAGAAACCCCGGCCTGCACCAGGATGGAAATGTAGGGCGTCTCCCACTTCGGATGCACTTTCGCAAAGGCCCGAGGCAAATATCGATCCACGCCCACCGCAAACGGAACACGCGAAATTCCCGCCACCGTCGAACCCACGCCACCCGCATTTCCGATGGTCACCAAAATCGCCGCAATGATTCCAAGCGCGCTGATTTTCAGAGCCGCCGAAGCAATCGTCAGCGCTTGAAACACGCCGCTCTTGGGATCCACTTGCACGCTACTCATCAAAGACAGCACAGCAATGGTCCCCGCAATATAAATGACCGCAATAACGATGCCCGACCCCAGAATCGCGCGCGGAAAAGTTTTTCGCGGATTTTTTACTTCCTCGCTCATCGACGACACCAGTTCCAGCCCGCCAAATGCAAACGCAATCTGCGGCCAGAAATTCACCGTGTCCCAATTCCAATGCGGCTGAATATTGCTCCAGGTGAATTGCGTAACCAAACCAAAACGAGCCCAAACAAAAGCCGCGGCCACGATCAACATCACCAGCGGCACAAACGTACCTACCGCGCCCGCGTTCTGCAGCCACTTCCCGATGCGCAACCCAATGATGTTCATATACACGGCCACAAAAAAAAGCACGAAGGACACAACCAGCAAGAACGTCCGGTTCTGTGCCAGCGGCGCGTAGCCAATCCCACCGATGTATGCCGCCATCGCAGCGCTCGCAAACAATAGCGCCGGGAAATAAAACAAGGTATAAATCCAGTAAGTCCAACCGGCCACAAATCCGTGAAATTCTCCAAACGCGTCTTTGGCCCAGGCGTACAGTCCGCCTTCTTGCGGAAATCGCGTGGAAAGCTCTGCAATCACCAGCGCGGTGGGAACAAAAAACAAGAACGCGGCCAGAAACCATAAACTTATAGAAGACGTTCCGTTGTGCGCCGCCGCCGCAATCCATCGCGGACCTAGAACGGTCACAATGTTGAACAGCAAAACATCCCAGAAACCCATCACGCGCGGGAGTTTTGGTTTGGAGTTCTCTGACGGAGTCTCGCTCACGCCGTGGCGTCCAAAGCAGGGATCAACTCATCCTGCGCCAGAAAATTTCGCAGGAAGGGGTCCTGCGAATTTTCCAGCTCTTGCCAGGTCCCGAAAAAAGCAACGCGCCCTTCCACCAGAAAAATCACGCGGTCGGCCAGTTTTCTTCCCAGATGAGTGTCGTGCGTCACCACAATGGAAGTTTTCTTGAATTGCTTCTTCAATTTGACGATCAAGTCGCCCACATGCGCCGCCATGATCGGGTCCACCATGGTGGTTGGCTCGTCATAAAGAATCGCATCCGGATTTTCAGCGAGCGCCCGCGCAATTGCCACAGCGCGTTTAGTCCCGGTGCCCAGATCGGAAGGAAGTTGGTCGGCATACGACTCCACTTCCAGCATTTTCATCAGTTCGCTTACAGTTTGTTCAGCCTTTTCCTGCTCTTCAGCGACGCCCCGCGTTTCCACCGGAAACGCGATGTTTTCCTTCACAGTCAGCGAATCGAACAGCGCGCCGGACTGAAAAACCATGGTCACCCGCCGCCGTATTTCCGAAAATTGTTTTTCCGTCCAACCGGCCACATCTTTTCCCGCCACGATAATTTGCCCGGAATCCGGCTGAAGAAAACCAAGCAGCAGTTTCAGGGAAACGGATTTTCCCACTCCGCTGCGTCCCATGATCACGGCCGTCTCGCCTTGATTGACGAAAAAACTTACCTCCTTCAATACCTCGTTATCGTCAAATGCTTTAGAGACGTTGCGAAATTCGAAATAGTGTTCGCTCATGAATTTCTCTGCTTGCTTAGCCGCGCCTTGGCTTCGTCATAGTCCGCGGGCGAATTCACATTCTTAAATAGTACGCCGCCGGAAGCAAAGGCTTTCCATTCATTCGGTTCCACATGCTCCACCGACAGATTTGCAAACGAGTCCGTCACCTTGCGCATTCCGCCTTCCACCGCTGTGCGGATTCGCACCTCTGCATTCTTGTGATACATCGCGCAAAGCGGCTCCGGCCCGCGCACATTCATCGCTACCACCGCGTCCGCTTCCGATTTCAAGGCCCGCGCAACCAAATATTCCAGCCACGGCTGGGTAAGGTAGGGAAGATCGCACGCCATCACCAGGTTCCACGGCTTCGCGGAAATGTGCAGCGCCGTGGCAATCGCTCCCAGTGGCCCGTACCCCGGAAAATCGTCAGCCACGATTTTCAGCCCCAGCGCCTCGTAACCGGGAGTGCAGGCGATTACCACTGCTTCGCTCAGCACCGCTCGCACAAGCCGCGTCGCGCGCGCGATCAGTGGCTCGCCGTCGATTTCCAGGAGCGCTTTGTCGCGACCCATGCGCGAGCTTTGGCCTCCTGCAAGAACAAATCCGGCCACGTTTTCTTTACTCATAATTTTGCGCTAAAGTACCACGACCACAGGGGGCCAATCAATCACTTATATATCAGAAAATAAACAGTTTAACTATGACGCAAAGATGTGAGCGAATAATTGTCAACTACTGCCTTGACTGTATCCCTGCATTTGATACTATTGGCACTCGTTCATGAGGAGTGCTAATGCCTCGGCTGCAGCCTCCCTTCGAACGATACCTAAGTTCTCCACCGGAGGAAAAGCACAAATGGCAGTGAACATTACGCCACTACACGACCGCGTGTTAGTGCGGCGCTTGGAAGAGAAAGAAACCGTAAAGGGCGGGATTATCATCCCTGACTCGGCCAGAGAGAAACCCCAAGAAGGCGAAGTGGTTGCCGTAGGCGCAGGCCGCATGGAAAAGGGTACCCGGATTCCGCTGGATGTGAAGCCTGGGGACAAGATTCTGTTCGGCAAGTACAGCGGTAACGACATCAAGATCGACGACGAAGAATTCATGATCATGAAGGAAGATGAAATCCTCGCCAAGATCGGCGGCCAGGCCAAAGCGGCCGGCGGCAAAAAGTAACTTTAAACGCTGCCGCGAAACCCGACGCAATCGGGCGCAGCGGCGGCAGAGACAAGTCCCGCGTAGAGCGGGCAGGTCCGGGCGGCTTTCGCCGGGCGGACACGGATAACAGATTAACTTCTGGAATTGGCTAAGCCTCAACGCGGGGCTGGCCGAGCCGGACTAACACATAGAAATCAGGAGGAAGGAGAATTATGGCAAAGCAAATCGTGACTGGTGAGAATTCACGCCAGGCCATTTTGCGCGGCGTCAACCAATTGGCGGATGCCGTGAAGATCACGCTGGGCCCCAAGGGCCGCAATGCGGTGATCGAAAAGAAATTCGGCGCGCCGATCATTACCAAAGACGGCGTGACGGTAGCAAAAGAAATCGAGTTGCAGGATCCCCTCGAAAATATGGGCGCACAGATGGTGCGCGAAGTCGCTTCCAAGACTTCCGACGTAGCGGGTGACGGCACCACTACGGCGACCGTACTGGCTCAGGCCATCTTCCGCGAAGGCGTGAAGACGGTGGCAGCCGGCGCAAGCCCCATGGCACTCAAGCGCGGTATCGAACGAGCCGTGGAAGTCTGCGTCGAGGAAATCAAGAAGTTCCACAAGGACGTGAAGGGCGACATGATCGCGCAAGTCGGCACGATCAGCGCCAACAACGACAAGCACATCGGCGGAATCATTGCCGAAGCAATGAAGAAGGTCGGCAAGGACGGCGTCATCACCGTTGAAGAGTCCAAGACGATGGAAACGACGCTGGAAGTCGTGGAAGGAATGCAGTTCGACCGCGGCTACCTCTCGCCGTACTTCGTTACTGACCCCGAAAGAATGGAATGCGCTCTCGAAGACGTCCGCATCCTGATCCACGAAAAGAAAATCAGCTCGATGAAGGATTTGCTTCCCCTGCTCGAGCAGATCGCCAAGATGGGCAGGCCTCTATTGATCATCGCTGAAGACGTTGAGGGCGAAGCGCTCGCGACTTTGGTGGTGAACAAGCTCCGTGGCACGCTGCAGTGCGCTGCGGTTAAGGCTCCCGGCTTCGGCGACCGTCGCAAAGCCATGTTGGAAGACATCGCTACGCTGACGGGCGGCAAGGCCATCACCGAAGATCTCGGCATCAAGCTCGAGAACGTGAAGGTGGAAGATCTCGGCCGCGCCAAGAAAATCACCATCGACAAGGACAACACCACGATCGTTGAAGGCGGCGGGAAATCCAGCGAGATCGAAGGCCGCGTTCGCCAAATTCGCACGCAGGTGGAAGACACTACGTCCGATTACGACCGCGAGAAGTTGCAGGAGCGGTTGGCTAAGCTGGTGGGCGGCGTCGCCGTGATTAAAGTCGGCGCTGCAACCGAGACCGAGCTGAAGGAAAAGAAGGCTCGTGTTGAGGACGCCATGCACGCCACGCGCGCAGCTGTCGAGGAAGGCATTGTTCCCGGCGGCGGCGTAGCGCTGGTTCGCTGCATCTCGGCTCTCGAAAAGCTCAAGCTGCATGATGACGAAGCCATTGGCGTCAACATCGTGAAGCGCGCTCTCGAAGAACCCATGCGTCAAATCGTTCACAACGCCGGAAATGAAGGCGCTGTGGTGGTTGGCCGCATCCGCGAATCGAAAGACGACAACTTCGGCTTCAACGCCGACACCGGCGAGTACGGTGACCTGGTCAAGGCTGGCGTTATCGATCCAGCCAAGGTTACGCGTCTCGCTCTTCAGAACGCAGCTTCGATCGCCGGCCTGATGCTCACCACCGAAGCTTTGGTGGCCGACATCAAGGAAGACGAAAAGAAGGGCGCAGCAGGCGGAGCCGGCGGCGGTATGCCGGGCGGCGGCGGTATGGGCGGCATGTACTAAATCGCCCCACAGGGCGATTTATCCCGAGGCTCGGCAATGTCGAGCGGAAGGATCTAAATCCACAAAGGGCGTCCGGTACAACTACCGCGACGCCCTTTTTTATTTTGATCGTCGCGGCTGTCGCGATTCGTTTGACGGCGCCCGGCTGGCGGGCGGGACAATTCCGTTCATGCGCAAATACTCCACCATTTGTCCGTAATGATCGTAGGCATGGGCCACCGCAAATGTGGCCCGGTAGACGCGGGCGCTATTGCTGCGCCCAACGGGCTGCAACATATTTTCAGGGGTCAAGCTAGCCGCAGCCTTGTGACCCAGGGTAAAGGAATCCTTCAGGAAATTGATGATGCCCGCTTTAGTCTTCATGCTCCCCGGACCGTCTTCATCTGTCAACCAGTCTGGCACCTTATCGCCGGTGACCGGGGACCAAAGGAAATAATTGGAAGCGGCGACGCGTTTGATCTCCACGGCAAACGTGCGCACACCGCTGTAATCGCTCCCGGGACTGTTCAAGCTCTCAGGAGAAAAATTGAATTTATCTTCCGGCATGGCTTCGGCAGCGCCCACGATTTCCTTTTCCAAGGCGCTGATCTCGCGGTCCACGATGGAAGCTATGGTTGGCGCCGGCGGAGGCGACTGTTGTGGCGCAGGCGCGGATGGGGCGCTGTTTCTTTGCTGCGCCAAAACGGGCACGGTAAGAATGAGCACTGCACCTAGCGGAAAGATCAGCGGTTTCAGCATTCGAGATACTGCGCTCATAATTCTCCTCGGAGCCTCTTGCCGTTTGTAGCGCCGGCCTGCTTCCGGCTCTTTTAGTTTTCTCGATTGAGCGAAAACCGCCGGCCAGATGCCGGCGCTACCAGCAAGCGTGGCTTGGGGCTGCGCCTAATCGTGTCTCAGCGCGACCAGTAGATCGACGCGGATCGCGCGCCGCGCGGGAATATAGCAAGCGAGCAGAGCGACGCCGATAAGTAGAACAGCGACACCCGCAAATGTGAGAGCATCCGTCGGCCGCACGCCGTAAAGCAGCCCCGCCATCAAGTGCGAAACGATCAGCGCGCAAACAAGTCCCACCGCGGCGCCAGCGATGGCCAGCCCCAACCCCTGACGCAAAACCATTCGCAGGATGTTGCGGCTTTGCGCGCCGAGCGCGAGGCGAATGCCGATCTCGTGCGTGCGCTCGCTCACGAGGTAGGAAATCACTCCGTAAATTCCAAGCCCGGTGAGCAACAACGCAGTCAGCGCGAACAGCCCAACGATCTCCATGGAAAATCGTCGTTCGGAGAGAGACGCCGACACCATGTCGTTCAGCATCTGCGCGCCAAAAACCGGAAGCTCGGGATTGATCAACTGCACCTGCTCGCGCAACTCTACGGGAGTAGCAGCGGAGTCCAGGCGTCCGCGCAAAAATATCGCCAGATCTTTAGGCCGGCGTTGATACAAGCTCAGATAGATTTGGGGAGCGCTCGATTCCGCGAGTGATTCTGTTCGAGCATCCGCGATCACGCCGACCACTGTGGTCCAGGAACCGTTCATGGTGGTTCCGCGGGTGTTATTGAGCTTGAGATGTTTGCCAACAGCGTCGTCGCTCGGCCAGTACGTTCGCGCGAAGGTCTCATTGACGACTGCTACGTCCGGAGCATTTTCGTTGTCCAACGGGCCCAGCAAACGGCCGCTCTGCAACGTCATGCCGACCAAGTGGAAATAGGATGGCGTGACCATTGTGGCGTTCACCAAAGGGGGCTGATCGCTTTGATTTTCGCGGCCTTCCAGGATCAACGCGTAGGGGTTTAGGTCGTTTCGATTGTGGCCCAACGGAACGGCGGCCATGTCACCAACAGCTACCTCCTCCACGCCGGGCAGCGTCGTGCCACGACGGAGTATTTCGCGTATGAACGGCGCTTCCTGAGCCGACGTTTTGTAAATGTCAGTGTCGGGATCATTGGGCACGGGCAACCACATACGCACCGCCATTACGTTTTGCGGACTGAATCCCGGGCGCACATTCAACAAATCCCAAAAGCTGCGCAGCAGAAGTCCCGCCGCAATCATCAGCACAAGGGAGAGAGCAAATTCCGTGATCATCAACACGCGACGCGTGCGCGCCTGCTCTCCGGAACCTGTTGAGCCGCGGGCCTCCCGTTTGAGCATTGGGATCAAATCTACGCGGCCTGCATGCAGCGCGGGAGCCAAACCGAAAATCATTCCGGCGACAAGAGAGGCGGCCAGAGCAAAAAGCAAAACGGCCCAGTTAATCGATACTTCGTTGAGCCGCGGCAGGCTGTCGGGCACGATTTGCAGCAGGAAGCCCTTCGCACAAAAAAGGATTGCTAAACCAGCGATTCCGCCGAGCAACGAAAGAAGCACGCTTTCGGTGAGCAACTGGCGAATCAGCCGCGTGCGTGCGGCTCCCAGCGCTTGACGAACGGCCATTTCGCGTCCTCTGGCGCTTGCGCGAGCCAGCAGCAGATTCGCGACGTTCACGCAGCCGATCAGCAGAACTAATCCCACAGCGCCAAGCAGCAGTATCAAAGATTGGCGAACGTTGCCGACCACGGTCTCCGTAAGCGGCACCAAGCGCACCGACCATGCGCTCTGCAACGGATAATCGTTGGGATATTCTTTCTGCAAGGATGCTACCAGCGCGTCTAACCGGCTTTGCGCCGATTCAATCGTCAGTCCAGGTGCGATTCGAGCGATGGCTTCCGGAAGGATCCGCAAATTGCGTAGAGCAGGCGGAGCCGGCGGACCCGCGAAACCTGCGGCCGCCCAAACGTCGATGTTGCTTTCCTCCGCCGTTGCTCCCGGGTCGTGAAAACCGTGCGGCATGACGCCGACCACGCGATACAAGTCGTTGTCTAGCCGCACACTTTTTCCGAGAATATGCGGGTCGCTTCCGAAGGCCCGCTTCCATAATCCGTCGCTGATGAGCACTTCCAGATTGAATCCGGGCGTCTGATCCTCGGGATCGAATGAGCGGCCCAACTGCGGTTTCACCTCTAGCAGCGCAAAATAATTCGGCGGGATGGTAAGCAGGCGGATTCGCGCGGGCTCGGACGCGCCTGTGAGATTCACGTCCCCGCCACCTATGGGCGAAACATATTGAAAAATGCCGGAGCGCTGAAAATCGTGCCATTCGGGAACGGATATTCCTACGGCCTTCGCCCCAACGCCGGGAAGATCATCTTCGACGCTCACCAGCTGCTCCGGATGCGGATACGGCAGCGGGTGCAGCAGCGTTGCATCCACCACACTGAAAATTGCAGTGGTTGCTCCAATTCCCAATGCAATCGTCAACACGGCGATGGCCGTAAAGCCGGGAGACTTGCGCAGCATGCGCGCTGCGTAGCGAATGTCTTGCCAGAAGTTGTCCCACCATGGGTGGTGGCTGGATTCGTAGAAGTGTTCCTGCGCGTTCGTTACATTTCCAAAGGCCCGGCGTGCCGCGGTTCGGGCCTCTTCATAGCTGAGGCCCTGTTCGTGCAAGCGTTCTGTCTCCAGCTGAATATGAGCTTCGATTTCAGCGCCGAAGTCACTAGCCTTCCGCTTGTGTTCGAACATACGTCTAGCCCTCCTCAGCCTCCAGAATGCGCCCGATGGCTGCCGCTAATCTGTTCCACTTGGAGGTTTCTGCTACCAGTTGCTTGCGGCCAGCAGATGTCAGTGAATAAAAACGGGCCTTGCGGTTATTTGCGGAGAGGCCCCACTTCGCGGAAATCCAGCCGCGCTCTTCCAGACGTTGGAGCGCAGGATAAAGTGCTCCGTGTTCAACGAGCAGTTCTTCATCCGAGGTTTGTTGGATGGCCCGCGCGATTCCCTGCCCGTGCTGCGATCCAAAAATCAGCGTTCGCAAGATCAGCAGGTCCAGCGTGCCTTGAAGCAATTCCAGGCGCTCTTTGGTTTCTCGGGTCGACATATCACCCAAAGATACAGATTTATGGGTAAGATGTCAACCTGAAGAAAAGGGCGAGCAGCGTGCAAACGATTTAAGAAGAGATCGTCCCCATCGGCAGGTAGCCTTTCCGACCATCGCGTTCATCGGCGGCCGGCAATTACCGCGTCGAAAAATAATCCCAGCAGATGGCGGATTTCTGCATCCGACAGCGAACTTGAATCCACCAGGTGTTCGAGAAGCATCGCGTTTGAGAACGCGCCCAGAGCCGTGACAGCGGCGTTGCTCGAGACGGGCAAGCTTCGTCCCATCGATTTCGAAACGCGGCGCAAAATGTCTCCACCGCAGGCGCGCAGCCCGCGTTGATGCGCGCGTAGACGAGCGTGGGCTTCCGGATGGCGCACGGCGAAGAGTTTGAATTCCAGCGATAACAACGCTAGATGGCGATCCTGCGCGATCTGGGCATAGTGTTCGCGCAAAGCTCGCAGGCGCTGCTTTGCATTGCCGTGCCGGCGTAGCACCTCATTCACTTCGGCGATGCGCTGGGCCACCCATTGTTCCAGCAGCGCAAAGAAAATGTGTTCCTTGCTGTCAAAATTCGCATAGAACGCTCCGCGCGTATATCCCGCCTGCGCGGCAATGTCCTCCAGGCGAGCGGCCTCGTAGCCATCGCGGACAAAGATCTGTTCAGCGGCGAGGAGTAGTTTGCGCCGGGTCGCCGCGGTGCGGGCCTGCTGGCGCGAAGCCGCGGGAGCGTTTTTGGTCCGGGCCGGTAAGGAAGCCGAGAGAGGCGTCATGGGTTGTGTTCTCTCACAATCGTCACAGCTTTACAAGATACATACATGCATGTATATAATATATATGACTCGTTGCGAGGTAAATTGAAACATGGCGACTGCTGCCATGGCAATGCACGTCGCCGCCTGGCGCCCGCGCCACAACCCGTGGCTTATCGCGGTGACCGTGACTCTCGCAACTTTTATGGAGGTCTTGGACACCTCCATTGCCAACGTTGCCCTGCCCCACATCGCCGGCTCGCTGGGCGCTAGCGCGGACGAATCCACATGGGTGCTCACCAGTTATCTGGTTTCCAACGCAATCATTCTGCCCATCAGCGCATGGCTGGCCACGCGCATGGGTCGCAAACGTTTTTACATGTCCTGCGTGGCGCTCTTTGCCGCCAGCAGCTTCTTGTGCGGACTTGCTCCCAGCCTGGGCATGCTCATACTTTTCCGCGTGCTGCAAGGCGCGGGCGGCGGAGGCTTGCAGCCTAGCGAGCAGGCCATTCTCGCGGACACTTTCGCTCCTTCCAAACGCGGCATGGCGTTTGCCGTGTATGGAATGGCGGTGGTGGTTGCCCCGGCAATCGGCCCCACGATCGGTGGATGGATTACCGACAATTACAGTTGGCGTTGGATTTTTTATATCAACGTGCCCATCAGCTTGATTTCTCTCTACCTGACGCATCGCTTGGTGGACGACCCGCCCTATCTCACTGAAGAAAGAAAGCGCCGCAAAGGAATTCGCGTTGACTACATCGGGCTGGGTCTGGTCGCGCTCGGCATCGGGACACTGCAACTGGTTCTCGACAAGGGTCAGGAAGTGGACTGGTTTTCCTCGCACTGGATCACCGCGGCGTTGGCGCTGGCCATCATTTTGCTGGTGACCTGGGTTGTTTGGGAATGGCGTCACGAGCATCCCATCGTCGAGCTGAAACTGTTGAAGAATCGGAATTTCGCCACGGCCATGTTTTTCATGTTTGTACTCGGCGCGGTTTTGTACGGGACGACTGTTTTAATTCCGCAATACTTGCAACTTCTGATGGGTTACTCAGCGGTAAGCGCCGGTGAAGCTTTAGCAGGCGGCGGCTTCATCATGATGCTCACCATGCCGCTTTCAGGATTCCTGGTGTCGAAGATGGACCAGCGAGTACTAATGTCGCTAGGCTTTGCAACTACTGCAGCAGCGCTGTATTACATGACGACGCACCTCACGCTGGGGATGGATTTCCGCACGGCGGCGATGTTGCGCGTCTATCAGGTCGCCGGGCTGGCCTTCATCTTTGTGCCTTCCAACACACTTTCCTATGTGGATATACCGCCGGAAAAAAACAATCAGATTTCGAGCATGATTAGTTTTATTAGGAACATTGGCGGCAGCATTGGAATCGCTTTGCTCAGTACGTTTATTACTCGCTCAGCGCAGGAACGCCAAACCTATTTGTCTGGTCATATGAACAAAGGAAATCCGCAATTCCGGCAGATGATCGATGGCCTGACGGCAACGCTACGCAGCCAGGGCCTGAGCCCCACAGAGGCGATGCGTCAAGCATACGGGCGCGCGGCCGCACTCTTGCAACAGCAGGCTACTACGCTGGCTTACACCGACGTAGTGTCGGGACTGGCAATCATCGTAGCTTGTCTGGTGCCGCTGTGCTTCATCATGAAGCGTCCGCCAAAACATTTGGAAGCGCCACCGATGCACTAGTAATCATGGCCCCGAATTAATATCGTCTTCGCATGTGTAAGCTACGCAGCGTGGGCGTGCGCAAGCGACGCCTGGGCCAGCGTTCCAACAGGTCGCCGCCGGGCGAGTTCCTCGAGTGCTCGCGCGAAATCGGCGGGCCGCAACATTTCTTCTCCCCAACAATTTCGTCCTGCGTCGATGGCTCGTAGCCAAAGGCAGCTGTCCTCCACCGGCACGCAAAGGAATGCGGTGACCGGCAACCCCGTCAAAGTCGAAAGCAAGTTGAAACCGCTTCCGTCTGGAAGATGCATCTGGCTGAGCACCAGGTCGCTCCCACGCGATTTCAAAAATTCCAATGTGGCTCTCATAGTGCCGGCCAGGTGGCATCGAAATCCCCACCGGTGTAGCGGATCGCTCAAAGATTGCGCGGCCACATGGAAATCCTCTCCCACCAAAAGCACGTTCATCCCGCTGTATCTCATGAATTCCTCCGACGAATCCTCCGTGCTGCTGCGGGCTGGAACTCCATTAGAAAACGACATGCAGGTTTGGCTAGCGGTTTCCTCCAACTGACACGCAGAAAATCGCGCCACGCAAGAAGCTTAAAAGCTACTAGGCAATCTGCCGGGCGTCTTGGAAACGTTGCAGGTTTCTTTGCAAAGCGCGGAGTGCAGACAGTGCGTTTGCAATGATCTCTCTTTCGTGGCTCGAGTCGGGGTCTTGGACCAAGTCTTGGATTCGTGAAAATATGGCAATCTCTGCCATCTGGATTCGCGCGCGAAGTTTTGCGGGGTCATGTTCAAGGAGAGCGTCGCAGTAAAGGGCGTACCATTCGGCTTGGTTCAAATCACACCTCCTGACGCTTGCCAGGATCGCAAAAAAACTAAGAGGGCGAGACTCCGCTCGCCCTCGCGGCTGCCTCTTTCTTACTGGTTCGAGCGGATCTGAACTGCTTGTGTTTCTCCGCCGAATTGCACTTCGGTGATTTGATTGTTGTCGAGCATCACTTCGGTGGTCTTGGCTTTATTGGGAAGCTGAACCCATTGGATTGGGACGTGGGCCAGGAGTTTGCCATCTTGAATCACTTGAAGTTCGGTTCCATTGTCCTCAACCTTCAGTTGATAATCGCCGGCTTTCAAGTGGGTTCCGGCGATGGTGGTAGTGCCGTCGGAATATGCGGTGGTGGAATGTGTGCGTGCCCAGACTGGAATGGCAACAGTGAGCAGAGTCATTGCACATAGTAATCGATTTATTTTCGGACGCATCGATACAAATACCTCCTTCGAAGATCACAAGTTTCCCGCGGAAAACTCGGTGGGCCCGCCGACTTTCTACGAGTGAGCGCTGCACAACCAATCGTGCGCGAGTGCAGCCGCTCAATATAATCAGACGCCAGACCCCATCCAAGGTTTCATAAATTTTCCGAATACCGGAAAGATTTTTTGGGAACTTTTTACCCGCAATCCGGAATTATCTTTAGTAAGACGCACGAGAATTCCACAATCAAGCATAGGATGCTTGATGAAACCTATGTCGAACAAGGAAGAGAGGTTACCAAGATGAAAAAGACAATCATTACATTGGTGTTAACCTGCGCGTTTACCACGCCAGCGCTTTTTGCCCAGACAGCAAACACGGCTACCGAACAAACCGGGTCAACATCGGCGCACTCGGCGAAAATGACGCAGCATTGGGTCAACTATCTGACCACCGTATTGTCGTTGACCTCCGCGCAGCAGACGCAGGTCACGAACATTATTTCTACCGCAGCGACGAGCAAGTCCAGCGCGTCCAGTAGCATGAAAACCGCGCGTACGGCTCTTCAGAATGCGATCCATTCGAACGACGCGGCCGCCATGGAACAAGCTGCCAACTCAATGAGTAGCCTGATCGCGCGGAATATGCTGGCGCACGCCAAGGTTGAAGCTGCGATCTATCAAGTGCTCTCGCCCGAACAGCAAACCAAAATGGCACAGCTTGAAACCGAGCGTGGTCATCACGGTGGACACGGTTTCGGAGCGGGCTTCTGACCGTTTCGCTTCAGCGAAAAGAACTAAATTCTTTCAGACCAAGCGGACCGGGGGATGATCTTTCACGGATCTATCCCGGTCCTCAATTCCGGCTCAACGATTTCATAAAAGCTTACTGAGTTCTCCAGTCTAAGAAACTCCGCAACTTTCCCACCCCCTCTGTGTTTCTAGCGCCGACACGTTGAACTAAGGCCTACACCATCAGAAGGTGGGCTTTACGCCTTCGCGATGGGCAGCCGGCCTAGGGTGTTTTATTTCGCTAACACGGTAATAGTACCGGCCCATGCGGAACCGAGCCTTATGCGGTTGACCAAATATCACAAAGTGGAAGATAGTAGGTCCGTCGCGCTAGGCGCAAGCGCACCTCGTCCCCGCCACTTCCTAGAAGGAGAATCCTATGAAACCCAGCCTCATGGTACCGTTTCTTCTCACCGCCGGTCTTTTCGCAACAACTTCGGCCCACGCTCAGTATGGCAGCACACCGATCAAGCACGTTATCGTGATCTTTCAGGAAAACCGCACGCCGGACAATTTGTTTCAGGGATTATGTACCGCAAACGGCGGCGTGCCGGGATGCAGCGTGTCAGTTACGGCGGGAAAATACGACATCGCGTCAACCTATGTGAATGCCGATAGCCAGATCGTGCCATTAACGCCCGTCGGCCTGGCCACGAACTTTGACCTAGACCACAGCCATGGCGGCCCAGATCTTAACGGAACGGTCAGCGGGTTCAATTTCGAATACAAGAATCAGGGAATCACCAACAAACCGGCAGCCGTCGTTCCACAAGTTTGCGGCGCCAACATCTTTGGCTGCGTGGTGCCGGCCTTTAGCTATTCTCAGTTCATGTATGTGTACAACACGCCCGTAACAAACACGAATGGAACAAAAGGCGGTCTTCTCGATCCCTACATCACGCTAGCCACCACATACGGGTGGGCGAACCTGATGTTTCAGACCAATCAAGGCCCGAGCTATCCGGCGCACCAGTTTATTTTTGGCGCTACCTCTGCCCCCACCGCTACCGACGATATGCTGGGTATCTTTGTAGCAGAGAATGCGGACACAAATTACGGATGCGGGTCTGGAGAATCTGTTCAACTGATCAGGCCCAACGATAGCGCCGAATTCCCGTTCGGCACCGAAACGCCCGGCGATAAAACGGTGGAATGCTTCGACCGCAATGCCATGGATTATCTGCTTGCTAAGCATAACCCTCCAATCACTTGGACGTATTACGCAGCAGGACAGAGCAGCCTGTGGGTAGCGCCGAACTCGCTCGCGAATATTTGCATGCCGGTGAATGGTGTTTGCACCGGACCAGACTGGGTTAAGGGCGAATCGAACGGTTACGTGGACACGAAACCGCCCGACGTCCTAAACGACATCGCCAACTGCGCGCTTCCGCAAGTAAGTTGGATTACGCCGGCCGGACAATATTCTGACCACCCGATCAACAGCGGGCAAGGCCCGTCGTGGGTAGCGGCCGTCGTGAATGCGATCGGAAATAATACAAGCTGCGACGACGCCACCGGCTATTGGAAAGATACCGCCATATTCATAACCTGGGACGATTGGGGCGGTTGGTACGATCACGTTCCGCCGGTTTTCCAGACGGGCGCAAATCAGCGCGACTATCAGCTCGGCTTTCGTGTGCCGCTCGTTGTGGTTTCGGCCTATTCAGCTAAAGCAGGTTACATCAGCAATGAGAAATGCGATTTCGGCAGCATCTTGAAAGGGATCGAGGGTATTTTTGCTCTCAGCAGTCTTGGTTTTGCCGATGAACGCGCGACCAACGATCTCCACGAATTCTTCGATTTTCACCGGGCTCCAACTGTGTACAAAACGATTCCGGCTCCGCTGGCTGCAACCTTCTTCATCGACACGATCACCACGGAGGTAGAACCCCCGGATACCGACTAGCCAACGTATTCGGCGATTGCAGCCGAGCGATTGCGGTGGAATTGATCGCCGTGCATGTCAGCGGATTCTCTCAAGCGACATAGGCGCAACAGAAATTAGCCCAGCTCGGGAGCGTATCAGATGTCTAAATTGATCAGCGGCCTAGGCGCGGCAGATGCAGTTTACTTACAGGCGAAGTTGCTCGCGTCGTTTGTGTCGCCGGTACCCTGGTACACCGCTTCCTGTGGGTAGGGGCACAACGGACGCGTAAACGCGACTCCCTGCGTCGGCACGTTGTTGACGTAATGCGTTGCGATGACCTTTTCCGGTGCAACGCCCTGCTCAACCCACTGCACCAGCGGCGTCAACATATCGAACACGTTAGCGCCCGGCCCGCCGCTGCAGTGGTTCATCCCCGGCACCATGAAAAGCCGGTAATATTCCTGAGTTTTTTCTTGCGACGCGCGCTCCGCGCTCGTTCCGCCTGACCAGTCCGGAAAATTCCTGACGCTCTGGAAATACTGGATGCTCGTCTCGGGCGGAACTTCAGGATCGCTGAAGCCGTGATACTGGATCAGCTTGTTGCCATGCGCGCGAAACTGGCTCAGGTCTGGATTGATCGAGTTTAAAGCTGCCGCCAAGGTCTGGTTCCCAATCACCACTTTGTTGTCCACATACGCTGGATCGGAGTTCCAGTTGAAAGTTCGAAAATCCCAGTTCGGATTGTCGAAGACGAAATTAGCGAAGAACGAAATTCCAATCGCCGCATGATTATCCGTTTGCGGCGCAGGCGGCGGTTGCGGTGAAATGCTCGCGGGCCAGCCATCCGCTTCTCCACCTCTTTCAAATGGCGGGTAATAGCCGCGCTGGTGCACCAACTGATCCGGCCCGGTCCATATATTTCTGACCGCTTCGACCTGCTCGCTCTTTAGGCAGCTCGGAGGCGTCTGCGTTCCCTGGCACAGCAGCGCTTTGGGATTAAAGTGGCAACGCCGCGGATTATTCAGAACGCCATCCACCACGCCATCGAGCGCGTCGCACGCCGCGTTCACCGCATTTCCCAGAAGCATATCCTGAGTAGTGAAAACCGTGCTGGCAGGATTGTTGAACATCTGCCGTAGCACCCACAGATTGCCTCCCACATGGTGGTGCGTGTAGTACGCGACAGGATCTCCGGCAACGATCCCGTCGTAATCGTTCGAAAAACGCTGCGCTTCCATCAGCGCCTGCCGCCCACCCGTGGAGCATCCGTCGAAATACGAGTGTTGTGGATTCTCGCCATAAAACGCGGACGTAATCCGCTTGCCAATGACGGTCATCAGATGAACTGCGCGATATCCGAAATCGATAATCTTTTGCGGATGTCCCAGCGCAAAAGATCCGTCCGTGGAGGTTCCAACGTGTCCGGTGTCGGTGCTGGCGGTGGAGTACCCGAGCTGGACACCCGGCGCTAG
>DATNLR010000071.1:0-18143 GCA_035602755.1 Binatus sp. (SeqCode) | reverse complement strand
ACATCCTGTCTTGAAGCGGCTGGGGATTCCGAAGTGTGGCCTTCATGCTTTCAGACATGGTCGGGTGTCATTCTTGGTCGAGAACAACGTTTCACTTCCGATGATTCGCCTCTGGATAGGCCACGGTAGTGACAGAATGGTTCGAATATATACACATGCTCGACCTGAGTTCCATGCGAATGAAATCGCTAAGCTGCCTCCGATTGCAAACATGCAAACAAAAGCAGCCTGAGAAAAAAAGTGTTAAACTGTTTCCAATCAACGTGTGGTGAGCGTAGCTCAGCTGGTAGAGCATCGGTCTGTGGCACCGAGGGTCGCGGGTTCAAACCCCGTCGCTCACCCCAATTTTTTCAATAATTTATAAATTTTTTAAGCCTACTTCTTTGCACAGTCTTTGCACAGTGGTCTGACCGTACAGAACTGAGCGTTCCATCCCGCGACCGCATTGTGGTAACGTGCACGCTACGTGATGGCTCTTATACCTAGGTCACCCACCTCTCGGCTCCTCGTCCTTACGCTATAAGGAGGTTGCCATGCAGACTTGGCGAAGGCGTTTTCTTCTCCTCTACATGATGCGCGTTCCCCTCATTTTCTTGACCCTTCTCGGTTTTGGCTTGCCGTGGGCCTTCGGGACTTCCATGTTTCACGGCGTTGCGGATTTGGATCTGTTTCAGGTGTTGACGGCCGCGTGCCTGGCGTCTCTCTTGGTAAGTGCGGCGATAACCAGTTGTTTCCTGATTTTGCTCTACGGTCAAGAGCGCGCGGATGGCTGGATCGTCCAGGCCGCGCCGCAGGATCGCGTCTCCCTCTGTGGCGTGGCTTGCCTGTACGTGTACGGCGGTGTGTGTTACGTCCTCTTTCTCTATTCGATCTGCCGTTTCATGAGCACGGCTGGACGAGTCGCAACGGGTCTGGCTGTCGGGTTTCTGCTCTATTCGGTCTGCGGATGGCTCCTGGGTTTGCTTATCGTAATGCTCTTCTTTTTGGGCGCTTTGCGTTTTGCTAAGCCAGAAAATGACGATGCGCTCGAAGTATTCGCCTTTCCCGCTTTTCTGGTTCTGCGGAAAATTTTTGGCGGCGCTTGGATTCGCTCTTTCAAACACGGAACGCGCTCGCGCGCCGCTCCTGGCAGCTACGCGGCTCATGATGGCCTCATCAGCCGTCTCTTCGCTCGTCTCGGTCCTGGCTATGGAACCCAGCCAACACCCGGGCATCCTTCGGTGCTGCATTCCGGTCATCGTTTCGTAATGATCGTGATGTTCATTTTTCTCGTCTTCTACTGGATTACCGGCGAGAGCACTTTGCGTGAACTGCGCAACGTATACGAGTGGGGAAGCGGCAGCCCTTCCAACTCGGTGTTGGATTTCCTGCTGTTGTTCCTGATTTTCTGGAGCGGTTTGCTTGCGGGTATCACCTTCCTCGTGGATCGTTTTCGTTTTCCGGTTTTGGTGGTGCTCGGCGTTTTCCTTTTCTGCATGGCGCAGCTCGGCAGTTCCGATCATGTTTTCTCCACCGTGGATCTGCGGGATAGCGCTGCGCTGCCCACGCCGGAACTGGTATTTCAAAACGCTCCCGAGCCGCTGATCGTTGTAGCCGCGGCAGGCGGCGGCATCCAATCCGCCGCGTGGACCAGCAAAGTGCTCTGCGGATTGCGCGCAGACCCTTCGGTCAACGGCTTCCAGAAAAGCGTCCTGGCCATCAGCGGAGTTTCGGGCGGTTCGGTCGGCGCGATGTTTTACGTGCGCTGTCTGGAAGCGCCGGCGACGGACGACACTCCCGGGAAATGGGCGCAAAATTCCAGTCTCGAAGCCGTTGCCTGGGGACTCACTCATCCCGACCTGCGCCGCATTTTTATTCCGGGGCCCGCAACTTCCTGGAGCCGCGCCGACCGCGGCTGGGCGCTGGAACGTTCTCTGTTGAAGAGCGCACGCTTCCAGCACACCGAGCGGCGTTTGGCCGGCAAACACCGCAATCCCGATTGGCCGGTGCTGTTGCTGAACTCCACCGACGCGCTCACCGGCGATCCGTTTGTTTTTACCAACAATCAGTTTCCCGGCTGTGATCCAACCGAACCGCACCAATATCATTGCGTGCGAAGTCTGCAGCAAAACTATCCGGGCCGGGACGTGTTTCTGGAAACCGCCGCGCGCATGTCCGCCGCGTTCCCCTATGTTTCTCCAGAAGCGCGCCCGGACAATCCGCCCGATAAAGCGCATCTTGGCGATGGCGGCTACTTCGATAATTCAGGAGTTTTTATTTTGTCGGAATGGCTCAAGAAAGCCGTCAGCGCTTCTGCACCTGGCTCGAAGCGAATTCTGATTTTGCAGCTCGATGCTTTCCCAAATAGCGAGCCGACGGATACCGAAAAATTTAAAAAATGGTATTACCAGCTGGGTTCTCCAATCAATACAATGCTGACCGTCCGCTCCGAAGGGCAAATCGTCCGCGACACCGCGATCGGAGAAGATCTTCAGAAGCTTCTCAACGCGGATGGATTTCAAACTACCTGGATGCTCGTTCGCTACACGCCTCCGGCTGCTGGTGAAATGTCCGATGGCGTTGCCTGTCCCTTGGATCCGCCGCTTTCCTGGCACCTGACGCCCAAAGAGCAGCTCTGCGTTGAAACTGCGTGGGAAATCGCGCAACCGAAGCTTAGTCCGGAAGTAAACAATTTTCTGGTGCGCCAGCTTGACCCGTCGCATGCCACGTGCATGCCGTACAAGGTTGTCACCGGCGTGGTCGAACGGCAGTGCCTGGCAAAGGCGGCCGCGCCTCCGCAACCTGCCAAAAAATAAATCGCGATCGCGCCGCTGCAAAACTACTTTCGCCTGCCGCCCGCTTTTCGCCGCAGACTACCGTTGCCCGGGCCTTCAAATAGTAGTAGTCTCTTGCACAATTGGTAATCCACTAGGAACGCTTCGCAGCATGACTGGGGTAAATCCCCAGCGGTGCATCTCGAAACCCGGCAAGTCCTGAGGGGGCTGCGGATATGAAAAAGATAATTGCGTTTGCCATCGTGGTCATCCTGCTCGTTGTCGGCGTGTATTTCTGGCAAGATAATTTCACAGTCGAGCCGC
The DNA here is from genome assembly GCA_035602755.1 of Binatus sp. (SeqCode). Lineage (GTDB taxonomy): Bacteria > Acidobacteriota > Terriglobia > Acidiferrales > UBA7541 > Palsa-295. Next base: position 15,066 of record DATNLR010000071.1, on the reverse strand, counting down.
CGACCTATCCGCCGCTCGGTAAAGTCGTGTGGCTCGATCAAAATTGGACCTTCGCGCAGCGCGATTGGTTCCACCACGCCGACCAAGGCACGCAAACTTTCGGCATCCCCTATGAATGGTTCATGGCTCTGGAACAGCCGCCGATTTCGTCCACCGGTTCCGGACTGCTGAGCGAGCAGACCTACCTCGACCGCTACGGCTTCATTCCAGACACAGCGCATCCCGAAAAATCACAAATGCCGATTGGTTTTGCGCAGGGCGGACCGATGCGCGACGCGAGTGGCGCTCCGTGGAAGAACCCGCAGACGAATGTGGACATGACCGCGATGGGCTTGACCTGCGCCGCGTGCCACACCGGCCGCTTCACCTATAAGAACACTACCGTCCTGATTGATGGCGGCCCAGCGCTTACGAATCTCAACGAATTTCAGAAGGGCGTCGCGATGTCGCTGCTTTACACCTGGTATCTGCCGCCGCGTTTCGATCGCTTTGCCGATCGCGTTCTTGGCCCGGGTGCAAGCGATCAGGCGAAAGCGGATCTCCGCAAGCAATTCGAACCAGTGAAATCGCAGGTCGAGAAAATAATTCGTCTCGAATTTAACAGCAATCATCAGACAATCACGGAAGGCTTTGCGCGTCTCGACGCGCTGAATCGTATCGGCGACGTCGTCTTTGCAATTGACCTCGATGAACCCGCCAACTGGGACGGCTTTTCCGCTCCCGTTCACTTCCCGCGAATTTGGCAGGCCTCCTGGTTCGAGTGGGTGCAGTACAACGGTTCGATCGAGCAGCCCATGACGCGCAATGCTGGCGAAGCTCTTGGCGTCGGCGCGCCAGTGAATCTCACTGGCGCGAAAAATGATCTGTTCGCTTCCACCGTGCGACCCGAGGAACTCTACAAGCTCGAACAACTTCTAGCCGGAACGCCGCCGCCGGATGCGTCCACCGGATTCAACGGTCTGCGCTCGCCAAAATGGCCGGCGGATATTTTGCCGCCCATCAATACCGAGCTCGCCGCGAAAGGCGCGGTTCTCTACAAGGAAATCTGCCAGGGTTGCCACATGGCTCCGATCACCGATCAGGAATTCTGGAACTCGCCGCAATGGTCGCAGCCGAATGCCGCCAAAGAGCGTTACCTCAACCTCGAACAGATTGACGTCACGCACGTCGGCACCGACCCCTCCGAGGCAGCAGACATGAAAAATCGCCGCGTCGCGATTCCGCCGAGCTTGGGGATCACGTCCAATGATTTCGGAGTGGCGCTCGGTCAAGTCGTGGATATGACCTTGGCTCACTGGTACGACAGTCAACGACCGCCGATCTCTCCAGCCGTGCGCGAGCAGATGAACGGCAACCGCCCGAGCAACGTTCGGGCTTTGCTGTCTTACAAAGTTCGGCCACTGAACGGCGTCTGGGCCACGCCGCCGTACCTTCATAATGGCTCGGTGCCCAACATCTACGCGCTGCTTTCGCCCGTGGCCGAGCGGCCGAAAAAATTCTACCTCGGCAATCGCGAGTACGATCCTGTGAACGTTGGCTATGTCACCGATGAATTTCCCGGCGGCTTTGAGTTTGATACCACCATAAGAGGCAACAGCAATTCCGGCCACGAGTTCAGCGATGACCGCTCAAAAGAAGGCGTCATCGGCCGCAGCCTGAGCCCCGACGAGCGGCGCGCATTGATCGAATATCTCAAGACCCTGTGAGTTTTTGGCCTTCGCACAAACGCGTGCTCAAAAAAATCAGCGCGCAATCTGAGGAGATTCGCATGCACAGTTCCGGAAGTTTCTCATTGCGGTATCGAAGGCCTGCACTGATCGGCACCTTGATCGTTTGCGGCGTCAGCGGATGGGGTTGCAAGTCCAAACCCAAGCCAGCCGTGCCACCTCTTTCCGCGAACGACGTCTCCTGGTTGTTTCCAGCGCCCACGCGAGCCGCGGATTTCGCCAACCTTATCGTGGTTCGCGACATCACCACGCCAAATCCCCAGGACGCGACTAAGCGCGATCCTGTTTGGTCCGATGCCGAGTTTCAACAATTTCTCGCGATCGCTGATGGCCCGGCCTCGCAGGTAGTATCTGGCGCGAACGGCCAAATTAGCCTGCCTAAGGAAGCGCAAACTCCCGACGCCTGGTTCGTCGCGGGCATTCGCATTGACGCCGGCGCGCCCGGCCTTTCCAGCGACATCCACGCGCAATACGGCCAGCTTCCAGAAATCCGCCTGATCATTCAGCCCGTCATCAAAAATCCCGACGGCAGCCCGAAAGTCCTGGACATCGCTGGCCACCTTATCTTCGACTTCATAACCGCAACACCCGACCCGCCCGCCCAAACAGATTGTTTCCCCCGCTTCGTGGCCGATATGAATGCCTTCGACTCCGTAGTCACCGACGTCGCCTCTCTGCGAGCCAAGCTAAATGATGGCCAACTAGGAGGCCACGCCGTGAGTACCGCCGGCGTCTCGCTCGGCGTTCACCCCGGTTTGGCGGACCCCGCCACCGTCAACAGCGTGCGCAACGAAATGTTGTCGTTCCTCGAAAGGCACATCTCCTCCCAACGCTTAGGCTCCATGGCCGTCGCCGGACTTCCCGCAACAGCGCCTGCGCCTTGGATATTCCTGTCCATGCTCGGGGATCATGCTGGCCACTTCGGCCCCGCACACGGACCAACCCTAGACGGCAATCAACAATTCGCGCAAATGTTAAATCCGACAGGGACCAACCCCCGCGTACTCCCTGAACCGCACACCAACAATCTCAACTCCATCACCTGCAAAAACGCCGCAGTCTCGCCCACTAGCCTTCCGATTTCCGCACGCAGCGGCGTCGCAACATTCACGGTTTTCGCCACCTCACCGCCTTCCCCCGATGAATCCAAACAAATCCTCGACACTATTGCCGATCCCACCAAAAGCTTTTTCTTCAACACCGATTGCGTAAGCTGTCATACCGAAACTCGCCGTACGATGGAGCTTCTGAATGTCACGGCGATTCCCGGCATCAATCCAGCCGCTCTGCCAAACGGCACGTGGGACGTCCGCAATTTCGGGTGGGGCAACGCAGGCAAAGCCGGCATGCAAACGACCGTAACGCGCCGCACAGCCAACGAAACCGCCGCTGTGGTAACGTTCATCAATTCAGAACTGCTCCCCAAGCGGTAGTATTGAGTCACTCAACATATTTTCGCAGATCTCAGGTAAGTTAAATCAATGTGTTACGGCGTCGAGTTAACAGGGGTTATTGGGGAGGCCGTCGGCAAGTACCAGGCTGCGGCTTCAGATTTCTAATGACCGGTCGCTACTACCATTTCCACCTTTTAGGCAATCTTCTTCGGTAAGCCATTCCATTTCGCAACCGAACATCAGACTCTTATGCCTTTCCCGCTCTAAAATCCAAAGTTACGTCGCTTTTCATAGGGACCAAGAAAAATTGGCTCTCGAGCAGGTGCCCAAGAAAGCGAAGATTAAGGGCCGGCACAAACACCTCGAAGTACGACGTCGTTCCGGTTTTGGGCTTCTGCGCGTTTTCGTTCCGCATGCTAAATAACGTTTTTGCGAGTGTCGGGCGGCCCATCGTCGTAACTTTCCACACACTGTTTACCTTCTCCACCGTCACCGAAGACCGGACTTCTGTACCGGCCATTACTTGATAAAGAAGTTCATTACCCCCGTAAAGCAGCGCCTTCGCGTCACTACCTGCCACGTAGGTCTTCAACTTATCGAGAGGGACGTAGTACACGGCCACTGCGTCGCCGAGCACAATTGATTTTGCTTCCTCCACCGACCGGAAACCGAGCATTCGCTGACGGCCCGGTGCCGTGTTTGCCGTAATATTCGCTAGCGCTAGCTGGGCGGTCGGTCTCGCCTCAGCAGTCGCTTGAACCAGGCGATGTACCCGGTCGATTAGAATCGTCGTCATGCGCTGCGAGGCCTTGCCCTCCACCCGATCAGCAATTTCTTTGAATTCCTGGTATGACCCCTTCTTGGCTTTTCGGAAAAGGGCCATAGCAAGGGGTCCGCATTGCGTTCGTCGTTTAGAATGCGCCGCAGTGCGTCGGTCGACGGAGTCTTTTTGGGTCGCCCGGGCCCACCTGGATTACCGGGTTTGAATTGAGCGGCGCGTCCTGCCTCCGCAATTTTTGAGTTTGGCATAACCGATTTCAAACCGTCTTGACGGTTTGGAGTGATACCTTCGACCGTAGAACCGAATAAAATCTCCTCTCTCGCGATCTAGGTTTACGTTCCTGCTGTATTGGAGAGCAGCCTGGCACCTGGCGAGACCGGTTTTTCTGGTCACTCCGGCCAACCGATTTCGTTCTCCGCGTACAGCTTCAGTTGTTTGAAGTCTCCCGTTTTCCAGTCACTCAGGTCGGATTCCCTGAGTACATGCGCCGTCTGTAGCGTCCAGCACAGCTCGGTCTTATCCGTGAAGCGCACCCGCACGTACAGCATCCCTTCCTCGAAGACGTGTTCGGCCCAATCCACGATCTTGCCGCGCACGCCGGGATACTGCTTCCCAGGCCTGGGTAAATCCCCCGTTGGTTTCGCCGCTGCTTTTTTCTTTCTCATGGTTTGGCCTCCTCTTTCGAGCTCGGAACATCGCCGGGTGGCGTGGGGTACTGCCGTTCCCACTCCCGCTGCTCTTCCGGTGTGAAGAACCTTACCTTGGGTGGTTTGCCCTCCACGCGCCGGCTATCTTCTAGAACCCGCACGTCCCGATAGACCTGCACTTCGTCCAAGGTGTTCTTCTCGTACTCGCGGTGGCGCGTCCCGAACCGGGCCGAATCTTGCAGCTCTGACTGTTGAAGGGCGCTGCAGAAATAAGAATTGAGCCGCGCGCGGTGATCTTCGAAGAGCACTAGCTCTTCGTCGAAGCACAAGGGGTTCAGCTGCGAGTCCTTGGCACGCTTGAGGCGTTCGAGACCGCGCACGGCTTCATCAACACCTCGATTCACCAAGAGAATTGCTTCGTACAGATGCGCCTTTTGCATTTGAATCTCCTCCATTGCTTGCGGCGAGAGACGCGTTCGGCAGTTAATGAAATGTTGGGACACACGGATAGCGAGGCGGTCGGAAGTGCGACCTAGCTCGACAGAAACAAGTGCGACTTCAGCTAAGGAGGCGATTCTGAGACTGGCTCAGGAGGGAGCAGAGCCGGAAACAACGAGCGCGAGCTGAGTTGCGCGGAGAATGGAAAGTAGATAACTTCTGTTCCAGCCATCGTTGCCTCCCTAAAGGTGATGGTGGTGAGGGGCGCGTCGGTGTTGATCGCACCGGCGCGTCCCGCTTCATCACTCGCTCTGTTTCTTTCTTTTCTTTCGACCGCCTTTGCCCCAATAGTGTTCAGCTTTATATTTTCGCACTTTCTCGACGGCTTCTTCCGTCCAAAGACGGACACTTATCTTTCCCAGCGATCTTGCCGCGGGAACTGGAACTTTTTTCTCTCTCATCCAGCGATGGAGCGTATCCCAACTAATGTCGAGGAGCACTGCCACTTCAGCAGTCGAGTAAGTTTTCATTTATATGATCGTATGGCCCATACGGTTTGTCAAGAGAGAAAATAGAATCCAAAGATGCAATGGTTGTCCAAGCCGTAGTTTAACGCTGGAAGATTAACTCAAGTGTCGAGCAATGCGAAATGCCTCACAGAGACCCAGGGTGGATCTCGAACGACTGAACCGCATTCGCTGCGAACCTCCTTCGTTCCGCCAACGAAAGGTATCGTGCTTTGACGTGGCATTCTCGATTTTCAGAGATGAGATTCACGAATGTAATCTGCGAACTTTCGTGGCGAGCCGGCCTGTTGAGCGTGCCAAAGCGACCAACAATAAAAGGATTAATAGCGGGCACGATCTGTAGTGGTGATGATGCCTTGGAGAAGATCATCAGTTCTCAGTGACGCGGAATAGACCTAAGGGGTCACGGCCTCCTCCGTCCGTCCGAACCCGTTTTGTCCATCTCGGTAAGAAACTAATCTCATCTATTGTGGCCATTGTTGCGCCTCGGACAACGCAAAGGAATCGTAGATCGCCACCGAGAAACGAAATGCGTTGACCGTCGCTCACCCCAACTTTCTTAATTGTTTTTCGTGTCCTCGTAATTGTCATTCGCCCGGACCCCGATTTACCGGGCAGAAAGACGAGCAGAACTGACGTTCTCCCCACGAAACAACGACGCCTAGAATTTCTCAGACAACGTGGAGCAGGCTTTCAACCTTCGTGGTCACATCGCGTGACGGTGTCTGTTCGCTGGCGTACCAAACTTTATTTTTCCGCTTCGCTGTGCCAAATCTGCGCCTGCCGCACGATTGTCCCGTAACATTCGCACGCTGCGTTTTCCAGTTCTTTGCGGTTTTCTATCTTCACTTCTCCGCGCGTGTAATCGATCAATCCGGCCTTTTGCAGCATACCCGCCGCTACTGTTACGCTCGCCCGCCGGGTGCCCAGCATATGCGCTAGAAACTCCTGCGTCAGCGGAACCTTATTTCCCCCCAAGCGGTCCTGGCACATCAGCAGCCATCGAGCCAGCCGTTCATCCACTTCATGGAGTCTGTTGCAGGCGGCGATCTGCGCCGATTGCACCGACATTTCCTGCGACAGTCGAAATAACGCTTTCTCCAGTTGCGGGCATTCTGGCAACAAAGCCAAAAAATCTTTCGCGCGAGTCCTGAATGCGCTGCCCTGAATCTGCATCACCACGCGGCTGGGACTGGTCTTGAATCCAACCAGAAGCGGTATTCCCGCAAAACCTTCTTTGCCCATTAACCCAACTTCCACGCTCTTCCCGTCTTCCATTATGTTCAGCACAGAGGCCAAGCCGCTTTCCACAAAATAAGTGAACTCAATCGGCGTGGCCGTCTCATTCAAGATAGTTCTTGTTGGAAGTTCTACGAATTCGAGGATTGCAAAAACGGCTCGAGATTCTTTGCCGGGGAGGCCGCGCAGAATCTTATTCTGCGTGCTGCGTTCGTTGCCGTCACTCGAAACCGGCTTCGAAAGATTCTTCGGAATCGACTGAGTGGATGTGTTGGACATAGTTCGCCTTCGACTGATTTGAAAAAGTAGCCCCATTTGGCATGTGGAGGGACCAACGATTGAAGCCGGCCCTTCGAACGAGACCTGACTAACCATACTCGTTCGTAACTCTAGATACTAGTCGCAAATGTTAGAGAAGGCTGCGGCGTTGCGTCTTGCGCTTTGTACGGTGGGGGCATATTGTTAATAAGAGAATATTTTGGAGAAAACGCACAATAAATCGCGAATTGCCGCCACCCCGAAATGGGCGAAAGCTATTCTGGAGTTGCGTCACAATCTGCATCTCGATCAAACCGCCCTCGGAGAAAGGTTGGACTGTTCGGCCATGACCATTTCTCGCTGGGAGCGCGGCGCTCAAGAGCCCCCTTCTCACGCCTACATCGAGCTTGGTAATTTAGCCGGCGATCCGGATTGCTGGTTTTTCTGGGGCCGCGCGGGACTTCGCAATGAAGACTTGATGCGCGTGGTCCCGGGTTTGCGCCAACGCCTACTGAAAAGCACCGCCCCTGAGTTCGAGATCGTGAACGCCGGCGGCGCCGGCAAAAAATCTTCGCCAGGCAAGGTTCAGCTGCTTGCTATTCCCTTGCTGAAAGTTGTTGCAGCCTCACACGGCGAGAGGGGTGATGACACCTCTGTGCTTCATGGCGCTCCGCTGGAAAGCATGATTGCCGCCCCCAAGGACTGGTGCCCCAATCCCGCAGCCACCAGCTGTCTGCGCGTGAAAGGTAATTCCATGATGCCTTTGCTTCAAGATGGTTATATCGTTGCGGTCGATTCCTCGCAAAGTGAGCGTAGTGAGCTCAACGGAAAAATTGTTATTGCATGGCATAAAGATATGGGTCTGACTGTATCGCGCTTAGAGCGTTATGGACATACAGATACCTTGCAGCCGGAAAATCGCGAGTATCAATCGATCACGCTCGACAGCAAACATAAATGGAAAATTTTGGCGAAGGTTCTCTGGTGGATTGGTAAAGCCCCATAAAGAAACTTCAGACGAAAGCTCCTGAACGAAAACAGACCATGGCGAAATCTCCTCATAAAATTCTTGTGCTCGACGTGGGCGGCACAAACATAAAAGCGCAGGCCACCGGACAAAAACAGCCGGTTAAAATCCCCTCTGGTCCCACCATGACGGCCGAGAAAATGGTCCGCGAAGTAAAGAAAGTGACTCAAAACTGGAAATACGATCGCGTCTCCATCGGCTATCCCGCTCCGGTAACAGCCGGCCGTCCCATGCGCGAGCCCGTAAATCTCGGAGGCGGCTGGGTGGGCTTCGATTACAAAAAAGCTTTCGGCCGTCCGGTCAGAATCTTAAATGACGCAGCCATGCAAGCTCTTGGCAGCTATCACGGGAAGCGGATGCTGTTTCTCGGCCTGGGAACCGGTCTCGGCTCTGCAATGATTGTGGACGGAGTTCTGGAGCCTATGGAACTCGCTCACTTGCCCTACAAGCATGGCAAGACGTACGAGGACTATCTCGGTATCAGAGGGCTCAAACGTCTGGGAAAGAAAAAGTGGCGCAAAGAAGTATTTAAAGTTACGAAAAGACTGATCAATGCTCTGGAAGCCGACTACGTCGTCCTGGGGGGAGGAAACGTAAAGAAACTCAAAAAATTGCCACCCCACACGCAAATGGGACGCAACGAGAATGCAATCCTTGGGGGATTTCGGATGTGGGAGGGAGCATAAAGCCCGTACTTTTTCTCAAACACCTTCCAGCGTCGCTATGTTCCAGTATGAACTACTCCCCAATTAGCCATTGCTTACGAAATTTAAGCCTCCGCGCTCGATTCCACGCTCCGCTCCATGTAGGATATCGACGATGACTTCGCGTTTAATTCTAAAACTTCTTCCGATTTTATTTTTTTCGCCGGCCATAGCATCCGCCTGCACCTGTTCAAAAGCTCCTCCGGGCGTTTGCCCGGGATTGCAGTCAGACGACGTTGTATTCACTGGAACTGTCACGGCTATTGAAAGCGTGTCGGCTGCAGCGGGTTCTGAAGCCAATACCGCAGATTCAGAATCCGCGGCGCCCGCAGTTCCTGCATCGGATGCTACGCCAATATTTCGCTATCATTTTAAAATTGATGAAAAGTTCGCCGGGCCCGACACCGCAGAAATTGATGTTTTTTCCGGCGGCGATGACGGTGATTGCGGCTATCACTTTCGCAAGGGCGACCAGTATATCGTTTTCACCCAACAGGAAACGGAAGGCCGGCTTTTCGCCACGATTTGCAGCGGCACGCGTCCGGTCGCCGATGGCCGTGCTTTGATCCCGCAATTGCGCGCTATGCGCAACCATCAGCAAATCGCCTCCGTCTTCGGAGTTCTTCGCCGCGCCGATCCGCCTCTTCTTGCTCCCGCAGACGACCCGGATGATCCTCTTCCTCACATCAAACTAAAACTCCGTTCCAAATATGATCGCTTTGCCACCAGCACGGGACCAAACGGTGTCTATTCTTTCTACGACGTTCACTCCGGCGAATATCATTTTTCTGCCAGCCTGCCGGCTCGCATGGAACTATCCGAGAGAACTTTGCCCGGCGCTTTGCCGCCTTTCAAAATTCCGAATGGCGCTTGCTACGAATACAACGTGGACGCCCTCCCTCTCGGCAAAATTCGTGGCGCCGTTCTGGGTCCTGATGGCAAACCCTTGAAGATTGCTTCGGTGGAGCTTTATCGCGCGGAAAAGTATAAAGACACTGAACCAGGCCTCTGGGGATTTCAGGGCTCCAAAGCAGATTTTGAGTTCGATCACATTGGTCCGGGCGATTACATTCTGGTTTTCAACCGCCTAAATCGGCTGGATCCCAATTCGCCGTACCCGCGCGCATTCTATCCCGGTGTAGCGAATCAAAGCGAAACCAGCGTGATTACGCTGAAAGACGGCCAACAACTTTTGAAAGTCGATATACAAGTCGCTGACGGATATCCCACTCGCAAGATTCGCGTGCAGTTGAAATGGAAGGACGGCCGCCCTCCCGGCGAAATCACCATCATGGCCAAAGCCGATCAGGGTGAAAATCCAGCGGCGCAACGAATTGCCGAGGGCCTCTACGATTTCACGCTTCTACAGTCCACGCATTACACAATTTCTGCGTGGGAAGATTTAGACCCGCAGCACTTTAGCCAGCGCCGCGGCAAAGAATCGTGCAACATTCCAGCTCGCATCGACGCAGAACCCGTTACGATCGACGGCGCCGACGCCGAAACAAACGACATCACCCTCACTTTCCCCTCCCTAGCCTGCGAAAATCAGTAGAATCCAGCAACTCACAGGTCCACAAAGAAATGGAGAATTGAATTCGTGCGGAAGTTAATCCGCAGCCTTGGCCGGAGGAATAGCCGGGCCTTCACCCTTTACATAGTGCCCGTACCAATCTAGATAGCGATGGTAGCGATCTTCGATAAACGACGGACGCGAAAATTCGTGGTATTCCCCCGGATAGACGACCAGCAAAGTCAGCACGCCTAGCCGTTTCAAGCTCTGATACATTTGCTCGCCATTAATAATCGGGACGTTCCAATCAATCTCTCCACCCATGATGAGGGTTGGCGTTTTAATTTTCGTCACGCGATTGAAGGGCGAAAGCTTTTCCCATAGCTCGCGGTTTTCCCACGGCAAACCCAATTCAAGTTCCCAGTCGCGCGAATATAAATCGTGCCCCCAATTTGTAATGTAGAGAAAGTCTCCGGCGCCGGAGATCGCCGCCTTGAATCGCGTTGTCTGCGTAATAATAAAATTCGTCGAGATACCCCCGTAAGACCATCCCCCAACGCCAAGCTTATCCGGGTCAGCGATTCCCTGCGCGACTGCGTAATCCACCATGGCCATATCATCTTCGTAGTCTTTATGGCCCCAGTCCGCCCATATCGCTTTGCAGAAATCCTGCCCGTAGCCTGACGATCCTCGCGGGTTCGGAGTCAGCACCACATATCCATCGGCCGCAAAAAGCTGCGGATCGAAATTAAATTCTGCGTAATAAGCCCACACCGGCCCGCCGTGCGGACGCAATATCGTCGGATAGCGCGTTCCGGGTGTGTAGTCCGGCGGCTCGTAAAGATACCCTGCCACGTTGGTTCCATCCTTACTTTTGAAATGGACGTACTCTACATGTGGCAGCCGAATTTGCGCCATCAAAGCATCGTTCGTCGTCGTTAAACGCTGTAAATCTCCGCCGTCCGCTGGCAGAAAATAAATTTCAGCGGGATGCGTCAGCTCACCGATTACCGCCACAGCTGCTCCGTCCTTGCCCAGCGAGTATGATTCCACCATCCGCCGCCCGCCAATCGGCCGCGTGATTTCCCCTCCCATCGCCGGAACTCGCATTAAATTCTGGGCGCCATCATCATCCGCGATGAAGTAAATCCATTTCCCGTCCGGCGAAAAACGTGGTTCGCTCCCGTTACGGTCGAGCTTTTGGGTCAACACTTTCATTTCGCCGCCCGTCGCGGGCGCAATAGCAAGGTGAAACGTCGCGTATTGATAGAGTCTTGGTTCCAGTTGAATAGTGAACGCGATCCATTTCCCGTCGGGCGACCACGCTGGCGCTCCTTCGGTACCGGGATGAGTCGTCACATGTACCACGGACTTGCCTTGATCCGTGTTGTCCGCCGCCACGGTCCAAATATCTGTGTTGTAGTTGCGATCCGGATCTTCAAAATCCGAGCGATTGCTCACGAACGCGATCGAACTCCCGTCCGGCGACCAGGCCGGGGCGCTATCGTCATAATCTCCGGAAGTAATCTGCGTCATTTTGTGGCTGGCAAGCTCGTAAACGTACAGATGCTTCCTTCTTCGGTCGAGATAGCCGATTTCATCTTCTTTGAAATGCAGCCGGTCGATCACCCAAGGATGTAGCTTCGGCTTCGCGTCGGCTTTGTCTTTGTCCTTCGCCGCTTCAAGTTCGTTGATCGAAGGGTCTTGCAGCTCTAAGACAATACGGTCCCCCAACGGCGACCACGCGTATGCATCCACATCCTGAATCGTTTCTGTCAGCTTTTGGGCTTCTCCTCCTTCGCGATTCAGTATCCATATCTCTTTCTTCTTTTCTTCATCCTCCTTATCGCTTTTGCTTCCGCTTCGTCCCGATAGAAACGCCAAATATTTCCCGTCCGGACTCCAGCGCGCATGCTCGGAAGATACGTCCTCGGCAGTCAGAGGAATCGGAGCGCCGCCCGATGTTGAGATCATCCAGATGCGCGTTTTATCTTTGTCTTCTTTCAAATCATGCGTGGTCTCCGTGTAACAGACCCACTTTCCCTCTGGGCTGATATGCGCGTCCTCGACTTCCACCATTTTGAAATAATCGTCCACCGTCAAATTTCGAGTTGACCCCGTTTTTTCGGCGGCACCGGAACTCGCCTGCGCCACAGCGGAAGAGTCCTGCGCCTCAGCCCGGTTCTGAATCCAAGCCGGACCAACGAGCAAAAAGATCAAAATCAAAAATGCTAATCTAAACCTCATAGCCAGCCCTGCTTTCGAAGGAATTTGCTCAACATTCGACGCGTAGTATACAGAACTCACCGCCAAGTGGTTTCAGAATCCTAACACCTGACTCACCCGACTGTCGCTATCCCCTATTTTTCACGCTAACTTTGACTGACCTCCCCGTCCAATTGGCCAAAAGGAGTTCCATGAAAGTCCTCCCCTTCCGCTATCCAAGATAATCTGTGCACTCGCCTTGGCACTGGCGTTCGCGAGTTCAACGTCCGCGCAACTTCACTCTAGATCGCCGGGGAAACTCGTGGACTTGGTCGGCCACCGTCTTTACCTTTATTGCACGGCGAAGGCTCCCCAACCGTTGCCGCGGAGGATGGATTCGGCGACTTTTCTTTCGACTGGATGCTCGTTCAATCGCAGGTTTTACTCGCGTCTGCACGTATGATCGTGCCAGATACACCTGGGGCAATCCGGGACCCATGCCCCGCACTGTGGCCCAGATAAATTTGGAGCTGAGTTCATGAAATTGTGGCTGCCGTGCGCGAGCACAAATAACTCTAGCCCGTTTTTCAGATGCTCGAAATCAACAAGTTGAATCGCGCGATTCGATTGACATGCCAGGGATCCCAAATTACCCTCGAGTTCCATGCCTGTCGCGCCGATTCCCTCACCGCAGTTTTCGCTCCGCCCGCAACCGCACCTCTACGAAATAAACGCATGGGCTTGGCTCGAACAGCTCTCCGCCAAGCTTGGACGCAAAATCGATCTAGCCTCCGTGCCCGACTCGGAATGGGACGCAATCGCCCAGCTCGGATTCGACGCTGTCTGGCTCATGGGAGTTTGGCAGCGAAGCCGCATCTCTCGCAGCATCACTTTGGACGATCCCACAAATTTTCCGACTTTCGAACTGGCCCTGCCCGGTTGGAAGCCCGCGGACGTAATCGGTTCTCCGTATTCCGTGGTGCAATACGTTCCCGACCCACGCATGGTAACCTGGGCCGCACTCGACCGCGCTCGCGAAAAATTGCACGCGCGCAAAATCGGTCTCTTCGCGGACTTTGTCGGAAATCATACCGCCCGCGATAATCCCTGGGTCAGAGACCATCCGGAATATTACGTGCAAGGCTCGCAGCAGGATTTCGAAAAAAATCCTTCTCTCTTTTTTCAGGCAGATACGGCTCAAGGTCCGCGTTACATCGCGCTGGCCAAAGATCCTTACTTCCCTCCCTGGACAGACGTAGCCCAGCTAAATCATTTTCAGCCCGAAATGCGCGCCGCCCACCTAGATCAATTGCGCGTCATTGCGCAACATGCTGACGGCGTCCGCTGCGACATGGCCATGCTGCAATTGAATGACATCTTCGAAAGGGACTGGGGCCATCTCATTGGAAACATTCCGCGACCGCCAAAAGAATTTTGGACCGAAGTGCAGGAAGCAATCCCTAATCTAGTTCTGCTCGCCGAAGCCTATTGGGGAACCGAACCTCGCCTCACCGATCTGGGCTTTTCGTTTGCCTACGATAAGACTCTCTACGACGCAGTTCGCAACGCAGACGTCGGCGCCGTCCGTGCGCGCCTATCCGGTGATCAACAGGAACAAAATCATTACGCGCGCTTCCTGGAAAATCACGACGAGCCCCGACGCGCCGAAGCATTTCCCAACGATCGATTGCTCGCCATAGGAACGCTAATGGGAACGCTGCCGGGAATGCGCTTCTACCAACAAGGCGAACTGGAGGGCCGCAGAATCCGTCTGCCGATTACCTTGCGTATGGCCGCGGACGAACCGGTAGACCTCTACAGCAGCGCCTTCTTCCATAAAATTCTCAGCCTCACCCACGAAAATATTTTTCACGATGGAAAATGGAACATGCTGGATGTAAACGCGGAAGGATACACCTCGCCCGCTGGACTTCTCGTCTATGAATGGCGTTCGAACGAAGCGTGGAAAATAATTGCCGTGAATCTAGTGGCCGGAGCTTCACAAGGCCGCGTGCACTTAGCGGACCGCGTTTCAGCGGCAAAGCAGTACATCTTCTACGATCAACTGAATGAAGTCCGTTACGACCGCAGCGGAGCAGAACTACACGACGTCGGCCTCTTCATACGTCTGGAAGGATTCCAGGCCCACATATTTGACATTACGCCGGCGTGAATTCTCGACTGCGCCTAAAACGAGCGGCATCGTTCAGCGCGTGGACGCGGCCCCTCGCTATTTCACTACCAGCGTTAGATTCACGCTGGAAGTCGCCCCGTTCGGCGCCGTGGCAGTCACCGTCAGAGGATAGTTTCCCGGGGGCGTCGCCGATCCGCTCGGTGATTTCGCCACGTTGCTGCACGCCGACATTCCCACCGCAAAAATTATCAGCAACCCGAATGAAACTGCCCATCGCGGCTGCTTCTTGTATCTCCAGGCCATCCCGCACAGACACAACGTTGCCAGCAATAGCCCTAATCCATTCCCAAACGCTCCAGGCATCGGCACAAAGTTCGGCACCCATCCTTTGCAGAACGTCTCCACCACGATCGCCACATTGATCGCTTTCCCGGTCAAGGTGATTGAACTTGGCACAATATTGCAGGTGATG
>DATNLR010000132.1:0-75769 GCA_035602755.1 Binatus sp. (SeqCode) | reverse complement strand
CGACGTGGACGACACGATTGATTGGAAACCGGGCCGAGCCATGAATATTGAGCAAATTTTCCCTGTACTGCAGAAAGATGTCGAAGTGCGGAATGGGGTCCCGTTTGGAACAGCTGCATCCACAGACATCATGGCAAAGGCCGGGCCGCACTGGGAAGACGAAGTAGCCACTGATATTTGGAAAGGATGGCGGCAGATTCAGGATTGGGTATTTGTAGGCACAAAAGAGTGGGGTTTCACTGTGAGCGCCGACCATAACCTAATTCA
Source organism: Binatus sp. (SeqCode) (assembly GCA_035602755.1). Classification (GTDB taxonomy): domain Bacteria; phylum Acidobacteriota; class Terriglobia; order Acidiferrales; family UBA7541; genus Palsa-295. The sequence goes on along the minus strand of DATNLR010000132.1, from coordinate 75,502 downwards.
GGTTGGAAATAGCGCAATAAGGGCGGACATGTTGAGAGGCACACGATTTAGCCCGGCGACGACAGTGCAGAACGGTCAGACAATTCTGGACGTGCGACCCACGGCTGGATCATACGTTTTTCGATACTCGATAACCTCCAGCAAAGGAGACTGGTCCCTCGCAAAATCGTGGCGCGCCGGAATGGCATTCAGTACACAATTGATTCCTGTTACCTCAGCAAATTCACTTTCAGAAAAACCGTTGCCAGCGGAGGAATGCTTTTTGTCGCTAAATGCCGACAACCTTGTGCTCACTGCTATGAAAAAAGCCGATGACGGGAGTGCGATCGTTCTGCGAGCTTTTGAGGTTCAAGGGAGTACGGCGGAAAGCTCAATACTATTCTTAGGACAACAGCATAGTTTTCGTGAGGCCAATCTTCTGGAGGAAGATCTTCCAAGCGGAGATCAGAAGACTCTTCACATGCAACCGTATGAGATTGACACCTTGAAATTAAGCGTTCATTAACCATACGGCATCATTTTGTTGAAGTACAAGAGACTGATGACTAGGTTCAAGCTGACGTTGTGAAGCCCATTCTGACTTTCGGCCTTACCTATTCAAGAATGCGTTGGATGATCGCTGCGCTGCTCACGATCCCGACGATTCTCATCGTAATAGATCAACAGACATTATCAGTGTTAGCCCCCGTTCTCCGTGACCGGTTCCACATAAGTGCTCAGGGGTATTCCACAATCGTCAGCGGCTTTCTCATCTCATTCGCTGTTATGTACACGGTGGGAGGAATGTTAGTCGACCGTATCGGTGAACGAACTGCAATGGCTGCATTTATTATCTGGTTTTCGATATGCACGATCTTAGGAGGATTGTCGCGAGGGCCCTGGACCCTCGGCATCAGTCGTTTCTTACTTGGAATCGGTCAACCAGGAAATTATCCCGCTGCACTCCGTGCCTGCACGCGATGGTTTCCGAAGGCAGAGCGCGGCTTACCAATCGCTCTATTCTCGTCCGGGGGGGCCATCGGAAGTATTATCGCCCCGCCAATAATCGTTGCGCTTTCGTTGACTCTGGGATGGAGGGCCGCTTTTTTTCTTCCGGGATTGCTCGGATTTATTTGGCTTGCGCTCTGGCTTGCGATCTACCGATTTCCGCAGGATTATCCCGGGATTTCGTCTAGCGAACTACAGCAGCTTGACGTCAGCCAGGATCACATTGGAGCCACGGAAGCCCAGCAGTGGAGTTCTCTGTGGAAGGATCGGAACGTGTTAGCGTTAGTATTGGCGCGATTTGTATCGGACCCCGTTTGGATCTTCTATCTTTTTTGGATTCCCGAATATCTGAAAAGAGAGCGTGGGTTCAGTTTAGCAGATATCGGATTGTACGCTTGGATCCCATTTGTCGGCGGCGCTATGGGGGGAATGGTCGGCGGGCGAGTTTCTGACATGTTGATCGCCAGAGGAATGCCGGCGGCAAAGGCTCGGTCTCGTATTCTGTACATATCGGCAGCTATCGCTCCTTTTGGAATGCTGACGAGTCGGGTGCATTCCGCTGCGATCGCAATTTTCCTAATTTCCATTATGGCCTTTGTGGCCTTCTCCTGGTTCATAAATACGGCCGCGATCATACCGGATCTCTTTTCGGAGAAAGTGGTGGGTTCCGTGCTGGGCTTCATGGGTACCGCAGGAACCTTGGGAGGGGTTCTGTTTTCCACTCTCGTCGGGTTTCTTCTGACCCATTATTCTTACACGCCTGTTTTCATCCTTGCAGGAACAATGCATCTTTTCGCGTCTTTTATTCTTTGGTTTTTGTTGAGGCTGCAACGCGCGCCTGCTCAGAGTAAAACCGTCCTGGCCGTTTAAGGTAAAACGTATGAAATTACCAGGCAGATCCCGATGGCGGTTAATCAACGAGGAAATCTCGTGAGACTGGACGGAAAAGTCGCGATTGTAACCGGTGGCGGTGGAGGAATTGGGCGAGCTATAGCCATCGGATATGCACAGGAGGGAGCAGCGGTAGTTGTTGATGATCTATTACCGGATGCTGCCGAAGCAACGGTAAGTAGAATTCGGGCCTCTGGTGGTAAAGCTGTCGCCGTTTCTGTAGATGTTTCTAACCTAAAGGCCCACGATGCCTTAATTGCGGCCGCCCTGAAGGAATTTGGGACATTAAACATTCTTGTAAACAATGCAGGCGTGGAATTTCATGAGCCGGCGCTAAAGGCCAGTAGCGAAATCTGGGATAGAACGCTTGGGGTCAACCTCAAAGGAGCTTATTTCCTGAGCTGCAAGGCTGCCCCGGTGATGACGCGGTTCGGCGGTGGAAAGATAATCCATATTTCTAGCGTTCATGATGTTGAACCGCTCCGAGACCGAGCTATTTATTCAATCAGCAAAGCTGGCGTAATGATGCTCGTAAAGTCGCTAGCATTGGAGCTTGCCGAATTCAAGATTCACGTTAATGCGATTTCGCCTGGGGCGATCCTCACGGATATGAACCGGGTAGGCCTTTCCGATCCGCTGGAGTTCGCGAAACTCCTTGAGCTGATTCCAATCAAACGGATCGGTGCGCCGGAAGACATCGTGGGAGCAGCAGTATTTCTCGCTAGTTCCGAATCGGATTATGTGACAGGGACGACAATCTATGTAGATGGCGGACTCCTTCTGCTTTAGTGGCTTACAAACGAGAGGTGCAGGTGATGGATTCTCAAAATTCCGCAGATATTCTTAATCATGACGATATTAGTGAACGCTACAAACGCCTCTACGCGGGAGCCGTCTACGACGTGCTGGAGGGCATGGGTTATCCAAATCAAGCGCTATCACACCGCCTTACAGCTTTAGCGCCTGGGATGAAACTCGCAGGCCCAGCATTCACAGTAAAAGGAAGCGTAACCGCCGAGCGCGTGGAGGAAGACCGCGCAACGGCCTTGCAGATGGTGTGCAAGATGACACATCCCTGCATAGAAGTACGCGATCGAGGAACACCGTTCAACGTTGCAATCTACGGTGAGCTGAGCGCTACAACAGCTAAGGCACACGGAGCGATAGGCGCGCTTCTCGACGGCGGTACGCGCGATTCTGCGCTGCTTATGAACATGGGCTTTCCTGTTTTCGCTCGATACCGATCTCCAGTCGAAGCGTTCGGCAGGTACATGATTCACAAGTTCCAGGTACCTATTTACGTCTCAGGCGAGCTCACTGATACCGTCAAGATAGAACCCGGCGATTTTATTTTCGGCGAAGAGGATGGAGTGGTGGTGATTCCAAGGGATTTGATTATGCCGGTTCTAAGTAAATGCGAGGAAATTAAGTCGCTTGAGGATAAGGCTCGCGTCGATTTTGCCCGGGGCGACGATCCCCTGGACGTTTTCAAACGTTACCACCGGTTTTAAAGGCCGGAGATATAGGTGCAAGAACAGAGCTTGGGGCTCAGTGAAAAACACAGTCTAAAATGCTGAATATAAAGCCAAACGCGAAATGGGATCTAGTTAGCCTGGGAGAGGTGATGCTCCGTTTCGACCCAGGAGACATGCGTGTCGAAACAACGCGTAACTTTCGGGTTTGGGAAGGCGGGGGCGAATACAACGTTGCTCGCGGACTGAAACGATGTTTCGGTCTCCGTACCACTGTTGTGACGGCAATTGCAGACAATTCTATCGGAAGATTAATCCAAGATTTGATTTTTCAAGGAGGTGTCGATCAATCCCACATTCGATGGGTTCCCTACGATGGCGTAGGCCGAACGGTCCGAAACGGTCTCAATTTTACGGAGCGAGGCTTCGGAATCCGGGCTGCGTCGGGATGTTCCGATCGTGGGAACACCGCTATTTCACAACTCGAGCCTGGTGATATCAATTGGGATGTCATTTTTGAAGAGGAAGAATCACGTTGGTTTCACACCGGGGGGATATTTGCGGCCCTATCTCGAACGACTGCCGAAACGGCAAGGGAAGCGATGGATGCGGCCCGGCGTCATGGCACGATTGTTTCTTATGATTTGAATTATCGCGAATCGCTTTGGAAATTCATGGGCGGCCACCGACGGGCGGCAGCGGTGAACCGGAGTCTCGTGTCGAAGGTAGATGTGTTAATCGGAAATGAAGAGGATTTTACGACTGGATTGGGTTTCGAAGTCGAAGGGTTGAATTCAGACTTCTCAAATTTGTCTATCGATAGCTATCGCAAAATGATGGAACAACTTCTTTCGGAGTTTCCCAACGTGCGAATTGTTGCAGCAACTTTGCGAAATGTAAAATCCGCGAGTCGCAATGATTGGGGTGCGATCTGCTATTGCGATGGGAACTTCTACCAATCTATCACGCGAGAAAACCTTGAAATTTACGACCGAATTGGCGGTGGGGATTCTTTTTCTTCCGGACTAATCTTTGGTCTCCTTTCGGGGAGGGGCGAGCAGTGGGCTTTGGAATGCGGGGCAGCACACGGAGCCTTGGCCATGACGACGCCGGGCGACACATCGATGGCCACATTACTGGAGGTCGAGAAACTTATGAAAGGACACAGCGCCAGGGTGGTTCGGTGATTCATCACGTTCTGTCGGCTCTAGCGGAAGGCGATTCCAATTGGTAGCGCATCAAAACAAACTCGAAGTCATTCGGAGAATACTTGGCGAGGGAATTATACCGGTAATCCGTGCAGATTCGGCCGAGCTGGCGTTACGCGCCATTACGGCGATTCAGAATGGAGGACTATCTGTTATTGAAATCACTATGACCGTTCCAGGCGCGGTCAAAATCATTCAGGCGATGAAATCCCAATTGGGAAGTGATGCAATAATCGGCGCTGGGACTGTACGTGATAAGAAGACGGCACAGGCCTGTATCTCGGCCGGCGCGCAATTCATAGTATGTCCCATATTAGAACTCGAAGTAATCAAGTGTTGTGTTGAGATGGGAGTGGCGATAATGCCTGGCGCCCTCACGCCGACGGAAGTCTTCAAGGCATGGAGTGCAGGCGCCGATTTCGTCAAGGTTTTTCCTGCTAGTGCGGTTGGGGGAGCTAGCTATATCAATGCGCTAAGAATTCCGCTACCTGAAGTCCCCTTGGTGCCTACAGGGGGTGTTTCGTTAAAAACGGCCGCCGACTTCATTCGCGCGGGAGCGGCCGCTTTAGGTGTAGGGACAGACCTCGTCGACATTGCGGTCTTAAAAAGAGGCGAAGACCACTTAATTTCCGAGCGTGCGCATCAATTTCTTCATATTGTTCAAGAAGCTCGCGCGAGTTTAGTATCAAACGGCGACGTTAATTCTACTGTTACGAGACCCTGATGGCGATTTGGAAAGAGCTAAGGTTCATCTCGCTGGGTGCCTGCCTAGCGGAGCCGCGCTCTAATCCCTTGAACTTTTTATCGAAGAACGGGCCAACGAGTTTCGATTTCTGCCAGGCGCTTCTTCACTTTGGTCTTCTTTAATTTAAGCCGAAGCGTTGCTTTTGGTTCTTTTTCCAAACGATGGACCCAAGCGTAGTCAGCCTTTAGTTCCTGGGGTTTTTTCTCTTGCGCTAGCCGACCCGCGCAAAGACTCGAGCAGAACTCTCTACGTCCAATCCGCTCCGGCAAGATGAGTTTTCCGCAGCCTGGTCTTTTGCAGATTTGGATGGGAAGATCCTTCTTGCGTGTACAAGACACGCTCGTCTTTTACGAATTTTGAAGTGCGGTTGTAAGAGTCATTTGCCGCGGTTTTATCCGCGAGCAGAGTACCGGCACTTTGATTAATTCTTATTTCTAAGAATACATGACCATTTCTCAATATACAGATAATAAACAGTTTACTAAGTATTATGCATGAAACTTTAATAAAAATATTGACAACAGCCGTTGTCTGGGATAGTATACGACTGTGGAGAATCAGAGGAATGCAACCCAGCACATTAAAGCAGTTGAAACGACATCTTCGCCCTGGACGTGTGTACCGCAGGGAAGACCTTCTGCCCTGGTCCCACAGCCTCGATCGACACCTCAAAGAGCTTACGGGCGATAGGACCCTACAGAAGCTTCGTACTGGTTTGTACTACTGCCCTCGAAAATTTGAATTTGGAAACGCTCCCGCGGACGAGCACGAACTCGTGAGAGCCTTCTTACGGACAGATCGTTTTGTCGTTACGTCACCAAATGCCTACAACCAGTTGGGACTCGGGACCACACAGCTGTACAACAAACGGGTTGTGTACAATCAAAAACGGCATGGAACATTTCAGCTTGGCAATCGACTAGTCACTTTCGAGCGTAGATTGAACGTTCCCAAACGGCTCTCTCCCGAGTTTCTGCTGGTTGATCTTGTTAATGAATTGGACCAGCTCGCAGAAGATCAGGACGCTGTCTTTTCTCGCGTTCGTGAACGAGCCAAAGAGATGGACTCCAAGAAACTTTCACGAGCTGTTTCTCTATACGGCAAATACTCCACGCAGAAAAAGTTCCAGGAGATATTGCAACGTGCCGCCTGAGCCTTTTCTGCATGAAAGGGGCGATTTCAAAGCGCTCGTCGAGACCGTTGCAGAAAAGGAAAAGATCGATGATCGGGCTCTGGTGGAAAAGGACTACTGGATCATGCATGCTGTCTTTGGGCTTAAACAGCTTGGCCTGACGTTTGAGCTTAAGGGCGGCACCTCGCTTTCAAAGGGTTTCGGAGTGATTGATCGCTTTTCTGAGGACATCGATATTCGCATCGATTCCTTCGATCAATTACAGGTCGACACAAATCCAAATCATGACGGGCCCAGACACATCGAGTCTCGACGACAGTTTTTTGAGAAGCTGCGCGAGAAAATCAAGATCCGTGGAATCACTGCGGTCGAAAGAGACCCAGCATTCGAAGACGACAAGATGAGAAACGGGGCGCTCAGATTGCGCTATGAGAGCCACGTCGACTCTATCCCGGGCCTCAAAGACGGCATCCTTTTGGAGGTTGGCTTTGACCAGACGACTCCCAATCGCGCTGTTACAATCTCTTCCTGGATCGTCGAGTTCGCCACCGAGAAGAAACTTCAGTACCTTGACAACCGGGCTCTGGAAATTCTGTGCTACAACCCCGAATACAAGTTCGTTGAAAAACTCCAGACTGTCGTGAAGAAATACGGGCAATTCAAAGAGACAGGAAGACTCTTACCCAATTTCGTCAGACACTACTACGACATCCGCAAACTTCTCGACGTGCGAGAAGTGCAGGCATTCATCGGTACTCCAGATTATTTACAACACAAAAGGAAGCGCTTCAAATCAATGAGTCAAAACGTCGCAGAGAGCGGGGCTTTTACGATCGAGGACGAAAACGTCCGCAAACAATTAGACACGGCGTACTTAAAGACGGCTCCTCTCTATTATCGCGGACAGATTCCCTTGAAAGAAATTTTCGCCCGAATCCAACAAGACCTTGCACGTCTCTAGCGGCTTAGCAACCTTGATCCTACATGGAGCGGCGTATGTTTACGTTGTGTATCGAGGTTCTTGCCTTTACAAATTGAGCAGTTATCGCAGCCACTGTTCGAGCGGGTTCCTTTAGTATGGCGGAGAGGGGGGGATTCGAACCCCCGATCCCGGTTTTGCCAGGATAACTGCTTAGCAGGCAGCCCTGTTCGGCCACTCCAGCACCTCTCCGCGGCGGTGAACTTTTGTAAATGCTGATGCGAGCATGAATTATACCACGCACGGTCGGCGTCATGGGCGCGACACGCCGGGCCGCTGCGGTCTCGCTGCATTTATCGCGAGTTAGTGTTCTGCTTGGTCAGTCGCGAGTAACCGGGCATCTTCGTCTGGGGAACCGCGTTTCCAGTGTGCGCTAATCAAGCGCCATGTCAGGTTCACAAAACCAATTCAAAAGGCCGAGACTCGATTCTAGGTACCGCACTATAGATGCACGCCTCGGAACCATTAGTTCTTGGTGTCTTACATTGAACATTGTATTCCCCAACAAAAACCACTTGAGGTAAATTCCTTCTCTTAACTCACGGATGCCCCAGCTGGCGTCGCGCAGGCGTCGGCGGGCGCCCCGATATGGTGGGCACAATAGCTCAATCTAGGGTTGTCCGCTGCCTGAACCTGTCGCAGACTTGCCGCCGAATCGGCGGAGAAAACCTAGACGAATTGACAAAGCTGTTCAGCGCAGAAGCGACCGATAGCCGCATCGTCTTGAACTTAAAAGAACTGACCCTTGTGGATGAAGACGCGGTAATTCTTCTTAAGCGCTGCGAAGCGGATGGCTTGACCCTAAAGAATTGCCCAGCATATATCCGCGAGTGGATCACGAGTCTCAAATAGAACCTTGCTGTGTCAGCGTTGAAAATATATCGGACGATTCGAAAGGAGGAAAAATGTCGGTACAAATAATCTGGGCAAATGAAAGACCCTCAATTAACCATAACGCACTCTTTGAAATCGAGGATAGGACGCTAGCGTCAACTACGCTCGACGACAACGAACTCTCTGATAGGCGACTACCCCGGATTGTCGGCAAGAGCGCAGCTCTCCGTCGCGTACTCGGTTTGGTGCGGGCTGTGGCGCCGACCGATGCCACCGTGTTAATCAACGGAGAGACGGGAACCGGTAAGGAACTCATTGCGGAAGCCATTCACAAGTACAGCGATCGATCGAACGGACCGTTCGTAAAAGTGAATTGCGCTGCGATTCCCGCTGGTTTGCTCGAAAGCGAGTTGTTTGGTCACGAGCGTGGCGCCTACACTGGAGCGGTAGCACGCAGTACTGGGCGCTTCGAGCGTGCTAACCGAGGTACGTTGTTTTTGGACGAGATCGGTGACCTTCCGCTGGAGTTGCAGCCAAAACTTCTTCGTGTCGTGCAGGAAAAACAGTTCGAGCGACTAGGCGGTACGGCCACAATTCACACCGATGTGCGAGTGATCTGCGCTACCCATCGCAATCTCGCTGAAATGGTTGACGAACATCAATTCCGCTCTGATCTCTTCTATCGACTTAGCGTGTTCCCGATTGAACTCCCGCCGCTGCGTGAACGCCGTGAAGATATCCGTTTGTTAGTCCAGCACTTTGCGATGGATTACGCTGCTCGATTGCACAAGCGAATTACGACCATTTCAGAGCAATTCATGGCCGCACTTGCGCGGCATTCATGGCCCGGAAATGTCCGCGAGCTCCAAAATCTGATTGAACGCTCGGTGATTCTGTCCACTGGCGCCGTGCTTAGTGGTTCGCCGCCCGAACCCATTCCCACAAGAAGCTCACCGCTGGTGGGAGGTCCCAGCGATTCTTCAAGCTCGATAAATCCGGGTCCCGACTTTGGCGCGGGAAAAGTGCGCACGCTGGCGGAAGCTGAAAGAGAACACATTACCGAAGTTGTGCAGATGACTGACGGATTGATCGCAGGCAAGGGCGGTGCCGCAGAGGTCTTGGGATTGCCAGCGTCAACTCTTCGCAGCCGTATGAAAAAGCTTGGCATTAAATCCATGTGGCGCTCGTAACACCACAACCCAACTTCTCTGTTCAGATCTGTTGAGTCCATCGACGCGGATCAGCATCCGCGGCAGTCGTGGAAGCGGACTGCACGAAGACACCTATTTAGGAGGATATTTCTTGAACATCTTGTCCACTGATTTTTCGGTCTGTTTTTCATCGCCTTTTTGAGAGTTTGATACGCTGTCTACGGTAGCTTGTCCACGCCACACGAGATGCTTTTGGGCGACGTCGTACAAATCGACGGTGAGTATTCCCATTGTGCGAGGCTGCTCGGTGGTGATCGCTGTGTCCGAGAAATCGCCTCCGTCCCAACCGCCCCATCCACCCCAACCCCCATACACTCCCCAGAGGCCACCGCCCCAACCCCAACCGGGTCCGAATCCATCATCGGTTGTCGTTGCGTCGAGTAGCTCTTGGGTCTGGATGTGAAAAGTAACGTAAAGATCGGGCACTTGCTTTCCCGAGGCCAAGGTGAGTCCTTTCTCACTGAGTCGAGCGTCAACATCGGCCTTCACCCAATCTGTGTAAAAAGAGTTGGTCTGACGCGGGCCGATCTTCCAAGCGTAGGTCTTATAGCTGGGAAATGAGGCATTCTGGCTCCAGTTGATCTTGATCGTCTGTGCGAACAACGGGGACGCCATCAACATTACGCAAAGCGAAGTTAGAATTCGTAAGCTTTTCACGGTGATTTTTCTCCTTTACTCTGCCGAGAGTCGCTCCCGGCCGTTGCGCCCGAAATTATAGCGAATCCTCTATTCGAAGCTCCTTCTGCGTTCTGCTAACAAGATTTAAGACCTTTGGAAGAGCGCAAGATCCACTTCTCCGCTCAACTCCTGGCGGCCTCGAGAAAGACGTGACTTAACCGCGGCGATCGAAGCACTCAAAGTGTGAGCCGTTTCCTCCACTGAGCGTTCGTCCATGTAGCGGGCTAAGATCGTTCTTCGAATTATTGGACCCAGGCGAGTGATCGCCTCCTTCAATATTTCAATACGTTCTCGCCGCAGATAGCACTCTTCTGGATTCGGGGCTCGGTCAACGAATGTATTAGAGACCGAGTTCGCAACATCGTCAGAACTCTTGGGGAAGACCTCCAGAATTTTCCGCGTACGGCGCAGCACCATGAGCGACTCATTCACGGCGATGCGTGTCAGCCAAGTGGAGAACAGGGATCTTTCTTGAAAGTCATGGAGATGAAGGAAAACCTTGTGAAAGCATTGCTGCACTACATCTTCGGCATCTTCACGGTTCTTCGTTATCCGATATGCCACCGCAAAGACTCTCTGTTTGTAACGTAGAGCCAGTTTCTCAAAAGCCTCCGCGTCTCCTCGCTTTGTGGCAGCTATCAGCGTGGCGTCGGAGTGTTTTTGTAACCCGGTTTTTCGTTCCATGATCTCCACGCCTCCCAGCGTCAGTCCCGAAAACGAGCAATTAGCGTACCAAGGCTAAACGCTAGGAAACGGGTGCACCGGGCCGCGAAATGGAACACACATCACAACTTACATTTTTTTCTCTGGGATATTCGAACTACCGACGTGGTATTTCGTGTCGATATTTCGTCACCAGGTCAAATATTGACATTCTTCCAACTGATTCAGTGCTTGCCTAATCTCTGCAAACCCTTTGAATTCGTGAGAGTGGGCCGGCAGGCGAATTACACACCGCTTGCTGAAAATGCGTCATTCAAGGAACTTGCCAAATATTCAGCTCTGCTTGAAAGGGCCAAATATGCTTGGGCTTCAGGGGAGAGCCCAGCTTGCGGATGTTCTGAACGGAAGGCCTCGATCTCCTGATTCAGATGTTCTGATGCCTTTTCCAGATTCGCCTCCTGCTCTGGCCTTACGCCCTCCATCCGGTCGGCCATGCCATCAAGCAAATTTGCCGCCTGATCGTCAAACGCCACCTGCGCCAGACGGACCGGCTCGGGCAGGTCATAGCCGGAAGATTTGGCTCGAAACCTCCACAAAGCAACTTCAGTTAGAAAGAGGGTGCGCAGGAGGGGCTGCCAGGCGAAGATTTGTCGACGCCAGGCCAGCCCTTGCTCCCGCCCAGCGCCGAACTCCAATACAACGCCATCCGCCAACGAGCGTACGCTATCCTGGCCCTCACTAATCCTCTCCCGCAGGGAGAAATATGTGTCGGTTGCGCTTCTCATGTCCGTTGCAACCGGTTCTCTCGCCAGGCGGGCCAGGAATCGCAGATTGGCTGTGAAGGCCTTCTTCATCGCCAGCCATGCAGGCGCGGCGCCTATTTGGTCGAAAACAAGCCACATCATAATAAGACCGAACAGAACGCCGACCACGCGGTCCCTTGCAATCGCCAGTGATGTCTGGAAAGCGAATTCCTGCAGATTGACAAGGTAGTAGGCAAGCGCCATTTGCACCCCACAATAGGACAATCGAGCGCTGGAGGTCATTACCCAGGAAGAAAGCGCGGTGACAACGATAAATAAAATTGTGAATCCCCCGATGGAATTGAAGTAAGGAAGAATGAAGATTTGCGACCCCATCCCGAACACAAACCCGCCTATCGTTGCGCCTACGAAACGCAAAAGCTGCTTTTGCCGCGATCCGCCGATTGTCGAAAGCGCTGTCGCAATGCACGTCGTGACCGACGTGCTGATGCCTGGCCAATTGACACCGTTGTAAACGAGGTAGCATAGGCTGGCCGTCAGGCAGCCTCTCAACGCAAATTTTATGTGCTCGGGGTCGGACAGCGCGTCCCTCGCGAAGATACTCTGCGGCGGGTCTTTGCCCAATGTCGGTGGCACATACGCATCAAGTGGATGAGATCCAACAAAGCTATCCGGAATCAGCGACACAGTGCTCTCTAGCTCGCGCAGGATAGGCACCGCACTCAATGCATTGCCTGCCGGCAGAGGTTCGCTCAGGTGTGGGGCCCTCCTGGCCTGCAAATCGGCGGAGATAGCGGCGAGGTTCGCTGCCAATCGTCGCATTCGCATCTTATCGTCGTCAGAAAGAGGCGCGCTGGGAGGGGTCCAATTGGCAGCGGTGTCGACAATTCTTGCTGTAAGCGCGGTAACAGCGGCCATTTTCTCGACGAAATGCGGCGAGTAATTAGACCGCTGCAAAATGAGTCGCAATCCGGATGTACCCACCATGCCCAGGCGCGCAAGATTTGATGCTGTCTTATCGTCTATCGGGCGGCCTTCTGCTACGCACTCAAGAAATTTCCTGACGGCCCCCAGTCGTTCCGCGATCGGCCGAACAATCTGGTCCCCTGGCTTCCTCGACACAAATGCAAGTTCCAGGGCCAAAGTGACCGCGGTTCCTAACATTGTGATCAGCACAAGACGGAGAGTGTCCTCCACGTTCCTTTCCGCCGGTACGTAGCGGTCCCACAAAGGAACGCCGATGGCGAGAGTGAACGCAAATATGACCGCTGCGGAATAGTTGTTCAGGGCCCGGAGCATATAGAACGCCAGGAAGAAGGAAGCAAAGACCCAAAGCAAATGAAGCGCCGGGATGCTGATGACAAACCAGGCCGAAACGATTAGATAGATAGCCCCGAGTGCTGTGAAAAGCAGCCACGAAAATGCCGATTGCAAAGTGGATCGAGCGCTTTCACGCGAAACGAAAAGCGTGATCAACGCGCCTTGATAGGCAAAGGAAAGCTGAAAAGTCATGGAGACAATCATCACGATTGTGGCCGCAAGAACCATGCGCGCGACCAAACCGAACCTGCCGGGATAAGGCGAGAGTTCCTCTTTCAGGAATTTTCCGGCCCAGGATAACGAAGAGGTCCGTCCGGCGATGGCTTGCGCGATAGTGGACACGGTCAATTTCCACGAATGGTGATTACGGCTGATTCCCCGACGCGGAACAGATCGGGAGGGGGATTTTCCACCCGAACGCGAACCGGGTAGCGGGATGCCAGGTGCACCCAATTGAGCGTACGCTGTACGTCCGGGAGGCCCGGTTGCAAGGTGCCAATCAAGTCGGGGTCGGGCGTGACGCCGAAGCCGAGGCTATCTACCACACCGGAAAAGCGCACGGTTGGGCGCGACAACACGTAAACATCAGCGCGCATTCCGGGTTTGATGTGCGGGAGCTCGCCTTCCCGGAAATTTCCGATGGCCCACCAAGTGCGCGCGTCGATGAGTGTAAAAATTCGTTCGCCCACGTGCGCGTAGGCCCCTTCTGAAATCGTGAGATTTGTTACGCGAGCGTCGAACGGCGCATAAATCCGGCAATTATTGAGATTGTAGCGAGCATCCTCTACGGCCGCCTTCTTTGCGCCTCGCTGGTTAATCAGCGGTTCCAGAGTAGTGACGGCATGCTGCGCCTGCTCGTGTTGAGCCAGGAATGATTTTAATCTTGCCTGCGCAAGTTGCAGTGTCGACTCAGCCTGGCGCAGGGTTTGCGCGTCCACCTCATCCAGCGACCGGGCTTTGTCCACCTGGTCCTCGGTAACGAACTGCTTCGCCAGCAAGGGCTCCAGGCGATGTAAATTATCGTTGGAATAGACCCACTCCGCTCGGGCCCGCTTGACCCCTTGCTCTGCATTCGTTAGGTCGGCCTGAGCGCTGTGGATGTTTGCTTGTGCAACGTCCACGGCGCTTACCAGCGCGTTGATCCTTCGTTGTTCGTCGGAGATTTGCCCCTCGAGAGCTGCTTGGTCGGAAATCGCCCTTTCCAGAGCGTATTGGTATGGCCGATCGTCGATCTCAAAAAGGGGCTCCCCTTTTTTTAAAAAATCATTGTCGCGAACATTTAAATGGATGATGGGACCTTCTACCTGTGGAGCGATGCCAATAAAGTTAGCGAAGACTTCGGCGTCATCGGTACGCGGATTGTAGCTTGCACGGTAGAGAACAACCAGTCCGAGAGCCATCGCCGCGAGCGCAATGCCGATGCTCAACCAGCGGCTAAGCTGCTTTTCCACATTCGCATTGCTGTCGGTATTCATCGTCTCAGCCTCCTGCTAGTAAAAAAAGACGAGCCACAGCGCAAAAGTCAAAAGTGCGGCCAGGCTGGGGTAAAACAGAACGGGATACGCAACGCTTAGCCGAAACCGCGAGAGCAAAAGGCTGACGAAAACGGTGAAGACGACGGCAATTGTGAAACAGAGAAGCCAAGCGGGAAAAAACGAACCCACAATATCTACCGAAGGCGCCCGTGTGCAGCCAGCGAGGGACAACATCGCTAGTATGGTGAGGGATGTCCGCTTCACAGATTCGCCGTTTCCTTTCCTCTCGCGATTCAGGGTTTTGTCCGACCCGGTTGAATCAAATCCCCAATTCGGAAAGCCAGATCGGCAAGCGAAGCGAGCACCTGCGTGCGTGCCAACACATCGCTGGATCGAGCCTGTGCTAGGGTCTGCTGAGCCGAGGTCACATCCAAAAGATTTCGCAGTCCGTAATTGTACGATTCAAGAGCAGCTTCGTAGGACTCGGTTGCAGCCTGTAAGAGAGCAATTGCCGATTCGCGCTCACGAAATGCCGTGTTCAAATTAGAGTACGCGGCCCATACCTGATTTGTGATTTCGTCCCGCGAGGCGTTCACTTGCGCTTCCGCCGCGCGAACATCGGCTTCAGCTTGTGCAACGCGATTCTTTCGAGCGCCGCCGTCAAAGACAGTCCATCGCAAATTAAAACCCACCGCACCGTTCAGTCCCGCCGCGTGCGCCCAGGGATTTTGCTGCTGAAGGCCATATAGCTCGTCCGCTGCAGGGCCAATGCTGAGAGTCAAAGCGGGGTAGTAGGCAGCACGCGCCACTTTGACGTTCGCATTTGCGGTTCTTATTTGCGCAACTTGCTGCATAAGGTCGGGCCGTTGTCCAAGCGCCCGATCGATCGCTTGATCGACGCTCCCGTCGATCGAATCGGGGATGGCTAGCTGGTCGAGCGGCTGCACGTTGATTGCAATATTCGCTGAGTTTCCTAAGGCAGTGGCCAAGTTTCCTCGAGCAATCTCTTCCTGTCCTAAGACCGCCTGCAGATTATAATCGGCCTGAGCGGTAGCGCTTCGGGCCTCCAGTACGTCGGGCAATGTCGACAGGCCATTGGCCAATCGATCTTCTGCGGCTTGTTGGACGGCTTTCGCGTTCGCGAGGCTGGCTCGCGCGGCATCCTCTTGGCCAATCGAATTCAACAAATTGTAGTAAGCCTGCTGGACTTGGTAGATGACAATTCGATGGGTGTCGTTGAAGGTGAAGTTAGCCGCGAGCACTTCTGCTTTCGCGGCATCAATTCGGCCGGCTCGGGCCCCGAAATCGAAAATGGTGTAGTTGAGGACGAGGTTTACTTCAAAGTCTTGTACCGTCTGCCGCACGAAACTCGCTCCGAAAAGGATTTGAGATCGCTGCGTCTCGGAAAGTGCCGCGGCCGTTAGAGTTGGATATAACTCACTCCGTGCGACACCCAAATCCGCGGCTTGAGCCCGGGCGCGCTCCCAGGCGAGGCGCGTTTCAGGGTTGTGCGATTCAGCGAGATCAATAAGTTCCGGCAAGGAATACGCCTTGCTGGGATCGACAGCAAACCCGGTGTAACGGACGCGCTTGGCCTCCTCTCCGATTTTTCGTTCGTCGGGTGCATGCCATGGGTGATCGGGCGAAGCCGGGGCCCGTTGGGCGAAAGCGCGGTCGGAAACCATCAGGAGAACGAACAAGATTGTCGCTCGCCTCGGAGCGCTGAAAAGGGGGGCTAACATCGGCTCGGAACGCTATCCAGCAATCTTTTGTCGCCTAAATTTCTTTACCAGCGTGGCACTGTAACCCTAGTACGACTGCTCAGATCACGCAATCGGATTCTTTCCGAACAATCCTTGATGAGCGCTAGCGTCGTGTAACTCTTCTACTCTGAACGTTAGCGTCTGCGTTCCTACGGATGTTTTCGCGGCCGAATTTTTCGATGTACACACAAGGCCTTGGGGTGGCCTTACAATCCCCGCCTGCTCCTGTCCGTACGCTCGTCTGCGGATTGCTGCTCTTGATCGCGATGTACTTCGCGATCTGCTATATCTGGACGCCCACCATAGTCTTGGCGCCTGCAATTTTCCTACAAGGCTTTTCCATCGGACCCGTTATCGTCGCTGCCGGAAACGTCGTCACCGCCAATGCGAAGGTAGCCGAAGTCAACGACATTTCCACCACCTACTTCTTCTTGCGCCAGCTCGGAAATTCATTTGAAGTCACCCCGGCGACCCTGATGTTCGATCGACGCATGACGCTGCATTCTTCGCGGCTCTTGGACGTCTGCGTTCGTCTGGACGCCGCCACTCGATCTGCCGTGGTGCCATCAAGAACCTTGGGATTAGATCCAACTGGCATTCGTAACGTTCGGTCCTCGTCACTTCTGTTCAACTCTTTCAAGACAGCGGACGCGATATTTCGCGTCCGTATTTCGGCTCGACGTGAGATTTCACGTTTCACTTAAGTGGTGCGCTGCTCGGCTGATTTCTACAAATGCTTTGAATTCACGAAAGTGGATGAGTGTCCCAGTTGCGGAACCCGTGGCTGGCGAATTGCTTTATAGATCAGCGATTGTGCAGACAAGGAGAAATGAGAGAGGAGAGAAGGCCCATGGCAAAAGTCGCATCTCCCGGACGGGATTGCGGCATAGCGCTCAGAAGAAAGTAGCGGGCTTGCTGTTTCGCGTGCAATGTGCCGAGCCTGGTGATCAAAATCGGAATTTCGCCTCGAGCGGAGGATCCTATGTCGAGAAATGTTGCGGATGTGTTGTGGGAGATGCTCGCAAATGCCGGAGTCAAACGCTGCTATGGAATTGTTGGAGATGCTCTAAATCCGGTCATCGACGGGTTGCGCCGCAACGGCAAGATTGAGTTCATCCACGTCCGCCACGAAGAATACGGCGTTTTCGCTGCCGTGGCCGAGGCTTACCTGACAGGCAATCCGGTTGCGGTGTGTGGAACGGCGGGCCCAGGCGTCACGCATTTGATTAATGGGCTGTTGGACGCGCGCAAGGAGGGAGCGTCGGTTATCGCGATTGCGGGAGATGTGGAGACGAGCGTGATAGACACATCCGCGATCGAGGAACTTAATCCTTACCTATTCTTCGAAGTCGCATCTCTCTACACCGGGCGCCTCGTCAACCCGCGGCAGGCACGGGCGATCATTAATACCGCGATTCTCACCGCCGTCACGGAAAAGGGACCTACGGTGATCTCGATTCCGGGCGACATCGCCTCGGCCGATGCGTCCGACCAATCTACCGAGATCAGAATCCCCGGCGCATCCGTTTTGCGCCCGTCTGACACAGATCTCAATCAGCTTGTGAAGATGATCGACGATGCGAAGACGGTAGCTATCTTCGGCGGCGATGGCTGCCGGGATGCTCACGACGAGGTCATCCAACTGGCGAACAAATTAAAGGCGCCTGTCGGCTATTCATTTCGCGGCAAGCAGTGGCTGGAACATGACAATCCTAATGCGGTCGGCATGTCCGGCCTGCTCGGTTACGGAGGCGCCTATGGCGCTATTCATAAGGCCGAGCTCTTGCTTCTGCTCGGCACGGACTTCCCCTTCTCGGAGTTCCTTCCCGGCAAGAGCGTGAAAAAAGTCCAGATCGACAAAAATCCCAAACACATTGGCCGTCGGACAGCCCTTGATATGGGGCTCGTTGGCGAGGTCAAAGCGACGGTCACCACTTTGCTGAAGAGCGTGACCGCTAAAAGCGACGCCAGCTTTCTCGACAAGCAGGTCGCAGACACGAAATCGTTCCACGAGTTGGTACAGCACTACGTGGTGAAAGGGCCCGGAATCAAGCCCATCCGCCCGGAATTCCTGGCTGCGACGCTGAGCCAAGTCGCCGCCGATGACGCCATGTTCTTCGCGGACACTGGCACGGCTTGCATCTGGATGGCGAGGCACGTCACCGGAGGCAGAAATCGTAGGATTTTCGGGTCGTTTTCATGGGCGTCCATGGCTAATGCCACGCCCAACGCGTTCGGCGCGCAATTGGCATATCCTGGACGACAGACGATCGCCATGTGCGGGGACGGCGGCTTCGCCATGCTCGGTTTGGGCGATCTGTCGACGCAGGTGGAGCGAAAGACGCCTGTCGTTCAAATCATCCTGAACAACGGGTCCCTTGATTTCGTGAATATCGAACAGCAAGAGGCCGGCTTCGTTCCGTTCGGAGTGGAATTCAAGAACCCGAATTACGCCAAGGTAGCCGAAGCAATGGGCGCCAAGGGAATTCGCATCGAAGAGCCGGGTGACGTGCGTGAAGGACTTGTCGCGGCACTAGCGCATAAAGGTGGCCCCGTTGTCGTTGACGCGGTAGTCGATCCGTTGGCCCTATCGCTTCCGTCGCATGTTCCTTTCCATACGGCCAAAGGCTTCACCCTTAGCCTTGCTAAACAAGTATGGAACGGCAAGATGGATGTGGTGATCAAGACGGCCGAACGTAATATCGGGCTGATCTGAACAGTTTTGGACGCCGCATTCTGCCAACCGAACGCAGCTGGCCGACGCGGTATTTCGCGTCGATATTTCGTCACTGCACTAGACTTCACCATCTCGCGAAGAGGTTTCGTTCTTACCTGATTTGCGCAAATCTTTTGAATTCATAAAAATAGATCAGCATCCGATTTTACCCATTCCTGGCATCCGGATTGCCTTTGCAAGGAGCTATGAGCACGAAATAACGAACAACCAAGGATTGTGGATCATCCAGCATTAGGAAACCTTCTGGTTGCCGTATTGCACATCGGAATCGGAGGAGAATTCCGTAGCCCAGTGCTGGTGAAACCATTGGCGTAGCTCTTTTACTTTCAACCTCAAATCAACTCAACCGAAATAAAAAAAGGAGGAGTGCAATGCCGCACGCTACCGTCGGTAAGGAAAATTCAGGCAATATCGAGCTCTACTATGAGGATCATGGCAAGGGCCAACCGGTCGTCCTAATTCATGGATATCCGCTGAGTGGCGCTTCCTGGGAGAAACAGGTTCCGGTTCTTTTAAACGCGGGGCACCGCGTCATTACCTATGACCGCCGAGGATTTGGCAAGTCCAGCCAGCCAACCACGGGCTATAACTACGACACGTTCGCCGAGGATCTGCACAAACTGATCAGGCATCTTGAATTGCGTGAGTTCGCACTGGTCGGTTTTTCCATGGGCGGCGGCGAAGTTGCGCGCTACATCGGGAAATACGGATCGAAGGGCGTGAGCAAGGCTGTGATTCTTTCCGGCGTTCCGCCGTACCTTCTGAAAACACCCGACAATCCGGAGGGCGTGGATCAAAGTGTTTTCGACGGAATCGAGAAAGCTATCGTCGCGGACCGTTACGCGTTCTTTACCGGCTTTTTCAAGAATTTTTATAACACGGACGTGCTACTTAACAAGCGGGTCAGCGAAGAGGTTGTGAGGGCCAGCTGGAACGTGGCAGCTTTCTCCTCAGCTACTGCCAGTCTCGCGTGCGTGCCTACCTGGCATGAAGACTTCCGAAAAGACCTAAGCAAAATTGATGTGCCAACTCTAGTAATGCACGGAGACGCTGATAGAATTCTGCCGATCAATGCCGCAGGGGCGCGGACCGGCAAGCTGATCAAGGGAGCGCGCATGGTGGTGGTGAAAGAGGGCCCCCACTGCATTACTTGGACCCACGCAGACGAAGTGAACACGGAGTTGGTGAAGTTTCTTGGGAAGGCTACCGCGCAGCAAGCCGACTAGCCGCTTCAGATCGCCATGGAGGAAGCCGAAGTCCGAGCCACGGAGGCGGCACGGAAATGGCGCCCTTCGCGATAAGAAGGGAGTTCCCCTTGTTTTTCGACCGCTAATGTCCTGTGCCGGAGCCACCCGACCGGAAGTTTCGGGTGAAGAAAACCAGAGGCGCCCCGATCATACAGGCGCAGCCGAGCAACCAGAAACAATCGAGAAAGCCTAGAAATGCTGCTTGCTGGTGAATTAATTGTGCCAATTGTGCTTTCGCGTGCAAACCCGCGTCCGGGGTGGTGAAACCGTGTGTTGCGAAATACCGAGACATCGCGCCAAGTGTTTCTCGATAGCGCTGCCGGCCTGGAGTCACGTGCGCGACCAGAATTGCTTGGTGATACTGCGTTCGACGCGCCAGAACGGTTGTTACGAACGCGATGCCAACACTTCCTCCCTGGTTCCGGAATAGATTGGTAAGGCTTGAAGCTTTGTTGTTCTTATTCTTTGCCAAGAAGGAATATGCCAGTTGGCTCACGGGCACGAACAGGGGAGCGATCCCCAGCCCCTGGAGAGCCCTAAAGAGAGCCACGTGTTTGTAGTCCGTTGCGAGATCAATGCTGGCGTAGCGCCACATGGCCATGGCAAAAATCATGTATCCCGTAAAAATCAGAGGTTTGATACCGACCTTGGGCAGGATTCTCACAATCACCGGCGCTAGCGCTACGATGACGAGTGCGCCGGGTCCGAGAACAAGTCCTGCATCGGTAGCGCTGTAGCCGTAGAGGCTCTGAAGCATCTGAGGGATCAACACCGTTGACCCGAACAGAGCAAAACCAAAAAGAAAATAGTAAACGTTGGCGATAGCAAAGTTCCGGTCCGCCAGTAGACGAATTTCGACCACGGGATCGGGATGGCGCCACTCCCAGAAAGCAGCCACTATCAGAGCCACCACCGCAATGGAGAAGAAGCAAACAACAAACCGGCTCTCGAACCAGTCGAGTGTTTGTCCGCGATCCAGAACGACCTCCAAGCAGGCGAAGCCGAGGGCTATCAGAAAAATTCCAAGACCGTCAATTCGAAGCTTCCCGCCTTTGCGGGCAGCTTCAACCTCACGTGTGAACTCTGGCGGCTCGGAAATCAGCCGATTCGTCAGGATCAGAGATACAACCCCGATGGGGATGTTGATAAAAAAAATCCATCGCCAGCTCCAGTTGTCCGTGATCCAGCCACCCAGCGGAGGCCCGATCACCGGGGCCGTTACGATGGCCATGCTGTAGAGAGCAAAAGCCGCGGCCCGCTTATGTGCAGGGAACGTATCTACCAGAATGGCCTGCTCGACCGGAGCGAGGCCGCCGCCTCCCACGCCCTGCAGAACGCGAAAGAAGATTAGCAAGCCCAGCGAGGGTGCCAGGCCGCACAGCAGAGAGCTCACCGTGAAGAGTATCACACAAAGCATGTAGTAGCGCTTTCTGCCGAAGACGCGGCTCAGCCAGGCAGAAAGCGGAAGCACGACAGCGTTCGATACCAGATAGCTTGTCAGTACCCAGGTACTCTCGTCATAGCTGACGGCGAGGCCGCCGGCAATATGCGGTAAGGCGACATTGGCTATAGCCGTGTCGAGCAGTTCCATGAATGTCGCGAGCGTAACGACGACCGCGATGAGCCAGGGATTGATGTCCGGTCGCTCTGTAGCGATATTCGGAACGGAAATGGAACTTGCGGCAGCGCTCATACGATACCCGGTCTTTGGATGCAATAAGAAACCGTTCGGTCTCATATAACATCTGGTACAATGCGATTAGCGACTAGTCGGTCGCAGTCATTTTCTGAAGGTGTGATATGCGCAAGGGTGAGCAAACCCGGCGGGAAATCATTCGCAAGGCGGCGCCCATCTTCAATCAGAGAGGTTTTGCCGGGGCAGCCCTATCCGATCTAATGAAGGCGACCGGTCTTGAAAAAGGCGGGATCTACCGGCACTTTGATAGCAAAGAGATGCTGGCAGCCGAGGCTTTTGACTATGCCTGGCGAGAAACTCTAAACGCGCGGATCCACGATCTGGATACCGTCTCGAACACCGTTGACAGGCTGAAGCAGTTCGTTGCGAATTTTGTTGAGCGGCGCGGAGTCATCCCAGGCGGTTGTCCGTTGCTTAACACGGCGATCGACACGGATGACGGAAATTCTGTTCTGCGCGAGCGTGCGCGCAAGGCGTTGCGTGGCTGGCAGAGCTACCTTATTTCTATGATCAGCGCCGGAATCAAAGCGCGTGAAATACGCTCCAGAGTCAATGCACAGGAGCTGGCGACTCTCATCATTTCTTCCCTGGAAGGCGCAATCATGCTTGGTCGTTTGGAACGAAGTGAGGCACCGCTGCTTGCGGTCCAAGCTCATCTCGAGGATTACCTCGAAGCAGGGGTGCGATCTCCCAAGCTGCGCGGCGCGCGGAACTCCGTCGGTCGCTGAGGAAGGTTGCCACTCGCCGTTAAGCGCTCCGGTTCGTTGTGGAAGGAGCGTCCGCAGACTTCAGGTAGCCTAGGCCTAGACATGATGGGCTGCATGGGACCCAAGAGCCCTTGCGTTGCTACAATAAGTTTAAAATTATGCGACCGCACGGTCGCATCCGCATCGAACTTATTGATGAGCAGCGCCGCCGCGCCGAGCGGCGGAGACGCCGACCCAGCAGCCTCTATCGATCACTCGGGCGCAGCAGAGTCCAGCTGATCATGGCGCATTACCAATCCAGGAAGCTCAAAAGCGGTGAGGGTGTAATCGGCGCTTGGATGGGACTGCGGCACAGCCATGGCTGCGGCTGGCCTAACCCAGGACATTCAGGATAAGCCTAATGCGCTTTCTTCGAGACACGAGTGACTAACTCATCCAATCTTGACAGCAAGAGCTTTAGGATCGGAGATTTGTTGGACTTTTTGTAGCCCAGGACAAGTTCCACGGTTGGCGCGTCTCCCTTGAGAGAACGACTCGTTATCGACGAAGGGAGAAAGTTCTGTGCGTAAGCAGGTAACAGCCCGACGCCACGTGTCGACGCTATTAAGGACATTCCCATGGTGACATGGTCTGCTTCGTGAGCTGGCGTGATTTTGATTCCGGACCGCTTCAGGTAATTATCGATCACCACACGCAGCACAGGAGCCGTGTTTGACACACTCACGAATGTCTCGCCCACTAGATCCCTCGGACTGATGGCCTTGAGCGCGGCGAGCTCGTGGTCACTAGGCAAGATCACGATCAAAGGCTCCTTAACGAGAAGGCGAAACGCTAAGTCTGGCACTCCTCTTTCCCGTCGAAGGAAGGCCGCATCGATTTTTCCTTTCGAAAGGCCGTCCGCAAGTACAGGCGAATATTGACTCGATATCATCACGTCAATATTAGGCAGTTCGTCGCGCAGCATCCGCAAGGCTTCGGGCATCCAGGTCAATTCGTGTCCGGTCAGAAAGCCCATGGAGAAGCATGGCTTCGCGGGATGAGCGACCCGCCGTGCAGCTTCGGCGGCTGCTTCAACCTGCGAAAGAACCGAGCGGGCGTGATCGAGGAAGGCTCGACCCGCCGGTGTCAGTTCGATGCCGCGAGCGCGGCGTGTGAGGAGTTGGACACCGATCTCGTCTTCCAGGTCCCGAATCTGCCGGCTCAAAGAAGGCTGCGAGGTGTGTAGTCTCCGCGCGGCTGCCACCGTCAAGCTTCCGGCCTCGGCGACCGCAACGAAATAACGCAGGTGTCGTAATTCCATCTTTCACCAACATACTTCAAAAGCATAGCTCTTCAACTCACAAAGTATCTCTCGACGTGCGACGACAGATTACCAAAGGCATCCGATTAGGTGATCTGAGGATGCGTCAGGCGAGCGATAAAATCCCGACTCATGCCTCATGAGCATACGTGCAGTTCGAGGAGAAAGACAATGTCAAAAACGTTGGAGGGAAAGATTGCACTGATTACGGGCGGCTCACGCGGCATTGGTGCGGCGATCGCGAAGCGTCTGGCCGCGGATGGAGCGAACGTGGCCATCACATACACGAAAGGTGCCGACGCGGCCGCATCGGTGGTCAAGGAAATTGAACGTGCTGGCCGAAAGGCGATTGCGATTCAGGCGGACGCGGCTGACGCCGACGCTGTCGTAGCAGCGGTCGAAGATACCGTGAAGACATTCGGACGGCTCGACGTGCTGGTGAACAACGCCGGCACGGCAATTCCAAAGAGGTTCGAGGAGGCCACGCTGGAAGAGATGGATCGCGTCATCGACATCAACGTCCGCGGCGTATTCGTCGCGACGCAGGCGGCGCTGAAGCATATGAAGAACGGCGGTCGCATCATCATGATCGGCTCGGCCGTGGGTGAGCGTGTTCTTACGCCCGGTCTGGTGCCCTACTCGGCTACCAAGGGAGCCGTGAAGATATTTACTCAGGGCCTGTCCAGAGAGGTTGGGGGTCGGGGCATCACGGTCAACAACGTACAGCCGGGCCCGATCGACACGGATTTGAATCCCGCTGCAGGTGATTGGGCGGTACCGCAGAAGGCGGCGACAGCACTGGACCGCTACGGGAGGGTTGATGAGGTCGCTGCGCTGGTGGCATTCATCGCCGGTCCGGAGTCCTCCTACATTACCGGGGCGAACCTTACGGTGGACGGTGGAATGAATGCCTGAACCGACGCACCACTCAGTCCCAGGCCGAGAGGAGATGTGTGCCTGCGGACCTGGTTGAGAGCCGACGCTCTAACGGCGTTGTTCGGGTTCGGGAAACTCGGCTGTCGTCCAAGCCGCCATCAGCGAAAGCTTCGAAGATCACCCTCGAGGATCATGATGATAGATAAACCGCATCACTTCGCCGCCGTTATTGGCGGAGCGATCGCCGGCTCGGTCGCCGCTGAAATATTTGCGGACCGCGGGATCCGAGTCGTCGTCATCGAACAGAACCAAAGGCCGTACGGCAAGATTGAGGATGGCCTGCCGCGCTGGCATCAGGAGCAACGCGAACAAGAGTTCAGACGCATGGATGCTCGCCTGAGGAAGCCTGGTGTTTTCTTCCTTCCGTGCACCAAGCTTGGCCGCGACCTGGACTTTCAAGATCTTTGCAACAATTGGGGTTTTTCCGCGGTGGTGCTGGCAAACGGCGCGTGGCGGGACAGAGAACTGGGAATACCGGGATCAGAAGAATTCATCGGCAAAGGCTTGGTTTATCAAAATGCTTTCATCCATTGGTACAACCACAAGAATGAAGAGAGCAACGCCGGGCCGCACTACCAGGTTCCTGACGACGCTCTGGTCGTAGGCGGCGGGCTCGCATCGATTGACGTAGTAAAGGTCCTGCAGCTCGAAAACTATGAGCGTGTCCTTCGATCTCGCGGCGTTCAAACGGACGTTTATGAGCTCGAGAAGAAGGGCGTCCCGGCGGTCTGCAAAATGCACGGCATTGCGCCAAAGGATCTTGGCGTTAAAGGATGCCTGCTGATTTATCGCCGCCGGGAACAAGACATGCCACTGGCTCAGCCTCCCGAAAATGACACCTCCGAGCAGATTACGAAGACACAAGCCATCCGCAAGAAAATGCTTCATTTGGCGCAGGAGAAATATTTGTTTCGGTTTCAGGATCGCAGGATGACGACGGGACTTCTAATAGAGGGTGGACGGCTGGTGGGCTTGAAAGTAGCGGAGACCAAAGTGGAAGGCCGAAAAACAGAGCCCATAGTGGGTTCGGAGTCTCAACTACGGGCGCCCATGGTGATTTCGTCGATCGGGTCCGTGCCTGAGGAAATTGCGGGGGTGGTCATGAAGGGCGAATATTACGATTTCAAAAATGAAGCTCTGCCACGGTATGTGCGATCCGAGCACGTGTTCGGAGTTGGTAATGTCGTGACCGGACAAGGCAATATTCGCGCGTCACTGTTACACAGTGAGGAAGTCACAACCAAAATCATCGAAAACTACATCGGCGTTGCGGACGGAGGATCAGCGTTTACACGCTTCTATGCGGACGCCGAAGCCAAAGGGGCTGCGCAAGCGCACGCGATTCGGGATCGGGTTCAGACTATGGCGGGTCTGTCATTTTTCGAAATCGCGGCGCTTGAGGAGCGGATTCGCATCCTTCAGGAACGGGTAGCCTACAGCGGTGACTATGACTCCTGGATTGCCAGCGTGAGGCCTCCTGTTGCCGCTCGCCAGAAGTTCGCCCCGGAATCGATGCACCAGGGTTTATCGAGTTCTACAGCATTTTATTGCGGCGCATGCCGATGAAGTAAGGAGAGCACCATGACTGCACTCGAAAACAAAACTGCGCTGGTGACCGGCGCATCGAGAGGAATAGGCCGCGCGACGGCCGTGGCCCTTGCTGAGGCCGGGGCGCACGTCCTGGTTCATTATGGCCGCTCAGCAGAGGAAGCCAAAGCTCTGGTCGACAACATCCATGCAAAAGGTGGGCGCGCAGATGCGATCAGAGCGGACTTGGGAACTCCAGAGGGCGCGCCACTGTTGGCTAAGGAAGTCCGGTCGATCGTCGGCGAGCGACTAGATGTGCTGGTGTCCAACGCCGGAATTTCCAAGTCCGCAACGATCCGAGACCATTCAGTGGAAGACCTCGACAATCTTTTTGCAACGAACGTAAGAAGTCCGTTTTTTCTGGTGCAGCAACTCCTGCCCGTCTTGGTCGACGGTTCCAACATCATTGTGATCTCTTCTCTTGGAGCTCGCACCGCGGTGGGCACGCCCGATATGGACAAGCCTTCCATTCTTGCCTACGCGGCAACCAAGGGAGCACTGGAGACCCTCGTAAAATACTGGGCTGGCATTCTCGGCCCCAGGGGCATTCGCGTAAACGCAGTTGCGCCGGGCGTAATCGACACGGACATGTCGAATTTCTCGAAGACCGAGGCTGGGCGGAACATCGTCGTTGGAATGCAGGCCTTGAAGCGAATTGGTGAGCCGGAAGATGTTGCGGATGTAGTCGCTTTTCTGGCATCGGACGCAGCCCGGTGGATCACGGGAGCGAGTATCCCGGTAGACGGTGGCTCGAAGCTTTGAGGACTCGGCGCTTACCGAGCGTCAGCCGGAATTAGAGCGGACAAAAAGGAGATACGGCAAATGACAAACGCGAAAGTAGTGAGCGAGAGTATCGAATCGAAGAACAAGGCGCTGGTCTTGAAAGCGTTTGATACCTTGTTCAACAAGCGGGACTACGCTACCGCGGAGAAGTTCTGGTCGCCCGACTACATCCAACGCAGCGCTCACATCGCGCCCGGACGTGAAGGTCTCTTCAATCTCACCAAGGGCCTTCCGCCAACACTCAAATATGAGCCAGGAACGATACTGGCCGAAGGAGATTTCGTGATCGTGCACGGGCGATTCTCGAATTTTGGCCTTCCGGTGAACTGGATCGCGGCGGACATCGTGCGCATCAAGGACGGCGTTCTGGTCGAGCATTGGGATGTGATCCAAGAGGAGGCCTCACGAGAACAATCCAAGAGCGGTAACCCAATGTTCGGCAGCACGTTCCCAACCTATGCTAGTGCCCGGTAAAGGTTACCGTTTCGAGCCCGGCAGGCGTTTCAGCTTTTTGCAAGAAAGCCTGCATCCAAATGTGACTCTTAACATCACATATTGGGGAAGAGGCACCTGCATGTCTGTAAAGAGCGTCCAATTCGCAGTCGCCACGCACATTATGGCCGCGCTCGGGATTTACCCTGGCGGGGAGGTCGGCTCGGCGACTCTAGCTGACAGCGTAAAGGCGAACCCCAGCTTCGTTCGGAAGTCCCTGTCCAAACTCTCCAAGGCGGGCTTGGTCGTGACAACACGCGGAAAAACCGGGACCAGTGTACTTGCGCGTCCTCCCCAACGGATCACGCTATTAGATATATACCGTGCTAGCGGAGCACCGCCGGCGTTTGCCATTCATTCGTATCCGGTGGAAAAGAGGTGTCCGGTTAGTTGTAACCTCAAGGAATGCATGTCAGCGGTCCTCTCTCAGGCTCAGAAGAGTTTTGAGAAGTCGCTGGGAAAAATAACGCTCGCAGACCTGATTGGGCAGATTCGAGCAAAGGGACACTAACTTTTTTGATTGTAATTGTGCCGATGAGAAGAACAATAGATCAAGGAGGTAGTAGCTATGAGTTCACCAGTTGACGTAAGGGCCACGTATGTAATTTTGGGCGCGAGCGGGAACACCGGATCAATCGTCGCGAATTCGTTGCTATTGAACGGCAAGAATGTGCGGGTAATAGGGCGGGACGCCGGACGACTGCAGCCTTTCGTGAGCAAAGGCGCGGAAGCGTTCACCGCCGATTTGAGCGACGCGGCTGCGCTCACGAAAGCGTTCCGTGGGGCGCGCGCAGCGTACTTGATGTTACCGCCGATCGCCTCCCGCGAAGACCAGGAGCGAGAGAGCGACGCCATCGCGAAAGCGGCGAAGGAATCCGGTTTGCGCTATGCGGTGAACTTGAGCAGCTACGGCGCGCATGTTCCGGAAGGCACGGGACCAATCGCGGGGTTGCACTCTTCGGAGCAAAAACTGAACGCCATCAACGGTTTGAACGTTCTGCACCTCCGCGCCGCGTATTTCATGGAGAACAATCTGGCGGCGATCGACATGATTCAAGGGATGGGAATGTTCGGACATGCTCTGCTACCCGACCTGAAGATGCCGATGATCGCGACGCGCGACGTCGGGACCTACGCCGGGCAGCGGCTGCTGGAGTTGGATTTTTTTGGTAAACAAACGCGCGAGCTCCTCGGCGAGCGCGAGCTGACCATGACGGAAGCGACCGCGGTGATTGGCCGCGCCATTGGCAAACCAGATCTGCGTTACGTGCAGTTTCCGTATGACCGGGTGCAGCAGGTGTTGACGCAAATGGGTTTCGCGCCGACGAAAGCCGCGTCGTACATCGAGATGTTCAAGGCTATCAACGCAGGAGTGATCGCTGCTCGGGAACCGCGCTCGCCGGAGAACAGCACGCCCACGTCGTTTGAAAAGTTTGTGCAGGATGTCTTTGCGCCTGCGTATCGCGGGAAGGCTTCCGCCGCTTAGACGCAGCTCCAAGGTGGCACGAGTGCGCCTGTTTGCAGGCAAGAATTTCGAGAGGCAGGTTCTGAGAATGTTTGAGTTGGAGATCCTAGTCATGAATGAAACCGTTTCTAAGAAACGAGAGTTGTCCATGCGCGGTAAGAAACCGAGTACTTATCGTCGCGTCGTCACGGGAAACGTAAACGGGAAGGCCTTCGTTCAAAGCGACGAAACGCTGCCAGCCTATCAGTTCAAGACTGTTCCCGGGTACGAGCACACGCTGATCTGGGTCAATGCGGCGATACCGGATCTCAGCAAGGAGCAGAGGTTTGACAGCTATCCCGACTCTGTCGTTCCAGGCCCTGGCGGCACGAGCCTGCATTTCGTGACGTTTCCGCCCAGCGCAGTCTTCGAGGATCCGTCTTTCGATGGCGAGGCCGCAGGAAACGAAGCATTGGTTCGTCTCGCGGGATTAGCCAACCACTTCGAAAAGGAAGATCCTGCGATGCACAAAACGAACACCGTAGACTATTCGGTTGTTTACGACGGAGAGATCTGGATGGAGTTGGACGATGGCGAGACTCTGCATTTGAAGCGCGGCGATGTGGTGGTGCAAAACGGAACGCGCCACGCATGGCGAAACAAAGGCACGGAGCCCGTCACCATGCTTTTTTTCCTGAACGGCGCGAGAGAAAAACAATGACCAAGAAACTCGAAGGCAGGACCGCCGTCATCACCGGCGGAACAGAAGGGATCGGGCTGGCTACGGCGAAGCTGTTCGTCAAAGAGGGCGCCTATCTCTTTATCACGGGCCGCCGCCAGAAGGAACTCGATGTGGCCGTGAACGCAATCGGGACCAACGTTTCTGGAGTTCAGGGTGACATTGCCAAATTGGCTGACCTCGATCGTCTTTACGAGACCGTCTCAAAGGCGAAGGGGCATATCGATATTGTTTTCGCCAATGCCGGCGTTGGCGAGTTTGTTCCCTTTGCGGCCGTCACCGCAGAGCATTTCGACAAACTTTTCAACATCAATGTAAGGGGAACGCTGTTCACGGTGCAAAAGGCTTTGCCGCTGCTGAAAGATGGTGGTTCCATTATTCTCAACGGCTCCGTCGCGAGTGTTAAGGGTACTGCCGCCTTCGGCGTTTATGCCGCGAGTAAGGCTGCCATTCGCTCTTTCGTGCGAACCTGGACTACAGATCTGAAGGACCGTCACATCCGCTCGAACGTTGTTAGCCCGGGGCCTATCAATACGCCGCTAGCGAATCGGCAATCTGCCGACGTGCTCGCGCGGATTGTGTCCACCATCCCAATGGGACGCATGGGAGAACCCCAGGAAGTCGCCAAGGCGGCGTTGTTCCTGGCGTCGGATGATTCCAGTTTCATCACCGGAATCGAACTGTTCGTTGACGGCGGAAGAGCGCAGATCTAACCGAATGGATCGGGCCGCTGTGGCTCAGAGGAGGAGTCTCGATGATCGACAATGGTGGCCTTATCTCAACCGAGCGCCTCGATAGTGACCGGTATACGAGCTTGCAAGGTCTCGAGACTGTCCTGAACCAGGCCATCGCCCAGGCGGAAATTAGCGAGAGCTACGAAAAATATCTTGAGATCTTCGACGCGTTTTACGCTGACGACATTGCGGTGACTAGCGACACCCTGCAGGAGTCGATTCGAGGAAAGGCGAGAGTCCGCTCACTTCTGGCCAACTTCCTTTCACCGCTTCATATAATGTCCGAAATTGGCGGCTTGCTCGTATCCATCCGACAAGCTGCGATTCCTGGAGATGTCGCTGCGGAGACTCATTCCGCCTGGACCCTTGAACTGATCGGAGTATCAGGCAATAGCTGCAAAGTAAGCTGGCGTGTGCTTCGGCAATGGCGCAGCTCACTTGTCAGTTACGAATATCATTATGACTACGAGCAAATCGGCGGACCGCTTACATCCAAGGACTTGTATTTCGACGCGGCGAGTCCTCCTGCAAAAACGCGAGTCTCCTAGGACACGATTCGATCTCAGCACTTCGATATTCACAACAAGTTTGCAGGAGGAAAGGTGGAGACAATGATTTCAGGAGCTTCATTTATTGATGTGGCGCTTCGAAGTTGGAAGAATAATGTCGACCGTGCGGGTACTTTTTTCGGTGCTCTATCTCAGGAGGAGCTTCAAAGGGAAATTGCCCCTGGAAAGAACAGACTGATCTACATCTGGGGACATCTTGCGGCGGTCAACGATCGCATGGTGGCAATTCTGGGATTGGGCGAGAGATTTCATCCAGAGCTCGACGCGATGTTTGTGTCAAATCCAGACAAGACAGTAGATCTGACGCTTTCCCCAGAGAAGTTGAAGCATGTATGGGACGAGGTCAACGAAAGACTCTGGACGGGAATTTGCAACCTATCGTCTTCGGAATGGCTGCAGAAACATACGGCGGTGTCGGACGCGGATTTCATTCGGGAGCCTCACCGGAACCGTTTCGCCGTTCTGCTGGGCAGGACGGCGCATCTGGCCTACCACCTCGGACAAGCTGTTCTCGCTAAGCAGGAATCCTAGAAGTGAGACAAGTGGACCATCGCCAGCTTGCCTGATGCTGATCCTTGCGCGCCAACAAGCCGCTCTACTGCATTTGCCGGAGGTCTGGAGTCGGGATCCACGTTCGCGGGCAATAGGGATGACCTAATCCTGCCCAGTTAGACCACAGCGCAGGCTTCTTAGGGGGTGACCGTCAGCGTGAAAGACTGCGAGTGTGTGGGCGAATTGGCGCCGCTCGCAGTTATCGTAATCGTATAGTTGGTCGCCTGGGGCTGGGTCGGTTCGTGGACGTATCCGGCGCAGCTGGCGGTGATAAGTATGGCCCCGAGGGCAAACGGGATGGCCAACGCGCGCGCAAGTTTCGAACCTACCTGACTACTCTGCTTTCGACTAAGAACACCAAAAATCCCGATCATCCCGCCGATGACGAGTACAAAGAAGTAGAGCGCGGCAACCTGCGCGGAAGTTCGCAGGTTGCCGGCACTCAAGAGCGAAGCCGGCGGCGCGCCGCTGGCGGCTGCAGCCCTCGTTACGCCCGCCGCTACGGCGGGAGGTGCCTGAACCATCAGCGTTGAAGTTGCCGGACCGCTGGCCGGTGTTACAAATTGCGGATTGAAGACGCAATTTGCGCCCGTGGGCAGGCCCCCGCAGGCGAAACTGAGGGATTGCTTGAATCCGTTCTGTGGAGTTACGGTGATCGTGATCGTGCCGCTGCCGCCCTTCGCAACATTCACACGGACGGTGCTCATCGAAAGGGTGTAATCGGCGGCCGGCGCTGCGGCGACAGTGATGGTTGTCGCGGAAGATGTGGAAGCGTTGAAGTTCACGTCGCCTGAATAGGATGAAGTGATCACGTGAGCGCCCGCTGAAAGATTCGTCGCTGTGAATTGTCCCGAGCCTGCGGTGAGCGTCGCGGAGCCTAGGGAGGTTTGTGAATCGAAAAACGTAATCGTTCCGGTGGGAGTGCCGGATCCACTTGTTGCTGTGACCCTCGAATTGAACGTTACACCGTTGCCGACGGTGATCTGCGTGGCAGAGGCGGAGAGCGAGATGCTCGTACTTATTTTCGCGGGCGGTAGTACGGTGACGGAAATAGTGCCAGAAGTGGAAGGGGAGAAGCTCGCATCACCGGAATAGTTCACGGTAATCGAGTGACTGCCAGTGGCAAGCGTGCTGGTGCTAAAGGATGCAACTCCCCCGACGAGGGTGGGTACTGCAAGCTGCGTTTGTCCATCGACAATTGAGACCGTGCCAGTAGGCGTGCCAGTGCCTGAAGTTGGAGCGACGATTACATTCAGCGTGAGTGTCTGGCCCTTTGCAAGCTGCGTGACGGACGCCACCACCGAAGTTGTGGTCGCCGTTTTCGAAGGCGCCGTAACTACTACTGCTAGCGCAGTTGAGGTGGACGGGGCGAAATTTGTGTCGCCTGAATACGCAGCAGTGATGCTGTGGGAGCCATTTGCCAGGGATGAAGTTGTAAAAGTCGCGACGCCCTCGGTCATTCCGCCAGTCCCGATGGAATGGGCGCCGTCGCTAAAGGCCACGCTGCCGGTTGGAGTGCCGGATGTCGGCACCACGGTCGCGGTGAACTGCACCGACTGGCCCGTGGTTAGATGCGTGTTCGATGCGGAAAGTGTTGTAGTGGTGGCGGCTGGAGAGGCTAGCGCGGGCGCGAATACAAAGACGGTTGCTGAGTATGGCGGAAAATTGTAGTTCACCGCGTCCGCTGTAACGGAGACGGGGGTTCCGGCCACGATCTGGTTCAAATTCGTGTTGCTATAGGTATAGATCGCTGCGGTGGATGCCGCGTTGAAATTCGCGAGACTCAAAGTTGTCTGGAGCGCGCCAGTAGTTTTGTTGATTGCCACGACCGTTAGCGCTCCATCGGAAGAGCGCAACGCGCCGTAAACCGAAAGCTGACTTTGATCCGTGCTGGTGGAATTTACCGATGTATCGCCGAACTGTCCTCCCGCGCCGTCGTAATTGCGATAGATACGAAAACTGTATGCGAGCGGAGCGGTCGGTTGCGGCACGTTCCACATATTTGCGAAATCGAGACTTTGGCGTCCGTAAATTCCAAGCACGTCCGTTTCGGTGAGCATGTCCACCAGCGGATTGGTTCCGCTGGCGAAGCTGTATTCGGAAATGGAAAGCTTGGTGCCGGGGTAATAGGTTTGAATCCAATTCTGAAAACGTGGAATTAGCTGCATGGGGCCGTCGAAATAGTATTGTTCAACCCAGCTTCCTGAATTGAAGGTGGATCCCAAAGCGCGCGCGTGGATTCCAGTTCGGCTGCGTCGGTGGAACCTCCGCCGTAATAGTGTTCGTCGAAATAATCGAGAATTCGTTGGTGATTGGTCTGCTCGTACAGCGACATCTGCTGCAAGTAATATTGGCCGGCGTACAGATTGTCCTGTT
Source organism: Binatus sp. (SeqCode) (assembly GCA_035602755.1). Lineage (GTDB taxonomy): Bacteria > Acidobacteriota > Terriglobia > Acidiferrales > UBA7541 > Palsa-295. The sequence continues at coordinate 41,481 of DATNLR010000132.1, read as the reverse complement.
CGGATGGCGTTCCGATCCAACCTCCCAGTGTGAAATCTACGGGGCCAAAAACTTTCGCAGTGGGATCGGTTTGTTTGATCATCGCGGCGTACTGTTGGCCGAGTGAAATGATGGTGTTGTAATCCGGTTGCACCGGTGCGACGTCGCGATGCGTGTTGCTCCAACCCCCAGGCTCGTTGTCGAGCTGATAGTAAGGGACGCCGCCATTCGCAGCCGTCCCGAAGGTAGAAATTAGGTGTTGGACCCAGCCCTGTTGCAGCGCGACGGTGTTATCGATGTGATTCGCGTAAATATTCGTGTCGAGAAGTTGCGTGCCGTTCGTAGCGATGCTGTTTCCGCAAGTCTGGCCATTAGGAAAGACGTATGGATTTGTGGATTGTTGCGGGCCATATACGGAGACCGGAAAACTGCAGCTCCAGGAGGCCGATTTGTTCACCCACGGAATAATTGGAATGGTAAGAAGCGTTCTGGCATTCGAAGCGGCCTTGTAAGTGGTGATCATGGTGTCGGCTGAGCCACTGGGTGTGGGTGTTGCTTCGCCGTTACCGCCCATAAAATACCAATCGAATCCTGCATTACTCGAATCGACTTGCCAGTTGTAACGCGTGGTGGCGTCACCACCCCAGCGAATATTAGGAACCTGAATTTCTTTCGCAAAATTTGCGTCCAGACCGTAATTCGCGAGGCCATAAATGTCGGAATTGATCGGGTGGGGATTTTCGGCGGCGTCCACTGTCAGTATAGGCGTGGTTTGCGCGCTCACACCGGGAGTCAACGAAAATTCCAGCAGCAAAGTTGCCGCGACGAAGTACCAGAGGCCTCGAATTGAATTACTGCGCATGACGGCTCCCAGGATGCTGGCGCTCGAGGAATATTCTTTGAATAGGCGACCTTAGCGACGGTGGAAAAAGCGGTCAATGGTACGCGGGGACAGGCGAAGTGCAATGTTCTAAGTTATTTGCAGAGAATGTTTCCAATTTGCGGGCCAGACACCGCGCTAGGCCAGAAATTAGAATCTGAACCGTGTGCCGCGGAGGAGATCTTAACCCGCTTGGTCGAGCTTCAAGAGGCGGACGGCGTTTTGTTTCAGGATTAGCGGGCGGACTTCATCACGAATTTCAATTTTCGCGAAATCCGCGAGCCATCTATCGGGCGTGATCAGCGGATAGTCGGACCCGAAAAGAACTTTTTCTTTGAGCAAAGTGTTGGCGTACTGCACGAGCGTCGGAGAAAAATATTTTGGCGACCAGCCCGACAAATCGATATAAACCTGCGGCTTGTGCAAACAGACGGAAATAGCTTCGTCCTGCCAAGGAAATGACGGATGGGCCATGATGATCGGCATATCCGGGAAATCCACAGCCACATCATCGATATCCATGGGATTTCCGTACTTCAACCGCACGCCTCCGCCTCCCGGCATGCCGGTGCCAATGCCACTGTGCCCGGTGTGAAAGATCACTGGCATACGCGCCTCGGCGAGGACTTCGTAAAAGGGATACGCGATGCGATCGTTCGCGTGAAATTGCTGTATGGGTGGGTGCAGTTTGAATCCGCGAATTTTTCCAGTGGAGATCAATCGGCGAGCTTCCTGGACGGCTTCGGGGCCGCGCGTGGGGTCCACGCTCGCGAATGCGATCATGATGTCGCTATTCGCAGCGGCTAGAGCGGCGACCTCGTCATTAGGAATTTGTTTTCTGCCGGTCAGTCGCTCGTCAACTGAGAAAACCACGCAGGCGATTTTTCGTGAGCGGTAATATTCAGCGAGGGCGGGACCGCGCGGGGCATCGCCCTGCGCGCCAAAATATTTGCGCGCAGCCTCGTTTACAGAGTGGCCGCCGTCGGATTCGATGTGGACGTGCGTGTCGATGGCTACGAGAGCTTCTATAGGGAGGCGATTGGCAGAATTCATTTCGTTTTCCCCGAACAATGTTGCGAACGATGGCCCAAATTGCTCACCATGCCTTCCATGAAAATGTCCTGAGTCAAAGTCCACAGTCAAAGAAAACTGTTTCGCCAGAGCCTTGCAGAATAACGTTCCATTCCAGCGCGGCGCCTACCGGGCCTGTGATCTTTTTTGCGACTAGAGTTCCACGCCGCGCGGGTTCAACGAGCTTCAGTGCAAAATCTGAGTCATTCGCCGGTTCGTCAGGGAAATAAACGCGGGTCACCAGACGCCGTAGCAATCCTCGCGCAAACACAGACACGGCAATGTGCGGAGCTTGCAACTTTCCATCCGGATCGGGCACTGGTCCGGGCTTGATGGTCGAGAAGTGAAACGTTCCTGCATCATTCGTCGGAATACGCCCGTAGCCGGTGAAATTCGCTTCCAGCGGCTTGTCCTGGTCGTCTTCCGGATGAGCGTACTTTCCATAGGAGTTGGCCTGCCAAATTTCCAGAATGGCGTCGGGAACCGGTTGGCCGTCGCCATCGAGCACCCGGCCTTCGATGCTGACACGTTCTCCGGAGACATCCGCCTCCACCAGATTCTGTTTTATCGACCGGCACAGGCCGATCGAGAAAAACGGACCAACTGTTTGCGAAGTAGTGACGTTCGAACTCACGTTAGCGCTCCATAGGGCGTAGCTTCGCGCCCGCTCATTACCAGGTCGAACCGGTAGCCGAGTGCCAGCGACGGAATGGTGGTCTCCCAGTCGAAAACGGAAATCAGCCGATTGCGCGCGCTTTCATCCGCAGTGCAATTGAAAATTGGATCGAAAGGCAAGAGCGGGTCGCCGGGGAAATACATTTGTGTCACCAAGCGGGTGGCGAACGCAGGACCGAATAGCGAGAAGTGGATGTGCGCAGGCCGCCAGGCATTGTAATGATTGCCCCAGGGATAGGCACCGGGGCGGACCGTGACGAAGCGATATTTGCCTTCATTATCTGTGAGCGCGTGGCCGCAACCGGTAAAGTTCGGATCGAGCGGAGCTTGATGCTGATCGCTCTCATGCAAATAACGTCCAGCGGCATTGGCTTGCCAGATTTCAATGAGCGCCTGGCGCAACGGGCGCCCGTCCTGGTCCGTCACTCGCCCGCTAACGATAATGCGTTCGCCCAGAGGGTCGCCGTGATGCTGCCTAGTGAGATCGGTTGCTTTTACCTCAGTCTCCACGTTCGGAAACGAGGGGCCCGTAATTTCAGAAAGAGTCTGCGGCAAATAGACTGGCGGTTTTGCCGGTGCGCGCTTGATCGAGGACGCGTACGGTGAATGCAAATAGCGCGGCTGCGTGTCGGGATGGGGCCTTCTATACGAAAAAATTCGGGCCACGCGATTCCTCCTGTTAGCGGCACCACTTGCGATCCAGCATGCTACATCTACCGCAAGCGGATCAGTTCTATCAAAAAACAAGGAGTCTTATAAATTCTGTTTGATGGGCAGATCTTGCACGCCAGCGGCGCGATTTTCTCGCGTACCGCGGATGATCCCGCTCTCATCGGTGTAAAAATTCATATAGCCGAAATTGCCCGCTCGCGCAGTCAGCGTATAACTTTTCACACGACCTTCGGCATCAGGTTCTCCCGCGATATATTGCATGGTGTAGTGCGCGGACTGAGCCTCTACTGCTTCAAACCGCACCCGATCTCCCAAGCCTTCCAAGGACGAAGGGAAGCCACCTTCGCTCCCTTGATAGGTAGTCAGTGCTTGCTCGATAATGCCAAGCGCCTCCAGCCCATGCGCTTCCGCATCGGGCTGCGTGCCGGAAATTTTCCAGGGCAAAGCCAGCCAAGCCGTGGCGGCCAAGATCGCTAGAAATATTCCGAGGAGAATCGCCATGCGGGCAGGCGTTATTTTCTTGTTTTGCACGCCGACATTGGCAAATTCACTACCGTCAGGCGCATTGGTCACGTCGGCCCCGCAGTAGGGGCAGGCCGCACTCGCCTGATTTATGGCCTGCTCGCATTCCGGACACGTAAACATCAACTAAATCTTATCAGGTTCGCGTGCAAGTTATATCGCGGAGCTCGTTCACTAGAAGAAGCATGGTGCGGCTGACTGCTTGGTTGACCTCACGAAGCAACGCCACGGCTGCCGGCCAACCCTAGATTTGCATTTCGGGTATCATCTTTTTTAGTTTCATAGCGAGGGAGACAGCCCATGTCCGTACGCGCACGCAGACATACTACCGTTGTTAATTTCGCAGTTTTTTTCCTGCTATTCCTAGGGACGGGAAGTATCACGCGAGTATTTGCGGCACCACAAAACGGCAACGATGCATCCCTACCCACTGCACGTTTGTTGCCGGCAGACGTCGCAACGACAACACAAAAAGACCAAGTGGATCTGAACGTGACGGTGTACAACTCGAACCTCGCTCTGATTCGCGACGTGCGGCAAATTCATCTGTCCTCGGGGGTTTCGCCGTTGCGTTTCGAAGACGTTGCCGCTGCGATCATCCCGGCCACGGTACATTTCCGGTCGCTCAGCGAGCCGGCGAAGCTGGCCGTGGTGGAACAGAACTACGAATACGATCTTCTCGATGCCCAAAAGCTTTTGCAGAAATACGTAGGACACGAGGTCACCCTGGTGCATGGCGAAGAGCAGGCCAGCTCAACCAAGTGGGTCGAGACGAAAGCCATATTGCTGGCAGACAATAACAACCAACCTGTATGGAAGATCGGAAATGAAATCGTTACCGGGATGCCCACGAGCTGGTATCGATTTTCCGAGTTGCCGGGGAATTTGTATAGCCGGCCCACGCTGGTCTGGACGCTCGACAATCGTGGGGCCGAGGCGCAAAGAGTTGAAGCGTCTTATCTCACCAATAACGTGAGCTGGAATGCAGACTATGTACTTACCGTGTCACGCGACGAAAAAACCGGCGATTTGGATGGTTGGGTCACACTAACGAACAATAGCGGCACGGCCTACGAAAATGCAAAACTGCAGCTCGTTGCGGGTGAAATCCATCAAGTGGCGCCCGTCGTTACCGTAGACGCGGGGCTTGCAAGAATGGAGGCAGCGGCACCGGCGCCGCCCCAATTTCAGCAGGAAAACATGTCCGAATATCATCTGTACACCCTTGGGCGGCGTACTTCCATCCAAAATAACGAATCCAAGCAGATCAGCTTGCTTTCCGGCACGGGCGTTCCGCTAGAGAAGTTCCTCGCTGTGGAAGGTCAACCGTATTACTACCGCAACCAACAAGGAATTGGAAACTCCATCCCGGAGCCGGTGAAGGTTTACTACCGTTTCAAAAATGAAGAAAAAGGCGGATTGGGAATACCTCTGCCGGCGGGGACCGTGCGCGTCTATCAAGCCGACTCAAAAGGCGGAATACAGTTCGTCGGCGAAGACCACATCCATCACACTCCCAAAGATGAAACACTGAAGATCTATGTTGGCAACGCCTTCGACCTGGTGTGCGAGCGGAAGCTCACCGACTATAAGAAGCTCGACAAGAATTTGTATGAAATGGAATTTCAAATTACCTTGCGCAATCACAAGGATATGCCCGTTACAGTCGAAGCGCGTGAAGCAGTAGGCGGCGACTGGGAAGTGGTGAACTCAAACTTAAAGTGGACGAAACTGGACGCTAGCACTATTAGCTTCGAGATTCCAGTCGAGAAAGAGGGCACGGCAACGCTGGATTATCGCGTTCGCGTGAAGTGGTAGGGGCAATTCGGGAGTACGGCCGTAAGCAAATCGGGGAAGATCAGCGCTTGGCGCAGAGTGTAAGTTCTCGTGCGAAGACCGGGTTTGAAGGATACTCCACGGCAAGTTGAGCAAGCAGATCGTGTGCCTTGTCCATCTGGTGCTCGCGTTCGTAAGCCAGGGCCAGCATCACTTTAGCGAAGGGCTGTAAATAATGCCCGCGGTCGGCCGCTTGTGCCATCAACTGCATGCCCTTGGTGCGGTCACCATGAATCCCGCCGAACCACACGAAAGCGCGTTTGTATCCAGGCAAGCATCCGATGACATAATTGCTCATACCTAAGGCTACGTTCGCATCTTGTTGCGACGGATCGATGGTCAGCAAAATGTTAGCTTCGGCTTCCGCTTGCTTCATCATCTTCAAGCCATCCAACTGCTTCTTGATGATCAAGGCATCGTAATCGGATTCCATTCCATCAGCGATCGTTATGGCAAGCAATCCGTGAATGTCGTGGGGATTGGATTTTAGGCGAGTTTTGGCCATTTCCCGGGCCTTGCCGTTCGCGGTCATAAACGCCGCATTTTGGTTTTGGGCTGCTCCCCCCTCTACGCCACCGAGGAACTTTGCGTCGCTTAGGAAAAACTCCGACGTCAGAACACCCTTGGCATTGAATTGTTCGAACAAATAGCTGGCGGCTTCTGCGGCTTTGCCCAGTGGGTCATCCGGACGACTCTTTTGATACGAAAAGAACTCCACACGCGCGCCATCGAAGTTCAACTCGTACAAGCGCTGGAAGCCTTTTTCAAGAAATTGGACGGAAGGATCGGCCTCCATCACCGGGCCTTGCGCGGGAGCAGCTTTCTGCGCCGCGCTCTGATCCGCTTGACCGCTATCCTGCGATTCTGCGTTTAAGTTCGGGCACAGCAGGATCCCCGTTGCGATACAGGCAGCAATCAGAGTTTGGCCGGTCGTCATCAATCGTCGCAATTCCATTCCTTGAATAGCAGGGTTCGTACTGCAGCTAAGAGGTTGCTGGCAGCTTCATTATATTCGAGTATGCTAGAACAAAATCAGTTGCTTTGAAAGAAAGTTTCTTCTTCGGCATATTCTTGCTAAAGATTTTCCAACAGGAACTTCATGATCCCTTCCATTAGCTGAAACCGTGCCGCCGGGTCGCTGATACCATGTCCGCGGCCCGGAAAAATCATTAAGCGGTCGGGATAGTGGCCGTTATCGATGAGCATGTTGATTAATTCTGTGGAATTTGCAAAGTGGACGTTGTCGTCGCCGGTGCCGTGGGCAAGCATAAGCTTGCCTTTGAGCTGGGAGGCTTGGTTAACCGGCGAGGAGTTCTTGTAGCCATCTGAATTATCTTGAGGCCTGCCCATGTAACGTTCCGTGTAAATCGTGTCGTAAAGTTTCCAGTCGCTCACCGGAGCATCGGCAACTCCGGCCTTGAAAACATCAGCGGCGTTGAACATCGCATTCAGGGTCATAAATCCGCCGTAGCTGCCGCCCCACATGCCGATCCTTGAGGCATCTACGTACGGGAGGGATTTTAGATATCTCACGCCAGTCAGCTGATCTTGCAACTCGACTTTGCCCAGCTGGTGAAAGATCGATGTTTCAAAAGCATGCCCTCGCCCCCACGACCCGCGATTATCGAGCGAGAAAATTAGGTAGCCCTTCTGCGCCATGATTTCGTGCCAAAGGAAAATTCCGCCGCCCCACGCATTTCGTACCACCTGCACGTGAGGTCCACCATAGACGCTAATGAGCACGGGATATTTTTTCGAGGGGTCAAAATTCGCCGGCTTGATAATGGAAATCTGGAGCTTGGTGCCGTCCTCTGCGGAAACTTCGGAAAACTCCACCGGTGACAGGTGATATTCCGCGAGCTCGGGCGCCTTATTTTCGTTGATTGCAACAAGCAGCGAACCATCCGTGCTGTAAAGGTCCTGGCGAGGCGGCCTCAGGGAGCTGGAGTAGGTATCTATAAATTCCCTATGGTCAGGCGAAAGTTCAGCGGCGTGCGACCCCGCTTGCTGGGTGATCTGTGTAACCTTTTTGTCCTGTAAAGACAGACGATAGAGCTGGCTGTCCAATACATCGTCCTTGTTCGAACGAAAATAAATATAGCCGTGCTCCTCGTCGACCCCGGGCTGCGTGGAGCGCGGGCCAAAGCCGCTCAAGCCTCCGACTTCCCATTCGCCGTAAGTCAGTTGATCTAGTTGTTTGCCGGAAAGATCGTAGAGATAAAAATGGCGAAAGCCGGTGCGTTCGCTGGACCACAGAAACCTTCGGTTGTCCGCGAAGAAGTACAAATCATCGCTGATGTTGATCCAATACTTGTCCTTTTCGCTCAGAATATTTTGCGCGGCGCCGGAGGAAGCATCGCAAAAAAGTAGATCGAGTTGATTTTGGGCTCGATGTAGCCGTTGGATTGCAATGCGCCGGCTATCGTGCAGCCAATGAACACGGGCCAGGTAAACATCGGTATTCGTTCCAGTGTCCATCCATTTGGTGTCGCCGCCCGTCACCGCTACAACGCCCACACGCACGATCGGATTCGACTCACCTGCCTGGGGATAGCGCGTATATTCGGTTGAACCCAGCGGCGAACTCATATCCAGGATGGGGTAGCGTGTCACCGGGCGCTCGTCCATTTCGTAATAGGCCAGTTTCGAAGAATCCGGAGACCACCAATAGGCGGTGCGCGAGTCGAGTTCTTCCGGATACACCCAGTCGAGCTTGCCCTTTAGAATTTCTTCGCTGCCGCCGGTGGTAAGAGCCTTCGCTTTCCCCGTGGATATATCGATGACCCAAAGGTTCGAATCGCGAACGAAGCTGATCCATTTGCCATCGGGAGAAAATTTCGGGTCCTCGATTTCGGACTCGCTGGTTATGAGCGGTTTCGGAGTCATGGTGCGTAAATCCAGCAGCGCTAAACTGTTGCTTCCGACAAAGAGCAGGGAATCGCCACCGGGAGCCCATTGATAATTTTCTGCCTGCACCCGGCCAAGGCCCGTAGCCTGCTTCGTCTTAGCTTTTTCCGGCTGCATGGTTGCCTTCAGCGTGCCGGCGTTGACCAATACGTTGCGCTGTCCGGTCTCAGCGTCCATAGTCCACAACTCAACCGTGGCGTCTTTACCCAAGCCGTCTCGTTCGAGGTAGGAGATCCGCTTGCTGTCGGGACACCATTCGATGCCTTGGGTCAAGTGACCGCTCAGATTCGGCGCGCTGAAGAGTCGCTCGAGAGTCAGTGATCTGCCCGCAGGAGCGCTATTTTGGTCTTGCCCAAACGCCGGCAGAGTGAAAGCTGCGGCAAGGAAAAGACAAGAAAGGGGGTTCAGAACCGCGCGGCGCGAAACTCGATGCATCCATGCCTCCTGATCAAAACGCGAAATCGTATGCTGCTCGGGCACAACGCGATATTACGTCAAGTGGTCCGCTGCCGAAGTGAGATAAACAAAGATATTGGACGGAAGAATCGCAGACTAGTTTGCCCGCTGAGGCTCGGAAGCTGCCGCGCGTACGGAGTCTGCCGATTCACTGCGCTTTCGTTTCGACAGGAAAGCGCAAATGGTGACCGCCAGCGAGAAAGCCAACAAAGAACCGTCCCGCAGCAGTGATTTCTTGCCGAGTTGTTCGCCGGGACCAAAACAACCGCAGTTAATTTCCAGTCCCAACGAATACGTTCGAACCATCAATGCAAAAAATCCCAACAGCAGAACGCTCGTGGCCAGAGTTGAATAACGTAGCCATAATCCGCTCAGTAGCCACAATCCCAGCCCCAACTCAACGAAAGGTAATGCGTGAGCCGCCAAGCTTACTGCCTGCGGGGAAAGCAATTGGTAAGAGTCCACTTGCATCGCAAACATCGATAGGGAAGTCCTAACGGAAGCGAGGGACCACGGTAGAGCGGCTTGCGGCTTCAACTTCGCGTAAGCCGCGAACAAAAACATCCCCGCGAGCGCAAGACGACCTATGAAAAGAAAAACCCTCCGCCAAGTTTCGCGTTTTCCCGTCGACACTGGAGCAAATCTCCTACTGGCTCAAAAGTGAAGTCAAAAATTGCTTCAGAATCGGCCAGGTTACGAAGCCCGGCATGGCCGGGTAGCGCTGACTTTTAGCAGTAATAACGGAAGTCGGCGTTTGTGTCACCGGAATTTGTTTAGCCAGCTGCTTGTCCTGTTCGATATAGGTGTCCAGCGCGCAGCCGTGATCTTCTTGTCCATTATTTTTGAACGCGGCGGGTTTCGCCGAGGCATTGGGATTTACTTCGCACCCTTCCATCAGCTTCTTCATGCGCTTGAAATCAGCTGGAGCAACGGCAGCAGCCACGAATTTCTCGATGTTCCCGTCCGCCGACCAGGCCTGCTGGTTGTCCCAGAGTGCCGCATCAACTGCTTCGAACTTCCCGATCTTGGCAGCCGCATTCGCCCATCGCGCGGCCATGTAGGAGTACGGATGCATGGGCAAGGGGAAATCGCGATGGATAAAATAAACTTGCCCACTCGCGACCATGTCCTGAATCATGTACTTCAATGTGTTTTCGTAGAAGTTGCCGCACGATGGGCACTGGTAATCGCTAAAGACTTCCATGGTGATCGGAGCATTTCTGTTACCCAGAGATTTCACAGGCGCAGAGGCTGCATCGGAACTCGCAACTGCGTGGGTTTGCGCGCGCGTCTGGGCCGAGATTCCCGCAGCACAGATAAGAGTAAGCACCGGTAGCAGCCTGAATCGGCGCAGAATCGGCCTGCTAAAGGGATGAAAATTTCGGCGAATCAATGATGCCCTCCCAATTTTTATCGTTAGCGACGCGAGCATTGTAGCGCGAATCTAGCTCTGGCGCAGCGACCCTGATTTGTCAAATTTCCTTTTAGGGCAGTGAAACTATGATGCCGTTACGCTTCAATAGAGCTAGGCTCTAGTGACAACCGGCGACGGGTGATCGCCCGTCCGTAGCAGCTTTAACGAGAAGATTGGCAGTGCCTTTTGTAAGTATATGTATTTCAGCATCATACAGACGTTAACGGATACTTGACAATGGGACGCTCAACATGTATTATTACGTCTCTCGTTAGTAGAGTTTTCTGGCTACGCAATAGTCAGACGTCACAGGAGCGTATTTCATGAGCAAGATTATAGGAATTGACCTTGGCACCACCAACTCGGTCGTGGCCGTGATGCAGGGCGGCGAACCAACCGTCATCCCCAACCAGGAAGGTGCTCGGACCACCCCCTCGGTTGTTGGATTCACCAAGAGTGGCGAGCGTTTAGTAGGTCAGGTGGCCAAGCGGCAATCCATCACCAACCCGGAAAACACCGTTTACTCGATCAAGAGATTCATGGGGCGCCGGTACGATGAAGTTACCGAAGAAGCCAAACGTGTCCCTTACAAAGTAGTAAAAGGGCCGCACGATGACGCGCGCATTGAAATCATGGGCAAGTCCTACAGCCCGCAAGAAATCTCCGCGATGATTCTCCAAAAGTTGAAGAGCGCGGCCGAAGATTTCCTGGGCGAAAAAGTCACCAAGGCGGTTATCACCGTTCCCGCATATTTTAACGACAGCCAGCGCCAAGCCACCAAACAGGCTGGAGAAATCGCCGGTCTGGAAGTTCCGCGCATCATCAACGAGCCTACTGCGGCAGCTTTAGCATACGGTCTCGACAAGAAAAAGGACGAGACGATTGCGGTGTATGACCTCGGCGGCGGAACTTTTGATATTTCGATCCTGGAGGTGGGCGAAGGCGTGGTCGAAGTTAAATCCACCAATGGCGATACCCACCTCGGCGGCGACGACATCGACCAGCGCATCATCGAGTGGATCGTAGCTGAATTCAAGAAAGAGCAGGGCATCGACCTGAGCAAAGACCGCATGGCCATCCAACGGCTTAAGGAAGCCGCGGAAAAGGCGAAGATCGAGCTGTCCCAATTGATGGAGACGGAAATCAATCTTCCGTTCGTCACCGCGGACGCTTCCGGCCCCAAGCACCTCCAACTGAAGCTTACCCGTTCGAAGCTCGAACAGTTAATGGAAGACTTGTTGCAGCGCACCGTCGGTCCCGTGAAACAGGCATTAAGCGATGCAGGCCTCACGCCGGATAAAATCGACGAAGTAGTTCTCGTCGGTGGTTCCACCCGAATCCCGCGCGTGGTTGATATCGTAAAGGGATTGTTCAACGGCAAAGAGCCGCACAAGGGCGTCAATCCGGACGAAGTTGTCGCGGTAGGCGCTGCGGTTCAGGGCGGAGTGTTGGGCGGCGAAGTGAAGGACATTCTGTTGCTCGACGTGACTCCGCTTTCGCTGGGAGTTGAGACGCTGGGCGGTGTTTCTACCGTACTGATCCCGCGTAACACGACCATCCCCACGCGCAAGTCGGAGACCTTCTCTACCGCTGCGGACAATCAAACCTCCGTTGAGATTCACGTGCTACAGGGTGAACGCCCCGTTGCCAGCGGAAACCGTTCGCTCGGAAAATTCCATCTCATTGGAATTCCACCGGCGCCGCGCGGTGTCCCGCAAGTTGACGTCACGTTCGATATCGATGCGAACGGTATCCTGAACGTATCGGCGAAAGATAACGCCACGAACAAGGAACAGAAGATCACCATTACCGCGTCGAGTGGCTTGAGCAAAGAAGAGGCAGAGCGCATGAAGAAAGAAGCGGATGCGCATGCGGACGAAGACAAGTCACGCCTGGCGGAAGTGGAAGCGCGTAACCGGCTCGACAACTTGGTCTATCAAACCGACAAAATCATCAAGGAGAACCGCGAAAAGCTAGCCGAAGCGGATGTGAAGGCCGGCGAGGAAGCCTTAGAAGAAGCGCGGCGTGCCTTGACCGAAGGCGGCGTGGACAAGTTGAACGCGGCGGTGGAAAACCTGACCAAGGTATCGCACCGCATCGCCGAGACAATGTACAAGGCGCAGCAAAGCGCTGCCAGTGCCGGCGCAGGCTCGGCCGGTGCACCCGGTGGCCAAGGCCAATCTTCCGGCGACGGCAAGTCTTCGTCCTCGGGACAAGGCGACGTGGTGGATGCCGAGTTCGTTGACGTGGACGACTCGAAGAAGCCGAACTAACTCTGCGCGAGCATTCCGTATGCGGGGCGAGTAAAGACTCGCCCTGCATTTTGCTTTGATAGTGTCGGGAGGAGAGAGCGTTTGACGACAACCGGTATCCGGCGTTTGGGTCCACCGCAAGCGGTACAGAAAATTCGAGACGATTTCTTCCTGGTGCAGGTTTCTATTTCTGAATCACCCACGGCCGACTGGCGTCGACTTTTCTACGACGCGCAGCAGGACGTGCAGCCAGAATTCCCGCCGCGTTCGGTCGAAATATCCGGCACATTCCTTCGGTTTAAGTCCGATCCGAATACGGTGGAGCAAAAAGTTGGTTGGATTGATCGCTGGCTGGAGCGCGCTAACGCCAAAGAATCTTCCATGGCCGGAAGGTCCTCGGAAATGCAGCGGCAAAAAAAGGAAGAAGCGGCTCGCGAGACACAAGAGATTGCGGAATGGAACGGCCGCTGGGCGAATCTGTAACGACGCTGGCCCGTAGGTAATCGCGGCTGCCCAGATTAACTTTCAAGAATCGATCATGGCTACAACAACGAAACAGGATTATTACGAACTCCTAGGAGTTCCCCGCAAAGCAACGGCAAAAGAACTTCGCGCGGCCTACCGCAAGCTTGCGCGCAAGTACCATCCGGACCTGAATCCTGGGGACAAATCCGCGGAAGAAAAATTCAAACAGATTCAGGAAGCCTACGACACGCTTTCCGATACCAAGAAGCGTCAGATGTACGATCAGTTCGGTTTCAACGTGCCCGGCCAAACTGGCGGCGCTCCCGGTGGGGGTTACGGCAGCGGGACCTCGCCCGAGGACATACATTTCGATTTCGGCGGGTTCGATTTCGGCGGCGGGGCCGGTCCAGGAGCCGGCGGCGCGGGCGGCGGCGCCGGTTTCCGCGATCTTTTCAGCCAGTTTTTCCGGGGAGCAAGCGCGGCTCAAACTTCCGATGAACGCCAGCCCGGCGATGACCTCGAGTATCAGATCGATATCACCTTTGCCGAGGCCATGCGCGGGACGGTAAAGAAACTAAGTTTCACGCGCCTGGATGTTTGCAACGTTTGTCACGGAACGGGCACCGCTCCCGGTGACGAAAAAGTTTGTCCCACCTGCGGCGGCTCGGGCCAGGTGACGCAGACAAGTGGCAAGATGCGCTTCCAGATCACCTGCTCGCGTTGCGGTGGATCAGGGAAGCTGCGTACCGTGTGCCGCAATTGTGGCGGCGAAGGCCGCGTCGCTCGAATGGAAACGCTCGACGTGCGCATTCCGCCGGGGGCGCAGACGGGTTCCCGGGTTCGAGTGGCTGGCCGCGGCAATGCAGGGCTGCACGGGGGCCCGCCCGGCGACCTCTACATCGTGATGCGGGTCGAGCCGCATCCATTCTTTGAGCGGCGCGGCGACGATCTTTTTACCGTGGTGCCCATCACAGTTCCGGAAGCCTCGCTGGGCGCGAAAGTGGAAGTCCCTACGATTGACGGACGCGCGCAGGTACGCATTCCGCCGGGCACTAACAGCGGCAAGAAACTGCGACTGCGCGAAAAGGGTGCGCCCTCTGCGCGGCATTCCGGAAAGCGCGGCGACCAGATTGTGGAAGTTCAAGTGGTGGTGCCGAAGCCTGAGGACGAGCGAGTGCGCAATCTGTTGAAAGAACTCAGCAAGATAGATCCGGAAGATCCGCGCCGCGAGATTTTTTCTCGCGCTACGGTGTAACTTTGCAAGGAGACGATGATGGCTGGCCGCGCAAAAAAGAAAGCCAAAGCGGGCTATATGATCAGCGCCGTCGCTGAGTTGTACCAGCTTCACCCGCAAACCCTGCGTCTGTATGAGCGCGTGGGCTTGCTCAAGCCGTCTCGCTCGCAAGGCAACACTCGCCTTTACACCGATTCTGATCTTGAGCGCCTCGAAGTGATCCTTAACTTGACGCGCGAACTGGGCGTAAACCTAGCCGGCATAGAGATTATCCTCAACATGCGCGACAAAATGGCGGACATGCAATCGCAGATGGAGTCGTTCATCAGTTTCGTGCGCAGCGAGATGGCCCGCAGTTTTTCGGCTGCTGACGATCGCAAAGTGCGCCACGCTATTGTCCGCGCTGTCCCGCGCCACGCTATTCGCGTTGAGAAATAACCATCCCTCCGCGCACCTCGATAGTTTTATTCGATCTTAATCTGCAGCTTGCCTTAACACTTTCCACAGGTGCGCTCTGTTTGCACAGCGACGTGCGCTTGCGCTCTCAACGCGCCGCGCTTATCCTTCGACCATGGCACAACCAGATTGTCCCCATTGTCAGGGCAGCGGCTGGAAAGTTGTGGAACGAAATACGCAAGGGGCGCAGGCGGTCTCCTCCGATACGCCCGGCAGCTCGTCGCAAGCAAATCCAAAACTAGTTTGGGCGGTCCCCTGCAATTGCACTAAAGGCGACCAGACCGAGCGCGCTCTCGCCCGAGCGCGCGTTCCCGAACGCTATCGCCACTGCGATTTCGATAATTTCGAAACGGATAACGACATTGAAAACGTTCCGCCCGATCAGCTGGCCGCGTTTAATCGAAGTCTCACGCAGGCGAAGCTCATCGTGCAGCGATTTGCCGAGGAATTTACGCCGGTTCGCGAACACGCTGAGCCCGGTCTGCTGCTGATGGGTTCGTGTGGCGTGGGTAAAACGCATCTCGCGGTTTCGGCTTTGAAGCAGATCGTGCTGCGCGGTCACAGCGGTCTATTCTACGATTATCGCGAGCTACTCAAGGAAATTCAGGATAGCTATAACGCGGTGAGCCAGTCCACGGAAATGGGCGTGCTCGAACCCGTGTTGAAGGCGGAAATTTTCGTGCTGGATGATGTGGGTTCCAGCAAACCGTCCCTCTGGGCGTTGGAGACAGTGGGGCACGTGCTCAACACCCGCTACAACGAAAAACGAGTGACGCTGCTCACGACCAATTTTCTTGATTCCGACTCAGCGAGCGCGAATTCCAACCTTGCTACAGCGGTATCGCGCGTGGCGGGCATGCGCGCTCCGACCGTGGATGATTCTCTTACCGAACGCGTAGGCAAACGCATTCGTTCACGCCTTTACGAAATGTGCCGCACGGTTGAAATTTTCGGCCCGGACTATCGCAAAGAAATCCGCACTGCCAGCGGTTCGCGTGCATGAAAGGTAATGAAATTTAACCCCCCCATCCTCGAACAGGCGAACTTCCACCGCGCGGCGTTCACCCAGGCAAACATGGCTTGACAATCAGCAAATCACTGCAAAATTAAAATTTAGCGGCTTCGGCTTCCCCGCAACGGTTTGTTGACAACGCGCAAACTGCACGCGTATCATCCTTTCGATGTGAGCGCCGAGCACGGACGCTCAATCCCCTTCATTGCTCTAACCCCGTAGGGTGGAGTGGTCCGAGCTTGCATTCTCGGCAGACGGGCACGAACTCGTACGGAGGCCGCTCTCCATGTCAGCCGAGCAAGACAATCATCTCCAACCTTCCGCAACGGAAGCTGTCACTACCGAAGTCCCGGGCGAAAATTCTAGCGATCAAAATCTAGCGCAGGCGGCGCCCCAGATACCTTCCGCGAAGGTTAACTCCGGCTCTTCGAGCGGCGCTGCTACGGCCGCAGTTCGGGCGCCCGAAAGTGTCGAGGCTTCGCCGCTGAACACTGTTTCGCCCCAAGAAATGTCGGGCGCGCCACGCGACGGTTCTGAATCTGCCGCAGGCGCGGCTCCCGAATCGACTCCGACGCCGGATCATTCTGCGACGAGCGAAGCGAGCGCTGCCGCAACAGCTAGCCAGTCCACCGAAACTGCGGAGGCCGAATCCTCCGAAACCATGGATCAGCTGCTCGATCAGTTCGCTGTGCCAGAGCCTGCTATTGCAGAGGGCGAAATTTTCGATGGGCGCGTTTTGGCGGTAACGGACCTGGGCGTAATCGTGGACGTCGGTGGAAAATTCGAAGGTTTGGTGCCTGCTCAGGAGTTCGTCGATTCCGGAAGTCCCATCCAGTTCGGCAAAGGACAGACGATTGAAGTTGAAAGATTGCACGAACAGAAGAACGGATACGTTCTTCTGTCACACGTGCGCGCTCATCGCCGGCGCGTCTGGGAGCGCATCGAGAAATCCTATCGCGAACAAGCCACCATCACCGGCAAAGTAACCGAGCGCATCAAGGGTGGTCTGGTCGTGGACATCGGAGTGCGCGCTTTCTTGCCCGCCTCCCAAATCGAACTGCGGCCGGTGCACGACCTGGAAACCTGGAAGGATCGCGACATCGAAGTTCGCGTTCTTAAACTGAATCGCAAGCGGGGCAACGTAGTCGTGAGTCGTCGCGCGATTCTGGAAGAAGAGCAGAAATCCAAACGCGACGCTTTGATGGCTTCTCTGTCGGAAAATTCTGTGGTCACTGGCCGCGTAAAAAACGTAACGGACTACGGCGTCTTCGTGGACTTGGGCGGCATAGACGGTCTTCTTCACGTCAGCGATTTGGTTTGGGGACGCGTGCCGCATCCTTCCTCCATCGTCAAGCCGGGCGATGAAATCGAAGTCCAAATTTTGAAGTTTGATAAAGACAAGCAACGCATCTCGCTGGGACGCAAACAGCTTTTGCCGGATCCGTGGGCTACTGTGCCCGAGCGTTTTGCCGTGGGCACGCGAGCTCAGGGAAAAATAGTCGGTGTCACCGACTATGGAGCGTTCGTGCAGATCGAACCCGGTGTAGAAGGGCTCGTGCACGTTAGCGAGATGAGCTGGTCGAAACGCTCCAAGCACCCCTCGAAAATGGTGAAAGTGGGCGACGAGGTCGAAGTAACTGTTCTTGAAGTAAAGACAGACCAGCGCCGTATCTCACTGGGATTGAAACAGACCATGCCGGATCCCTGGGACGCTGCTGCCGAAAAGTATCCGGTCGGCGCCATGGTGAATGGACGCATTCGCAACCTGGCCGACTTTGGCGCTTTTGTGGAAATCGAAGAGGGCATGGAAGGCTTGATACATATCAGCGACATTAGCTGGACCGAGCGTATCAAGCATCCCAGCGAAAAATTTAAGAAGGGTGATGTAATCGAAGCGAAGGTACTGAAGGTTGATTCGCAGAACCGGAGGCTCTCGCTCGGAATCAAACAGGTGAAAGACATTTGGGCCAACTGGTTTGCAGACCATAAAATCGGCGAGGTCTTGAAAGGCAAAGTTGCCAGGACAACCGATTTCGGCGCCTTTGTGGAATTGGCGGAAGGAATCGAAGGTCTCTGCCACGTTTCGGAAATCGAAGAACGTAAAGGAAAAGGGGACCGCGATAAGCAAAAGCCGGCGCGCGGCGCGCGGGTCACTTCTGTTTTGAACACCGGCAGCGAATACGATTTCAAGGTTCTCCGTCTGGAACCGGAGCAGCATAAAATTAGCTTGAGCTACCGCGCCGCGCAAAAACAAGTGGAACGCCAGGAGATGGAAACGTTCAAGCAGCAGCCCAAGCAGGTAAAGTCGTCACCCAACGCCACAATCGGTGACGCAATAATGGCCAAACGGCAATCGTCGTAAATGGAGTTCCTGGGCTGCCGGGGGGCGGCGGCTCCAGAGGGCCTTCCTTCGTAGGAAAAATCATTTACCTTAAGCTAGATTGATGATATGCAAAGACCTACGGTGTTGCCCAGCCCGTAAATAGCGTAACGTGGTGACATGTTTCGGCGTCTTCATATCTTGTGAAAGGAGGCCTCATCCAATGGCCGAGGCTGCGGGAGAGCGTGAAAACAAAGATCATACGATGACGAAGGCTGACCTTGTGGAAGAGGTCACTCGCGTCACTGAACTGCCTCGCAAAGAGGCGGAAGCAGTGGTCGAGACAATCTTTGAGAGCATCATTGCAGCTTTGCAATCGGACGACAAAATTGAGATTCGCGGTTTCGGAAGTTTCCGCACCCGCGAACGTCGCGGCCGTACCGGACGCAATCCCAAGACGGGCGCGAAAGTGGAAGTCCCGCCGAAGAAAATTCCGTTCTTCAAACCCAGCAAAGAACTAAAAGATTTCGTGAACCATCCGCGTGCTAGCAGCGCTTCGGCAAGTTCGTCCGAACCCGGAGCGCAGGCCTAAATAGAATGGATTATTTGTGGACCCCGTGGCGGTATCGTTACATCGCCGACGCGTCGAAGGACGAAGGTTGTATTTTTTGCGCCGCAATCGCCGCCGGAGATGACCTAAAGACTCAGATCGTTCTTCGCGGCAAAAAGAATTTCATAATCCTCAATCGCTATCCTTACACCACGGGCCATGTAATGGTCGTTCCTTACGCTCACGTGGCGGATCTTTCCGTAGCCGACCCGGATACTCTCGCTGAAATGATGGTGCTCTCGCAGCGCGTGCACATGGCTCTGGAGCACACCTATCACCCGCAAGGCTACAATCTGGGTATGAATCTGGGCCGCGCGGCCGGAGCTGGCGTCACCGGCCACCTGCACCTACATGTGCTCCCGCGCTGGTCCGGCGATGCAAATTTCATGACCGTTGTGGGTGAGACTCGTGTCGAGCCCGAAGAACTTTCCACGACTTACGAAAAGCTGCGCAAAGCCCTGGCCTAAAATTGCTCTTTCTTAATTTCGCAGTGCAGCCTAGAATTTTCCTTCGTTCTTATCGCACATACTGAACAAGGACAGGCTCCGTGGATCTTGACCTCACCGAAGAACAACAGCTCCTGCAAAAAAGCGTACGCGATTTCGCGCAAGCCGAAGTAAAGCCACACGCCAAGGAAATTGACGAGAGCGGGCGTTTCCCGCGTGACAATTTCAAGAAAGCCGCCGAGCTGGGACTTACCGGCGTTGCGGTGCCCGAGAATTATGGTGGCGCGGGCATGGATCATGTCAGCTATGCCATGGTCATCGAGGAAGTCTCACGAGTTTGCGCTTCCACCGGAGTGATCCTGTCGGTTCAAAACTCGCTGTACTGCGATCCCATCCTCCGGTTCGGCAGCGATGAACAAAAACAAAAATTTCTGGTGCCTTTCGCGCGCGGCGAAAAGATTGGGTGCTACGCGCTTACCGAGCCTCAAGCGGGCTCCAACGCCGCCGCTCTCACCACGAAAGCTGTTCGAAAAGGTGACACCTATGTAATCAACGGCACAAAGGCGTGGATCACCAACGGTGGTGCAGCCGATGCGGCCATCGTCTACGTCAACACGCAGCCTGAAAAAGGCGAAAAAGGAATCACTGCGTTGGTCGTTGAAAAAGGCACGCCTGGGTTTGCGGTCGGCAAAGAAGAAAAAAAACTCGGCATTAACGCCACGGCCTGCACCGAGCTTTCCTTCACCGATTGTGAAGTTCCCGTAGGAAATCGCATCGGAAACGAAGGAGAAGGTTACAAAGTCGCGCTCTCCACGCTCGATGGTGGGCGCATCGGCATTGCCGCGCAAGCCACCGGGATTGCGCAAGGTGCCTTTGAAGCCGCGCTATCCTACGCGCAACAACGCCAGGCTTTCGGCCATCCCATCTCCGATTTTCAAGCCATTCAATTCATGCTTGCCGACATGGCCACCGAAATTGACGCCGCGCGTTTGCTCACTCGTCGCGCTGCCTGGAAGCAAGACTCCGGCGCGCGTTTCACCATGGAAGCGTCCATCGCAAAACTTTTCGCTAGCGAGATGTCCACGCGCGTGACGCACAAAGCGATCCAAATCCACGGCGGCTACGGTTACAGTCGCGAATATCCTGTCGAACGCAACTACCGTGATGCCCGCATCACGGAAATTTACGAAGGAACTAGCGAAATTCAGCGCTTGGTCATCGCCGCGTGGGTCCTGAAAGCATATTGAGAAAATAGCTCCCCAGTATTTTCTCCGCAGTCTTCCCTCAGTGTATTCTTGTGCTCATGTTGGAACTGGATTGCCGCCTTCCATTCATACCTGAATTCGATGCGGACTTTTTCAACTCCATGCCTTCTCGCCCCGGTGTGTTCTTGCTTGAAATGCGCGACGCCAAAGCCAAACCCTATCTCGCGCGCACCGCGGACATTCGACGCGCCGCCGAAAGACTCCTGCTCGCTCCGGATGCGCCGTCGAAACGCTTGAACCTCCGTGATCTAGTCGCAGGCATTCATTATCGTGTGAGCGGGTCGAAATTCGAGCAAATGCTCACCATGTACCAGCAAGCACGTAAATATTTTCCGGACCGTTACCGCAGTCTGTTGCGTTTGCGCCCATCCGCGCTGCTGAAAATAAACCTTGGCAACGAGTATCCGCGAGGTTACGTTACCCGCCGCATTCGTGCGGATGGCGGATTTTATTTGGGGCCTTTCGCCTCCCGCCGAGCCGCCGAAGCATTTAGCGAATCATTTCTTGATCTCTTCAAAATTCGTCGTTGCCAGATAAAAATTCGTCGCGATCCTGCTTTTCCCGGCTGTATTTATTCTGAGATGAAAATGTGCCTGGCGCCATGCTTCGCCGGCTGCTCCCGGCAGGAATATGACCTCGAGGTCGGCCGCGTCCTTGAAACTCTTGACAGTGGCGGCTCCTTCCTGATCAGAGAAATGCAAGCCCAGCGCGAGGCTGCCAGCCAAGCTTTGCATTTCGAAAAAGCCGCAGCGCTGCACAAGCGTCTCGAAAAAGTCACCGGCACATTGCGAGGATGGGGCGAATTAACGCGCCGAATCGATGAAATCGACGCCGTAATCTTGCAGCGCGGCGCCGAAGAGAAAACGATTGTAGTTTTTCCCGCTCGAGCAGGAATTTTGGGCGAGCCCTTATTTTTGCGTTTTGCAGAACTATCGACCGAGCCAAAATCAGTGGAAGGGATGTTGCGAGCAGTCTTGGACCCGCCAACGAGTTTTGCTCATCGAAAAGCGAGCGCGTCGAAAGAAGGTTCTTCCGCCGAAATTAATTCAGCAGTTATACCGCAGAAGGAAAGTGCCTCGCCGCAGTCCCCAAAGTCCGACGTCCCGGCGTCGAATCGCTGGCGGTACGGTTTGCAATCAGCCCCTCCGGAACTCGCCGAACATCTTGCGCTCCTCTCGCGATGGTTTTATTCCAAACCCCGTGAAGGAGAAATTCTGTTCCGCGAAGGCAGTTGGCCCTATCGACGAATCTTGCGCGCCTGCAACCGGCTTCTCGCGCCTACCCCGGAGCCTCCTCAAGAACCGCAACCCGGCAGGCAAGCTGCGACCTGATCTGCCCGGCGTTTTAGTAGGTGCACCGGAAAATGTTCGGCCAATCGAAAATAACAGTTCGCCATTTACATCGTACAATTGCCTAGATGGCTAAAGCGTCTCCCGATCAATCACCAATCTCGGGCGCCCTGGAAAATCGTTCGCGTGTGCGCGACATGGTGCGCTCGCTGCGCCACCGCAATTTCCAACTTTTTTTCAGTGGCCAATTAATCTCGCTCATCGGCACCTGGATGCAGAACATTGCGCAGTCCTGGCTGGTTTATCGGCTCACGGGCTCCTCGTTGCTTCTCGGCCTGGTGGGTTTCGCGGGACAGATCCCAGTATTCCTGCTCGCTCCCATAGGCGGGATGGCGGCTGACCGTTGGAACCGCCATCGCGTGATCATCGGCACCCAAACGACATCGATGATTCTCGCGCTCATCCTCGCAATTCTTACGTTGTCGCACGTCGTGCGCGTTTGGGAAATCGTGCTGCTCGCATCTTTGCTCGGCGCCGTGAACGCGTTTGACATTCCCGCCCGCCAATCTTTTCTGATCGACATGGTCGGGCGCGAAGATTTGATGAACGCGATCGCGTTGAACTCTTCCATGTTCAATGGAGCTCGCGTCATTGGTCCGGCTATCGCTGGTTTGCTGGTCGCCTGGATCGGCGAAGGCTGGTGTTTTTTCGCCAATGGTGTCAGCTACATCGCCGTACTCGTGGGCTTGCTTCTAATGAAGCTGGGCCCCATGCGTTTTGTTTCCAGAGAAGCTACGGCCATCGAACATATCGCTGAAGGATTTCGTTTCGTGCGACGCACCGCGCCCATCATGGCCATCATGCTGCTGATCGGCGTAGTCAGCCTGGTTGCCGTGCCTTATTCGGTGTTGATGCCGATATTTGCAGATCGCGTTCTGCACGGTGGCGCGCGCGCACTCGGAATCCTAATGGGCGTCAGTGGTTTAGGAGCATTGTTCGGCGCGCTTACGCTTGCCATGCGGCGCGGAGTGCATGGACTCGGCAGGTGGATCGCTTTTTCTGCGATTGGATTTGGCGCGAGCCTCGTTTTGTTTTCATTTTCTCGCTGGCTCGTGCTGTCGGCCATACTATTGCTGCCGGTTGGCTATAGCGTGATGTTGCAGATGTCCAGCTCCAACACCATGATTCAGGCCATGGTTCCCGATGAATTGCGGGGACGCGCGATGGCCGTCTATACCATGATGTTTATGGGCATGGCGCCGATGGGCGCGCTGTTCGCTGGAATTCTCGCGGACCGCATCGGGGCTCCTTGGACGGTGGCTATCGGCGGACTGGGGGCCATCGTAGGCGGTTTTATTTTCTGGCGGCATTTGCCGAAACTTAGGTTGGAAGCGCGGGAGTTGCTGGTCGCGCAAGGCTTGGCTGGCGAACCCGATTGAGCCACAAGCATGCCCATCTGCAAACACCATCTAGCAACGTTTGATATACTGCGCGCCGGTTCTCATCGCGCATAATTAGGGAGAGGTTTTTGATGTCACCTGCTTCAGCCGTAACGGAAGAACGCAAAGCCGGTTTCGCTACGCCAGAAGGGACTTTGCGCTATGCCGCGCGCTTCAAAGGCCGCTCTGCCGCCGGGCACTTTCGTGAAATTCCGGGCGGGCTCGTTCTTTCGTCCATAGGCATCGGAACTTATCTCGGCGAGCCCGATAGCGCCACAGACGCTGCTTACGCGGCTGCAATCGTATGTGCTGTCGAAAATGGCAGCAACGTCATCGACTCCGCCATTAATTATCGCTTTCAACGCAGCGAGCGTTCCGTGCGCGCTGCGTTGAAGGAGCTTTTTGCTAAGGGTTTCTCTCGTGACGAAATTGTGGTTTGCACAAAAGCCGGATTCCTGACTCCCGATGGAGAAATGCCTGCGGATGCTAATGAATACTTCGCGCACGAATTCCTCGAGCGCGGAATCTTTCGCGCAGAGGAGATTGCTGCGGGATGCCATTGCATGGCGCCGGCCTACCTTGCCGATCAGCTCGAACGCAGCCGGCACAATTTGGGAATCGAAACCGTGGACGTTTTTTATCTGCACAACCCCGAGACGCAGTTGGGGGAAGTTTCGGCTGAGGAATTCCGTCAGCGCGTTCGCGCAGCCTTCACATTTTTGGAAACGGCCGTTGCAGAGAAAAAAATCCGCGCCTATGGCATGGCCACCTGGAATTCATTCCGGGAGGATCGCAAGGGCACGGGATACTTGTCGCTTGCGGAGATGGCTGGAATAGCAAGCGAAGTTGGCGGAGCCGCCCATCATTTCCGTTTCGTGCAGTTACCGTTCAATTTGGCTATGCCGGAAGCGCTCACGCGGCCAAATCAAATGATTGACGGTAAACCTGTACCAATGGTGCAGGCCGCGCGAACCCTCGGAATCTCTTTGATTACCAGCGCCGCGCTTCTGCAGGGTCAACTCACCCGGAATTTACCCGCATTTGTGTCTTCGGCGCTCGGAGTGAAAGAAAATTCCACGCTCGCTCTGCAGTTTGCGCGCTCCGTTCCGGGACTTACCACTGCGCTGGTCGGAATGAGCCAGACCGCGCACGTTGATAAAAACCTGAGCCTCCTCGGGATTGAGCCGGCTTCGCGCGAACAATTCCTCAAATTATTCGAATCCAGAGGTTAGACATCAGCGGAACTTCTGCGTAGTTGCGGGTAAGTTTCATCAAGCCACCCCTCAATTGCCGCCGCCATTTCGCTCACATGCCCGGTAAAGAAATGGTCTGCGTTTTCGACGAACACCAGCTTTTTTGGCTCTACCAGTTCGTGGAAAAGCCCCTCGACGTTCGCCCGCGAACCAAACGGATCGTTTGCGCCCTGCACCAAGAGTTTTGGCTTTGCACAACCTCGCAAATAGGTGAGATCGGAACTGTCCACCGGGATTCCCAAACCGATCACGCCAGCTACTCGTTGGTCCGCGCATCCCACCTGCAAGCCCACCCATGAGCCAAAACTGAATCCGGCAAGCAAAATTGGCAGTCCAGGAAATTCGTTCGCTACGTAATCCAATCCCGCGCGAACATCTTCGCGTTCACCCGGACCCTTATCGTGCTGCCCCTCGCTCATTCCCGCTCCGCGAAAATTAAATCGCAACACCGGCAGGCCTCGGCGGTGCAAAGCCTTAGCGGCCTGATAAACCACTTTGTTGTGCATGGTGCCGCCGAAAAGTGGATGCGGATGGCAAACCACGGCCGCCAAGTGCGCGTCCGCTTCCGGGGTAGTCCAGAAGGTAGCCTCGAGTCGGCCGGCTTGCCCCTCCAAGAAAATACTTCGATGAAATACTTCCACCATAAATTAGTCTGCGAGTGTAACGGACAGTTTCGCTCACCGCAAAGGCGAATGAAATTGATAACGTGATTTTCTCTTTCTTTTTGCCGCCGAATCTCATTGCGGCAATTGCGTGGCGGTGGTAGTTTGACAAAAGCTGAACGGCTCCCCTGGAGGGCGGATGGAATCGGATGTAGAGCGTCGCGCTGCGCGAAGATTTACCATGAATCTGCCCATGAAAGTTCGTTTCTCAGCCGACAGCGGCATCCTCGAAAAAAAAGGAGAAACGCGCGACGTTAGCTTCCGCGGCCTCTACTTCGTAATGGAAGCGATTGTCGAGACCGGTAGTCCCATCGAATTTGTGCTCACCTTGCCGCAGCAGATCACTCTTGCCGGTGACGTTCATATTCGCTGCTACGCTCGCGTGTTGCGCGTGGACCAGAATAAAGGAACTCCCGGAATCGCAGCGCGCATCGAGCGTTACGAATTTCTTCCGGCTTCGGTTTAAAGCCCTCGAACTTCTCGCCATTCGTTGATTCGGAGTAGAATATGATTTCCGCCCGCTCGTTGAGGAGGAACCATGTATCACTACGATCCGAATGTAGCGCTTGAAGAGCTCAGGGACGAAGCTGTTCTGCCGCACCCTGTTCACCTGCGCGATATGATCTTGCGCACCAAGCTCAATGCAGACCTGGCGCTTGATTTGAACCGCGATTTTCAGGAATATCTCGCTCGGTTTGGCGATTTGCAGAAAATCGCGCGCCAGATTCTGGAGCAAGTGGCCGCCGGAACGCGAAAAGCTTCCGCCGTGTGACAATTGGGCATGCTGAGCGATCGTTATTTCCTCCATCGGGCGAGATGAGTCGTCGGTGCACGGGGTAAAATAGATTCTGACTTCCTTTCCCGGAGAGTGCGAGCGATTGGAATGGCTAGGCACACAATACTGATCGATGCGGACGATACCCTCTGGGAAAACAATATTTTCTTTGAGAAGACCATCGATCATTTCATTACCCAGCTCGAACATCTTGGTTACACCCGCGAATATATTCGTCACATCCTGAACGAGACCGAGCGGCGCAATATCCGCCAGCATGGTTACGGCGTGCGCAGCTTTCGACGCTCGCTGGAAGATACCTACTTGAAACTTGCGGGTAATGCCGCGAAGCGCGAGCTGGTGAAAGAGATTGAGAGAATGGCGGCGGAGTTGGAAGCCACACCTCCGCACATCCTCGAGGGCGTACCGGAGACCCTAGCCTATCTGGCCAAACATCATCGCTTGATTATGGTCACCAAGGGCGAGCCCGCCGAGCAAGCTGCCAAGGTGGAGCGTTCCGGCTTGCAGCCTTATTTTGATTCCATCGAAATCGTGCTGGAAAAAGATCCCAGTCTGTACGAACGCATGATCGACCAATTCAAAATTGTGAAAACGCACGGTTGGATGGTGGGCAATAGCCCTCGCAGCGACATCAACCCTGCGATGCATGCTGGCCTTAGCGCTGTATTCATCCCACATTCGGCTACCTGGGAACTGGAAAAATGCGAGCTCGAGAGCGGGGGCGGAAAACTTTTGATCCTAAATAGCTTTCGAGAAATGCGTAGCCATTTTTGAAGTGTTCGACAATTTCATGGGCATGACATTTTTTCTTTCGATGACGCTGTCGAGGATTTGAATCGATGACTGCCACTAACACGCAGACGCGAGTTGCTGTGCTGGGCGCGGGCGCGGTGGGCTCGTATTTCGGCGGGATGCTGGCGCGCTCGGGCGTACAGGTGACGCTGATCGGCCGAGCCGCGCACGTGGAGGCGATCCGCGCGAACGCCCTCTTTCTCGACACCGTTTCGTTTCAAGAACGTGTTGCCGTGAACGCTTCTAGGGAAACATCCGCGGTGCGCGATGCCGACGTGATTTTGTTCTCTGTAAAAACCACCGACACAGAAGATGCCGCTCGGTCGCTTAAGCCGTATCTTGCGCCGGATGCGCTGGTCGTCAGTTTACAAAATGGTGTGGACAACATTCCACGGATTCGTGCTGCGTCGGGAATCGACGCGCTGGCTGCGGTCGTGTATATCGCTGCGGCGATGCCCGAGCCCGGCCATGTAAAACACTCGGGCGGGGGAAGTTTGGCGGTGGGCGAATTTCCCGACCGCGATGGCTCCTCCCCATCTTGCGCGTGGTCCCCGGCGTCGCGCGCTGATCGTGCCGAGCGAATTGCTGCGCTCTTCACTGCGGTGGGCGTGCCCTGTCGCGTTTCGCCGGACATCGAGGCTGATCTGTGGTCTAAATTTGTCATGAATTGTGCGGGGAACGCCGTCACTGGGATTACCCAAATCAGCTACGCGCATCTGGCACATAGTGCGGTGACCCGCGATATTTTCAGCCAGGTGATCGCCGAGACGGTCGCCGTGGGACGCGCGTCGGGTGTGAAAATGCCGGAAGTGGATTTTCTTTCTCTGGGTTTGCAATTCCTGCAAGGCGTCGGCAGCGACGCGACGTCTTCCACCGCCCAGGATCTGGCGCGCGGTAAGCGTACGGAAATTGATTCGCTCAATGGATATGTCGTCCGTGGCGGCAAGCAGCTCGGCATTCCCACTCCGGCAAATCTTGTGCTCTTCGCGCTGGTAAAACTTCTTGAAGAAAAGGCGATCGAGCAGCGCCCCGCGTCTTCGCAGAAAGCCTCCACATAGAAGTATCGAAAACATTGCTTCACAGAATTTTTTCGCGCGTTGCGAAAAGCTCGAACATAAAACCCGGAAATAGGATCCTTGGCGCTGCGTTTAGGCGCGCTAAGTATTTTTCGGATTTGCATTTTTTGTCTTACTCCGGCGGGTTGTACCGGAACGGAATGTGTATGACGGCTTCCAGTTCGACGGGCTGACCTTCGCGGGTAGCGGGGCGGAATTCCCAACGAGAAAGTGCTTCCATGGCGTTTTGATCCAGCTGCGGGTCAATACTGCGCACCACTTGAATGCTGTCCACGTGGCCGTCTTTGCGGATGATGGCGTAGAGAATCACCTCGCCATCTATATGCTGCTTGATGGCCAGCTGTGGATATTTCGGATCCACTTTGCGCACTGGCACGGGTGCAGCGAGCTTTCCTTTTGGTCGCTGGTAGGCGGGCGCGTAATCGTCTAATAGTGCGAAATTCAGAATCCAGCTGCCGCTCGAGCTCGTAAGATTGGGCATGTCCACGTGCAGGGTGAACACTTCCTTGCCTGAAAGAATTTTTTCCGGCGGCATGCCCGGATCGATTTTTCCTATGTCGATGGGTTCGTTACGCGACGCGTTGGGCGGCGCGGAAGTGTTCGTCATCGGTTTCAGAATCAGCGGTTTGGAGCGATTTCCCGCGGATGTAAGTCCTGCGCTGTCGGAGTGACCATTTCCCCCGCTGATCGTTAGCCCGGAGGAAAGTCCATTAGCATTTGCGCCTGAATTTTTCCCGGCGCCACCGGCGCCTGCTGCCGATCCGCCGGAACCGCCGTTGCCTTCCGCTCCGTTTGGCGAGGCGCCGGGCGCGCCGACGCGTGTACCGTCGGGAGAAATTGAGACACGCGCTGAGAGATTTCCTTGTGGCACGTTGACTTCTGCCGCGGGTGGAGCGGGCGTGGCAGAGATGGCGATCAGGCGGTGCAAGCTGTCATCTCCCGGCGAAGCGGTGGCGCCGATTTGGGGAGCCGCTCCAGCCTCCGCGTGCACATTGCGCTGGGCGGGCGCAGAGCTGGTCATGGGATTCACGGGCAATTTCGGTTGCGCGTTTTCGAGAGGGGAGGGCGCGATATTCAGCGGGCCGGCGTTTCGTTCGGGCGTAGCCACGTTTGGCGCGGCGACCTCGCTTACGGCGCGATGTTGCATGCGAGGAGCGACCACCGAGGGCGCAATTTTAAGCTGAGGCTTGGGCGCGGGCGAAGTGGCGGCCCACTCCGCGATGTTGGGCATTTGCGGCACCATCTTGGGTGGCGCGGCAGGCGCTTCTGGCTGAATTAAAGTTTGGCGCGGGTGCGTGATTTTTAGCGGCTGCGAAAGAATCGTTTGGCGCGGATGAAACGCGTCGGCGCCGCTGCGCGGCAGCGGCTTGGCAGGGTCGCCCGTGGGGCTAGGCTTTGGCTGATTTCCGGGGAGCGAGATTGGCCGAAGATCCTGCGCCGGAACGTAAGTGAGTTCAATGGGGGGCAGGCTGAGCGTTGGCTCGACAGGGGCCAGAAAACCCCATATGGGAAGCAGCAGGATCATCACGACGGCGACGTGCCAGAGAGAGGAAGCCGCGAAGGCGCTTCGCGGGAGCTTGCCTTCGATCCAATCGACGCGCAGTGGAGAATTTTTCGGAGGTTCGGCGCCCCCTAACGGGCGCGGGCCGAGGAAAAACGCGCCAACGCTGGAACGAAACTCATGCCACGGTGATTCCCAGTCCACGCCAAGATCGAGGCGAGGCAAACCAGAGTGTACCGGCAACGCTTCGAGCGAGTTCTGAGACTCGGTTCGGGGCGGCGTTATCCGAGCGCGCTGGGTGGCCTGAGATCCTGAAGGCATGTGCGTGGCATTATACCCGATGGGATACGATGCGTTGAGATCGGAAGCGGCTGCATTTTTGAGGCTGGTTTTGCTGCCGGGCAGAATCGAATTCTTTGGCCATTTAATTCGTGCATTTCCGAGGCTGATTTCGACGCTTAAAGACACCGGAATGAAGGATCGGAAGGGGAACCAATAGGGCAGAAGAGCTTCTCACTCGGGCGGACGCCGATCGATCGAATCGCGAGAATGATCCTTGGCAGAGGCCTGCGATTCTTGAGAAGTACGGCGCTTGCGTTGTGGCCCTTGGCGTTGATCGCGCATGGGGCGAAGAGTTTACCGCTGATGTGCTGGAGCTTCTTTCAGTTCGATGAGGCCCACCGCATGCCGACGCCGAAGTCGCCGCTTCCCGATTTAGATGATGAAATCATTCAATCGAATATAGATCCGCGTAAATAGGCCCGGGTACCTTCGCTGCTTTATGCCGCGGCGGCCAAGCGGTAAAAGCTTAGGGCTGCGTCGCCTTGTTCGAGAAGTCGGGTGCGTTCTAGGCGATCGAGGCGCTCGGGCAAATCAAGCTTTGCGCTGTGTTCAGCGATGACGAAGCCTCGGGGAGCGACCAGGTGGGAGGCGTCGAGATATTCGAGGACTTCCACGCAGCCGTCATGGTTGTAGGGCGGATCCAGGAAAATAAAATCGGCAATCAGATGGCGGGAGGCGAGTTTGTCGAGTCCGCGCTCGGCGTCGGCGGTGATTACTTCGACGCCAGCGGAAATTTGCAAGGACTCGAGATTTTGGCGGACTAGGCTGATGGAGCCGGGATCGTGGTCGATAAAGAAAACTTCGCGGGCGCCGCGGCTGATAGCTTCGATTCCGATGGCGCCGGTGCCGGCGTAAAGATCGACGAACAGGGACTCCTCGACAGAGGGGCCGAGGATATTGAAGAGCGTTTCGCGGAGGC
Source organism: Binatus sp. (SeqCode) (assembly GCA_035602755.1). Lineage (GTDB taxonomy): Bacteria > Acidobacteriota > Terriglobia > Acidiferrales > UBA7541 > Palsa-295. Next base: position 10,940 of record DATNLR010000132.1, on the reverse strand, counting down.
GGTCGCTGGTGGGGCGGACCTTGAAAGAGCTTGGAGTTTTAAGGCGGCGGCTGCGATATTTTCCGGCGATGACGCGCATGAGAGTTCCAGGAAACCCTTTAGTAATTTACCTCATGTTCAGAAATGAAAGAATCTTTGTGTGTGGATAGTTGAAATCCGCGGAACGATCAGGAAAGGAGCCGGCAGGATGCCGGCGCTACGAACGGGGGCTGAAATTCTTGTGGGGCTTATCCCACCGACGCTAGCTGGTAGCGTTTTTGCCAGGCGGCGCTTAGCGATTCGAGGCGAGCTACTACTTCGGCGGCCTTGGCGGGGTCTTCGGCGAGGGCGAAGGCTTCCCGGCGGGCTATTTCCAGGAGTTCGTGGTCGCGAAGAGGCTGCGCGACGGAAAATGCGGCGTCGCCGTGCTGGCGGGTGCCGAAGAATTCGCCGGGGCCGCGCAGTTTTAGATCGCGTTCGGCGATTTCGAAACCATTGCATGTGGCCACCATGGTTTCAAGGCGCTCTTGCGCTTCGCCGGTAATTTTCTTGGGCGCGATCAAGATGCATTGAGATTTTTGGGTCCCGCGGCCGATGCGTCCGCGGAGCTGGTGGAGTTGAGCGAGACCGAAGCGGTCGGCGTGTTCGATGACCATCATGGTTGCGTTGGGAACATCGACGCCCACTTCGATCACGGTGGTGGCCACGAGGATTTGGATTTCGTTGCGGCGAAATTGTTCCATGACGGAATCTTTTTCGTCATTTTTCAGGCGTCCATGAAGCAGGCCGAGACGCAGTTGAGGAAATACGTCTTTCGCCAAGCGCTCGAATTCGGCAGTGGCGGCTTTCAGTTCCTGCTTGGATTCTTCGATTACCGGATACACGACGTAAGCTTGGCGGCCGCGCGCGATTTCGCGGCGCACAAATTCCCAGACGCCGGGGAGTTGTGATTGATCGCTCCAGCGAGTTTCGATGGGGGTTCGGCCGGGCGGCGTTTCGTCAATCACAGAGAGGTCTAGGTCGCCGTAGAGCGTGAGGGCGAGAGTGCGTGGGATGGGTGTAGCCGTCATCACCAAGACGTGCGGCGAGCCGCCTTTTTCGATGAGACGCTTACGCTGGAGAACGCCGAAGCGATGTTGTTCGTCCACGATCACCAGGCCGAGACGTTTGAAGATTACGGGATTTTCGATCAGGGCGTGGGTGCCAACGACTAGTTGGGCTTCGCCTGATTCGGCGTTGGCGAGAGCAGCATCCTTCACTGATTTTTTTCTGCCGCTTACGACAAGTTCAACGGCGTAACCTGCGGGCTTAAAAATCCGGCGTGCCGAAAGATAATGCTGTGCGGCGAGAATTTCCGTGGGCGCCATGAGCGCAACCTGATAGCCATTTTCGATGACGATGGTAGCTGCTTCGAGGGCCACGATTGTTTTTCCGCTGCCGACGTCGCCTTCGAGGAGGCGATGCATGGGAAAAGGCCGTTCGAGATCCGAAGCGATTTCGACGAGAACGCGTTTTTGCGCGCCCGTTGGTTTAAAGGGGAGGATGCGCTTCACGGCATCGCGGATTTTTTCCTCGCGAACGCGCATAGCGATGCCGCGTTGGAGCTGATCGCGTGAGCGGCGAAGAGCGAGCGCGAGTTGATAGTAGAAAAACTCTTCGAAAATCAGACGGGTTTGCGCAGGACTGCGAAAGCTGTTGAGCAGCTCAACATTTTCATTCGGGGGAGGGAAGTGGGCGAATAGGATGGAGTCGCGACGCGAAGGGAAGCGATAGCGTTCGCGAATTTGAGGAGGAAGAGGGTCGGGAATATCGCCTTCGAAGTTGGTGAGCATACCGTAAATAATTTTGCGAAGCATGCGCGAGCCGATTGCGCCGATGGCTTCGTATATAGGCACGATCCGGCCAACTTCGGTGGAATCGATGGCTGCGCCTTCGGTAGCGCTGACCGATTCGATTTGCGGATTTACCATTTCAAGGCGAGCGGGGCGGTAAGGATCGACTTCCACTTTTCCATGCAGGACGAAGCGTTGGCCTTCTTTCATGCGGCCTTCGAGATACGCGCCGTGGAAAAAGCGTGCGTGAAGTGTGCCGGACCCGTCGCGAAGAGTGGCGTGGAAGATGGCCGGGCGCCGGCGTCCGAAGCGCACGGTGGCACCACCACCGGAAGTTACTTCGGCGAGGATCGTGTGTATTTGACCAGGAACGATTTCGGCGATCCTGGTGAAACGGAGGCGGTCTTCGTAACGGAAGGGTAGATAGCCGAGCAGATCTCCGGCAGTGAAGAGTCCGCGATCTTCGAGAATGGTGGCGCGGTGGGGGCCGACGCCGCGAAGAAATTTGACGGGAGTTGTTAGGGAGATGCTCATGCGTTCAGAATATTTGTGGGCTGCTGTGTAATTCGCTTGCCCGCACTGGCAGGACTTTTATACCACCGTTAACGCGGTAGATTCTCCCCGCTACCTTTCAAAGAACAAATTACAAATCTCAGGTATCGAACAAGCATATGGTACTTGAACTCAAGCTTGTCAGGTCACTCCGTGGGTGATTCGCCCGGATTTACCGGAGCAGAGCCAGTCGTCTTCGATTGTCATTTTGCAGCTCGGTTGGGGTTACTCTATATTCCCTCGCGTTGAGCGAACGAGCGAAGCATACACATGCAGCGCAAATTTCTTGGGATTACGGTGCCGCGGTGGGTGGAGTACACGGCGGATATTTTGGCAGGGAATGCGATTTACTATTTTTCTTTGATGCCACATCTGCCGCAGGCTTTGAGGCATCGGGAATTTCTGTTGGATTGGGGTAGCGCGGTGGATTTTGCGGTTTGTCTGGGGGTCTATGGGCTGATCCGTCTGGGGAGGAAGTTATGAGTTTTGGCACACGCCGTGCAATTCAATTTATGGCTGTCTTTTGCACGGCAGCGCGAGCGGTTGGATACCCGAACTTTTGAAAGACTAAATGTATCCGCTACAACGTCTTACATACCCCGTGCATCACAGCTAGAGGACAGCTTTTGGGGCCTATGTCCGATAGTGGGAAATCTACGTCGAGTGGTGCTCACCAACGGTCACAAGAGCCGTCTATCTATTCGAATCTTGTAGAAAGGTCCGGAGACCGCGGGGTTCATGGCCAGGATGGCAGGCAGGCGAAGCCACCCGAAGCGGAAACCCAACCGGCGGCAAACACCATGGGGATGAGCGTCGCGTTTGAAGGGGATGCGCGCGCCGCAGCAGCGGTGAAGCTGGTGGAGGAGCAGGCGCTGGTGCGCAGCGCGCAGGCGGGAGACCGTCTGGCGTTTGAGGAACTGGTGCGGCGCTACGACCGCGACGTGCTGCGGCTGGCGCTGAATTTGGTACATCGTCCCGAAGATGCGCGGGACATCTACCAGGAAAGTTTTTTGCGGGTTTATCGGAACTTGCACCGCTTCCGGTTTGAGTGCAGCTTTTATACCTGGCTATACCGCATCGTGACGAACGTGGCGCTGGATCATTTGCGTCGCCGAACCAGCCGTCGAGAGGATCAAGCGCCGGTGCCGGAAGAGGCGGAAGGCGGGACGCGAGATTTTTTTGACCGTCAGCCGGAGCTGAGGCCGGGAGCGAATCCGGAGAAGAATTTGTTGGGACAAGAGCTGGGGGCGCACATTGCGACAGCGCTGGACCGGCTCTCTCCGCGCGAGCGAATGGTTTTCGAGATGAAGCACTATCAAGGATTGAAATTGCGAGCGATTGGCGAGATGTTGGGGACGTCGGAAGAGACGGTGAAGAATTCGCTATTTCGCGCAACGCGGAAGTTGCGGGCGAGTTTGGATGGGATGAGGTAGGCGCGGCGAGTGTAGTATCTCTTTCGGAAAGTTCGAGAAGATCGATAGAGGATGAAAAGGGATGCAGCAGGAGCAGCACGACAACATGGCGGCTGAGATTTGTAAAGGGTTTGAAGAGAAGTGGACTCTCTTTGCCGCGGGCGAACTCGATGCTTCGGAGGTCGCCGAAATGAAAAGCCATCTGGTGGAGTGCGAGCGGTGTAGTGAGACGCTGGCGCAGGAAAATGCGCTGGTGGCGTTGCTATCGAGCAATCGTGCGGAGCCGGATGCGGCTCTGCTGGCGGGATGCCGCGCGGGTTTGGAAGATGCGTTGGATAGGGAAGAAGAGCATGGCTGGCTGAGGCGCACGGTTGGCGCATTGCTGCCAACGAGTTGGATTTCTCCAGCGCCGGCGTGGAGCGCGGCTCTGCTTTTGTTGATTGGCTTTTCGGTGGGGATGCTGGGGCCTAGGCTGTTGCAGCATCGGGTGCCTACGATCCCGCCTCCTCCCAATTCTCTGAGTAAATTGGATTTTCACACCGCGAGAGTGGTGGGGGGAGTGAACGTGGTGCCCTCCGGCGATAATGAGCCTCCGGAAGTGGAAGTACACTTGAATGCGCAACAACCGGTCACCGTGCAGGGAACGGTGAACAACGATGAGGTGAAGAATTTTCTGATGTTTGTGCTGCACAATAACCAGCGCTTTGATGCGGACGTCCGACTGAACGCGGTGGAGCTCCTGCGGGCGCGCAATAAAGATGCGGATGTTCGCTCGGCGCTTTGCCAGACGGTGCACACGGACCACAATGCGGCGGTTCGACTGAAGGCGCTGGAAGCTCTGGACGGAGCAGAGCCGCAAGACATCATTCAACAGACCTTGCTCGATGCGTTGGTGGATGACCAGAATCCCGGCGTGCGCGTGGAAGCAATCAACGCGTTGCGCGCGATGGCGGCGAAGGGACAAGTAGAATCTGACGATCACTTGCTCTCCGTGTTGCGAGAGCGCATGCACAAAGATCCCAGCACGTATATTCGCCTGCAGAGCGCGGCGGCGATTCAAGATCTAGGGCCGCGGCAGAAGTTCTAAAATGGCGCGAGCGATGCTTGCTTCGAGGCCGATGCGCGCCATCGGGAAATACTTCAGCGAATTCTCCGGTTTAACTCTCACCTGCAATTTTACGTTTCTCGCGTTGTTCGCTCTATCCACGCTGGCTGGTTCTGTTTTGGCAGATCCGCAGAATGGTTCTCGTACTTCCAGCACGCGGCTGAAATCCGATTTGAGAGGTGCCGTTACGACGCACGATGGGTTGCGACTGCATCTCGCGCTGGATTTGGGCAACATCGTAGTGCACACACAAAATTCAGGGAAGATTAATTACACCGTTCATCTGGAGACGGATGCTTCGCAGAAAGATGCGAAAGAACTGTTGAAGAATTTTTCGGTAAGCGCGCGCGAGACGGGAGATGGAGTTTATCTGCGAGGGCAAACATCGCGATTGTCGAGCGGTCGGCTATGGGTAACGGTGACGGTGAACGTGCCGAAAAATTACAGCCTGGATCTCTCAACGGGCGGCGGAAACATCGATAGCGATGACATCGACGGGCCTGAGAGAGTGCTGACCTCCGGCGGAAACATCAGGGCCGGAAATGTGGGCGGTGAAGCGCGGCTTGTAACCGGCGGCGGACACATAACGGTGAACAATGTGAGCGGAGGGTTGTTCGCCAATACCGGCGGAGGGCATATCACGACTGGCGCGGTCACTGGCGGCGCGACGCTGCACACGAGCGGAGGCCACATCCGCATGGCGTCCGTGGAAGGCGTGGCGAAACTGCAGACCGCTGGCGGAAACGTGACGGTGGAACATTCTGGAAGCGCGCTGAATGCAGAGACTACCGGCGGACAGATTGAGGTGGGGGAATCCACTGGGCTAGTGCGGGCGAAAACAGGCGGGGGCGGTATTCGCGTGGTGCGCGTTTCGGGACCGACCGATCTACAAACGGTGGGAGGCAGTATTTATCTGACGCAAGTGGATAGCCCGGTGAAGGCGTCCACCGGAGCGGGAGCCATTACGGCGTGGTTTGTGGCGCCGGTGAAATCGCCGAGCCAGTGCGAATTGCAATCGAATGACGGCGACATTGTTGTGTATCTTCCGCGGCAACTGCCGGTGACGATCGATGCGCAGGTTCAATCCGGCGATGAGCACCGCGTGATTGTCGATCCGGCGTTCCAACTGAAGATGAGCGATGACGGCTCGTCCGATAGCGATGGGCATATGGTTCGCGCGGAAGGTCCTTTGAATGGCGGAGGCGAAGTGCTGCATTTGCGTACGGTGGCGGGGAACATACAACTGGTAGCCAGTGACGCGAATAAGCAAGTTCAGCTATACAAACAACAAATGGAACAAATGCAGGAGAAAATACGTTTGCAGTTACAGCAACTCGAGCGAGCGCAAGCGCACGAGAATGCGCCCTAGGCGGAGCGAGAAAGCGTCGCGGCTCGGCATGGCCCAGATGGTGCAGGCGAGAAGATTCCCGGCCGAAAGAGGGCCGCACGTCCACAGAGCGGAGAAGCAGTAGATTCAAGGGGGCGTACTGTGCAAACGACGATGCGAAACAGGCGATGCCAGTCCCATTCGCGATGGCCGGTGAAAGCTGCAACGAGCTTTCTTTTGTTGCTGGCCGCAATCCTCTTTTCCTCACCCAACTCTTCGGCCGGTGAAATTGACAAGCTCTTCAAACAAACCTACCCGCTGCCGCCGGGCGGAAGCTTCCTGCTCGACAATGTGAATGGATCGGTGCAGGTGGACGGTTGGGAACGCGACGAGGTGGAAGTGACAGCAGTAAAAACTTCTCAGAGCGATCAGCACGACGTCGAGCTGGTAAAAATTGAAGTGGATAGTACGCCGGGCAAGATTGCGGTGCACACGCGCTATCCGAAAGGGGAAGGCGCGGAAGTAGCAGTGGAATATCACGTACACGTGCCGTATCGAATCTTGCTCGGAAGCGTGGAGACGGTGAACGGGAGCGTGATCGTGCGCGGTGTAGATGGCTCCGGAGCGCTGCGTTCTGTGAACGGAAATGTGGAAGTGACCAACAGCACGGGCCGGTTCAGCGAGAAGACTACCAATGGGAATGTGCGCCTGGAGCTTCGCCAACTGTCCGACGGCGGTCCCATGAATCTAGAAACGGTAAATGGGTCGGTGGTGCTGGGATTGCCGACTTCGGCTCGCGCGGATCTGAAGGTGCTGAGCATGAACGGTGATGTGACTTCGGATTTGCCGGTGACTTCGACTGTCGGATCGCCGGGGGCCCGCGCCTATCAAGCAAAATTAGGAGTGGGAGGCGGCCAGATTTCGGTGCGCACGATTAATGGCGGCATACGCCTGTTCCTCCAAAGGCCAGGTGTCTGAAGGGGCGTACTAACTAAAGCGAGGACAACTACATGAAGAAGTTCCCCTATCCGTTTACAGGTCTCGGGATCATGTTGCTGATGGTTGCTAGCCTACCCGGGACGCTCAGCGCGCAATCCTCAACTCAAAGCCCAATCCCAGCCAGTCCAACCCCTTCCGAGCCGGCAACTGCTTGCCCAGATTTAAAAGATACCCTGGAACAATTGAAGGACTCCACGCGTATTAATCAACAGGAACTGCAGGGAGAGCTTGCCGACCTGCAAGAGAAGATCGCGAAGGAGGTCGAGATGAACGCGCCGCAAATCGCCAAGTTACAAGGTCTCTCGGCCCGCATGGCGGGGAATCCGGGTGAATGGGGAGCTAGTGCGCAGGAGCTTGCGTCGCGCGCAGCAGATCTCGCGGCACAAGCGCAGGAAAAAGCAGCCGACCTAGGGGAGCAGGAGCCCAGGGTTTTTACCAGTACAACCGACGAAGGCAGTGGCTGGCTGGGGGTGGAAATTGGCGAAGTAAATGCCGAGAAGGCCAAGGACTTGAAGCTTGCGGAAGTCCGCGGCGTGGAAGTGGTGGATGTCGAGCCAGATAGTCCAGCGGCCAAAGCCGGTTTGAAACAACAGGATGTGATTACGCGCTACGACGGACAAGCGGTGGAAGGCACGGTTCAATTCCGGCGGCTGGTTCGCGAAACGCCAGCGGGACGAAGTATCTCGCTAACAATTTCGCGCAATGGTAGCGCGCAAGAAATTTCAGTGGAACTGGGGGATCGCAGCGCATTTTACGAAAAGAAGATGAAAGGCAAAATGCGCGATTTCGGAAACGCCTACGTTCTTAGCGATCCAAACTTTGATTTCCACATGGACGCGCCCTTGGTGTCGGGTGACCTGGATAACCGCGCGCCTTCGCTAGGAATCAGCGCGGAAGATCTTTCGGGTCAACTAGGAGATTATTTCGGCGCACCGAATGGGGCAGGCATTCTGGTTCGAGAAGTTCGCTCAGGCACCGCTGCGGAGAGAGCTGGACTGAAGGCAGGGGACGTGATCGTCAAGGTAAACGGCAAGCCGGTGGGTTTGCTCAGCGAGTTGCGCCAGCAACTTCGCGACAAGAGTGACGAAAAAACGGTGAGCCTGGGAATTCTTCGCAAAGGTTCAGAGATAAGCGTTGCGGTGACGATCGAAAAACCGAAGCCTAGTGAATCGACGCATATGGTTCGCCGCGCGCAGCTTTAGCGGTACACTAAGCATCCACTTGTAACTCCCACCCCAAGGCCCGGGCACGCTCCCGGGCCTTTAGTTTTTTTCCTCGCAGAGATCGACGCCCGAATCGGGAGTGCTGAAAGCGCGTGATTCTATTCGCGGACTATTTCGGCGTTAGCAGCGGGAGCCACAAGACGCATCAGTTTCGGGCCGTCGAAAAACGCGTCAATTTCATTGTCTTCTGTCTTCACGCGTAATTCTTCGAGTTGCCCACTGCCCACCGGCTGTTTGCCCAGCGATTCCACGGTGATGCTTCCGGGCGTATTTTCCTGGGGGACCAGAACGGAAAAAGTTTGTGCGCCTTTTTTATCCCAATCGTAAATGCGGCCAAGAATAGCGTATTGATGGTAGAGGTTGTTATCGAGAATGATTACCAGAGGCGAGTTGAAAGTGAACTGCTGGTTGTAAGGGCGAGCGCCTTCGAGATGCAGCTCGATATCGGCTTTCGGGCCATTGAAAGCAATTACGGCCGAAGCTTTTTTCGGGGCGTCCGTGGACCATTGGTAATGTAGGGGTGTCCCGTCGGGCATTAATTCCAGAGTGCCGTTTACGTGTGAGTTTCCCTGCGCGCTTTGAATTTCCGCTGTGCCCTTAGCCACCCAGTTACTGCCACTCGGGCTGATTTCAAATTCTTCCTTGCCCACTTGCTGACCATTGACCAGGATGCGCAGTTTCCCTTTGTCGGCCACGATCAGGGAAGCAGCGGGTCGAGGGGAAGTGCTCATTAGACTGGAGCGTCCTGCACGGGAGGAGGCTGTGGAAAGCGTGATGGCGGTAAAAAACAGCCCCGCAGCCATGAAAAATGCCGCGCGGGGCAGGGACCAGAAGCGCGGAGGCATCAATTTTGGATTCATGCAGTCACCTTGGGAAAGACTCCCAGCCCAAGAATCTGTTCGACTACGCGTAAGGGCTCGGTGTTGGCTTCGACTTTAAAATCAGCGAGTTCGTAAGACGGCAGGCGCTCGTCGTAGAGTTTGCGGAAACTGGCTTCATCGCGAAACAGCGGACGGTCGGTGATGCGGGCGGCGCGTTTTAAGAGATCTGCGACGGGACAGTGCAACCAGATGAGCGCGATGTCGGTGCGGCGCAAAAGTGCGACATTCTGCTGCTGCGCGGTGGTTCCACCGCCCAAGGAAACGATACGGGATTTTTGTTGTTCCGCCGACTCGCCAAGAATGCGCGCAAGCTGTTCGTGCTCGATGCGCCGGAATTCTGGTTCGCCAAGTTTGGCAAAAATATTAGGAATGGATTGGCCGGTATGTTCGATGATGCGCTGATCCAGGTCCACGTGCTGCCAGCCCACCTGACGCGCGAGCAGTCGCGCGACGGTGGATTTGCCGCTGCCCATGAATCCGGTGAGACAGACGAGTCTGCGCACGCGTATTTCAGAGATCATGATGCCGGATACCGGTAATGGGTTTAAGAAAATGCGGAATGGCGCAATCAATCACGTTTAAGGATATTGATTGTACCATCGAAGGAGGTCAGTTCAACTTTAGCGCGGCCGGCGTTAAAGGTGCCGAACAAGCTGTTACCGAACCTGCTGTAGAAATGTTGCTGATGGCTTTTGGGTGTCAAGCTGGCTTCGTTGATCACTTTTCCCTTCAGCGAAGTGGCGCTTAAGTCGAAAGAATCCGCGGGTGAGAAGCGCACTTCAATCACACCGCTGTAATTCTTCAGGCGATAAATTCCGTTGGGTAGAAATTCACCGGAGAAAAGAATGTTGCCGGTGGAAGTTTGCGCGTGCACGTGATAGCTGTGAATGTCGGTGAGGCGAAGATTACCGCTGATGGAAGAAATTTCGAGTTTTCCGGCGCAACGCGTGCACTGGAAAGAGCCGCCCACGGTTTTGATGGTTACATAGCCGGCGGAATCTTCGAGATCAACGGCTGCTGCCACGGTCTCGACGTTCATGTCGCCCAGCACGTTGGCAACGTTCACTTCTCCGGAATCGTTGTGAATCTGGAGCTCGGCGTCTTCTGGAACGTTAATCTGGTAGTCGGCGCGCAGATCGTCGGGCGCGACATTGTCAGAAGCGGCGTGGGTGGAAACGTCCACGCGATTGCCCATTTGTTCGGCGTCGACTTCCACGTTGTCGCTCGCGCGATTGGAGATCACCATCACTTCCGCCTTGGTCCAGGCTTTCACGGTGATCAAGCCATTCGGATTGTGAATGGTTACCACCGGATGGGCTTCGACTTTGAAATGTTGTTCCTGGCGGCGAGGCGGTTGCGGGTCGCCCGATAGGATGCTGCAGAACAAAAGGCTCGGTACAATTACGGCCATCGGCTTCCAACTTGCGGTCCAAATAAACTGCTTACGAACGAAGTGAGTGGTACTCATCGGTTGTTTTCTCCGCGTTCTGTCATCTGCGCTAGCAGATCCGCCTTCTGCTGATAGGCTTCGTAGAGATAATCCCGCGCCACTTCATTCTGGGGTTCTTCTTGCACACTTTTTTCACATAAAGCGATGTAGTTGTCAACAATTGCTAAGTTCTTGTTGAGG
>DATNLR010000046.1:0-2934 GCA_035602755.1 Binatus sp. (SeqCode) | reverse complement strand
ATTCTGGGGACGAAGCCGGCTATTTCACTGGCGACCGCAAACACTTTTTCAAAAAAAAGACACCGGAATTAATCTGACGCCCCACGCGAAACCGGCGCGAGGGAAACTTTTATCCATGGCTTACCTGTCCGCTTTTTTCATCGATTACTGGGTTGGATATGCTGTCGCGATCCGGCCGTCATTGACCAGATCGAACTTTGTTTTATTCGATCGCTACTTCCATGACGTGGTGGTGGATCCTCTACGATACCGATACGGAGGACCGTCGTGGTTTTCGAAGGTACTGTCCCGCCTGGTCCCCGAGCCTGATCTGGTGATCCTTCTCGATGCCGCAGGGCCGTCGATTTTTTCGCGAAAAGAAGAACTCCCAGTTGGCGAGATAGAGCGCCAGCGGGAGGCCTACCATCAACTCCAGTTCAGACGAACACGAAAAATAGTGATCGATACGGACCGAGGAATTGAGCCCACGGTGCAATCAAGCTCCGGCGCCGTAGCGGAATTCATGAGGCGACGGCTGGGTGGCAGGATGCGCGCGTGGGGGGCGCCGACGCTGTGACGAGCGCCGCTCAGGCGCTTGAAATGGTTTATCGGAACTCAAACGGCGAACGCTCGTTCGAAGATGCCTTGCGTCTTTTCGCCGGCGGCGCTCTGGATGTTCCGACCATGGACGAAGTCGAATTGCTGAAAGCAGGTTGCAAACTTCCGGAAGTCGTAATTTCCTGGAGTCCGACGCCGGAGCTCCTGAAGCACTTGGCAATTAATCGTTATACGCGGATGCACCGTTTCGCGGCTTTGCCGTCACGCACGCGGCCACGTTGGTTTCTACCACAAACTCACGGAAGGCATCCGGTGGACGGATTCGAGATCTACGCGCCTTTTTCGCCGTCGGGACGGCTCATGAAGGCCATTACCGTCAAGTTAAGAAAGACCGCCTGGCAGGGATGGGTAGGTGACAGCGTCCTGGTCGCGTCCAGAACGGCTTTGCCGATCGAAAGCCTCGTGAGTGACATCACCGGGGAGAGTCAATTGATATTTTCGCTTTCGTTGGGCACACCGGGTACGTTTCAAAAATTGACAGTGCAGGTGATGAGGAGCGACGGCTCAATCTTGGGTTACTTGAAGATGCCCCTCACGGATGGCGCGCGGCAGCGACTGCGGCACGAGGGGACGTTTTTGCGAAAGCTATCCGGTTTTCCAAAGCTGCAAGCGCATATTCCGCGGTTGCTCTTCGCCGGCTCCTGGCGCGGCAACGACATCGTGTTCCAATCTGCGCTCGAAGGGGAAACGGGGCCTGTTAGTTTCACGCAACTTCACGAGGATTTTCTACAGAAATTGCAAAGCTGCCAGCCGAGCATTTCTCCTGCGGAGACTGTGATTCGGGACACGGCGCGTAGATGGGAAAAAGTAGCGCCGCGCCTAGGAGCGAGATGGCAGAACCTAGGCAAGGAAGCTTTGCGAATCGCTGCTCGAGAGCTACGTGCAATCGCCGTCCCTTGCGGTATTCAACATGGCGATCTAACTCCTTGGAACACACGGCTGCATCAGGGAAGGCTAGCCATATTTGATTGGGAATCTGGCTCCTCGAACGCCCCCAATTTGTGGGACCGGTTCCATTTTCTCGCTCAGACCGAGTGTGTTCTCAATAAAAAACCCGAAGTGAGAGAACAGCCTGATCTTCGGGAACAAAATCGCGGGCTCTATTTGCTTTATCTTTTGCACTCGACGGCGCAAACGGCGGAAGAAGAAGCGAAACAATTCGCGATTGACTATCGCGAAGAGCAAATGATCCGGTACGTTTCGGCCGCTTCTGGCCGATTGCCAACCTAGAACCAAGCAGAGATTCGCTCGATGAAAGTACTCGTCTCCGCATACGCGTGTGAACCGGAAAGGGGCTCTGAACCCGGCAGCGGCTGGAACTGGGTGTGCCAGATTGGACGGTTTGAAGAGTGCTGGGTGATCACGCGAATCAATAACCGTGAGTCGATCGAGAAAGCGCTCAACGCTCACCCGATGCCTCGTGTTCATTTCGTTTATTACGACTTGCCGAGGCGGATGCGTTTTTGGAAGAAGGGCCAGCGGGGAGTTTTTATCTACTATTATTTATGGCAGATTGGCGCATATCTTCTGGCCAAGGAACTCTTTCGAAAGGTCCATTTTGACTTAGTGCACCACGTAACTTTCGGAAGCTATTGGCGCCCGAGTTTCCTCCCGCTGTTGCCCGCGCCTTTTCTTTGGGGACCTGTCGGAGGGGCCGAATCAGCGCCCAGCAGCTTTCGTAGATCTTTGAGTTTGCGCGGGACATTCTACGAGGTAGTGCGCAGCGCGGCGCGATACCTGGCGGAATTTGACCCGTTCGTGCGAATGACAGCTCGCCGTGCGGTCGCAGGTCTGGCGGTAACTCCTGAAACGGCGCTTCGGCTAAAGGCATTGGGTTGTCGCGACGTTTCATTCTCCGCGACAGTAGCCTTGACAAGCGAAGATTTGTCAATTCTCTCGCGAATTCCGCTCCGCAACGAGGCTTGTTTCCGAATTTTGAGCTTGGGCCGTTACCTTCATTGGAAGGGTTTTGAATTGGGCTTGCGGGCATTTGCTGAATTTCATCGTGAGCATCCAAGCAGTGAGTACTGGCTTATCGGTGACGGTCCAGAAAGAGAGCGTTGGGAACGGATGGCAAAGACTCTCGGCATCGAAAACAACACGGTCTTCTGGCACACACTTCCGCGCACTCAAGTGCTGGAGAAGATCTCGGAGTGTGACGTCCTCATGCATCCCTCTCTACACGACTCGGGGGGCTGGGTGACGTTGGAAGCGATGGCAGCGGGGCGTCCGGTGATCTGTCTGGATCTCGGCGGCCCGGCGTTGCAAGTATCCGAGGCCACAGGAATAAAGATACCTGCGATTAGTCCCCCGCAGGTCGTAGCGGACTTGGCTTCT
>DATNLR010000036.1:0-7787 GCA_035602755.1 Binatus sp. (SeqCode) | reverse complement strand
GCTGGTTAGCTTTATGGATTATGATCTAGGATACTTCGATCTGGAGACGCGCGTGTTGGAACCGCTGGAAAATCCCTTCGGCCCAAAAGTGTTACCTATGTAGCCGGTACATTGTGTTACCCATGTGTCCGGGTTGGACCTAAAAGGAATGGTCGGGGCGAATGGATTTGAACCATCGACCTCCTGGTCCCGAACCAGGCGCGCTAGCCAGGCTGCGCTACGCCCCGAAATCTTGAAGACGACCGCGAACAGTTTATCGCGCATCACCATCGACCGCAACCAATGGTATCGCGCCGTGCTCCAATACAGGGGGACGCGAGCCCTCGATACGACTAGCCTCCAACGTTCACCTCGCGATTCAGATTGCGTTGGAAAAGCATCGCCAACTCATTTAAGCTCCTGCGCTGTGGCTTGGGGCGCTTTCACAAAAGCGGTGAGCCACCGGAGGAATCATGTCGGTTTCGAAGTTAGCCACTGTTCTCGTTCTCTCCTTCAGCTTCGCGATTGCTTCTGCGAGCGCGCAGGACCAAGCGCAATCGAAAGCGCAGCCGCAATCGCAAACGTCGCAAGCTCCCACAACTCCGCCTGCCGCTAATCCAGCCGACGTAGCCACACCTGACGCAATTCTCGCGGCTACCTACGATGTGATTTCGGGCCCCCCAGGCAAACGCGATTGGGATCGCTTTCGCTCGCTGTTTCTTCCTGGAGCACACATGGCCGCGGTTAGAAAAGGAAAGGACGGCAGTCTCTCCGCTCGCTCCTTCACGCCGGATGAATATGTCGTGCTTGGTGATGCGTACTTCACGAAGAACGGGTTCTTCGAAAGAGAAGCCTCGCGCCACGCCGACCGTTACGCCAATATCATGCAAATTTTCAGCACTTACGAATCACGCCACGACAGCAAAGACCCCACGCCCTTCGCGCGCGGCATCAATAGCTTCCAATTATTCTTCGACGGCAAGCGCTGGTGGGTCGTTGACATCTTCTGGCAGGAAGAAACTCCCGACGCTCCCTTGCCCGAGGAATTTCTCCCCAAAGCCCACTAATTCTTTCAGCCCGGGTGCGGGGACGCACACACGAATACGTCTCCGCTCGCGTCTTTGTTAGGATCCGTGGAAAGCTTCAGTCGATTGTTGAAAATCATTTCGTGACGAGCGGCAGCGGCGCCGCCGAAGTCGAGCCGGCGGTGGCTGCAGCTCCGGGCTTTAGAGCTTCTTGAACTTCCGGCGGCAGCTTGTCGGCTCGCGCAAGCAATGCGCTCACCTGCCACATTTGCTGATCTGTAAGTGACGCGCTGAATCCCGGCATTCCGGTCAGCCGTATGCCATTCTTCACTTTCCAATACGTTTCTCCAGCCGGATCATCGCTTACCGTTTCTTTCACCGTCAGAAGCTGGGGCGGCCGCGGAAACATCCCGATCGCCGCGGCTGAAGCAGGTTGTTGCAACAGCCCATGGCAGAATGCGCAATTTCTCTGATAGACCTCGGCCCCGCCCAGTAAGTCCGCTGTGGTGAACCCCGAAACGTCGCGCTGCGGCATTTCTTTACCCATGCGCGCGTGCAACCCCATTTTTGCCAGAGTTTTTTCAAATGGCATCTGCGGATCGGCCGTAGCCACCGGCGCCATCCCAGTCTTGAAGTAAAAGAGTGCGCCCAGCACAATAACAACCAGCGTAACGATTATTCCGGCGAAAAAACCTCGCATCAGGATTCCTCCCTCTTAGCTGCGCACGCAGTCAGCGATTAAAATGGAAACTCGCAGATCTGCCATTCTCGGCGCGGGCATTATAAAACAAAGCCGCGCCGCGAATCTTTTCCGATTGCTTTTCACCGTGTTGATCCGAGAGCATCCGCAGGAAATGAGCTTGCGATGTGCGCAACGATGCGTCCAGAATACGCAACGTTTTGGAGGCTGCCATGTTCAAAAAAGATTTACTGAAAGGCCGCACAATTCTAATCACGGGAGGCGGCACAGGCTTGGGCCGTTCGATGGCCCTACGGTTCGCGGAATTGGGCGCCAACCTATTCCTCGTCGCTCGCCGCGAAGAACCTCTAAAAAAGACAGTCGAAGAAATTCGCGCAGCGGGAGGACAAGCTGCTTACTCCCCAGCCGACATTCGCAACTACGAAGCGGTCGAAAAGTCGATCGAAGCGGCGGAGAAACAATTCGGCAGCGTGGATACGCTGGTAAACAACGCCGCCGGCAATTTTATTGCCCGTACCGAAAAACTTTCGCCCAACGCCTTTAACGCGGTAGTGGGCATCGTTCTTCAAGGGACATTTTTCTGCACACTGGCGTTGGGAAAGAAATGGATCGCGCGCAAGCAGCCTGGAACGATTCTGAATATCGTCGCAACCTACGCCTCCGCCAACTCAGGCTCGGGATTCGTCGTCCCGTCAGCGTGTGCTAAAGCCGGAGTCCTCGCTCTGACCCGTTCGCTCGCCGTGGAGTGGGCTCGGCATCATATTCGTCTGAATGCAATCGCGCCCGGACCGTTTCCCACCGAAGGCGCTTGGTCTCGCCTGCTCCCTTCCAAAGACCTTGAAGAGCGCGCCAGAGAGCATCATCCGATGAAACGTTTCGGCCGCCACGAAGAGCTGGCCAATCTCGCGGCCTATCTCTTAAGCGAGCAAGCTGCCTACGTGAACGGCGAATGCGTGGTCATCGACGGCGGCTTGTGGCTGCGCGGCGCCGGCGAGTTCAACGATTTCGTCGATCTGCCCGATGCCGCTTGGGACATGCTTGAGAACGCAAGAAAATCGCAGCGCTGATTTTTCTACGCTCGCATTTCAGCGCTTTATTTTTTCCAAATAAAAGTTCCTGCTTCGCCAAGCGATCATGGCAGCGGACCTCTGCGTAAACGTTCGCAAAAGCTCCAATTTCGACGAGCAAATGCCGTTTTTCCCACCTTGGCCTACATGGTCACGATTGAAACTTTGGTACTTTAGTGCCATTGACCGTTCCGGACCCAAAAGCTACTTTGTGCCTGTAAGGATACAGAAAGGCTCTGGCTCTGCTAGGGAGGGAGGGGTGTGTACTCTTTGAACACACACCTCAAAAAAACCCCCTTGACGGCATAAGACCACCTATAGACTCACCGCGGTAAGTTTCCCTCGGAGGGTCTATGAACAGGTGGTCAATGGTTGTTGTATTGGTTTTGCTGGTTTTAACCAGCGCTGTGGGTCTCAGTGCATTAACGACCCAAGGAACGCTGGCGAACACCGGCAGCCCCATGCCGCCGACGCCTTGGTTAGCAGCAAACACGGGAAGTCCGATGCCGCCCACACCGTGGACGAACACGGGCAGCCCGATGCCGCCGACACCTTGGCTAGCAGTAAATACGGGTAGTCCGATGCCGCCCACACCTTGGGCGAACACGGGCAGTCCGATGCCGCCGACGCCCTGGAGGTAGGCAGGGCAGGTTCCGCGTAAGCGGAGTTAAGGGTTAGTCAGGGCCGGTCCTTAAGGACCAATATGCAGCTTGGCCCGGCTGATTACTTGATTTGGATTGCAAGCTTCGGTCTAGAAGCGTACGTGGTGGTGTGTCTGGCCTTCCGTAAGGATACCTTCCGCTATTTCTCCTTGAATCTCTATATGTTAGCGGCTGCTCTGGTTACCGTCGGCCATTATTTTACCTTTCATACTTACGGCTTCTCCTCCATGCAGTACCGCTATTTTTACTACTATTCTGAGAGCCTGCTCATCGTCCTTATCTATTTCACCGTCATGGAGCTCTACCAGCACGTCTTCCGCGAGATGAACGTCAGTGGATATATCCGCGGCGCGGCCGCTCTCTTACTCGTTGGCACGGCATTCTTCTCCTATGCGGTCGTGCGTCAGAACAAGGACCATCTCACCAGCCACTTCGTCGTGGAACTCGGCCAGAATCTTTATTTTGTCGGTGTGGTGCTGACCTACCTGCTATGGGGCGCGATCTTGAAGCTTCGAGAGACGCGCACACGCCTGATTCAGCTAGTTCTCGCGCTGGGCGTTTACTTCAGCGCCACCGCAGGAACTTACGCCCTTCGTAATCTATTTCCCGGGTTGCAGGAAGCCGTTCTGCGTTGGGTGCCGCCACTTATTGGTACTTGGTTGCCGTTAGCTTGGGCCTACACATTCTCGAAGATTCCAGAAGACGCTCGGCTGGCGACTGCTCGTTTGATGGTGAGGGCCCGATGATTATGGCAGCAATCATCTGTGTATTTTCGATTGCAGCCTTTCTGCAGTTCTTTATCTGGCACTGCCGCTCGATCCTTGCGTCGAGCCGCAGAGTAGAACTTTCCGAGCGCGTGCGTGAAGTTGCCGGCGTCGAAAGCCGCAACTTCAACGCGGAAGATTTCCATCGTCTGCTACAACTGGTGCGCCTGTGCCCGGAACGCGGAGACGACCGTGGCGAAATCCGCGCAGTCGGCACTTACTACGGTTTGCTCAACGTTCTTGGCAGAATAGCTCGGCAGACGGTTCCTCCCATTGCACAATGGGCGGAGCAGGAGCGCGAAAGCTGCTCATACTTTGCGGCCGTCGCGCTCGACCGTCGAATTTCCTACAGCCGTGACCTCTTCACTCAACAAATCGCAGATCGCCTGTAAACTATTTTCCCGCCAAAATTGATTCCTGATCCTAGCAGCGCGCTCTCGACCCCGTGAGTCTCGGCTGCTACCATGTTAATTACTGAAGTGATTGGCTAAGTTTTTGGAGCCTTGCGCCCATAGCTTTAGCAATGAGAACAGCCCTCGAACGATCGGTCCTTTATAACATTCGCGCCGCGCAAATGATTGCGCCGGGCGATCGCATCGGTGTAGCTGTTTCGGGCGGCGCAGATTCCGTAGCTTTGCTGCGCATTCTCCAAAATCTCCGTGAAGAACTTGGCATCACGCTTCTAGTGGTCCACTTCAATCACATGCTGCGCGGCGAAGCCTCCCGAACCGATGCCCAGTTCGTGAAGGATTTAGCTCGTGCACTTGGCCTCGAAATCGTAACGGCAAGCGAAGATGTTTCTGCTGCAGCTGCGCTGCAAGGCTGGAATCTCGAAGACGCAGCGCGCCGGTTGCGCTACGCTTTCTTCGAAAGCGTTGGCGCCAGCGGACGAGCAACCCGCATCGCTGTTGCTCACACCGCGCAAGATCAAGCCGAAACAGTTCTCGCACATCTGATCCGTGGAACAGGCCCCGCCGGTCTAGCGGGCATTTATCCGAAAGTGGGCTCGGTAATCCGTCCGCTGCTTGCTGTCCAGCGCCAGGATCTGCGCGACTATTTAAAATCTCTCAACCAGGCCTGGTGCGAAGATGCCACCAACCGCGACACCAAGCGCCAACGCGCGCGAATCCGCGAACAATTGATTCCTCTCCTCGAGAATAATTTCGCGCCAACCATCGTTTCTCATCTAGGAGAACTCGCGCGCCTCTCCAGAGAAGAGGAATTGTTCTGGTCCGCGATTGTGGAAGATCGTTTTCACGCCTACACTGGCCAGCTCGGGGAGACCATCGCCATTCGAGTTCTCGATTTGCTGACGCCTCTGGACGTAAATTTCAGCCGCACTTCATTTTCGAGGGAAGATAAAACCAGCAATAGCACCGCGTTACGCCCGCTCACCGAACGCTTAATCCGCCGTCTTTATCAGAGTGTCCGCGGGGATCGCAAAGACCTCACTGCCGAGCACGTAGAGCGAATCATCCGACTTGCTACTGAGAAAACTAGCGGCCGTCGTTTGGAGCTGCCGGGTGGAGTCATTGTCGAGCGCAGTTTCGACAATCTGATCTTTTCGCGTGCTCAAAAAACTGCACTGATCGATTCTGAGGAAACCCTCGCTTCTCCGCATGCGTATCAGTATGTAGTAAACGTTCCGAGCCGTGGGGCAGCTGTTGTTTCCGTTCCCGAGCTCGCAAGTTGCTTCTGCTTGAAAGTGATTGACTGGACTTTGCAGCCGCGCGACACTGAAAGCGCTGGCCAAGCCCTTGATGCTGACCTCCTCCGCGCTCCTTTAATTCTGCGGAATTGGCGTGCGGGTGACGCCTACAGACCGCGCGGTCGCCGGCACATCCAGAAGTTGAAGCAGATGTTTCTGCAAAATCGTATTCCTGGCTCCGAGCGGGGACTCTGGCCTGTCCTGGAATGCGAGGGGCGTGTTATTTGGACTCGCGGCATGCTGCCGGCGAGCGAGTTTTGCGCGGGAGAACAGACGCTGGTAGGCGTCTGTATTGAGGAGCATCCGCTTGAATAGCCTGTTCATTCTTTGCGTGCATACACCCGCCTTCCTACCGCATCTAAACAAGAGTGAGTTAGAATTAAAGCAGGCATTTGGGCAGGTCTTTTTAGGCAAGCCAGAAGGCGAGGTAAAACAGTGAACTCTACAGTAAGAACAATTCTCTTTTGGCTTCTTATGATTTTGTTAGCGGTCGTCTTGTGGAAAATGGCCTCTACCGGTGGACAGACCGCGCGTGAGGACGAGCCGAATTACACCAGTTTTCTTGCCAACGTCCAAGCTGGCAAAGTCAAGGATGTGACCATCTACCTGGCCCCCAACAGCGCCGAGATTCAGGGCGAATATCGCGAACCTGCCGGGAAGTTCAAGGGCGTCACGATTGCAAACACAGCGATACCGGACATCACCAAAGTGCTCCAGGACCACGGCGTCCTTTACAGCTATAAGGAAGTAAAGAACGCCGATTGGATGACCTTCCTGGTGAATTTTGCTCCGCTAATCCTTCTCGTTCTTTTCTGGGTTTTCATGATGAAGCAGATGCAAGCCGGCGGGAACAAAGCGTTGAGCTTTGGAAAATCGCGCGCGCGTTTGCTCACTGCGCAACAGAAGAAAGCAACGTTCAAGGATGTGGCCGGAATTGACGAACCCAAGGAAGAACTTTACGAAATTATCGATTTCTTGAAGGATCCGCAGAAATTCCAAAAGCTCGGCGGACGCATTCCTAAAGGCGTGCTTCTCGTTGGGCCTCCAGGAACCGGTAAGACTTTGCTCGCGCGCGCCATTGCGGGTGAAGCCAACGTTCCGTTCTTCTCCATCTCCGGCTCTGATTTCGTGGAAATGTTCGTCGGCGTAGGCGCCAGCCGCGTGCGCGATCTGTTCGAACAAGGCAAGAAGAACGCTCCTTGCATTATCTTCATCGACGAAATTGACGCGGTCGGCCGTCATCGTGGCGCAGGTCTCGGCGGTGGACACGACGAGCGCGAACAAACTTTGAACGCTTTGCTGGTCGAAATGGACGGCTTCGAGTCAAACGAAGGCGTCATTTTGATCGCAGCAACAAACCGTCCCGACGTTCTCGATCCGGCCCTGCTCCGTCCCGGTCGTTTTGACCGCCGCGTGGTAGTCCCGCGCCCCGATGTAAAAGGTCGCGAAGAAATCCTCCGCGTCCACACGCGCAAGGTGCCTTTGTCAGAAGACGTCGAGCTCTCCGTAATCGCTCGCGGGACTCCCGGATTTTCGGGCGCCGATCTCGCAAACCTGGTCAACGAATCTGCTCTGTGGGCCGCTCGCCAGAACCGTAAATTCGTGGCCATGTCCGACTTCGAAATGTCCAAAGACAAAGTCCTCATGGGCGTCGAACGCAAGTCCATGATTTTGTCCGACGAAGAGAAGCGCAACACGGCGTACCACGAAGCAGGGCACGCTCTCGTAGCCGCTATGACTCCCGGAGCTGATCCACTGCACAAAGTTACGATCATTCCTCGTGGAATGGCTTTGGGCGTCACCATGCAATTGCCCATCGACGACAAGCACACCTACACCAAGGAATTCCTTGAGTCGCAACTTAGCGTTCTAATGGGCGGAC
>DATNLR010000136.1:0-5508 GCA_035602755.1 Binatus sp. (SeqCode) | reverse complement strand
GATGACGAAGCGGGGAGTGTCGGCGGCGAGTTTGCCCCAGGTGATTTTTTCGTTGGGGACGGCGCCGGAATACGAGCCATAACTGGTGGTGGAATCGCTAATCTGGCAGAAGTAGGCCCAGAGCGGCACATTTTCGCGTTTCAGATCCTGATGCAGCATGGGCACGACGCAAATCGGAAAATCGCCGGCGATGCCACCGCCAATCTGAAAGAACCCGATGGGTGATTTCGCGCCAGTGTTCGTATACCAGTGCGCGAGTTCGATCATATATTCGATGCCGGTGCGGACGGTGCTCACGTTTTTCACTTTGCCGCGAATCACCTGGGCGGCGAACATGTTGCCAAGCGTGGAATCCTCCCACCCCGGTACAAAGATCGGCAACTGCCTTTCGGCAGCGGCCATCATCCAGCTATCTTTCGGATCGATCTGGTAGAAGCGCTTGAGTTTTCCGGAAAGCAGCACGCGATAGAAAAATTCGTGCGGGAAGAAACGCTGGCCGGTGCGGTCCGCCTCGTACCATTCCTCGACCACGATGCGCTCGATGCGGCGCATGGCTTCTTCCTCGGGGATGCAGGTGTCGGTCACGCGATTGAGATGGCGATCGAGCAACTGCTGTTCTTCCTGTGGGGAGAGTTGGCGGTAGTGCGGAACGCGTTCGTAGTGATCGTGCGCGACGAGGTTGTAAACATCTTCCTCGAGATTGGCGCCGGTGCAACAAATCGCGTGGACTTTATTCTGGCGAATCATTTCCGCGAGTGACAAGCCGAGTTCAGCGGTGCTCATCGCGCCGGCGAGCGTCATGAACATTTTGCCGCCCTTGGCGATCAGGCCGGTATAGGCTTCGGCCGCGTCGATTACAGATGCCGCATTGAAATGCCGGAAATGATGCTTCAAAAAAGAAGAAATCGAAGTCTCAGCCTGCTTTTCCATCTGCTTCTCAGCAATCGCTTTCATTTTCTCTCCTTCGGCTAGGCGTGAGTCTGAGAACACCCGTAGAAATCCGGGGATGTGCGTGCCAGGACCGCAGGTGCGATTAGAAATAGCTGGCGGTGTAACTCAACAAGCGGAAAAACTTGTGTGAGGAAATATGATTTTGAGGCGAGTGCGAGAGCATTTTGCGTGCCACGTGTACATGAATAACATAATTGTCGCGGAGTGCGCCAGAAGAATCGTCACATCGCGGGAAGTGTATTGCGCGCGAAAAGCGATTTGGTTGTCCGCGGAGAGTTGCGCGAGTTTATTTTTCACGGCTGCGGCGTTCGTCCTATGCGGCGTGTCTCGCGATCCGCGCGTGCGAAGCCATGCGCACAATTACGCCAAGCGCCGAGTAGGCGCACAGCGTGATGATTCCAATCCAGAAATAGATGGAGCCTCCGCGCACCCACGAAGTCGAGACCGTGAAGGGCACATATAGAAGGCCCTGAAAAGCGCGCACGAAGTCGCGAAGCGTTTCAGGGTTGGCGGTAGAAGCTCTTTGTAAGGCTCGCAGCACGGGAACGTAGTGCGTATAAAACACTGCGCCAGCGCAGGCCAGTACAGCGGCGGAACACTGGCTTATAGCGAGAGCCCGCCTGGTCAGCACGGAGGGTTTTGCTTGCGCTTCGCCTGCTGCGAACACGAGCCACGATGCAGAGATCGCCGATAGCAATGCCGTCACAAGAATCACAAGAGCGGAGGCATGAAGCATCAACGCGCACCAGAGCGCGGTTTGTTCCGGTTCGCCAAGATGCTTTTGGCGCAACGCCGCGAGATCGGAACGAATGTTGGCAATTTCAAAGGATGCGAAGGCAGCTTCGCCGGACTTGCCATCGTGTATTGAAATGTCGCGCAGCTTTTCGAAAGAGAGTTCCGCGACGGCGAGAGCGACCAAGCGTTCGATGGTCACGTCGTGGCTATTGAGCTCCACCCTTTGTGCGAAGTTGGCGACGCGCCAGTAACACGTTGTCGCGCTTGCAGCGTCGCCGGAGGTCCGGAGCCGGTCTCCCTGGTGAAGAAGCCAGTCGGCGTAGATCCTCACGTCCATGAGGTTGGGAATTTGCGAAGCGAAGAGCGACAACGCCAGGTTCATCGGCCGGCTCTGGCGATGTTGCTCCTGGATCAAGCGATCCAGCTCAAACCGCCGAAGCGTGTAGTCATCGAAGTGATCCGCGCGGAAAGCCTTGTCCATGGCATTCAACCAGGCTGCGTTCTGGCTAAGGCGTGCTTCGTAGGCAGCGTTGCTGCCGAGTCCTCTCTCGGCCGCGAGCACGTGATCCGCCTCCATCAGAAATGACACAGCATTTGCAGGGTCCCACGCCTGAAGCTGTGAGACATGCCGGTCGAAGGAAGGGTCGACGAGCGGTGCGATGCCGCCATACGATTGCATCTGAAAATAGATCCAGGTCAATTTAGGATCGAGTGATACGGCTCGGTCGGCCCACCGCGTTTTGTCGGGCGAGTCCGGCAAGTGAAGCGCCACGAAGGCCAGTAGATCGGCATCTTGCACTCGCTCCGCCTCGGTCCCAAGCTTTTCCAGCGCGGAAACACTTTGGACGGCTTCTTCGGTGCGCCAGGCTTCGACCACCGCCAGGAATCCTTGCGGCATGCCAGGGAGCACGAGAAATAACGTAGCAATGATCAGCAGCACGGCGGCGATGGTCGCGGCCACACGTTTCGAAACTGCCGGCGTTTCATCTCGTGTGCCGAAAAGAATTTGACTCCACCAAGCCTGGACGAGCGACATGATTCCTCCCATGAGCCATTGCAGTTTTTCTCGGGTACCCGTAATTGAGGTCAGCTCCGCTTGCATGGCGACAGCCCAATCCCGCGAAGCAGAGGGCCAAAGCCGCACGATGTTCTGAAATGTAGCCGCGACGATCTTGTGCGCAGATGAAACTCGTTGCTCGGTTGGCTTCTGCATCGCTCAGGCTCGTTGCATCGTCAATAGCAGGGTGCTTCGCGTGTGGGCGACGGAGAGCGCCTCTGTTGCACATGCACGGCCGCTGGCGGTCAGCCGATACATATGCCGCGGGGGACGGCCACCGGGGGGCGGCGTCTCCCACTGCGTCTCGAGCCAGCCGCGCTCCTCCAGACGCATGAGGATCGGATAGAGCGTGCCGGACTGCAGCGAAGTTTCCCGGCTGAGGGAATAACCGTAGCGCCAAGCCGAAGGCCTCTTCACAAGCGCCGCGAGTAGCTGGAGCGTTTGTCGTGATGTGCGAATCTTGCTTCCCATGGCTTGAACTCTACCTATGTAGACTTACGGAGAAAATGGTACGGCCGTACTTGGTCAAACGGAGCGTCCGGCTGTCCGGAAGAACAGTCAAATAGGTAAGATTTGAAGGAGGATCACCATGATTCGTAAAACCAAAGAAGGCTACAAAGTGCTCTCGGAAAAGGGCAAGAATCTTGGCGGGCCGTACAAGAGCAAGGCGGCCGCGCAGAAGCGTTTGCGCCAAGTGGAATATTTCAAGCATAAGGGCTAGCCATGGACTTCGCCGTCCGGCCGCTGAAATGAATCGGCGTACCCCGCGCGATTTCCACATGGCGCTGTGTATAAGCGGCGCATGTAGTGGAAAACTTCTTGTTTGCGCCGCTTGACGTATTTTCATTTCTTGCTATACTTGTTCCCTGCCGACAGTGATGTAGGCACACAGGGGCTTGCAACGTAGGGTTCTGCGTGGGAATCCTTCAGTGAGGTAAGCTACGAACACGGGATAGAAATCAGTCGAGCTTCGCGCAAAGCCGTTCCGAGGGAATCGGGACGACTTAGCCCGGCGCTCGACGCCGGGTTTTTTATTTGCGGTCACGATGGGGGTGGCCAGTTCTGCCGGGAGCAGGGCTTTCCGATATTCGGAAGCAACGATCTTTGACAACTGAATAGGCTGGCAATGTGCGTAGTGGAGGCCCTTCGCGTTGAGGGGCCAAAATGCGCACAAAACCGCATATTTGCACGAATCGAGCGAAGTGGATTTTTGTAGGAAAGGCGAACTTTCCACCACTTGCCCTGGATTCCGTTCCGGCTGCTCACGCGGTTGGGATGGGGTGCAGGAGCGACGTGTTGGGTAAGTTTTATGGTTAAGCTACCAAGAGCGTGCGGTGGATGCCTTGGCGCCAGAAGGCGATGAAGGACGTGGCAAGCTGCGAAAAGCTCCGGTGAGCCGCAAGCAGGCACTGACCCGGAGATGTCCGAATGGGGAAACCCCTCCGAATGAAGTTCGGAGACGGCCCGCTGAATACATAGGCGGGTACGAGCCAACCCAGGGAAGTGAACCATCTCAGTACCTGGAGGAAAATAAATCAAACAGAGATTCCGAGAGTAGCGGCGAGCGAAATCGGAACAGCCCAAACCTCGGTGTTTACACCGGGGGGTTGTAGGACCGCATAAGTAGAGTTACCAATCCGGAGGCTAGGTGAACCCGCTGGAAAGCGGGGCCATAGAATGTGATAGCCATGTAGCCGACAGCTTACCGGACTCGAAGCGGCATCCTGAGTACCACGGAACACGTGAAATTTCGTGGGAAACTGGGGAGACCACTCTCCAAGGCTAAATACTCTCTGGCGACCGATAGTGAACCAGTACCGCGAGGGAAAGGTGAAAAGCACCCCTGCGAGGGGAGTGAAATAGAACCTGAAACCGCATGCTTACAAGCAGTCGGAGGGCTATGTTTCGGTCTTCGGACCGATTCACGCCTGACGGCGTGCCTCTTGCTTAATGAGCCGGCTAGTTATTCTCTCAGGCGAGGTTAAGCGCAAGCGAGCCGTAGCGAAAGCGAGTCCGAATAGGGCGACAAGTCTGTGGGAATAGACGCGAAGCGGGATGATCTACCCTTGGCCAGGCTGAAGGCCGCTTAACCGCGGCTGGAGGGCCGAACGGGTGTAAGTTGAAAATTGCTCCGATGAGCTGAGGGTAGGGGTGAAAGGCTAATCAAATTCCGTAATTGCTCGTTCTCCCCGAAATGCCTTTAGGGGCAGCCTTGTGTGATCTGCCACGGTGGTAGAGCACTGAATGGACTAGGGTCCAACTCAGGATACCAAATCCAATCAAACTTCGAATGCCGTGGACAGTAACACGGGAGTGAGACTGCGAGGGATAAGCTTCGTGGTCGAGAGGGAAAGAACCCAGACCGCCAGCTAAGGTCCCCAACTGTAGACTAAGTGGGAAAGGAAGTGTGATCGCTCAGACAGCCAGGAGGTTGGCTTAGAAGCAGCCATCCTTTAAAGAAAGCGTAACAGCTCACTGGTCAAGCGATCATGCACCGACAATCCAACGGGGCTAAAGTCTACGACCGAAGCTGCGGAATTTATGAGATCTCCGGATTTCATAATTTGGTAGGGGAGCATTGTGTGGAGTCAGAAGGTAGACCGAGAGGACTACTCAACGCCACGCAAGAGACCCTGCCGGCATAAGTAGCGATAAACACGATGAGAACTCGTGTCGCCGAAAGTCTAAGGTTTCCTGAGGAAGGTTAATCCGCTCAGGGTTAGGCGGGTCCTAAGGTGAGGCCGAAAGGCGTAGCTGATGGACAA
>DATNLR010000113.1:0-41953 GCA_035602755.1 Binatus sp. (SeqCode) | reverse complement strand
AATGAGCCCCCTAGACCGGCGACCCCAAACATCAAAAACATCATTCCGCGAGCTACCACTTCAAGCCGTCCGCGAATTGTGCGCAAACCATTGACAAAAAGTTGAAAGCGGACGCGGGCGATAGCGGCGAGCTGTCCGCGCATGAGGGGAGGAGAGCTCAGCCCAGCCATGACAATTCCTGTTCGGCATGGCGTGTGCCGCCTACGATACGCAGGAAAATTTCCTCGAGCGTGAGTTTTTCTCCCGGTGCAGGCACGGCCGATTCACCAGGCAATGTACCTGCCAAAGCCGCAGCAGCTTGCGCCTCCACACCAGCGCGCAGCTCTTCGAGCGAGCCTTGAGCCACCAATCGGCCGCGATGGATGATGGCGAGGTGACTACAAAGACGCTCGACAATTTCGAGCACGTGCGAAGTGAGGAAAATCGTGGCGCCGCGAGCAATCATGCGTTGAAGCATGGCTTTGAGTGTGCCGGATGCAATAGCGTCCACACCTTCGAATGGCTCATCGAGAAAAAGCACTCGGGGTCCATGAATAACGGCGCCGGCCATTGCCAATTTCTTCTGCATACCGTGAGAGTAGTCGGTGACGAGAGTTTTCGGCTGATCGGCGAGCTGCATGAAATCGAGCAATTCGGCGGTGCGCTTGCCAGCGGTTTCGCGGTCGAGGCCGTACATGCGGCCGACGAAATTCAGATATTCAGCGCCAGTTAAGCGGCCGAATAAAGCCATACCTTCGGGCACCACGCCGATCTGGCGTTTAACGTCCACCGGATTTTGCGCGAGGTCGAGGCCAAGTATTTGAATTCTGCCGGAGCTTGCCGAGAGCAAACCGGTAAGCATTTTGATCGTGGTGGATTTCCCGGCGCCATTGGGCCCGAGAAAACCGAAGAATTGACCTGGAGCAACGGACAGGTTCACATCTTGCACGGCAACTAGCTCGCCAAAACGACGCGTTAAGTGTTGCGTTTCAATGGCGGGAGCGTCCATAGATTTCCGACTCTAACATATTCGTGGAAATACGCACCGAGCGAGGCCCGCAGAATCATCGAGATGTTTAAATTCCTGAGCTGAGGTTTTAGCGAGTGTTGATGGGAGCGACAGGCAAAGTGGATGCTTGCGGAAAGACTGCCAGGACAGCAGGCAACTCCAACCGAAAGGTACAGCCGCCTTCCGGTCGATTAAATCCCAGGATTGTTCCGCCGTGTTCCTGCATGACCCCGTAACAAATACTGAGGCCGAGACCAGTGCCTTTGCCCACTGGTTTCGTGGTGTAGAAAGGATCGAACACCTTGTCAGGATCGTGCATTCCCGGGCCAGTGTCAGAGAATTCTACGATTACGTTGCTTCGCTCGCGCAACGTGCGGATCATGAGAATGCCACCGCCGCCTACTTCCATAGCATCGACGGCGTTGCTTATCAAATGATAGAAAACCTGAAGCAACTGGTTCGGGTCACCACGAACGGCGGGGAGCACGCTGCGACTCTCCAGTTCGATGCGGATATTTTTCCCGCGCAGATCCAGATTGCGGAGCTGTACGGCACCTGTGAGAACGGTGTTGAGATCGAGCAACTGTTTTTCTGCGGGTACCTGGCGCGCGAAGCTGAGGAGATTGTTAACAAGATCTTTTGTGCGCCGGGCTTGTTCGCGGATTTTTTCTCCCAAGGAATGCGCGCGTGTGTTTTGGGGATTTTCAACAGTCAGCACGTCCGCGTAACCCAAAATAGCAGTGAGCGGATTGTTTATTTCGTGCGCGGCGCCGGCTGCGAGCTGTCCGAGTGAGGCCAGTTTTTCGGACTGCACAAAGTGAGTTTGCAGACGTTTGACATTTTCGAGCGATTCCCAGAGGTCGTGCACCAGACTGGTGCGTTCCTGGTAAACCAAATGCTGCCGGTAGAAAACCAGCGATGTTCCAACGAAGAGTGTGATCAAGGTTACGATCAGCCGAAAGCGCTGAACGGGCAAAGGCGCGTCGCTGAGGAAAACATCCCATCCTGCCAGTCCTAGGGCCGCGAGCACGCCAAGCATGGCCAGACGAACGGGCCATTGCGTGTTCCTACGAGCGGATGGAGGCGAGACTTCGGGTTCGAAAACCAGATCGTGAGCGACAAGTCCGGTAGTTCCCAGCCATACAAAGGCGGCAAGGGCGGGCAGCCTGACCAGCGGGCTACTGTAAATGGTCCGGTTAAACACGGCAAAGGCAGTCAGAATAAAGCCGACAATATACAGAGAAGTCGCGCCGAAAAGGTGGCCGTAAATCTTTCGCCAGGTGCCAGTGGAACGAAAGAACAAGAACCCAAAGCCGATTACAACGACTAAATTTTCAATCATGTAACTGCCAATGTCGTGCGATCTGAACAAGGCGATATTGGGCGAGATTGTCTTCCATGGCATGGCGGCAAAAATATAAACGTAGAGCCAAAGAATCGAGAGAAGCATTAAATCAAGGAGACCGAATCGAAGCGTCTCGCGCATTTTTCTGGCATGAGGCGCCAGAGCCAAGGCCGCCATGAACGGCACGGTGTGAAGGAAAAAGAGAAGATCGATATAAAACGG
Organism: Binatus sp. (SeqCode); assembly: GCA_035602755.1. GTDB lineage: Bacteria > Acidobacteriota > Terriglobia > Acidiferrales > UBA7541 > Palsa-295. The sequence continues at coordinate 39,398 of DATNLR010000113.1, read as the reverse complement.
AATATATCCAGTCAAGCCGACTACTAGTTGTCCATAAGTGAGCACCAAGGTACCGGCCAGCCACAGGGTGCAGCCGAGGGCTAGAAGCATCCAAAACGCGTTACGCCGTCGATACGGCGTGGCGGCATTCCAAAGCAATGCAGTGTTCGCAAAAAGCGGGGTCAAACAAGCGAGGAGATAGCTCAGAGCCGTTTGCGTTGAACCGCGCGGCACCAACAAACCGACAACCGCGTAGCCACCTGCAAAAAATAACCAGGCTCCCCAGATAAAGACGGATAACCGAGAGGATTTCACTTAGATAACGCCCGAATTCAATTCTATCGTACGGTCACAGACACTCGACGGCGAAGTTCAGCAAGCATTCTAATAAATAACTGGGCAGCGCGTTCTCCGTCTGGAAAGCTCCGCGCGATGGATTTTGGCTTTCTGCTGGTGGTATGCTTCAGCCTTCCTAAAATTCTTGTGAGGTTCATTTGATAGCAGAATTCCTAACGAGCCTATCGTAGTGCGAACTCTAATTTGGTGCAGAGAATTTTTCCGGGCTCCGCAAGTAAACCTCATCTCTAAAATGAGCCGAAATCCCAAGAGACGAATCCAATGGGAAGCTGGAGAATGGTTACTAACGCTGTCTTCATTTCCTGATTGGAACGCACGGATCAATATCGTGATTCAATAAAACAAGCAATTCAGTAAAAGCCAAGCGGTCGGAGACAACTATGAGTCGGGGACGCAAGATCGCAATCGCAGTGCTAGTGCTGGTAGTCGCCGTTGTGGCTACAGTCGTGGTGATTCACTCGAAGCATGGTGCGAAAGGTGGGCCGGACGGCGCGCCTGACGTTGAAGTGGCGCAAGTGGAACAGAAGGATGTCCCGATTTATGGAGAGTGGATCGGCACGCTCGACGGATTCGTAAATGCCGACGTCAGGGCGCAGGTTACGGGCTACTTACTGCGGCAGGGATATCAGGAAGGCTCATTCGTGAAGCAGGGCCAACTGCTCTTTCAAATTGATCCGCGTCCCTTTCAGGCAGCACTCGACCAAGCCGAAGGGCAGTTGGCGCAAGCCAAGGCCACGCTCGAGAACGCTCAGGCAGTCCAAGGCAGGACGCAGCTTGACGTCAACCGCTACACTCCTCTCGCGAAAGAAGAGGCCGCGAGCCAGCAGGATCTCGACAACGCGGTTCAGAATAACTTGGCTGCCAAGGCTACCGTGGCGACATCTCAGGCGGCAATCAAGACCGACGAAGCGGCGGTCGAAACAGCCAAGATCAATCTCGATTTCACTCGCCTCATTGCGCCGATCGACGGCATCGCGGGACAGGCCCAGCTTCAGGTAGGCGCCTTGGTAAGCCCAAGCAGTGGAGTGGTGACTGCCGTTTCCACCGTGGATCCTATCAAGGTTTATTTCACCGTCAGCGAGAGCGAGTATCTCGAGTGGAATAAGCGCTTCCCTACCGAGACTACCCTGCAAGCCGCCAACAAGAGCTTGAAGCTACAACTGATTTTAGCCGACGGCTCAACTTATCCGCGCGACGGCACATTCTACTTCGCGGACCGCCAAGTGAATATAGGCACCGGATCAATTCGAATCGCAGGGCTATTTCCCAATCCAGGGAATATTCTGCGTCCGGGCGGTTACGGCAGAATTCGAACGGCCGTCCGAATACAAAAGGATGCATTGTTAGTGCCGCAGCGTGCGGTGTCGGAGCTGCAAGGCAGCTACGAAGTAGCGGTTGTGGATAGCGAGAACAAGGTGAGCATACGGACAGTCAAGGTCGGCGACCGTGTGGGCTCCTTCTGGATTATCGCTGACGGACTGAAGCCGGGAGAACGCGTGGTGGCCGAGGGAGTTCAGAAGGTGCGTCCCGGCGCGCAAGTAAACCCCAAGCCGTATGTGCCGGATAACTCGACTGCGCAGGCAAGGTAAAGGCCATGTCCAAATTCTTCATCAACCGCCCAATCGTCGCAATGGTGATTTCAATTGTTATGGTAATTCTCGGCACGATCACGATCGTCAGCTTGCCGGTCGCTCAATTTCCCAACATTGCCCCGCCAGAGGTTCAGATTCAAGCAACCTACGTCGGAGCGGATGCTCTGACGCTCGAGCAATCGGTAGCCACTCCGATCGAACAGCAAATGAGCGGCGTGGACAACATGAACTACATGTATTCGTTGAACGCCACCGCCAATGGCGGCATGACCATGATCGTGGATTTCGATGTCAAGACAGATCCAAACACGGATCAAATTCTGGCACAGGCGAGAGAGACCCAGGCGGCTTCGCAACTTCCCATCGATGTCACGAACTACGGCATCACGGTCCAGAAATCGGTGACATCGCCGTTGATGCTAATCACGTTGTACTCGCCTAACGGAACATACAACGCGGACTTCCTCGCCAACTATGCATACATCAATATTCACGACCCGTTGACGCGTTCCACGGGCATCGGGAACGTGCAGATCTTCGGCGCTGGGCAATATGCGATGAGATTGTGGGTGAAGCCGGACCAATTGGGCAAGCTGGGCATCACCGTAACCGACATCATCAATGCGATCCAATCGCAGAACACCGTGAACCCCGCGGGACAGGTGGGTGGCGAGCCGATACCCAAAGGACAGGAGTACACCTACGCGGTTCGCGCGCAAGGACGATTGATTTCCACCGACGATTTCGGACAGATCGTGGTTCGTGAGACGCCCGATGGCGGAGTTGTCCGCGTCAAGGACGTGGCGCGGATAGAACTTGGGTCGAACGACTACACCGTGGTGGGCCGGCTGAACGGCAAGCCGGGCGCGATCATCGCTGTTTACCAATTGCCGGGCTCGAACGCCGTGGACGCCGCTAACGGCGTAAAGAAATTGATTGCCGGAATGAAGCAGACATTCCCGCAGGACATGGATTACGTGATTTCTCTCGATACCACGAAGTCAGTGACGGCCGGCATCAAGGAAATTGTCGAAACGCTGCTGATTGCGATCGTACTGGTGATCCTGGTGGTGTACATCTTCCTGCAAAGCTGGCGCGCCACACTGATTCCGATGTTGGCAGTCCCGGTGGCCTTAGTCGGAACATTCATCTTTTTTCCGCTGTTCGGTTTTTCGATTAACACACTTTCTCTGTTGGGGCTTGTGCTCGCCATTGGATTGGTGGTGGACGACGCAATCGTGGTGGTGGAGGGCGTCGGGCGGCATATCGAGGAAGGGCTCTCTCCCAAAGAAGCGGCCCTTAAGGCGATGGACGAGTTGACTCCGCCATTAGTCGGAGTCGCCTTGGTGCTCTCTGCGGTGTTCGTTCCAACGGCGTTTATTCCCGGAATCACCGGCCGCCTCTATCAGCAGTTTGCGGTCACCATCGCCATTTCCGTGCTCCTTTCCGCTTTCAACGCGCTTACTCTGAGTCCGGCTCTGTCGGCTCTTTTGCTTCGGCCCAAGAAAGAGAGCAAGGGACCGCTGGGAAGGTTTTTTGCCTGGTTCAACAGATCATTCGAGAGCGCGACAGACGGTTATGTACGGTTGTCCGGCGCGCTGATTCGCAAGAGTGTAATCGCACTCGTGTTACTGGCAGTGTTTTCAGGGGCTGCGGCGTTTTTTGGTTCACGCGTGCCATCCAGCTTCCTGCCCGATGAAGATCAAGGGTATCTTTTTGTCAACCTGCAACTCCCCAACGCATCCTCACTGCAACGTACAGACGAAGCTGCGCGCCAGGTCGAGAAAATCCTGGCAGATACTCCCGGGGTGAAGTACACCTCGAGCGTAGTAGGCTTCAGCCTGTTGAGCTTTGTACGAACCAGCTACAACGCGTTTTTCTTTGTCACGCTGGATGACTGGGACGCGCGGAAATCGAGGGCGGAACAATTTCAGGAGATCAAGACGCGGCTGAACCAGAAATTGAGCCAGATGCCGGAAGCAATCGCGTTTGATTTTTCACCACCGGCAATTCCGGGAGTGGGAACTTCCGGAGGATTCACATTTGTTCTGGAGGACCGGGCCGGGAAGGAGGTGGAGTTTCTGACGCAGAATCTGAACACGTTCATGGCCGCGGTGCGTAAACGCCCCGAGATCGGTTTGCTGGGCACCACCTATCTGGCCAACGTGCCGCAGCAGTTCGTGACGGTGGATCGCGACAAGGTGATCAAGCAGGGTGTGAGCATCAGCGACGTCTATAAGACTCTTCAATCATTTATGGGCGGATATTTTATCAATTATTTCAACCGCTTCGGCCGGCAATGGCAGGTGTACATCGAGGCAGAAGGCGAATACCGAACGCGGGCGGAAAACGTGGGTCAGTTTTACGTTCGAAACAATAGGGGCGAAGATGTACCACTTTCCGCGCTGACAAAATTCGAGCCTCAAAGCGGACCAGAATTCACCATGCGATTCAACGAATATCGCGGCGCTCAGATCTTCGGGAGCGCGGCACCGGGCTACAGTTCCGCGCAGGCGATGGAAGCGCTGGAAGAAGTATTCGCTCAGACCATGCCTCGGGACATGGGCTACGACTACAAGGACATGTCGTTTCAGGAAAAACTGGCGCAGCAAGGAGTTTCACCTAGTGTTGTTTTTGCGTTTTCCCTGTTGTTCGTGTTTCTGATTCTGGCAGCGCTTTATGAAAGCTGGTCGCTGCCATTCAGCGTGCTGCTTAGCACGCCGGTGGCGGTGTTCGGCGCGTTTGCAACCCTGTGGCTAAGGCGCACAGTCGCGGGGTGGTTTTATCCGCCCTACATGGTGCAAATCGAAAGCGATGTGTATTCACAGATCGGGCTGGTAATGCTGATCGGACTGGCCGCCAAAAATGCGATTTTGATCGTGGAGTTCGCCAAAGACGAATACGAGCAAGGCAAACCGCTGGTGGACGCTGCGCTGTTGGGTGCCAGGATCCGGCTTCGACCGATCTTGATGACCTCATTCGCGTTTATCCTGGGCAGCGTACCTCTGTGGGTGGCCACCGGGGCGGGGTCTGTGGCGCGCCAGATCATCGGAACGACGGTCATTGGAGGAATGCTAGCGGCCAGCGCCATTGCCATATTTCTGGTTCCCGCGATTTTCTATCTGGTGGAGAAATGGTCGGGCGCCGGTAAGGAGCCGGCCCCCGGCGGAGTTCAACCAACGCCCGCGCCGGCGGAGGGAGACTGACATGGCCTCCCGATCAAATCGCACGACAGTCGCTTCAGCGCGAATCATGACAAAGCTGCGACCAGTAATTTCGCTGTGCTTGATGTCAGTTCTTGTTTCGACTTTGGTCGGCGGATGCGCAGTCGGTCCGAACTACCATAAGCCTGCAGTACAGATTCCAAGCAGGTATCACGATACGAACGACAACACGCCGGTTCAGCCTCAAGCCGCCTCCTTCGCAGATCTGCCCTGGTGGCAGGTCTTCCAGGATCCGCAGCTCCAGGAGCTCATCCGTATAGCGCTGAAACAAAATTACGACTTGCTGCTCGCGACCGAGCGCATCAATGCCGCGCGCGCGCAGGTCGCAATTACGCGCTCGAGTCTCTTCCCTCAGGTACAAGGAGGCGCCAATTTCGTAGGTGGCAAGGAGGAATTTTTCCCAGAGAAGGCAAATTTATTGGAGCTGGCGGCGGATGCATCCTTTCAGCTGGATTTATGGGGCCAGTTGAGACGCGCCACGCAAGCGGCCCGTGCCAGACTGCTTGCGACAGAGGAAGCCCAACGCACTGTTACGCTGACACTCGTGAGCGACGTGGCAAGCGCATACTTCCTACTCCTTCAACTGGATCTTGAACTCCAAATCACGAAAGATACGGTAGAGACGCAGGAAGGATCGGTTAAGCTCACTTCGCTGCGGCTGGACCATGGGGTGGCCACGAAGCTCGACGTGCTTCAGGCACAGCAAGTGCTGGATACTGCTAACGCACAGATTCCGGACCTGGAAAGACAAATTGGACAAGCGGAAGATGCGATACACATTTTGCTCGGCGATTACCCGGGACCGGTAAAGCGCGGACTCAAATTGCCGGAACAATTTATTCCTCCGGATGTGCCAGCAGGCCTGCCTTCCTCGCTGCTCGCTCGGCGCCCGGATATTCGCCAGGCTGAGCAGAACCTGATCGCTGCGAATGCTGAAATTGGCGTGGCCAAGGCAGCATTCTTTCCGCAAATTTCTCTCACCGGAGGGGGCGGCGGCGCATTGGGACGCAGCAGCGCTTTTTCGAGTTTGATGGGCTCGCAGACCGCAATCTGGTCTTACGGCGCGAGCGTGACCCAACCAATTTTTACCGGCGGCGCCCTTCGCGGGAATCTTCACCTAACCGAATCGCAACATCAACAGGCTTTGCTCTCCTACCAACAGGCTATTCAGCAGGCCTTCGGAGATGTGTCGGATGCCTTGATCGGGTACCAGAAACTCCGTGAAGTTAGAGTGCAACAACAGCAAGTAGTAGCGGATTTGGCAGAGTCGGTCCGGCTTTCTTTGATGCGCTATCGCGGAGGTACCACCAACTATCTGGAAGTCTTGGACGGCCAGCGGTCCCTTTACAATGCAGAGCTCACACTGGCGCAGGCGCGAGGGAGCGAGTACCAAAGTGTGGTGCAGCTTTATCGAACTCTTGGCGGAGGTTGGCAGCAATAGCTTTTCTCAACCTGGTTGTGGCGCGAAGTTAGGAAAACCATTCTGGTAAATAACTGGCGCACTCGATTAATCTGACGCTGCGGAAGCACCGGCAGGTTGAGACGGCGACATTTCACGAGCGAGTGTCCGCCGGGAAACTAGAAAATCGAGGAACTGTTGGGTACCCTCTCCAGATTTTGTCGATAATGTAACCACTTTCATACCAGGACGCACCGCTTGAATATTACGGTTCGCGGTAAGGGCATCGAATTCCACGGCTTCGGCCAAGTCAGCTTTCGTAATAACGGCAACGTCTGCGCTGTTGAAAATCGTAGGGTACTTTAGAGGCTTATCCTCACCTTCCGTTACGGAGAGTAGAACGAGCCGGAGATCCTCGCCAAGATCGTAGGAAGAAGGGCACACAAGGTTGCCGACATTTTCAATGAACAGGAAGTCCAGCTCTTCCACCTTCCAAGCTTCCAGCGAGCGCTCAACCATGGCGGCCTCCAGGTGACACACGGTTCCGGTGATGATCTGTTTCACGGGAGCCTGGCTGCGAGCGAGACGCAAGGCATCGTTTTCCGTGGCCAGGTCTCCGACCAGCGCAGCTACGCGGAATTGCTGGCGAAGTAAGGTGAGCGTCTTCTCCAAAAGGGCAGTTTTCCCCGCACCTGGGCTAGACACCAGACTTACGACAAAAACTCCCGCTTCACGAAATCGCTCACGAAGCGCGCGGGCGACGATGTCGTTTTGCTTGAATACGTTTTCTCTCACTTCAATTATGCGAGTCTTTGAGTTCACTCCTCCACCTCTAGACCGACGACGAGCACCTCTTTCCCCTGCACGACCTCCGCTGTTGGAGTGCCACAAAAGGAGCAGCAGAACGCTTGGGTTGAATGCACCGGGCGCTGCGCACCGCACTTTCGGCAGAAAACCAGGACCGGTACTTCTTCCACTTGGAGCTGCGAGCCCTGCAAGGGCGTATGCTCACAGGCTATTTCGTACGACGAAAGTAGCGCCTCCTTCACGACTCCGGAAAGAAGCCCCAGGCGGAGGTGCACAGCCTTAATTTGCACACCGCCTCTGCGGTCTGACTCTTCCTGAGCTAGCTCAACAATGCTCATGGCAATGGAAAGTTCGTGCATGATTGCTTTATGAGGAAATCTCCCGTTTTGAGTTCAAGGTGTCGAATCGGCCGAACGATGCAAGAGCCGCTTGTCCTAAGCTGATACCACCATCGTTTGCTGGCACGGCGTGGTTGGTCCAGATTTGGAAACCCGTGGGAGCCAGCAGCGATTTCAAGTCCTCCAGGAGCAGTTCATTCTGAAAAACTCCCCCCGAAAGGACGATTGTATCCACATCGTTTGCGGCGCAGAGCGCGGTCAGCGCGTTAGAAAGCCCTTGTGCAATTCCCTGCTGAAACGCGCGCGCGCATTCGTTCGCAGGGCGGCCCAGAAACCGAGCACGCGTTAAATCCGCCAGCAACGGGCGAAAGTCTAGCTCTCCGTCAACAAAAGGAAACGGATAAGGTTTGGCACATTGCGCGCTACGCGCGAGTTGCTCAAGCCACATTGCGGCTTGTCCCTCGAAAGTGGTTTCACGAGTGAATCCGAGCAATGCCGCCGCCGCGTCAAACAGGCGGCCAAGGGAACTTGTGCTGAAGGTTCGCACTTTACGGCGCACTAAGTCGGTGGCGATTCGATGGCGTTCAGGAAAGTCGAATGGAGCCGCAGCTAGATCCGGCAAATCACCAATTTGGATCAGGAAACCTGCGGCTGCCTGAACGGGATGATGCGCAGCCGCATCGCCACCAGCGAGCAGCGCAGGGCGAAGATGAGCAACGCGAGCAAAACCCTCGCAAACGCTGCCGGTGAAAATTTCACCGCCCCAAATGCTGCCATCGTCTCCATAACCAGTACCGTCAAAGCTCACCGCCAGAACCCGCTTGTTCCATTCGCCGCGCTCAGCAAGCACAGAAGCTATGTGTGCGCGGTGATGTTGCACGCTGTGCTTTTCAGCCGATGAAAGCGCGGCCGCGTATGCGGTGGAAGCATACTCAGGGTGGCAATCGTGCACCACCAGCAATTCATCCCAGCGAACTTCATACATCGAAACCAGGTCGTCGACCGTTTTCTGAAACGCCTGCAGCGATTGGAAGTGCTGCAAGTCTCCAATGTGCTGGCTCACGAACGCTTGTCCGTCCACCACGAGCGTAATCGTATTTTTCAGATCCGCGCCCAGGGCGAGTATTGGCCGCTTGGAAGGAAAAACAGTTACAGCGCTGGGGGCGTAGCCACGAGCTCTACGAAGTATCGCCGGTCCGAAAACCCCGGCGCGAGTTATTGAATCATCCACGCGCCGAGCGATCGGACGTTCTCCAATCAGGAACGCGTCGGCAATATTCGAAAGTCTATCGATCGCCTCGCCGTCTTTATAAGCAATCGGCTCGCTCGAACGATTCGCGCTTGTCATTACCAAGGCATCCGGCGCGCCTGCAGCGAAAAGCAAATGATGAAGAGGCGTGTTAGGCAACATCACACCGAGTTCGGGATTGTCAGGAGCTACGCCGGGAAGTTTGGCTTTTGCAGGCGCGATTACAATCGGCCTTGCCGGCGATGTCAAAAGCGCTTCCGCGTCCGCCGAGATTTGGATGAGTTCTCGGGCGACTTGCAAATCTTTCGCCATCAAGGCAAACGGTTTCTCTTTGCGGTATTTTCGATTTCGCAGCAATTGCACAGCCTCGGCATTTCGAGCATCGCAAGCGAGGTGATAACCGCCTAAGCCCTTGATCGCGAGAATTTTGCCGGCCTTGAGTATTTCTAGCGCACTGCGGATACTCCTCTCGTTGCCGCGAATCTCTTGGTCGCCCGCTTGTAGGTAATAGGGGGGGCCGCACTCGGAGCAAGCAACAGGTTGGGCATGAAAACGCCGATTGCCGGGATCCTCATATTCGCTCGAGCAATATTCATCGAGCGGCCAAGACTTCATGGTCGTATTCACACGGTCATACGGCAGACCTAGGATTACGGTGTATCGCGGCCCGCAGTTCGTGCAATTAATATAAGGATAGAAATAACGCTTGTCAGACGGGTCAAACAGTTCGCGAAGGCAATCGTCGCATACTGGCAGGTCCGGCGAGATTCGAACGGATGGCTGCTGCTTTCTCTCACTTTCCCGAATTGTAAATTCGTAGCATCCCACGGGTTTCGTTGCTTGAATTTCAATCTCTGTGATGTCGGCGGCCGGAGGCGATTCAGTCTTTAGGGCCTGAATAAATCGTTGCAGTCCTCGGTCTCCGCCTTCCAGAAAAATCTCAACGCCTTCTTCTCCGTTCAGCACCCATCCGGCCAAAGTGTTCGCGCGAGCCAATCGAAATACGAAGGGGCGAAATCCCACACCCTGCACTAGGCCACGAACCTTAATGGAACAAGCGCTTGGCATCCCAGATTAATCCAGGCTGACGATGCAGCCGCGTCCTTGCCAGCCGATTTGAATCACCTTGTTGCCATCCACGAGAACAGGAACCGTGCGCTGTCCATCCACGAGAGAGCGCATTCGATCGCGAGCCAGGGGGTCGGCTTCCACGTCGTATTCTACGAACTCAGTTCCCTTCCATTCGAGCCACTCGCGCATTTCCTGCGTGTATTGGCAGCTCTTCGTTCCGTAAAGTTCAAGAATCGCCACAGCCCAATACCTCCAAACCTTCGCGTAGGACGTGATAAACGGACGCTTGAACTTCCTGAATGCGCGGAATGTAATCGCAATGAACGATCAGCGGATAGTCGGCCAGTCCTCGGCGGTTAATTTCGCCGCCGTCGTAGCCAAGCAAAGCTACCGTTAAGAGATTGCGTTTGCGGGCCTCTTCGAGTGGCATGATTAGGTTTCTGGATCCACCGCTAGTTGAGATCGCGATTGCGACATCATTCGGTTGGGCTTGCGCGATCATCTGGCGAAGGAAAATCACTTCCGTTCCAACATCGTTCGCTATGGCCGTGATGTTTGCCGGCTCAAGCGCGAGAGAAACCGCCGGAATCGGCTTCCACCCTGATCGAGGCGAAACGCAGTCGATGGCCCAATCGTTGGCGTCTGTGGCCGAACCGCCATTGCCAAATATAATCAGTTTGCCGCCGCGCCGGAGGCGATCTGCAATCGCGGAAGTAGCGTTGCTGATCTGTTCTGCTTCCTCAGCTGCAACTTGTGCGCGCAACTTCGAGTCATCTGCGACTTTCATTTGGATGGAATTGGCGACTTCGGCGATGACCTCGGCGGAAGGTTGTTTCTCGCGTCCGAGAAATGGGTAGAGAAATTCAGCCTGGCCTACATGGTGCCCCAATTCGCGGCGTTCGAAGAAAACGTGAACCGTCTCCCAAAGCGTGTGATAGAGAACCTCGACTAATTCCTGTTGAATGAAGGGATCCGCATTTGCGGGGGGAATTGTGTAAGAACCTTCGAGTCCCGGAAAAGCAAAGGTCATTGCTTTCCGTCCGGCTGCAACATCTAGTGCCGCCCAAACCTCAGGGTCTCCTTCAGGCGGACCAAATCCCATCACCATGTCTTCGGGACTGACAATCGCCTCGAGCCATGGCCGGAACAAGATAGAAAGATCGAGGGCCGGGAGCGCGCGTTTCCCCACGATAACGGGATGAACGAACTCAACAGAAACATGTTGCGCGTCTGTTGCGTAAGGGCCTTGCCCAAATGCAAGCAAGCGGCCGCCGCGAAGAAAGCGTTCGGACATCTCGCGGCACGCGTGAGCAAGTCGATTCGCTTCGCGGGCGAAGAACGATTCCAAGATCTGGTTCCGCGCCAGAAGGCGCTGTTCAATTTGCGAGGCGAGTTGGCAATCGGTGGCCATTTTCTATGGCTGCTTCACTTCTAGCAGATGCGTGGCAGTGGATCGCCGACAAGCATATCGACAATTCGGCTACCTCCATAAAGAGTCAGGACCAGTACCGAGCCTGCAGGTTGTTCGCGCATTTCTCCGATGATGCGCGCTGCTTCTCCGCCGGGCGTTTCTTGCAGAGCCTTGAGCGCAGCGTCGGCGAATTCAGAAGCGACCACGGCCAGGAACTGCCCTTCGTTCGCGATATGAAGGGGATCCAGCCCCAAAAGTTCACAAGCTCCGCGCACGGCGTCGCGTATAGGAACGCTGTCTTCAAAAAGGACGATTCCCAAGCCGCAATCTCTTGCGAGCTCGTTGAGAGATGTAGCCGCGCCTCCGCGCGTGGGATCGCGCATCCAGCGAACGCCTGGCCCTGCAGCTTTCACTAAAGTCTCAACCAGAGGAAATACGGAGCGCGTGTCGGAGCGTAGATCGCCTTCCATGTCCAGGTCACCACGTGCCAGCAAAATCGTGATGCCGTGGTCGCCGATGGGGCCAGAGATCAAAATTTTGTCGCCAGGCCGCACCGACTGCGGGCTCACCTCGACGCCGGGCAGCAAAGTACCCAGTCCCGTCGTGCTGATATACATGCCGTCTGCCTTGCCGTGCTCGACGACCTTGGTATCTCCGCCGGCTATTCTCACTCCGGCTTTTTGAGCGGCGTTGGCAATAGCTTGGATTTCGTCTTGTAGTACGTCGGTACGCAATCCAGCCTCCAGGATCAAACCGATAACGAGCGCTTCTGGTCTGGCGCCGGAAACCGACAAATCATTCACGGTTCCGTTTACTGCCAGCTCGCCAATTGAACCGCCAGGGAACACGAGCGGATTCACCACAAAGCTATCTGTGGTTACAGCCAACTGCGCGCCGTTGATACTTAAATGTGCGGCATCGCCCAGGGCATCGCTTGACGCGCCGAAAAAGAAGGGAGCGAAAAGACCTTCGACCAGACGCCGGCTGGCTTTTCCGCCTGCGCCATGCGCCATTTCAATCTGAGGTTCGCGAAAGCGGATCTTGGGAGCAGAGATATCGAGCTTAGCCTGGCTACTCACGCGGCCGAGCCGATATTCGCCACTAGAGCGGCTTTCCGATGTTCGTAATTGTAGTAAGCGGCGCATGATCCTTCTGATGACACCATCAGCGCTCCCACCGGATTTTCCGGCGTGCATTCTTTTCCGAATAATTTACATTGCGCAGGTTTCAAAACGCCTTTCAACACCTCGCCACACTGCGCGGCCTTTGGATCGGTGACGCGAATGCCCGGGATGTGGAAGCGCTGCTCCGAGTCCCATTCAGCATATTCATCTCGAATGCGAAGCGCCGATTGCGAGATAAAACCCAGGCCGCGCCATTCGAAATACGGGCGAAGCTGGAAAGTTTCCGCCATAGCCCGCAATGCAGCTCGATTCCCTTCCCAGGGAACTACGCGCTTGTATTGATTTTCAACTTTCGCCTCGCCTTTTTGAAGTTGGGTCAGAAGCATCACAATCGATTGGAGAAGATCAAGAGGCTCGAAGCCGCATACAACGATCGGTTTGCGTTCATTCTTCGCGATCCACTCGTAAGGCCTACAGCCAATTACAGTGGAAACGTGGCCCGGCCCGATGAAGCCATCCAGCCGCATATCGGGAGAATCCAGGATTGCCCGGATAGCAGGGATAATCGTGACATGATTGCAAAAGACTGAAAAATTATGCAGGCCTTCGGATTTTGCGCGCATCAAGGTCAAAGCCGTAGAAGGAGCGGTGGTTTCAAAACCAATGGCAAAGAACAGCACATGCTTCTGCGGATTCATTTTTGCGAGCTTAATTGCGTCCGAAGGGGAATACACGATACGGACGTCCATACCCCGGGCTTTGTGTTCCAGAGGGCTGCCGTTTGTTCCGGGAACCCTCATCATGTCGCCAAAGGCGGCGAAAATCACATGGGGGTCGGCTGAAATTGACAAAGCATCATCAATGCGCCCCATAGGCAGAACACAAACTGGACAGCCGGGCCCGTGAATTAATTCGATATTCGGCGGCAAGACGTCTTTCAATCCAAAACGATATATGGCGTGAGTGTGCCCGCCGCAGACTTCCATAAGGCGGTAATGCTTCTTAGGCTCGGCTAGACGCTTGATTTCTTCAGCGGCTTTGGTAATGAGCTCTGGATCGCGAAATTCGTCCACGTATTTCATTTTCGCTCCCTATGACGCCTGCTGATCCTGTGGCTCTTCCAACCCATATCCGCGAACTTCTTGAACCGCTGCCTCGCTCTCGCCAAGCATTTCAAGCGTTCGCATTTGCTCGATCGCGTCCACTTCACTAATTTTGCTCATGGCAAATCCAACGTGAATCAAAACCCAATCGCCGGACACTGGCATATCGTCCTGCAGGAGACCGAGATCAACCTTTCGCCGCATCCCTACAACGTCCACCAGAGCGCTATGCGGATTGTCGGACGCGATCTCGACGATTTTTCCTGGTATGGCTAGGCACATAGTGCATCCTCCCGGCGTGTTCCCAATTTCGTTGTCAGCGCTCATTGCATTATCCTCGCTGTTACACGCTGTTGTTCGTCTGAAATATCTCTTATGCCGTCCACTCGCCATTCTGAATCTTGGATACTAGGGACTCAATCACCTTCGCGGCCTCTTCCACCATGGCCGCGACAGGCTGGCTCAGACCCATCAGTCCCTCTTGCGGTCCTAGGGTCAAAGGTTCGCAGCCAACCAGCAAAATGCGACCTAAGCTCCCGCCGCCCATTGCTTTCGCCATGCGAATCACGTTCCTCGGATTCATGCTATGAGCGTCAACCGACGATGGACTCGCTTCTTGAGAGTCCAGCGCATTCAAATCCGGCTCGATCACATAAAGGCTTCCGGGCTGTCCCCCGCGCGGGCACGCGTCCACCAGAATCGTGACATCGAAACCGTCGAGCAAGGCATACGCCAAGTCAAAACCTCGTATACCAAAATCTATGGCCTTGACACCATCGGGTAATTTCCGGCCCGCCAAATGTTGCACGACCTCCACACCGAAAGCATCATCGCCGAGAAAAATATTCCCGATACCGGCAATCAAAATACTGAGAGTTTTCGCCTTTATGTTTTGTTCCGCTTGGTCCATCGGAAGCGGTTCGACTTCTTCGGGATCGAAGAAAAAGCGATGTCCCGGCTGCCGCATGAGTCCTATGTCCCGGCCCGGGTCATCATCGGCGACCACGCACACATGAAATTTACCTTCATAGTCCTGCTCGATGGACTGGATCATCGCCGTTTTTCCAGCCAGCGCAATATCCATCACGTCGCCATGCTTGCCAGGATTCAAGCGCACGCGGTCGCCAGGTCGCACTTCCACACCTGCGATGTTCAAACTCCCTGCGGGAGCTTTATCTTCGAGCAGCCGCCACTCCCATTCGTTCATCGCTTTCCCTGGTCCGCTGGACGCAAGCCACGCAACACTCCGTGAAGTTTCATGAAATGTTCCATGGGCATGGATTCCGTGCGTTCTAGAATTTGGCGCGAGCGATCGTCGGCGTGGCGCATTTCCTGTTTTTCGTCCTCGGTTAAAGTCAGAATGCGCAGAGCAAGAATTTCGTCTATTTCCGTTCCGTCAAATAGATCACCCGGGCTCTCCGGCGCAATTTGTGGATAGTCGTAAAGAATGATGGGCGACGAAAGCAGGCAGTCGCGTTGTCCTTCTACGCCAGCCAATACAGGCCAAGTGCCTATGTTCTTGCAGGCCGCGACAATTTCCTGGAGCGAAGCGGGGGGATCCATGAGCGAAACGAACTCTCCTCCGTCGATACTCAGGATCGTATGGGCCGAGAGTAGAGATTGTTTGAGAGCTAGATCGCGGTCCGCCATGGTTTCAGGCGAGACGTCCGAGGTTTTGATTGCCGTGGCGTTTGAGACGCGTACGGTGATTTTATGTAGTCCATCGCTCAGGGATTCGGCAATCACATCCACCTCGGCGGCAAGGGATTCTTTTGTTCGCACGATAATTCCAACCATACGACCATGCAGGCTGCCGAGAACAGGTTCCACTTCGCGACCACCTGGAAAATTATGGACGGACGAATCCTGCGCGAAATGGCCATGCGAGAGAGAAAGCGGCGGAAGCACGATTTCGCATTCAACAGCTTCCTGCCAGGATTGAAGAATCCGGCCGTCCACTTCGAGCGATTCAACAGTACGAAAATCCGGTTCATTCCCTCCGTTGAGATCGGCCGGCCAGTTATCGACAGGAGCATCAAGTTCACCAATCGTGCGAGCAACCGCTCGCAGGAAACGAATTTTGACGCTGAGTTTCGCCGATGCGCCAACGACTGCAATGCATTCCGTCTGCATGAACCAGCGATCGACGGCCTTATGCAATTCGCTGTAGGTCTTGGGATATACCACGCCGAAATTCCATCGCTGGCGGTTCTTCACCGCCGACGGCCGGTAAGGATAAAGCATGTAGCCCTCGTAGAGGACGGCGTTCGCGATGTCTTGCACAAGTTTCCAGTTCACCGTTGCACCGTTTCCTCGGTTCCCGCCAGCACTCGCTCAACCACTTGTTCCCAGGTTGGAATCCCGTGGCGCACTTTATATTGATAGAGACGATCGAACACATCACGGCGCAACTGAAGCCAGGCGTTGTTCGGATAGTAGTGATCGATCACATCCTTCCATACCTTGACCGGCAGCTTAAATTTCGCTTCCTTTTCCCAGGAAATCGGCGAAACCTGAAGGCGGCCTTCCAGCCCGGGATAAAAGACCGTGCCGCTGAAGAGAAAATTGAGCGGCAAGTCACCCTCTGAGAGTCCGTGAAAATATTTTGTCGCAGCGACATTGAAATCGAAAGTGCAGGGGACCGGCAGATCGACGACTGTCTCTTTCGCAAATGGCGGAACTACCATGATGGCGTGTGTCCACAACAAGTTCCGCAAAGTTTGGCCCCAACGATCCGGCTCGCCAAACAGATCTAGAAGTTTTGCTTGTTCCTCCGAGCGATAGTGGCGGCGCGTTACTTCCAGTTGGATTTGGGCGCGGAGGACCACCGCGTGAATCGCTTCTTCGTCGCCGTTATTGGACACTCGTAGCCTGAAGGAAAGCAAAGGTGCCGCAGCGTATTGAACCGCCTGCGCATCTTCCAGCTTAAAATTCAGGTCAGGCATTCGCTTCCTCACCGACTACGTCTGCTCTTTCCTTCAAGCTGGAAAAGAATTTCGTTACTTCGCGCCAGACTTCCGTGCCACCGGAAAGACCATGCCAACGCAGGCGCATTAGGCCCACGAGCTTGTAGCACTCGTCGATTGGAACAATATAGTATTGCGCAGCAACACCTCTCGCGGCGCCCACGCGGTTTACCAGAAGCGCTTCGACTTCGGGCTCTATTTCACGCAGGGCGGGATTATCCCGTTCGATGTCTTCCCAGGTCTCCAAGGACAGCAAGGACTCCGTAGCGCCTGCCGGACCGGGGTAAAATGCCGAGACTTTTCCTGCCGCTCCGCTCTTGAAAAAAAAAGCCATTTCGATGGGAACCATCAAGCTATCCCATTGCGCATCCGTTATTTCGAATTGCGGCAGGAACTGGATGCGACGTGGTACGCGTTTGTATTTCGTGGCGCTCTGACTACTAAAAAGAAGCGCGCAGGCATCGCAAGCACACACTATTTTTCGGGCTGCCTGATCGATCAGGTGCTGATGTTCAGCGCAGAGTTCGGCACTGCACAGTTCACAGCAGTCCAGCGTCGGACGTTTTCTTGCAAACTGGCGCAGCGCACTGAATGCGTTGTCCTTCTGCCCGACAGGTGAAAGTGGCGAACTCACATTCCACTCCCAGGAGCCTTCGAAAGTGGCAGCGCTACCCGCACCCGGCCGTTTTCTCTTAATAACGGAACAGGCTCAAGATGAATGGTATCAAGATCTACACCACGGCCGGCGTGTACCACGTCATAGTGTTGACTGCAGATAGGACAGGCGAGAACTGCGCCTTTTAACCCGCCACCCGCAAGCGGCTGGCCGCATCCGGGGCAGGTATTGTTGTACGCATATAAGGTTTCATCGAGCCTGCAGAAAAGAATGTCGCGTCCGGCTATCTGTTCTGTTCGCAGCACACCGGCGGGAATAGCGTCCAGGCCGAGGACGTCTTCCCATCCAACTTCAGCGCGCGCAGCCTCCGTGGCGTGACCCTTACCATTGCGGTCAAGGCTCAATAGCGGCACAAACCCACTCGCCGGCTGCTCCTGGATAGAACCTTCCACGGTGATTGCGGTTACATCGGGAGCTGCGTCGTAAATCGCTTCTTCCACCGCCAGTTTAAGCGTCGCCGACGAAGAAGGACATCCATGGCAACTACCTTCCAGGCGCAAAGTCACCGCACCTGAATGCTCTACCGCGACGAGGTTCACATTTCCGCCGTGCGATCTCAGATAAGGTCGCGTCTTTTCAAGCGCTTGTAATACACGGGTTTCAAGCGCGTCAGGATGAAGGCCGTAGAGCAGAAGCAAGCTTCGAACAAGCTCATCCTGCCCGAGCGTTTCGATGACCGATGGCCCCAATTCCAGCGAGTCGTGAACGATTTCGAGCATGCGCTCCAGGCCCGCGCCGTGAAACTCCATGAGCGACTGTACGAGCTCTTTCGCGGTTGCCTTCAAAGCTGCGTCTTTTACTTGTTCGATCCGCTGAACCAACGTTTCAATTGTTTTTAAACGGTTCTGTATTTCGTGTGATGTGGGCATGGGCGCCTTTCCCTGCGTCGATCAAAAGACACAAAAGAATCGACACGTCCCCAGAATGCAGAAATCGCGGGCGCGTCAGCCTTGGACCGCAAGGTTCGCTTACGTCTGCAAACCAAACATCGGCGAATGGTGAGTCTCCAGTACCTTGCCATTGCCGAGGTACATGTGCACGCCGCACGGCAAACACGGATCGAAACTGCGAACGGCGCGCATGATGTCGATACCTTTGAACTTGTCGGGCCCATTTTCTTCAAAGATCGGGGTATTTTGCACCGCGTCTTCGTACGGTCCCGGCGTTCCATAGATATCCCTGGGATTTGCGTTCCAAGGTGTGGGCGGATACGGGTGATAGTTGGCAATCTTGTGATCTTTGATCACCACATGGTGAGAAAGCACGCCGCGGACGGCTTCGTGAAACCCGCATCCGATGGCGCTTTCGGGAACTTTAAAGTCGGTCCAAGTTTTCGTCCGGCCCGCATGCAATTCTTCTAGCGCCTTTTCTACGAAATACAATGCCGCAGCCGCAGAGTAGGCTTGGAAGTAAGTGCGTGCGCGATCGCGTTCGATTGCGTTGCTCCACTTTGGAATTTTCCACTCGAATTCCACTTCCGGTAGCGACGTAGTTTTCGGCAGGTATATTTTCACGCTGTTGCCGGTGGCCTTGAGGTAGCCGATATCCACGATACCAGCAAGCGCCGTAGCCCAGAATCGAGCGATTGGTCCTCCGCCGGTATCGAGTGCAAGGTGATCTCCCGTGCGCTTGTCGAGCCAGCGCGGTGACATCACCCAGGTGTACTTGCCGCCGAAGTCGCGCTTCTGCGGCCGCGGGATCGTGGTCTGATTCCAGGGATGATTTTGATCTACGGGATTCCCAAGCGGGTCAGTCTTGACGAATGTTTCGGAATTCTTCCAATCGTCATAATAGGAGCTGCCCAACAGAATGCGGATGTTTAGATTGATGTCGACTAAGTTCGTGGTCACCAGCTTGCCGTCGACCACGACACCGGGCGTAACGTACATCGCCTTGCCCCATTTATCCATGTTCTTGTAGGTGTAGTCGCAAACGTCAGGGTTCTGGAACGAGCCCCAACATCCCAGCAGAATCCGGCGTTGGCCAACCTGTTCGTAACCAGGCAATGCCTCATAGAAGAAATCGAACAAATCATCGTGTAGTGGCACGACCTTCTTCATGAACTCAACATATTTCATTAGGCGGACGAGGTAATCGGTGAAGAGCTGAATGGTGGGAACCGTGCCCACGCCACCGGGATACAGCGTCGACGGGTGAACGTGCCGGCCTTCCATCAAGCAGAACATTTCGCGCGTCATACGGCTTACTTGCAAAGTCTCGCGATAGAACGAGCCCGTAAACGGATTCAAAGCGCGCATGATGTCTGCAATCGTTCGAAACCCATGCAGATTCGAGTGCGGAGACATTGTTGTTTCGGCTTTCGCCAAAACCTTGGGATTAGTCTCCTTCACCATCTGCTCGCAAAAATCCACGCCGACAAGGTTGTCCTGAAATATGTTGTGATCGAACATGTACTCGGCGGCCTCGCCGAGATTTACGATCCATTCAGCAATGTTGGGAGGGCGGATTCCAAATGCCATATTTTGCGCGTACGTGGCGCAGGTGGCATGGTTATCACCGCAGATTCCGCAGATCCGGCTGGTGATGAAATGGGCGTCACGCGGGTCCTTGCCCTTCATAAAAATGCTGTAACCCCGGAAAATCGAAGACGTGCTATGGCACTCAGCAACGTGCCGGTTTTCAAAATCGATCTTAGTGAAAATTCCCAGGCTTCCGACGATCCTGGTGATTGGATCCCAGTTCATTTCCACCAGGTTTCGAGACTTCGCGGCGGTTTCCTTATTTATTCCCGTAATCGTCGCCATTCGTAAGCTCCTTTAATTTCTTAGCCTTCCAGTAATTAATAAGACCGCGGCTGATAACCTGTGGTGAGTTTGTTGCCTGGGTGCCGCCACTTCGGTTCTTTATTCACCGTATTATTTGTGATCGAGCGCAAAGCTCGTATGGTGCGGCCATAAATACCAATGGTGCCCGCGGAAACGAGCGATCCAGGAGGCGCATCCATGAACGGCATAAACTTATCCGGGAAACCCGGCATGGTGCAGCCAATGCAAATTCCTCCGACGTTTGGACAGCCGCCGATTCCGGCCATCCATCCTCGCTTGGGCACATTGCAGTTGACCACCGGACCCCAACATCCCAATTTCACGATGCACTTCGGGGAACCATACTCCTCGGCAAAATCGCCTTGCTCGTAGTAGCCCGCGCGATCGCAGCCCTCGTGAACGGTCTGGCCGAAAAGCCATGTTGGACGAAGTTGCTCGTCCAGCGGAATCATGGGGGCGAGCCCGGCAACCTGATAAAGAAGGTACAGCAGCGTTTCCATGAAATTGTCCGGCTGAACGGGACACCCCGGAACGTTTACAACAGGCAAGCCAGCTCCCGATTTCCAGCCCCAGCCAAGGTAATCAGCCAATCCCATGGCACCCGTTGGATTGCCGGCCATCGCGTGAATTCCGCCATATGTCGCGCATGTACCGCACGCAACTACGGCCAATGCTTTGGGCGCAAGCCGATCAATCCAATCATTCGTCTTAATCGGCTGGCCTGTTTTGGAATCGGTCCCTAAAGCTGCCCAATATCCTTCGCTCTTAATTCTTTCATTCGGGATTGAGCCCTCGACGACCAGCACAAACGGGTTCAGCTTGCCTTCGGCGGCTTGGTACCAAAACTTCATGAATTCGTCGCCGTTTTCATACGCAAGCACCGGGTTGTGCAAATGAACTTTGGGCAGTCCGGGTATGGCTCCTAGTAGCACGTCTTCAATGCTAGGCTGGGTGGCAGCGGTGATGGAAACCGAATCGCCGTCGCATCCGAGTCCAGACGTCATCCAAACTATGTGGATATCAGATACGGGTGAAGCTCTCTGAGTTTTATGACCGTAAGGAACCGCGTCTGCCATGTCGATTCTCCTTCCCAGGCTCAAAATTCCTGCGAATCAGCGCACTGCCCTAACTAGAAATGCAAACCTCGAAGAAGAACGAGCGGACTTCAAGCTTTGCAGAGGAGGAATACAACGTACCGAAATGGGGCTCAAGCGGGAGGTTGCTAATTTATATATAGGGAATTTTCTATCGGTATTATAGGGGATTCCCTTAGGTGCTAAGCAATTGATCTCAAGATAGTTGGGAATTCTTCACGGGTAAATCATAAGAAGACTTACTTATCATTCACCGAGGATTCGATGGCGTGTTGAACGAGTTCACGGGCGTTCCGAAGTGCGAGCTTTTCTTTAATGTGAGCTTGGTAAGACTCCACAGTCTTGGTACTGACGTGCAACTCGTCGGCAATCTGCCGTGTTCCGTGTCCTGCGCCAATTAAACGGTAAACTTCCAGTTCCCGGTCGCTTAATTTTGCAAGCGGATCTCTGGGTGGAAGGGCGCCACGTACAAATTGCTGGAGCATTCGTTTGGTCAAACGCTCGCTTAAGTAAATATCTCCGCGGAGAATTTGCCGAATTGCGGTAAGCACTTTTTCAGTCGCTTCCTGCTTCATAATGTAGCCATTCGCACCCGCGCGCAGTGCTCGCTCGGCATAAGCCAATTCGTCATGCATCGAAAGAATGAGCACGGGCAGATTCGGATACCTTGCATGTAGCGTCTTTAGAAGTTCCAGACCGTCAGGCCCATCCAGAGAGATATCTAACACGATAAAATCCGGCATTAAGTCCGGGATCGCCTGCAAGGCCGATGTGGCTCCCTCCGCCTGACCGCAAACCATTAAATCCGCCTCGCGCTCGATGAATAGAGCCAGCCCTTGCCGGACGATGGGATGATCATCAATAAGAAATACTCTGCATTTCGGCGTCAACGAAGCAGCTCGACTTGCGTTCATTGCGTCTATCCTCGATTACCGAGCGGAAATAGGCAAATTACCGTCGTTCCGCCGGCAAAATTCTTCCGGACCTCGAGCGAGCCCCCAATCATGTTCGCTCTATAACTCATAATATTCAAACCCATGCCCGTGTGATCGCCAGAGGTGTCCGATATTCCGGTCCCATCATCCTGAACGCTCAGTGTTCCTTCTCCATTCTCGGCAGATAACCCAATGACTACACCGCTTGGGCGCCCATGCTTGATGGCGTTATTCACCGCCTCTCGCGCGATGTGGTAAAGATGAGTCGACACGCTTACGTCATAAACCAGAACTGAAGCGCCGCATTCGAAACGGCAAGTAATCTTGAACAGATCTTGCATCTCCTCCGCGTAACGAGTGAGCGCCGACATCAAACCGTGAGCGTCCGACACTACGGGCAGAAGTCCTCGGGAGAGCTCTCGCGTCTTGTTAATCGCTTCGTTCACTAAAGTAACGATCTTCGCGGCGTCGCATGATTCTGGCAGCGTTTTTTCGCCAAGTTTGCTTTCCAAAACTTTGCTCATAAAGGCAATTCCGGTTAGATGCTGACCCAGGCCGTCGTGCAAGTCTTCGCCAATTCGACGTTGCTCGCGCGCACTTACTTCCAGAATTCCTTTTTCGAGGCGCTTGCGTTCGGTGATGTCGATACCCGTCATGATTACATTCGACAGAGCCCCATTCTTACCAGCGAGAACCGTTCCGGACCATGAAATCAAGCGAGGATGGCCCTCCCTGGTGAGCCAATAGGTCTCACAATCTCGCGCCCGTTGGTCCGAGTTTGATCGACTAGAAATTGCTTTGAAGCTATCTACTTCTTCTGGCATCAAGAACAAATCCCACACGTACTTTCCACGTACCTCTTCAAACCGGTAGCCGGTAGTTAGTTCGCAGGCCCGGTTAAACCGAACAATATGACCTTGAGGATCGAGAACCACAATCAACGCGCCTACGGTGTCGAGAATCGCAGAGAGGACGTTGCGTTCCTCCTGCAGCTCTTCCTCCGCCTGTTTCAGCTCCGTGATATCGACGCCCACACCGTGAATGAACCAGGGCCGGCCGTCTTCCTTGCGGATCATCTCGGCTTCGCAATGGAACCAGAGAACACGCCCGTCCCGCGCAAGTACGCGATACGCGGATTTCAGCGGCCTGCCCGAAAGAAACATTTCTGCGGCTTCGGTACTCCAACGCTGTTTATCGTCCGGATAAATCTGCTCGTACCAACGCACGGGATCTTCCAGCCATTCGTTCTGCGAAAAACCGAGCGCGGCTTCGATTTGCGGGCTCACGTAGGCCTCGCCCATTCCCTTGTCCAGGTAGGCCATGAAAACCACGGCGGGGATTTGTTCGACAAGAGCGCGGTATCTTGCCTCCATGCTGTGGGGCATGTGGTCAGAATTCGTTTTGCTGGTTACCGGCTCGATCTCACTGTCGGACGAACTCGTTGCCAGGAAACCGCTTTCCGTAAACACTGCCGCCAACTCCTTGAGAATGCCTTCCGCATCGCGCACACTGGAAGTGGAATCGTGCGAGAGCAAGGACTTCGAAAGTTCTTGCGTCCAATGGTTCCGGGTGGTGGGATTTTCACTCATCCTGCAGCTTCCAACACGATCATGGCTCCGAACGCCGCCGCCAACTCGGTTCCTTATTAAGAGATGCTTGAGTGAACCTTCGGAGCGCATGAATCGCGCGTCCATAAGTCGCCACCGCATTTGACGAAAGCAGAGAACCCGGGGGTTGGTTCATAAACGGCATAAATTTGTCAGGAAAGCCTGGCATGGTGCAGCCAATGCAAATTCCGCCCACGTTCGGGCACCCGCCAATTCCTCCCATCCAGCCGCGCTTCCCAACATTGCATTGGACCACCGGCCCCCAACAGCCAAGCTTCACAATGCATTGAATGGAGCCGTATTCTTCTGCGAACTCGGCTTGCTCGTAGTAGCCCCCTCGATCACATCCCTCGTGAACTGTTTGACTGAATAACCAGGTGGGCCGCAATGCGGCGTCGAGCGGGATCATCGGCGCTCGTCCAGCCACCATATTTAATAGATACAGGATGGTCTCCGTCATGTTGTCCGGCTGCACCGGACATCCCGGCACGCACACGATCGGAATATTGGCCTTCGATTTCCATTTCCATCCAAGGTAATCCGGAAGACCCATACATCCAGTAGGATTTCCCTGCATAGCGTGAATGCCGCCGTAGGTCGCGCAGGTGCCGGCTGCCACCACCGCCCAAGCCTTCGGCGCAAGTTGGTCAATCCAGTCGCAGGTTAGAATCGGTTGAGCTGTCTTCTGGTCTGTACCAAACGTTGCCCAGTAGCCTTCGCTCTTATTTTTCTCGTTAGGAATGGAGCCTTCGATCACCAAAATAAACGACGAAAGTTTGCCCTCCGCGGCGCGGTGGAAGACGTTCATGAACTCTTCACCGTTCTCATAGGACAAAAATGGATTGTGCAGTTTGATCTTAGGAATGAGAGGGAATGTTCCAAGGATTAGGTCTTCAATGCTGGGTTGCGTGGCTGCGGTCATAGCGATGGTGTCGCCGTCGCAACCTAGACCGGCAGTGATCCACAGCA
This sequence comes from Binatus sp. (SeqCode), assembly GCA_035602755.1. GTDB lineage: Bacteria > Acidobacteriota > Terriglobia > Acidiferrales > UBA7541 > Palsa-295. The sequence continues at coordinate 14,711 of DATNLR010000113.1, read as the reverse complement.
CATCGATTTCCGTTAGAGGGCCCATACGTCGGTAGGTACCTCAGCGGTCCAGGAAGCAGTAACGCTCCGGGCTTGCTGCTTCGCCGGGATTGTACCCAATCGTACGCGGGTATGTCGCGTTCTTCTTATTTCCGTCCGCTGGACCATAGTTTTGGACTGCCGCGGCAAAGGAAGCAGAAAATACATGTGTTGCCGTATATCCTGTATCCTACCTTCTGGTATCATGGGCGCGACGTTTTAGGCCTAAGGGGACGATATGAGAAGAAACTGTGGAGGACCTATGCGATATTTCGTCATCGGTGCCATTGCTCTGGTGGTAGTTGTCGCAGGTGCCTCGATCCTTCCCGATCTTGCACGCTACATCAAAATTAGCTCCATGTAGTGCGCAGCGACCGCCGAAAGCCGGAGCAGATTAGCAGTACATATCCGGCACCAAGTTGCTTGCTAGAAGCAACCAGCCGGGTAATTTTGTGCTTTTGCGCTTGCCGGACCATTTTTGAGTTGGTTCCGGGCACCGATGGAGTCCACCCAGCAAGATCTTCAGAATTGGCTCCGCCGGATATCCATTGCGGCACCAAATCAGGTAACCAATTAATATCCAGCTCGCGGACGAACCCTCGCCTCCTACATCGTGTTTGATAAAATGCCGCATCGGGTACCTGGTCGATATTCCCTGGTCCATCTGCAGCTGAAGTTTATTTGTTGTATTCGTTCGACCACTTGTCTCCTCAAAGCCTAGAAACTTGACTGCTGGCGGACGAAAGTCTCGTGCGAACTTTTCTCCCAGCCAATTCCCTGCCCAAGCACGGAAAACAGAGGGGAATTTTGTGGAGTAAACAGGGAATAGGATTCCCTGATAACGAAGGTGTGACTACCACGATCTGAAGAATCTCTAGAGCACAGCAGTAACGGCGGTACCGGCGGCAGCGAACACGGATGACATTTCAACACGTGCCAGCGGCAGGAAACTGTTCACCACGCGAGCGTCGAACTGTGTGTTACTCGCTGCCAATAATCGTCGTTCGGCTTCTTCGAACGGCATTCCCTGCCGGTAAGGTCGCGTGGACACCATGGCGTCGAAAGCGTCAATGACGGATACGATGCGCGATCCGATCGGAATCTCTTCGCCTTTCAGTCCGCCAGGATAGCCAGTGCCATCGTAATTTTCATGGTGATGCAAAATCATCAAGCTGGCGTGCTCCATTCCGGGAACTTGGCGCAACACGGCCCAGCCGTACTCCGGATGCTTCTTCATGAGCTCGTATTCTTCAGCAGTTAGTTTGGCGGGCTTGTTCAAAATGGCATCCGAGATGCCGATCTTCCCTATATCGTGCAGCAGCGCTGCAACCTCGATATCGGCCAGGCATTCGCGATCCAGCCCCAGTTCCCCCGCGACATGCAGAGCCCATTCCGCCAAGCGCGTGCTGTGAACTCCGGTATTTAAGTCCTTCAAGTCTAGGAGTTGATTGAAGGCGCAGATCAGAGAACTACGCAACGCAGTCAGCTGCTCTTCTATCAGCTTTAGGTGAAGAGATGCCGGAGCCCACTGATTCGGCAGCTTCGACAAAGCGCTCGAAGAAATTGTGGGTGCCGCCTTAATGCTCGCCGTTTGCGCAAGTCGCCCAGGGGTGCCCATTCGTTCGATAGCGTAGGTCGGCATCGGCCGCTACTGGAGCAAGCCCTGGATGGGACGTAAGGACGACAGAGCGCCATACACGTCCAGGCGTCCATTACCCAAGTTTAGGCCAATCCACTTCGCGTGAGAGATCGCCCAAGCCGCCTGGTTTTGGCCGAACGCGGGTTGCATGCTAATGATCAGGGACGAAGTTCCGGCGACCATAGGGGAGCTGAACGAAGTCCCCCAACCTGCGGCGTATGTCGCGAACGGATAGGTTGTGATTACGCCTTCGCCTGGCGCCGCAACCCACACGATCTGATTCCCGTAGTTCGAGAAGCTCGAACGCTGGTCTTCGTTATTCGTGGAAGCCACACCCATTACATTCTGCAAGCCGGCTGGATAAACCATCTCTTCTTCGCCATCGTTGCCGGAGGATGCTACGCAAATGACGTTTTGGCTGTTGGCATAGTTGATAGCGTTCTTCAATTCAGTGGAACTGGTTGTCAGATCAAAACTCATATTGATCACGTTCGCGTTGTTCTGCACCGCGTAGTAAATCGCGGCCAGAATATTCGAAAGGGATCCGCTTCCGTTCGCGCTGAACGCTTTCAGAGGCAGAAGGTTTGCAGTTGGCGCGACCAGGTGAATGACTCCCATCACCATGGTTCCGTGTCCGAAGGCCTCGTACTGAGAACCGTCCAACATCGCAGCGGTGTGCTGGTCCAGCATTGCTGCTGTGTGCTGATTCACATAAGCCGCCGCGCAAGTCTCACAGGGCGGTGGTGCGGAGATGGAAATGTCATTCAGTTCTGAACCGCCTGGCTGATTCCGCGTAAAGTCGTACCCTAAGAGTAAAACGCCCTGAAGGGCCGGATGGTTGGGGTCCACACCCGTATCAATGTCGGCGACTATTCCCGCACCGCTGACCCCAAAAACACTGTGAGCTTGCGCCACACGGATGATTTGAGCGGCGGGCTGATTCACATATCCGTCGGTTACAGTGTTCCCGTAGTAATTCACTGGAGTGGTATCCCACAAGCCCTGTGGAGGCGTGGAAGAACTTGTCTGATTGGTGTTATTTGGCGGGATCATCAGGGCCTGGTCGGGTTCGGCGTCCAGTATTCCGTCGACAAGCCGAAGGAGACCCGCAAGGAGTTGCGGCAGAAGACCCTGAACGGGCCTGACCAAGAAAACTTGGTTCAAGTTGCCATCGAGATTGCCGACCACCGTACAACCATTGGAAAGGCATGCCAGCCGCAGCCCGGCGAGACCGAGGTTTGTTCGGACGATGACTCCCGGTTGCGGACTAAGGCTGTTGGACAAGACTTGCTCGACGTTTGAGAGCAAGCCGCCAAGCAGTCCCTGGGCGCTAGCAGCCTGGCCCCAGAATCCCAGCGAAAGAAGAACCAAGAGCCCAATCAGTCTAAGTCGCTTCATGGTGACGAATACTCCTTTGCGTGTCGGCCGATAGCCTGGTTGCCGTGAAGCTTCGTCTACTTTCAGTTTGGTTCTGACGATGTTTCCAGGCAATGGTACAAACGGCTACTTGTCGTACTGTCCGCATCAACCTTTCGTCCTAGTACGGTTTTTCTTCGTTTTAGATGTTCTACTAACCTTATTAAAATCAGAACGCTCCGGAATCTGCTCGCCTTGGTTGAAGGTTGGCTCAATCAAGGGAAGGCTTACTTCTCTTCCGCCGGGCAGGGTAACCCTTAGCCGGAAGCCCCCATCCAGGGCACACTCCATCTGGAACTCGCCAAACAACGTGGTTACCGATTGCGACAGGACTCGCCGACCTTTCATCAACGCGACCTGCACTCGTGATATTCGCTCGTTCGGATCAGCTGAATTAAGTATCTGGCCAACAAGAAGGACCTTTTCCGAGTCCGTTTGCGGCTCAATCCGAATATCGATCCGGTAGCTATTAGCGCCGTAAAGCAATTGGCGCGCGACACTGCCGGACGATCTCACTCCGGCGAAAGCGGGGCTGCGGAAGCTATCGAAAAGCAACGCCCCAACTTCATGCGTCGCAGAGCGCGGCCGACCGGACCGCTGGTTGGCGAAAGTCGCATTTACCGTCCGAACAGCGCCGTCGGACGGTTCGTACGCCGACTCGCGTTGTGCCGTCTGTTGCAAACGCCGCCACAAGTTCAGTTCCCTAAGGCACTCGGTACAACCGCTTTGCAGGTGACTTTGCATCTTGGCCTTTTCGTCCTCCCGAATGACGTTTCGTGCGAAATCAACCCATTTTTCCAGCGAAAAGTGTCGCATCCCTGTCCCCCCGAATTTGAATTCGTGGCCTCGACCGGCTGAAAGACCCGTTCCCTCTATGCACCACCAACACATAAGGGTAGCCACACCAGCAAAAAATATAGGGGGTATAAAAAAAGATTTCCTGCCGTTAAACGGAAGAAACCCTGCCAGTTAGGGTAAAGGGAGCCCAATGGTAGGGGTGTGGATAGCGTTCGCGTAATTCAATCATGGCCCCTTGCAGGGCGGAAGCCTTGTCATTCCTGCCCTGTAAACGTCGATAGAAGCAGGTCATAAAATCAGCAGTGCTTTGGTCGTGAACGTCCCACAGGCTCAACAGGAGGGACTGGGCCCCGGCGTAGAGAAGACCGCGAACCAAACCAAGTAATTCATCTCCTGGAGTGACAACGTTCATCCCCGTGGCACAACCGCTCAGCGTCACCAACTCCGCGCTCAGCTTGAGCTGGTAAAGATCGTAAAGACTCAGGTAAGCGTCCCCGAGGCGGATCCCGGAAAACATGGGATTATCCTGACGAAATCTGCCATGTGTGGCGATGTGTATCACGCGGCTTTGCTGACCCTTTTCTCGCAAGGCCTGCCCGTTAGCAACCCGGCCTATGATCAATTCTGCTCCGGGCAATATAGCTGCGACCGCACGGACTTCCTCCAGAATTAGAGGAGCTTGCGCATCGGGAATTCCCAGGACCAGCGATTTCCCGGTAGTTTGCGCGGGCTTTCCCTGGCAATGAGCAAAGACACTAGCGCTCGGCGCATAAGAAATTCGGAAGGAGTCAATGAGGTATCCGTTGTCGTCCAATAAAGCGTGAAAGGGAAGGTAATGCAGCACGCCATGCGGCACTATAATCAACTGTCTCACCAGCAAGTAAGTGCGAAGTGGCGCCAAGAGTTCTTCGTAAAGCTGGCGCAGGTGCGTTTGCACCACGTCGAGCATGGATTTCCCAAACGTCTGTGTGTATTCCGCGCCCAGCTTGAATTTCGAAATCTGGAAGTGAAACAATCGCAGTAGGTTGACCACGCGCGACACCGGCGTAATCGGCACAATTTTCAGCTCTTCGTGCGTCAAAACCACAGCGACAAATTGATCGTTCACACTGAAATACTCCACCAACGCAGCCTGCGGAGGTAAGCACGCGCGGATATTTTCCAGCGAACTTATCGCCGGTCCGTGGCTCGCGTTCTCCTCCGACTGTGGCAATTCACGCAACACACGCAACAGTTCGTTTTCATGTGCTAGAGCTTGTTTCTGCAACTCTGCGATCCGCTGAGCGGATGGCGCTTCCGCGCGCAATTGCTCAATTTCAATGCGACGGTAATACCAGTTGAGTTCCTCGCGCATTTCCCGGATGCGCCGCACCAGTTCGCTCTGGCCCGCGTCGGCAGGCCGAATCGAGGGTCCGGAGCGCTTCAGAAGCTCCGCCAGACTGCGCGATTTCGCCAGTTCGATATAACCGAAAGATTCTTCCGCCGCATTCGATCTTCCCGCGATCAAGCATAAATCGACCAGGCTCTCGTACACCTCCAACCGATTCTTCATGAACGCTATCTTTAATTCTTCGCCTCGCAGGCTACTTCGCAGGGTCTCCAGGAACTGCCTGGCCTTTTGGAAAGAATCGTATGCGCTCGGAAGATCTCCGGAAACCTGCTGAATCTGACCCCTCAGAAAATGGGCCTGATAGCGAAGTACCGGAGCCTCCAGATGCGCGAGCTGATCAGTCGCTTGAGAGGATTCTGCTTGCGCAGCCGCTAATTCCCCGGTTTTCAGAGACAGCCGCGCGAGCAGCAGATGACAAAGGACGGATTTGCCCGGCAGGAAGGAGCCGTCGAAAAATGCGGCGGCTCCGGAACAGAGCCGTCGGGCTTCAAATAGTCTTCCTTCATTATAAAGAACCACCGCTTGGTACAAATCCATCAGCCAGGGCCATACCAGATTTTTTTCGCTGACAAACTTCGCGCGTGCTCTGGCAAACAGATCCAGCGCGCCCAACGTTTTCCCCAGTTGACTCAACGCCATGGCTTCATAGGCTTGGCATTTTGCTTCTTCATACCCCATCCCTAGTTTCTGGAAACGCAAATATCCGTGGTGAGCCGATTCCTTGGCTTCCGTGCTGAGGTTCAATTCCAGATATATTTCCGCCAGATCGAGATAGCACAGCGCCAGAACGTGGGCATCTCCATTTTTCTCGCACTCCACGCGAGTGGCACGCAACATTTCGATGGCCCGGCTGTATTCACCCCGAAGATAGTAAAGGTAGGCGATGTTGTAGTCGCTTTGCGTTACCAGTAGTGTCATGCCGTGGCTGACACACATTTCTCTCGCGCGCTGGTAGGTCGCCAGTGCCCGTGAAAAATCATTCAGGGTAATCAGGCAGACCGCCATGTTGTATAGCGCGACGGCCAGGCCTTCGGAATCGCGAAAAGGTAGCAACATCTCGTAGGCGCGCTGGTAGCAAGATAAACCCTCTTCGAAACGGTCCTGCCGATGGTAAATGTTCCCAACATTGATCTCGACATGTGCCCAACGTTGGTCGTCATTCAATTGCCTGAAGATTTTTTTGGCATCTTCCGCCGCGCCAAACGCCTCGTCGTATTTGCCCAGCAGGATGAGGGGCTGAATGGAAGGAATCAGCGTGCGGGCTTCTTCCTCGGGATTGTGGATTTCCCGAAAAATACGCAAAGCCTCGCGGTGAAACTCTAGCGCCTGCTGATTGTCTCCGAGCATGTAAAGGGAATTGGCTTTGGAGCGCAGACTCCGACCCAGAGCTTCCTCGTTTCGCAATCGTCGCGCGATAAATACGCTGGCTTCGGCTAAAAAGAGAGCTTCGTGGGGATCTTCGCGCAACTTGGTGCGAACAATTTCATTGAGCTGCCGGACTACCGCGTCATCAAACAGCCGCCGGTGAGCGGCAATGAATTTGTTCCGGCTGGATCCGGTCTTAAGACCTGCCAGTTCGCGGAGCGAGCGCAGGGAGAGAGGCTGCTTCTTTTTCTTCGCTTTCACGAGAAACCTATTTCAAGCAGCCGTTTCCGCAGTCGTTCCAGGCAACGCTGCCGGATAAAACCAATGGATCCCACCGCAATGCCAAGCGTCTCGGCAATTTCTTGATAAGGGCGAGCGGGTTCGTCGTAGAAGAGCATGCGCACTAGGTGGCGGCAGCGTGGCGATAGTTCCGACATAGCCTGCCGTAGACCTTGCTCGTCTTCCGCCTCTCGCAGAATTCCCTCCGCGCGAGCCGGCGTGCTCTGTTCGAATTGCTGGTCAGTCGGATCTGAAACTTCGGTGCGACTCTCCTGTTTTTTTCGGTGGAAGCATTTGTGCGCGGTAATCTGCATGATCCACTTTGGCAAAGCTTTCACTTTGCGCAGCTTGGGCAACTCGGACAATAAGTCCAGACAAACTGCCTGAAAGATATCGGTCGATTCATCTGCGGAGAAGCCGTACTTTAGAGGAATCGAAAAAATGAGGTTCTTATACTTGGAGATCAGCGCGCACCAAGCCTCTTCTTTACCGCCGATGCATTCGCGGACAAGACGAGTGTCCGGCCACGCGGCGCGCACCTCATCAAGCGTCTGGTTTTTAAGGAGAATGTTGCGGCTCGCGTTCACTTTATTGGACGTAAAGCTGTTCGATATTCCACAACGCGTAAGGGACCAAAATCCCCGGCCGGAAATTTCCCACTCGGTTGGCCGCCGCCACCAAAATGTTCGGACTCACAAGACAAATCACGGGAAGCTTTTCAGCCACGATTTCCTGGACGCGGTCGTATAGACGCTTTCGTTTCGCATAGTCCAGTGTGACCAGTTGCTGCTGCATCAGCCCATCCATTTCGGATTCCCATGGTGTCGTCGGTTTGTCTTGATTCGGATGCCAGAGATGAGTCTCACCGCTTGATAGCCAGACATTCATCTCCGACGTTGGATCGGCATCGCCGCTTACCAATCCCATCACTGCCGCTTCATAGTTGTAGCTATTCTGCAGCCGGTCCACCAGCGCGTGAAACTCTAGCGGAACTAGCTGTACGGACATTCCGAGTTGGCTCAAATCGTCTTGAATGATGGTGGCCATCTTCATGCGTTGCGCATTCGAAGAGCTGGTGAGAATTGAAAATTCGACAGGATTGCCGTGAGCATCTAGCAGGGCTCCGCTGTTCCAGAAAAAACCGGCGGAGTGCAAGAGCTCGCGTGCGTGTTCCAGTGACCGCGCCGGATGGGCTATTTTGTCGTCCACCCACAGTTTGTTCCCTGGCGTGACTTGATCCCAAATCGGAGCCGCGCGCCCACCGTAAACCAGCCGAACGATTCCCTCGCGGTCAATCGCCGCCGAAACGGCCTGCCGGAAACGCACATCCTGAAACCAAGCCTGCTTTTTCGCAATTTCCGGGAGCCCTTTCGAGGCCAAGTCGTTCAGATTGAAAAATAAGAAGTTGTACTCGAGCCCCGATCCAAGATCGTCGAGGTGATAACCCTTCACCGATTGCTGTTTCTGCAGCACGACGAAATTTTCCGCGCTGAATCGGCTAAGTACGTCTGTATCTCCGGATTGGAAACGGATGACTTGCGCGTCCTCACTGGGAACGAACAGAAATACTACTGCATCCAGATACGGCAATCGGTTCCCGGCATGGTCTGCCTTCCAGTAATACGGATTTCGTTCGAGCACCAGGTGCTGGCCGGGAACGTATTCCTTCCATCGAAATGGGCCAAGTCCAGCGAATTGGTTCGGCGCCATGGAAAGGCTCCCCACTTGTGAAAAGCTGCCGTTCCGATAACTGCTTTCCAACAGATGTCGCGGCAGAATCGCGAGGCCATCGAACAATCGCTCGGCAGCGGCATACGGTTGTGCCAGTTCAAAGCGCACGGTGTAGGCATCCACCTTCACGACCACGATGGGCTTTCCGCCCACTACCAGCAAGTCCCGCTGCGAAGAATCGACCTTTTCATCCAAGTAAACCTGAAAACTAAAGATCACATCATCCGCGGTGAATGGCTCACCATCGGAAAAGTGCAACCCCTGACGCAGTTCCAGAGTGTATTGCCGGCCGTCGCGGGAAACCTTCCACGACTTGGCCAAGGACGGTTCCGTTTTCAACGACCCGCGATTGATGTGGATGAGATCGGCAGTCAGACAACGAATCACGTCTCGGGAGGTCTCATCCACTGCCAAAGCTGGATTGAGCGTCTTGGGTTCGGAACGCAACGCAACCACTAGTCTGCCACCCGCGTGGCCCGGGGCACCGTCCGCGATCATGCGTTCTTCGCCCGCTTGCCAGGGCAGAGCCGGCGAGAAAGGGCAAGCGCCGGCGATTGCTATCGCTAGGACGAGACATTTCACCCAAGAATAGTTCTTCCCCATGCCATAAATTCTTACAGAGATTTAATCGTTTTTATAGCGTGACGGCTTGGTGAATTTCCTGTAGCGCATCGGCGGCAGTATAAAAAACGAGGAACAGAGGAATCAGAAGTAGTGCCGGTAAAAACATCCACCAATAGGAGGAAAGAACGTAATACTGCTGTAGAGCCGATAACTGACTGCCCCAACTCGGCATGGGTTCGCCAACGCCGAGGCCCAGGAAAGTGAGCGTCACTTCAGCGAGCACATACAGCGGAATGAGCAGCGTTATTTGCGTGATCACTACTCCATAGGTTTGCGGCAGCACATGCCGCCGTAACAAATACGCGTCAGAAGCTCCGAATCCCCGCGCTGCGACTACAAAGTTGCGCTGTTTCGCGCTCAACACCACGCCGCGGATCAGCCGTGCAGGACGAGCCCAGCCGATCAGCCCCATCACGGAAACCAACAAGAGAAATACTTCCCATTGTGAAATGTGGAGAGGCAGCGCTGCGCGCACCGCGAACAAAAGATAGAGCCAGGGTAAGGCGAGAAACAGTTCTCCTCCACGCATCAGCAGTTCATCGACCCAGCCGCCGTAGAATCCTGCGATTCCTCCCACAATGATTCCTATGGAGACCGAAAGAATCGCGGCCAGCAGGCCGGCGAGCATGGAGATTTGGCCGCCGAACAGAAATCGGGACAATTGATCGCGTCCGTAAGCGTCCGAGCCCATCAGAAAAATGTGGCCTGGCGCCTCGACACTGAAAAGGTGCACGTGTGACGTAAATAAGCCGGCAATTTTGTACCGCGCGCCGCGTACGAAAAAATGCAGCGGATAGCAGCGTACCGAATCTGCTCGGCTCCCTTGAGCACCCGGCCCCGGATCCTCAAGGTTCTGAACGCAAGGACGAATGTGCACATTCCCCTGGCGGTCCACGAAATGAAGAGCGCTAGGCGCCGCGAACGGCTGCTCGCGATCTTGCGCAGCGAAGTCGTACGGAGCAAAAAAGCCGGCAAACAGAATTAGGCCCTGGAACGCTGACAGCAGGACCAAGGCCCCCACGAGTTTTTTCTGGCGCTTCAAATTATCACTCCACACGTATCCGCGGATCGGTGGCAAAGAGCAATACGTCCGCAAATAGATTTCCCGCTACCAGAAAGAGGGACGAGAGCATCACCGCGCCAATCACGACGTAGACGTCCTTGGCCATAATCGCATCCACGAGCAGTGGTCCAATGCCTGGCCAGCTCAGGATCACTTCCACCAGCAACGAAGCGCTGAGCATGGTTCCCACCGAAAAACCGAAAAGAGAGATCAGAGGATTCGCCGCAACCGGCAGGGCGTAACGAAACAGCACGCGCCGTTCAGCAATCCCGTGCGCCCGTGCGGCTTGTATGAAGGGCGCCTCCAGCACTTCGATCATTGCCGATCGGACATGTCGCAGCATGGTCGGAAGCGTTGCGATCGCCAATCCCAAAGCGGGCAGAAAAACATGCTCTGTCACATCCTTCACTTTGTTCCACGCGTTGAGGTCGCTAAATGATGCCGAAACCATTCCTCCCGTGGGAAACCATCCCGTGCGCACGGCCACCAGCAGCAAAACTAAAAACAAGACCAGGTCCGGGACCGCCAGCAGACCCGAGGTCAGCACTCCTGCGGCTCGGTCCCCCCATTTTCCGCGCTGCACCGCGCTCCACATTCCCAACGGAATCGCGATCAGCCACGCCAACAGCATTGCCGTCCCAGTCAAGAGAAGCGTATTGCGCGCGCGGATAGCGAGAAGCGGAGTTACCGGACTGTTGTAAGCGAACGACCGTCCCAGATCCCCCTTAAGAACGTCCGCCAGCCAATGTCCGTAGCGCACCGGCAACGGTCGATCCAGTCCATATTGCGAACGCAACCCGGCTATCGTCCGCGAAGAAATCTGAGGATTCAATCCCATCGGTGCGAAAAAATCGCCAGGCGTCAATTGCAGGATTGCGAAAGAAAAAATCGACACTGCCAGAAGCAGCAACATGGCGTGGAACAGTCTTCGCGCGAAGTATTTCATCGGAGCCTCTTAGGCAGACCGCTCCAGCAGGATCGATTCCACCGAATGCACGGTGGCAAGAAGTTCCCGGGTGTAAGAATGCTCGGGAGAATCAAACAGGTCGTGCGTTTTCTTGCACTCCACAATCCTACCCTCATGCATCACTGCAACTTCGTCGGCAAATTGGGAAACTAACCGCAGATCGTGCGAGATATGCAAGTAGGCAAGCGAATGCGAGATTTGCAGCTCCGCTAGCAAATCCAGAATAAGAACTTGATTCGATGCGTCGAGATTCGACAATGCCTCGTCGAGAATCAGCACGCTCGGCTTCAACGCCAGGGCCCTGGCGATCGCTAATCGCTGGCGTTGACCGCCGCTGAATTCAAACGGCAGCTTGCGCTCCCATTTCGCGTCCAGCCTTACTTGCTCCATCAGTTGTAGCGCGCGTTCGCGCTGCTGTAGCTGGGTTCCCTCGCGCTGGATGGCAAGCGGCTCGGCAATGATTTCGCACGCGGTCAATCTCGGATTCAACGCGGATGCCGGCTCCTGAAAAACCATTTGCACTCGGCGGCGAATCCCAAAAAGAGCCTTTCGATCGAGCGCGAGTAAGTCCTGGCCTTCTAGCTCAATTTCCCCTGAATCGGGACGTTCGAGCAGCGCTATGCAGCGCGCCAGACTCGATTTTCCGGCGCCAGACTCTCCAACCAGCGCTAACGTTTTGCCGCTGAAAAGCTCCAGATCCACATCCTGAAACGCCTTGACCGCGAATTCCGTGCGCGAAAAAGTGCGTTGCTGCACGTAGTGCTGGCTCAAGCTCGCAACGCGCAAGAGTGGCTCGATTCGGTTCGCGTCAGAATTCGGACCCGTTTTCATCTTTCGTTCCTGCTTTTCAGGTATTCTGGTTCCGATGTTTTCGAGGGCGTTTCGGCCCCGACCATTACCTACGTGACCATCTCGAAATCCAAGTCTTCAGCAACATTCGCGGGCGCGCCGGTCCGCAGCATCGCTCTGGTACAGGCGTGCAATGGATTCCGATAGAGTTCTTCGAACCGTCCTCGCTCCACAATCCGCCCCTGGTTCATCACCATCAGACGGTCGGCAAGGCGTGCCTGCACCTCTGCACTGTGGCTAATCAACAAGATCGATATGCGCAATTCCCGTTGCAATTCTCGCAATAGAGCCAGTAGTTCATCCTGGCTGCGCGCATCGAGTGAGGCCGTGGGTTCGTCAGCAATTACCAGCGCGGGCTCACATGCCAGCGCCTGGGCCAACGACACGCGTTGCTGCTGCCCCTTGCTCAACTGGTGTGGGTACGCGGAAAAAATCCGCCGGTCGTTCGGCAATCCTAGGCGAACAAGCGCCAATTCAGCATTTTCGCGACACTGTTTCCATCTCAAATCTTTGTGTGCGTGAATCACTTCCGCCACCTGATCTCTTACCTGCATCACGGGGTTCAGCGCGATTCCCGGCTCCTGAAACACCATCGAAATTCGTGCTCCACGAATCGAGCGCAATGCGCTCCGGCTAATCGCCAGTAATTCCTTTCCTCGAAACTGGATCGAGCCCGAAACATGCGCCTGCTCTTTGGAAAGCAACCCCAGGATGGTCAACGCAATGCTCGTCTTTCCGCATCCCGATTCGCCCATCAGTCCCAGCACTTCGCCAGCACGGATGTCAAAGCTCACATCTTCGACCGCCCGCTGCTGGCTCTCGGCAGGACCGCGATAGGAAACATTCAAATTTTCCACTGCCAGTAATGTATGCATCGAATCCATCCGCAGTGCTTCGGCTGCAGCAATGGTTGGCAGGACCACAGGCAACGAATGGCGACACAATTCCATGCGCCGGTTTCGCCTCAGGCCATACAACACACTGTAGTTGCCTCAATTCTTAAGGTAGGGGCGCATTCCGCAGCTGTCGATAGTTCGCTCGTCGCAATCGCTCTGTAGGTTACCAGTACCGAAGTACTAGAGAGCCCCTGGGTGGTGGTGCGGCTCGCTGGGGGAAGGAACACGGAACGCAAATCAGGGTTACCCCAATCCTGGGGCGAAATGGCTAACCAGCCTTCCGCTGATTACTTTGAAAACCACTCCTAAGGATTGCCGATCGCACGATCCTGGAAGGAGAACTTGGACTCCAGCGCGAATGGTTTTCCGTCCACTTCCGCGTAGGGATAGACGAAGTAGTTGAGCGGGTCGCCCTGCTGCGGTGGGTTGAGGCGGATGTCGCGTCCGACCGTAAACTGCAGGCGATTGTCGTCGAGCGCTCCGAAGAAATAATCCTTCTTATCCGGATGTTTCCAAGCTTCCGAGGCATCCACTGGGATCCAGCCGTAGGGTTCGACATAGAACTCCGCCCAGCAGTGGTATCCCGGCACAGCCCCATCGTGCTGATCTGGCGGCAACGGAAACCCGATTTCGAAGCGAGCAGGAATTCCCGCCGCGCGCATCATGCCGATAAACAGCGAGTGGAAATCCGTACAGTTGCCACGTTTGGCGGTGCAAGCCCATATCGCATCGCCGTTACCCCAACCGGTACCGGACTTGTCGTAGCGCATCGTAGCGATGACGTAGTTGTAGATGGCCCGCGCCTTCGCGAGTGGGTCTTGAAGTCCACGCGTCTGCTGGGTAGAGAGTTCCGCTATAACGCCGTCAAGAGGGACGCGACGGTCTGGTTGCAGGAAGCGCTGAAGCTCAGGCGAGGTTAGCTCTGGTTGGACGCCGGCTGGGTGCACGTCGAGCAGTACGCGGTGTTCGTGGCGGGTTACTTCAAAGCTTACGCGCAACTCAGAAGGCTCGGTGTCCTTTGCTGCTGGAATCTGAAGATACACATACTCATTGCCGTATTCTGGATCGCGAAGCTTCGTATAAGTGAAAGCAGTTTCGATTTTCAAGTTGCCGATCGTTTGGTATGCGTCCGACTGCGGCAAGGGAATCCAAATCCGTGAAGTCTTGGCGCCTGCGGGCAAAACAGGAATTCGCGCAAGGTAGGTAAATTCGAAATTGCGTACGGGCGCATTCGTGTCCGAAGAAGCTGCAAGCGTCGCCATACCAGCGAGTGCGATACAAGCGAGCGCGAGAACAAAAACTTTATGCGGTTTCATACTTTAAATCTCCCAAAGCGCAGCCAAAGTGAGTCCGCTCGAAGGTAAAAGCAGAGTTCACAGTGATAGCACCGAGATCTGACCATTTGCAAGTAATTCTCGAATTCACGGAATACGGCCCGGCGAATAACTCATTTCTTGCCAGTTGTGGCGAACTCACTCAAGATTGATCGGCAGGACTGCGTAGGAGCGAACGCAACCTATTTTCGAGTCTGGAATTGTTCGTAGCAAGTTAAAAGGTCCGGTTTTTGTAGTAAGTGAGTTGTCCGGTTGACAGTTAATCCCCCGCCGCCGTCGAGGCTGTGGGGAAGTGGGAATCCCGCGCTTTGGGCGGGATTTCCAAGCGCGGTGGGAAAGTCT
>DATNLR010000129.1:0-46698 GCA_035602755.1 Binatus sp. (SeqCode) | reverse complement strand
TGGGGTTAAGTTTCATGCGTCGCTCTTTTCGGAATCCGAAATTGATGATTCCGCTTCCGCCTGCTCACGCTCGGCGATTTGTTGAAGCCGTGATTCAAGCGTTCCTCCAAACTTGGCTTTCCGCTCTAAGCCCAGCGCGAGGCTGTTTAGGCGAACTCCATTCATATAAACGCCTAACACCGCGAGCAATCCCTGTGGCTTCTTTGATTTCCTGTCCACGATCCCTTCTGCGGCCAAATAGCGTGCTCCCAACGCCAGGACAGTCAAAGCCAGACGTTGAGACTCCAGGATTGCCCGTTGGCTCGCTGTAACCTCGTCTGGGCCGCCCAAATCAATTTCAGCGGCCTCTATCAGAGCGCTAACTGTCTTGCGAATTTCACCAGCATCCGCCGGCAGTTCTTTCCCGCCCGACTTCAGGGCCATAATCACGCCATGCTTTTGGTTCGTTCCGCCATTGATGCTGGCTCGATAGGCCGCGAGGTTCTTCGCTCCTGACGCGCGCTGCCTGGCGGTTGTAGGGCGTTCTACCGGTCTACGCTCGGCATTCTTAGGCATTTTCGAACTCACGGAGCTGGCGTTTGGCTGAGTAAACTCCTGAAATCAGGTCTCGAATTGGCACTGGAACATTGGCGTGAAAGTCCAATAAGGCTTTCTCAAGCGCCGGAGTTCGTTCGAACGAGAACAAGGCCCTTCTGAGGGCCTTCCCGTTGCACTCGGTGTGCCAGCTAATGCTCGCAAGGGTGTGATTTCGAACCAAGAGAAAGGCGCATTGATAGAGATCGGGCGTAGTGAAGCATTCCTGCTTTTCATTCTTTTCCATTTTTATTCTCCGGACACTGCGTGGACAGGCGTCTTTCTATCTACCGATGTTTCAAGGATTTGCGTGAGACCTTCTGATTGCTAACCAGCGGGGCGAAAGGACAAAACTGCCAAGAGTGGCAGAAAAGGTCTTGAAATCAAAAAAATTGAGAGGATTTTAACGTGCGCGCGTAAGCGCAAGAAGCGCGGGAAAGTCGCTAAGGGAGCGGCTCGATTGGCCGTGATTCCGTAATTTCTGCTACTGGCGCACAAGAGATTCCGACTCTTGCAATCCATTCGATCTGGGCCTGCAAGAGCATGCGGGTACCCTCTTGAGCTGCGGCAGGCGCCAGAAACGACCAGTCAAGATCCAAATTAAGCGGCAGCGGAAGAAACGGGCTGTTGTTTTGTGCACTCATCACAAGCCTTTTGTAAGGCGATCTGTTCATCTTTGTCTAATGCTGGTTTCTCTTTGTGTGATTTTTCCAGCGCATCGAATAATTTCTTGTCAGCAAAGTAGATCTTACCGCCCTTAAGGATGGCCAAGTCCGTCAAGGCGCCGACCCCTGGCGCGACTTCAGACGCTCTCTTGGCCTCATAAACGTTATACAAAGTATCGAGCAAAGTGGCTGATTTTGTGTGCTGACTCAATGACATCCTCACCCCTGCATGAACTGCACCCGATCCGACAGCCCCAAAGCCCATCGTTGCGAGCGGATGCAACTGACCAGGGTGGGTGATGGCAAAGACATGGGCGCCAGAATCATCAATCCCCGCCACAAGTAAATCTGTTTGCAAATTATGCTGCGCGACCATGCCGAGTATTTGCTGCAAAAGTTGTGATGCCGCCGCTTGCGCAACTAATTCCTGAAACTTCTTGAAATCTGCACCCAACAGCGGCTTTAAAATGTTTTCTTCAACTCTGCGTTGTTTGTGTTTGATATAGGATTCTTTTACTGCCGCCGCAATCTGGCTCACTGGTTGTTTTGGATCAACGGCAATACTAGGGCGTGTGCCCGTTACAATTTCTTCCCCGTCTGAAGTGTTGCCAGAAAAAACCAGCAGTGTCCTCTCGGTTAGTTCGATTATTTTCTTGAGAGTCGGCGGCTCAGTTTGAAGGCTCATGGGAGCACCAAACGTAACCATTTTATCGGCTGCGACAACCGCCGATTTTCCATCCTCGCAAATGGCTCCAATTCCGACTGTCAAGGCTAGTAACGTGCCGCCATTGGGCGTTCCGAGGTTTGTTTTACGGGAGTAACTGGAGCGATACTGGAACTATTTGAGCTAGTACCCGTGATCGGCCGTCCCTTCATCCCCGTAAAGATCAAGGAAACGGCTCCAGCCGCACCAACACCCGCTGCGACAAACATTATGGTTGAAGACACCAATTCTGCCGCCGCTATCGTCAATCCCACACTAGCCAGCGACGCCGGCACTGTGAAGAAACGCAATACATCATTTCGATATTCTTCATTCCTCATGATACTCCCTTTACCAGCAGGACAAATGCGACCAGGAGACCGAAACCTATCAGATTAGCGACGACTCCCAACCAACAAAGCTGTGCAACCGTCCTGCCATCCTTATCGTCACGCTCCCAGACCATATGACAAAAAACCACGACCATAAATGCCATCAATGCTACGATTATGAACCCGGCGGTAATCTTGATCTTCTCCGCATTCATTAGTTTCGAATCGCGTGCCATATCGTACAAATAAACTATCCCAGCATACAAAGCCGTCAGAGCTGCATCGAATCCCAGAAACCAAATCTTCCAACTCACGCCTCCCCTAATAATACCTTTTCCCAATGCCCCCAAAAATAACAGAGCCGAAGACGAAATCAGAGCCACAAAGTACGGATTAGTAAACAACCTAACCATCATTGCGGCGGAGTTTGTAATTGCCTACCTACATTGTCAAGACAATTCCAAGTTTCCGCAGGCGGCCAGTCGTCGCACTGTCGTTTAGACGCAACCGCACTGCCAAAGCGTCGCACGGAAAATCTATTATTTACAACGGTACGGGTACTAGTACTGTTACTTCTAGTTGTTTAAATAGGTAAAACTATTGCTGTAGTGCTCAAATCTCCCCGAACAGTCTCAGACACTCGCACAGTTCACTTGGAGCCTCCTGGACTCTGCGCAATCGAAAATCTCCTTCCCTCAACTCGATAAACATACACATGTCCGCCAATCGACTCCCGACACGCGGATCTTCGTGGTAATAAAGCTCTGGCGATGTATTCGAAGTGATTATCAGTCGTTTCCTTGTCGAGTAGAAGCGAATCGATAAGAAAGAACACGGCCTGCCGAGAACTCCCGGTTAATTTCTCGGCTCCGAGATCATCGTGCACGGATTTTAAGATTCCGAAAAATCGCACAAACACCAAGTCATCCTGGCATCTTCTTCGCAGCAGCTTCTCTAGCTGCTCGTTCTTTCGCCACGATTTTCATTTGTTCTTCGTAGTGCGGTGGAAGAATATCTTCTGGAGTTACTTCACGTTTATGGTTTCGCTGAAGTCCCGGCCACTGGCCAGCATCCGGTCCTTGTTCCGGCATCACAACTGGGGGGTTTGCGTGTCCCGCAGTTTCTGAGCCTTGCGGACACGGAAATCATCTCCTCTTAATTCGACGAGTTCGCACATTTCAAACAACCTGCTCATAATGCGTGGGTCGTCATGGTAGAGATCTTTAGGCGACTTATTCGAGGTTATGATTAGTTTTCTGTTGCGCGTGTAAAATTCATTGACCAGAAAAAATATTGCTTGCGCTGAACTTTCCGTTGTTTTCTCTGCGCCCAAATCGTCAATCAAGAGGAATGAGTACAGCTCCAGGAAATCGCCGACAATGGTCGAAGGATCACCAAACGCTTTTTGCACTTGGAGTGCGTAACTGATCGCAGAGACGAACGCTCCGCGAGCGCCTCTTGCGAGAAATTCCGCTAGTACCGCGACACCTAAGTGCGTTTTGCCACGGCCGGGAGGTCCGAAAAGAAAGAGAGATCTCGGAATTCTCGCGCCAGCGAGCTGTTCGGTTTGACTCAATGCGCTTTTCAGGCTCTCGGTATCGGCTACGAAATTATCGAGCCGGCAGTTCTGATAGCGCAGTGGCACATCCGCATTCGCAAGGGCAGCTCGCATTTCTTCGGGTGGGAGTCTCATTGCAATAGCCTGTCGATTGCGTCCTGTGTAGCACTATCGATTGGAACTTGTTTGCGAGTTTTCGCCCCTCCGTATTTCTTTAGTGGTCCCTTAGCGAAGCTAGCCGCGACTGGGCAGAACTGCTTCAAGCGAAAGGCTGGCAACAGCGGGTAGGTTCCCTCAGAATCGAAAGCATTCCGCAGCCATGAAATCAGTTCCTCGACGGTTTTGTCGTGCTGCGATTTCAGCAGCGAAGCGAGATTTTTCGCGTCACCCCCATCAAAACGCGCATTAACTCCCGCGTTGCGAGCCTTGAACTCAGTCTCGTAATATTCTTTGATTGCTTGAAAACGACAGTCCGAATTTTGAATTTTAAGATTCTTAAAATCTTGTTCCAGAGAAGGGACTGCTTTTGCAGTCCCAGATTTTCTGCCTTTCTTTTTATCTACTTCATGCTTTATACCTACTACCTCATGCCTAATACCTGGCACGCCGCTGCTTTGCTCATGTAATGCCGTGGCATGCTGTGGCATTGCAGCGGAATCCTTTAGTTGCCCTTTTTGGCGCTTTTGCCAGCCCTTAGTTGCTTTTGCGCGCTGCTCTTCACGGTAGGATTCGATTGCCGTCCAATCTTTTCTCAATCTGCTCTGCCACAAGACTTTGATCCCGTTAACGTCTCCATGCTGAAACATCTTTCGAACTTCGCTGTTGTGCTCTGCCCAGACGTCATCCGGCACGCCGCCTAGAATGCGACACAATTCGTCATCATCATCGGGCAAATCGGGACGGGTACTGACAAAAAAGGCTGCTTGTAGAAGGGACCGGTAAAATGATCGCGCTTGCCAATGCATGTGCGTCGTGTCCGCACGGAAATCTCGCTCTGCCCACTTTTGAAAGAGGGCTTTTGTATTAGGTTCGAACAATTTCGGCGATGTCGGCATGAGATTACCTACCGTTGCACCGCGGATTTCAGATTCTTAAATTCGTGTGATAAAACCTGGGTATTCCCGTTTTCAGACGGTATGCGGGAAAAGTCGATAATTTCTTGAACATCGAAAAGCAATCGATCTCCGAGCCGGACGAATGGTATTTTTCGCTGGCGCGCTAGGCCATACAGCGTGCTGGCCGCAATACCAAGGGCGACGGCCGCTTCACACGCGCTTACTAACCTTCGGTTGATATCCATAGTCCATTTTTTCCTTTTGAAGCCCAAACGGGCGTATTTCGCGCATCCGAATCGATTCGAATCAGCCCTTCAATTAAGCCTTTGTAGAGTCGAAGCGCGGCGGCCTTACTCTCGGGACTTACTGCTTGAGTTGAGACATCTTCAATACCATTCGGAGAAATAGTTACGTACAAACGTGGATCCATGCGGAGTCCTCCACAAGTATATAAATCGCCGTTCGAAAGAATTTTTCCAGGGAATTTCTAGGACTTTTGGGGGTAGAGCTGCCGAGCCTTGTTCAGTGAGCTGTCCAGGATTTGACCGACTCTGCTCTTGGAAAGTTTCAAGGTCCTCGCCAGTTCTTCTAGCGTTTTGCCTTCTAGGAATTTGCCACGCCAGACAAGGGTCTCAATATCTCGGTGGCAGACTAATTTTCCGATCTGATCAACTGTAATGCGAGCGTGGAGACGAGCCATGCTCTCCTTCTCTTGCGACGCCAAAGTGTCTGAAAGGATTGCACTCTCCCTGGCGGTCGCGGAGGAATGGTTATCGGCGTCGTAACTCGCAGCTATTGTTTCAATGACGCTATGCTCAACTTCCGATTCAAGATTTCTGCGTTCTTCTTTCCCGCCAATCGTTTCCTTGTTGGGATAAAGAAGATCGATTAGGTCGCAATTAACCCGCGTTACGATAGGAGTTGATTTGCGTTCCTCAAAAATTTCCAAGTTTTTCTCCCACCAACCGGATACAGGAGTTCTGTCTTCAGTGACAGCCTTTCCGATAGCGAACGGGATTTCCACATCTCTAATCTCTTCTGACAAAACTTTTCGTTTGTCCCGTACCCTTGGCTCAATCTTCGAAGGATCGTTACGGACGACATCTATTGATGAGCGCCAGTTGCTAGGTCTTTGGCCGTTACGGGTTCTTTTCGAATATTTATGGGCAACTCCTCGAAGATCACGCTGCAAATCTTTGTAGGCGTGATCTTGCATATCGAGTACTTCGCAAGGCTCAACCTGTTTTGTTTCCTGTGAGGCCAGAATTGCTGCATCGGTTATCCTTAATAAGAAATAATCTGCGTCAGTCATACTTAGCTCGCCAGTGCGGGGATTGGTAAGCCGATTGCGCATGACTGGAAGGGTCCGCCCGGCCCAAATGCGATGCGAAACCCAAGCATGAAAAATTTGGTTGAACCAGCTGGTTTTTGCTTTCTGACTGAATTCAAAGTTAGAACCGGGTTGGAGGTGGGGACCTTGTACAAACGCAAAACGAGCAATTCTACCGAGCGTAACCGCCCCGTTGCCATAAATTCGAATTTGAGAATGCATGGGACGGCCAATTAGCCATGATGCCTTGATTTCTTTAATCCTCTCCTCAGATCGGAAAAAAGAAACGGGAAGACGGCTGAGGTTAAGCCCGTCGGCCAAGCTCATCGCCTTTTCGCAAAGCCCTATATAGTCGAGGAAGTTAACTGAGCCTTCTTCTGTACCAAAGTATCCCGCTACCGAGCCAACGATCTTGCAAAAATCCTGGTCTTCTATCTGTCGGGGAACTGTGACCTGTGCCTCTATTATCTTGAGATATCGGAGCGGGTCGACGTCGGGGGACGGCCGGAGAAGAAACTGAAAATTCTCGAAAAAGGGAAATTTCTCAGTTGGCCGCAATGTTGAAAAGTGGGCGGCCAAATCCTGCATCCGTACAGCGAACAATTGGGCAATTATTCCTGGAGGTTCTCTCCATAAGAGACAGTCGGCAATTGCGTCCTGAATGCCCGCACTTCGAGCGCAGATGCTACAATCCCTGATTGGACAAACCTTTTCATTTTCCATGTGGTATTCCCTTCCAACTACTTAAATCGCCGTCCCGAGGAAAATTTCCAGTGTATTTTTGGTGTCCTCCAAGTGTCCATAGCACCGATAATAGGAGCCAATAGGCGTTTCTAGAGGCTCAACTGGGTTCTATTCAACATAACACACACAACGAGATGACTTCAGGCGTCTGTAGGAATATAACCTTCCTGCGCCATGGCATCGAGGAGGTCGCGGGTTCGAACCCCGCCGGCTCCACCATAGGATCGGTCTGGTATTTGTTGCGGCAGAAGGCGGGCTGACTATTTGAGCTCAGTTCGGCGCTCCGGAAAGTTCAGTCCAAGCAACTCACACTAGTTCCCGTATTGCGCCTTACACTGTTCGATCGCGTCGCGTTTCTGCTTTTCGATGTCCGACGCAGTGGCGCCATCACTACGCTTCGCGCCGTTTCGTTCGAGGCTTCCTTGAAATTTTGAATTTGCTTCGAAAATGCACACTTGAAGCTGGGTATGGCGTTTGGTCTCTTCTTCAGTGATTTTGCTTTGGGCGATCTGTAGCGATTTCACCGATTGTTCCAACGCCTTCACGCGCTGATCGAGGTCGGAAACACGCCGGTCTTCACACCCCTGGGCAGCTACCAGCAGAAGAAGCGCGATCGGCAACACAGCTTTCACAGGTGCATTCTGCAATAGCGATCTGTTATTTTCTTAATCTCTTCGGCTTTCGTCAGCCATACCCAGTTCGAAAATCCAGTTGCGATCCAATTTTGCTTCGAATTACTTGGCTACCGGCAGTGACACGGGTTGCTGCAGGCGAAACTCGAGAAGAGTTTCGCTGGGAATAGAGATTTGCTCGCCCTTCTTTGCGGCGGATATCGCCGTTCCAGCGCCTGCGCCGGCAAGCGCCCCAATTCCAGCTCCTTTGCCTCCGCCTGCTATGCCTCCAATGAGCGCGCCCAGCCCAGCGCCGCCCACCACTTTCTTGGCGGTGTTGCCGCCCTCTCCCTTTCCTTTCACCTCGTAGGTGCTAGTTAGAAGCGGATAGGTTGTCCCGTTGATGACGATGTCCGTCAGCTCCAGAACCAGTTGCGAACTTCCCTTGAGCCTTCCGGACGAGGACGCCTGGGCCAGCACGCCGTAGAGCGCAGTTCCCTTCGGCGCGACCGTAATTTCGTAAGCTTGTAGATTGGCTTCTAGCGTGGCAGTAAATCGAAAGCCCGCTTTCTGTTTGCTCGAGTCCACCGAATCCACCATGCGCACCAGGATTCGCGTGCCCGCCGGCACGGTCACTCGATTGGAATTCTGCGCCGACGCAAACGGCGTAATCGTTAGCGTGGAAGTCATGAGCATCAAAACTGCCGCGACTCCAATTCCAGCTTGCTTCATTTCCGACCTCGTCCTTCCCCTCATGATCCCACCACTGGCAGAGACGAATCGACCTTCAGATCAATCAGAAGAAGTAATTGGTTCTCCACTTGAATGAAGCGCGCCGCCGTTATGGCTCCCAACTCCTGCTTCATGCGCTCGTAATATTTAGCCAACAGCTCGTTCCGCTGCTTCTGATAGGCCATCGCCTTCTTCACCAGTTCGTCCGCTTTGTCATCGGTCATTTGCGTGTACGTTCGCGAATACTCCAGAATGTTCGCCACACGCAGATCGTTCACCTTATTCAGCTCGGCATCATAGTCGCGATAGATAGGCCAAAATTTGGCCGCATCTTCGGCATCCAATTCCATCACCGAACCCATCACCTTCACCTTTTCCGCTCCGACATCCTCCCGCAGCAGCTTGATATACTCTTGAATGTTCTCTTCCTGCGCCGTCAGAGGCTTATGCGCGGTCTTTGCAGGAGCCTTGTCGGACTCCGGTTTCGTTTGTGTTTGCGCCATTAGCCCGGGAGCAGAAGCCGCCACCGCCAGCACGAAAAACCAGATCACCAAGCGCTTTATCATTCTTCTCCTCCGCCTTTAGTAACTCGGATCCGGATATGGACTTAATCTTTGGACAGACCATAAGCCCACTCCACTTTTCTGTCAATTTTCAAATGAAATTAAGCAACGTCAAGCAGCAGAACGGCAATCTTTTGCGTCTAACAAAGTGCTGAAGGAGGTAAGTTTATGGCGAGTGGAATGCGGGTACAAAAACTGGAATCTTTCGGCCACGCGCCAGCGCTGCTTTCAAGCGTACTGCGAGAACTTCCCAAACAGATGTGGCTGTATAAACCTTCGCCGGAACGCTGGAGCGTCCACGAAATCATCCTGCATCTCGCCGACAGCGAGGCTATCTCCTATATGGTTTGCAGACATTTCATAGCCGAGCCGGGAAGTCCCTTATTGAACTTCGATGGTGCGCGCTGGGCCGAAACTCTGGGATATTTTCATCAAAGCACTCGTGAGGCGCTTGAGCTTGTCCGGCAACTGCGCCGCATGACCTATCAATTGCTCCTCACACTGCCGGAGCCGGTGTGGGAACGTGCCGTAGAGCATCCCGCGCAAGGTGCTTTAACCCTCAGCCAATGGATCGAAATTCAAGAGCGCCATATTCCGCATCATCTCGATCAAATGAAGCAAAATCACGAGAACTGGCTGGAGACGAATCCAATGAGGGAGATGCCCACCACCTACCGGCGCCCGCGTTCTTCAATGCGCAACAGGGATTCTCAAATCACTTCCATGCGAAAACGATCAGAAAAAGAATTTCAAAAGTCTTCGCTGTAAAGGCCTTAACCCATCCTCATTTTCGACGCGACGCGATTTTCATCGGCTAAACCGAAGCCAAACTATGAAAGAAAAGGCGGCCCTGGGGCGGGGCCGCCTTTTCTTTTGCGACCTTACAGCTAGGTTAGAAGGTGAACTTAGCCATCACCTGCAGAATCCGAGCGCTGGCCAAGGAACCCGCGAACGCGCCGTATGGCGTGGTCGGTGGGCTGGTGGTCTGCAGAATCGTACCGAACACTCCCGGGCCATCGCCCGTCGAATTGATCGGGTTTTGGAAGTTAGGGTGATTCAGCACGTTGTACGCATTCGCTCCGAGTTGGAGTGCCATCCGCTCTGTTACGCGGAAGTTCTTCCGCAGGCTGAAGTCGGTGTTGAAATAATCCGGCCCACGGAAAGCATTCCGGCGGATGTCGCCAAACCCGGTCGGCGCTGGATTGCTGCAAGGATTGCACGGACCGGATAGGGCTGGGTTTTGCTGCCCGGCAAACTGCGCCAATGTGTAGCAAGACACTCCCGGACTGGTGCAGGAGTTGGCCACTGCTGTAATCGGCTGAGCCAAAAGCACTCCACTCGATCCATTGGTTCCTGCCAGTTCTGAGTTGAAATCACCGGCATCTAGCAGGCTGTATGGGAATCCGGTGTGGAAATATATCGTACCGGACATCATCCAGCCGCCCAGTGCCGCATCCACCAAACGATTCTCGCTGTGGAACGGCACTTGATACAGGTAATTGGCAGTGATGTTGTGCCGCAAGTCGTAGTCTGAGTTTGAATAATTCTGGCACCTCAAGCAGCTGGGATTAATCTGCGTGAGAATGCTGGTTTGCGAGGCCGTGATTTGGTACGGCAGCACGCCGCCATTCGAAACATCGTCGAGCGCGTGGCTATAGGAGTAATTGAATCGACCCATAAACCCGTGCCACATGTTCTCTTGGACCGATAGCGTGATGCCATTGTAGTTCGAGAGGTTATTGTTAGTCAGATCGGCGATGTTTGCCACGCGCATGTCCAGCGGTGTGGTTGGAAGGCCGCCGAAGCCGCTCGGATTGAACGCGTTCTCTGTATTGTTGAAGAGCAGTCCATCATATCCACGATTTCCGACGTAGTTCGCGGATACCACGGTCCTGGTGCCAAGGGTGCGCTGGATTTCGACGTTCCATTCGGTGTATTTCGGATTTAGCAATTTTCCTACGCTGTTCAGGTTCGGAACCGCGCAGTTCGGATTGGGCGCCAGATATTGCGCCAAATTTCCGCCCGAATGGTACACGGATTGGAATGTTGTATTGCAAGCCGACACTGCGTTCACAGCCGAGCCGGGATCGGTGAACGCGAAATTGCTAGGCGCAGTGTAGTTGAACGACGTTACTTGCGGGAAGTTAGTGGTCAGAGCGTCCAGGATCGTGCCGGGATACAGATCAGAGAACTGGCCTACGCCGGCGCGAATGACCGTCTTGTCTCCAAACGGTGTCCATGCAACTCCTATACGCGGCTGAAACACAACCCTCTCGATGCCGGGCAGGATACTGTGCGACCCCGGATTCGTGATCGTATCGAACGGCAGAGCTGCGTCGTGGCTCATTTGCGTGAATGGGAAGAATGGGGCCGAACCGCAGTCCGATTGGCAAACGCCGCTCGAGTTGCGGTCTGCTCGAAGCGCGAGCGTCAGTTTCAATCTTGGATTAACGCGATACTCGTCCTGGAAATACAGCCCCACGCTGTAGATCGCGATAGGCTGTCGTAGGTTCAACGCGAACGATTGAAACACCGAGTCGCCCGCAGAACCCACGCCCCCTGGGTTCAGCACGTCGTTCGAAAAATCTAACGCGTTTAGGACCACGTTGGGGAACTGGCCTTCACTTGCCTTGTAGTCGCTCACATCATCACGGCGGAAGTTCACGCCCATCTTAAAGCTGTGATTTCCGCGGGTGATCGATAAGTCGTCCACGATTCCCCACTGGGTGACGTTGCGGCCCTGGGGGAACGGAGAAGGCAAACCCGCTGCTGTATCTGCGCAACCCTGCCCCAGGCAGGCGATACCCAGGTCGCTAAACGCGAACAATCCAGGAAAGGCCGCAGTCGAAGCAGGCGTATTGGGACTCTGGAAAAGGGCCGAATACCACAGCACGGAGCCGACGATGTTGTTCACTACATTGGGGCTAAATACGTGCGTGTAGTTTAGTTGCCCTTCGTCTTGCGGCTGAATGCTGTGAATATTAAACACCGCGCTGACGGGGTCTGTGAAGGTTGGCTGCGTACCACGATCGAACTTGGTGCGTCCGAAAATCTTGTTGTTCTCATTGATGTCCCAATCCACACGCCCTGAAAGTAGCCATTCCTGGTTTCCGTTCGGGCTGGTTTCGTGCGTAAGGCCGGCGCATGCGTTGTTCGGAATCGCACCGCCGCTGTTACCGTTCAGGGATCCGCAACTATTTGCCACCGGAGCGGCGTTGGCCGCGGCGTACCCGGTCGCATTGTTGTACAAGTTGAAAATCTGGTTGTAGAAAGCTGTGGGAGCTGTCCCCCCAGGGCCTGTAGTCAGATTTGCGACATTCCCCAACACGTAATTCTCGAACGCGGTAGTGGGATACTCGACCGGGCCGCCTGCACCCAACGAGTATCGCAGTCCTTCCGTATTGGCATAAAAGAACACTTTGTCCTTGATGACTGGTCCGCCCATTCCGGCGGCCCACTGGTTGTTCGTTTCAGGGGTGTAGCCATTAAAGTAGTCGGTGCCGTTCATGCCGCCCGCGTTGTAGTAATACACCGCGTCGCCGTGATACGCGTTGCCGCCGGACTTCGTTGCGTAGTCGATCTGCGCGCCTGCTTGCCGTCCGTACTGGCCGGTGTAGGCGTTGCTGATTACCGATACTTCCTGAATTTCGTTCGAACCCAGTAGCAAGTTGCTCGCGCCCGAGTTGTTCAAGTTCAGGAACGGATCGTTGTAATCGTTTCCGTTAATGGTGAAAAGGTTTGCGGTGCCCGGCAAGCCGAACGCGCTGAAGTTGCCATATCCGCTGCCGGCCGTATTCATGGTAACGCCCGGAGCGGTCTGCGCGATGTTGCTCAGGTCGCCGCCGGGATTGGGAAGATTTTCGATCTCAGCCGTTTCGATGCTGGTCGAAATGTTGGCGTTCTCAGTCTGAAGCAGCTGCCCTTGGCCGGTAACTTCGACCGTTACGGAACCGCTGCCGAGTTCCAGTTTCACGTTGGCCACGGCGGTTTCACCAAGTGCCACTTCTACAGCCTGCGTGGATTGCTTAAATCCTGTTTGCGATACAACGAGCGTATACTGGCCTGGCTTTACGAGCCCGAAGGAGTAGCCGCCGCTCGAGTTGGTTTGAGTGGTCAACGAAGCCCCTGTGTCGGTGCTCGTCAAGGTCACTGTAGCGCCCACGATTACTGCGCCTGAAGGATCAGTTATCGTGCCATTGATAGCGCCGGTAACTATACTCTGCGCCGACAACACGGCCGGCAGCAGGAGCAGCAAGGCTGCGAACAACGCGCCCAGCCTAAGGTATTTGTTCAATCGCATATTCATCTCCAGTTTTCTTTCAATTTATGGGGCGCCCTTGCCGAGAAGCTTGCTTCCCCCGCGGACTGCTATGGCACTTTGGTCGCCAAGATTTGCGCAAAATAAGACGTTTACTAGCAGTCAGCTACGTAAATTCGGATATGCGGTGTATACGCAGGGGGATATTTCTATGTGTATCTAAAAACGGAACCCGATTGTCGTAGTGATATCTATATCTGTATCAAAATGCCGGGGCTAAGCGCCTGGAGACGCTTGGAACTCATCTGACCATGCGGAACGAATCTAGCAGCCGCCGAAAAGTATTGGCAAACTGTCTCTCGTGAACTTTTCTGTTGTGGGCCAGCGAGCCTTGCGATCTGAAGCGCTTAATTATTCGCTCCCATTGAGGACTTCCAACATGTCTGCAGAAAATTTTCCCCAAGAAAATCTTCCTAAGGCCGTGGTCGCGCCTTTGCTCTCCTTCTCAGCCGGCCTAGTCGACATCGTTGGCTACGTCGGAGTTTTCGACTTTTATACGGCACAGCTGACCGGCACTAGCGTGCAGCTTGGCAACGGCCTGGTGAACCACAATTGGGTAAACGTTTCGGCGGCAGCGATTATTGTGGGCGCATTTTTGTGCGGCTCGATTTTGGGTCGCGGCTAGGCTCCCGAAAACGCATTCGCAGGATCGCCTCAGGGACGCTGGCCATGGAAGCAGTGATGCTGGCGGCTTTAGCGCAAGTTCGTCCAGCTTTCGCCATCGGCCTTTTCTGGAGCTTGGCTACGCTCGCGGCCGCCATGGGCATCCAAACCGCTACCTTAACGGGAATCGGCCCGCTCACGGCTCACACGACCTTCGTCACCGGAATGATCAACAAACTTGCTGCACTCGAGAGCTCGAAGCGCCGAAGCTCACGGCAATCAGAGGCGCGATCGCGAGCAGGCTCTTTTCCTTTCTGCGGTTTGGTTCTTCTATGTCGGAAGCGCCGCGATTGGAACTTGGACCTTCTCTTCTCTGCGCATGCGAGCATTATTCATTGCAGTCGGTCTGCTGCTCGTCAGTTTGGCCACCGACCAGTTCTTTCCACTCTCCATCAGAGAAGAAAAAGAGCAGTCGAAGGACTGAAAGCGCGCTATCGGAATCAGCAACTCATCTTTCTTTTCCTAGCCCGACGCGTCTAAGCCATCATGCTAGGCCGAGATGCGTCGAGTTAGAAAATCCAGGTGGCGGCAAATATGCATGGTATAGCTCTGGCCTTACTTCTCTTCAGCAGTTCACTCCTTGCTCAAAGCACTCTCCAACAGCAGGTCCGCGCAATTGCTGCTGACGCCGGTGGCAAAGTCTCCGCATCCTGCTCGCTGCCCAACTCCACCTTGCGTTGCGACCTCGACCCACACGCGCATCCGCCCATGCAGTCGGTCTTCAAATTTCCGCTGGCAATCACCGCGTTTCATCAAGTGGAACAAGGCACGCTCTCGCTTGACCAACCTGTGCGATTTCTCCCCAGCGACCGCATACTTCCTCATACCCACAGTCCGTTGCAGGACAAATATCCCCAAGCTAACGTCGACGTCGCTCTGCGAGAACTTCTCCACCTGGCGATTTCTGAGTCCGACAACGTAGCAACCGACATTGTGCTGCGATTGGTAGGCGGTCCGTCCATGGTCACCAGTTACATCCATTCCATCGGAGTAAACGGCTTTCATCTGGAGGATGGTGAGGACGGCCTCGCTCGGGAACTTGCAGCCCAATACCGCAACTGGTTCGAGCCCGCAGCCGCAGTCCAATTGCTTCGCCGCATCAGCGACAATTCCCCGCTGACGCCCGAGCACACCCAGACTCTCTTAGACTGGATGAAAAATTCCTCGAGTGGCTTGAACCGCATCAAAGGCAACCTACCCGCTGGCACCATCGTTATGCATAAGACCGGCACCTCGGGAACCAGAAACGGCGCTACACGCCTCCCGATGGCTGCACAGGTCCCTGGGCTAAAGTCATTTTCGTCGGTAATTTCCATGTTACCGAAGGGATTCAATTTGACCGCACCGCCGCGATTTATGTCGGCCACGTAAACATCCTCTACGGCACCACGCCTGAGCCTACTCCAACGCTCAGTCCCTCGTGGCAAGTTGAGCGCGACATCACCGATTACAGCGTGCTTCTAACTCAACCGCAATCCGGCGAAGCCGACATCTACAACATCGTGAATTCCACTTATACCGGCATCATTTACGGCACCGCAAAAATCGAATTCTATCCACCGGACGCTCTTAACCCAGCCCCGCGAACACCTGACAATGTTCTGCCGATCCCCGATGCCGCGGGTGGTGCGGTCGAACTGAGTAGCCCAACACAATCTTTGTCCGAAACATTTACGCTACCTACCAACGTCGAACGCGCTTATCTCGACGTAATCGCGCAGAGCCAGCAGACAGATGAACAATGGTTCTTGTGTCCGCCCACCGCGCTCGAAACCGAGCTGGAAGATTTCTGCGGCAACACCGCTTTTCGCGAAACAGAAATCACCATCGACGGCACGCCCGCAGGCGTGGCCCCGGTTTCCCCGTGGATCTACACAGGCGGAATCGATCCCTATCTCTGGGCGCCAATCCCCGGAGTCCAAACCCTCAATTTCATTCCTTATCGAGTGGACTTGACTCCGTTCGCCAGTATCCTCAGCGACGGCTCGTCGCACACTATTTCGCTGAGCGAATTCAACACCGAATATTATTTCAATATGTACGCAACGCTTCTGCTCTATCAAGACCACGGTTCCAGCCAGATAACTGGCGAAGTTACCGAAAATACCATCTCCGCAGAACCCAGCCCGACGGTCACAAATAACCTGTCTGTGAATTCCAGTGGTGACGTCACCGGCTCGTTAATCGTGGCCTCCAAACGCAGTTTCACCGTCGAAGGTTACGTCAATACTTCGCACGGAAAAGTGGACACCAAAGTTTTTCAGAGCATCCATTTCGCGAACACGCAGCAATACAACATCACTTCATCGCTTGATGTGGAAAACGTAAACCAGACCAGCACGGTTGACTCCACCACCACCACCCGCACTCCAGCTCTCACTTTCGTCCAAAGCAGGCAATGGTCTTTCCCCATCGTCGCCGACATTAAATTCATCGAGTATTCCAACGGCAATTTCGCGCAGATTTCCAAAATCATGCAGAAGTACGAGGTCACAGACACGGAGAAGGCGAACGGCATTCCAATTTACTTCGGCACCGTAGCCAACAGCGTCTCTTCCACGGACGATCTGCTCCTCAACTCGTCGTTCGAAATTACCGGTAACCTGGACCAAGCCAGCTCCCAGGATTACTACTCGCTCGACACCATACACGGTTGCTACAGCCATTCGCTCACCGCAGCGAATAACCTGCTGACCGGAAACACCACGGGCCAGGGATGCGAATCCGCCCCCCAGCCAAGGGGGAGCAACTGATTTGCGAGGGGTGCTATAGAGCAGTCCGTTTCGTTCTGCGAATAAAACGTACTTGGTCTGTCGGTAGCGTCTTCGCGTTTAGGACGCCCACAGCCTTCTGATCGACAACGCAACAAAAACCGGCCACATCAAGGGCAGCGCCGCCGCCACTGTTCGCATTCCTTCTAGTCCTTGGCGTGCCCCAGAATTCGTCACCATTACGATTTCGTTTCGTGCAGCTTTTGCACCCACGCCGCTGGGCGCCCCCAAATCTCGCGCATCGGTAATCCGCAATTGCCCGAAAATATCCAGCGCCCCCAGCAAGTTTGCTACTCTGCGCAGCCGCTCCGACCCGCCATCGTAAATCACAGTGATTCGTTCGCCGAGATACGGGCCGACACAATCGCGAATCCAATTCCACGCTTTCTCCAGATCCGCCCCATCCACAAACAAAACATACGCGGACAAGACGTCCCACTGAAACATTGGAATATTCATGGAATATTCGATCGAAAGATGAAACACCAATCCAATCGCCAGCAAATAGTACCGAATCTCCCTGATCCATATCAGCACTCCCAACGCAAATTCCAAAACCAGGGTGAACCAGGTCGCCAGCTTCATCAACGTCTCATTCAGAAACCACGAAGGCAGCGGAAACCGTTGCAGCTCGTCCAACCTGTAGATGTAGGAGAGCGCGGTCCCCTGCACCCACATGGCCCCCGCCACTTTCCAGCAAAAACCCACGAAATACACCAGCGAAAGCTCAAACTGGATCATGCGTTGCGCCCAAGGTCTTCGCGGCCGAATTTCGACGCCTTCTTTTCCGCGCCAAATCCGAATCAGCCGGTCGGCGGACAGCGCCGCTCCGGCCGCCGAAAAAATCAGAAAAAACCCTGCCACGCGCAAAAACGTATCGCCGCCATGAAGAATAAATAAATTTCTCTGCTGCATGGACGCGAGGCAAACATAAACGACCACACTATTCAGCCGTGTGAGAAATCCAATCGTTAAACAAACCGCCGAGGCTACTAAAACCCAAAACAGCGCCTGCACCCAGAAAACGCTCGCCGGCATCACCGTAAACAGATTTAGCCGAGGCCCCGGCTCGAACGCCTGCATCGTTGACAAGCTCACCCAGGCATGCGGCCCGTACCAGGCGATCCAGTCGTTGCGCGTCAACAACACCGTGGCCAGCGTCGCTATTCCATACAACAGGCGAAACAGCGCAATCGGAATCGGCGACTGTTCCGCAAAAAAGAATTCGTTCCACGCTTCGACGAACGACTTCCCCGTCACTGCAAATCCTCAGGCTTCACGTCGTAGCTGTAAAAAACGTGCTCGTCCCAGGGGGCGCGCGTAAATGTCCCATCGTCTTGACGCAGGATGTCGGACCATTTCGCTAGCAGCATCACTTTTTGCGGTTGACCCGCTGCTTGAATCTCCGGCAGCCGCGCCACATAACGCGTCACATCCGGCCACAGCGCGGCATTTTTGTTATCCAAAAGCGTTTCCACAAACTTGCGATAGCGCTCTTTGGAATATCTTTCGGTCAGCGTCAACTGCTCCATCCGCGGGAAACTCCAAATCTTCGTGGACCCATCCTTGTACAAAACCAGCGCCTCCAAATAACTATTGGTCGCCTTCGGTTGTGGAGAAAACATGTCCCACGACTGAAACAGCCCGGACCAAACAAAATACGGCCGCAGCGCGTCCCTACACACTCCAATGAATGGACTGCTCAGCGGCATGCACCAGCAACTAATCGCCAAAATGTGAAATATCAGGAAGGTGTTAATCGCCATGTACTGCCACTTCTTCAACCCATACAGCTTCTTCGGCCGCGCGCCAGCTCTTCGCTCCGCACCCTTGGCCATCCGCGCATCACCTCTCGTGACCATGTTGCCTTAGACGAAGTGCATACGCAAAAACAGATTCCCGAGCGTCTTTACCAAAAGGCCTTTCGTCATTCCAGAAATAAATCTGTCCTCGAGCAATATCATTGACAACACTGGTGTTTAGTAGTTTAGCGAGGCGGAGTACAAACAAACTCAGTCAGCGGACATTATTTGGAAATCCGCTCACAAGCCAGAAAATCTCGGCCCCCATGTTTTTCAGCTCCGTCGGATTACCCAGGAACTGAAAGCCGACTCGATAATGCCTCGAGCTTATGGAACTCCAAATGGCAGAGCCTCCCTAGGCGCTTGGCCGTCCACACACGAATCCTTGTTTTTCGTAAATCAACATGCTAGCGTTCCGCGTGATTCAAACAGAACAGCAGCGGACTCTTCAACCGAGACCAGCCAGTCTATCCCGACCGGAGCTTTGCCGATCGAAGCTTTCTCTCGGTAATCGATCTTTACCGGACACCCTACAGGGGAAATCAAATCGCCAAATTGCAGAATTAGATCGCGCTGTAGCACTGAGAAGACAAACCGCAGAGAACAGCTCAAATGGCCAAAAAATACAAAAACGCTTGAGCTCGATTTCCGCACCTAGCAATTTCTTTTCGACGCAAAATTTCGCTAACTCTGACTCTCAAAATACCGAGCTCCGGATGCGGAAAAAGGGGCGTTTTTTGCAAAGTGGTCGGCCACTTCTACGCGGGGCCACAACCACGCGTAGCCGCGCACCAGAATTTCACAAAATGGCGCAAGGATTTGATGAGTTACATTACTAAAAACCTGGTTCCTGGCGAGACGCTACTGTTCGAAACGCGACACCACTGGATCGTTCTGCTGGGGCCTTTACTGCTCAGCATGCTTTTGGGAATTCCGGGTGTCGCACTCCTGATCGATGCGGTTGCCGCAAAAAACGGGCACGGCGACATACCCTCCCTTGAGTCTTCCCTCGGACCCGGCGGCCTGACGATGTTTGGCAGCGCCCTTGTGCTAATCGCGGTCATCATCTTCGCCTGGGGCGCCGCAAAACGAAACGCCACCGAAATGGCCGTCACCAACCGCCGCGTGCTGATTAAAACCGGAATGGCCAGCCGCCGCACGCTCGACGTGATGCTCAGCAAAGTGGAAAGCATCGGCGTCACGGAGACATTTCTCGGCAGAATCTTCGGCTACGGTTCGGTCGTCATCCACGGCACCGGCGGCACTCCGGAATCGTTCGTGATGATCGCTCACCCGCAGCAATTCCGGCAGAGCGTGCAGGAGCAAATCGGTGCTCGCTAGTCCGCGCCCAGAAACAAAAATTCCGCAGGCAGCTTCACGGCCTTATGGCCGCTGCCCAGCCGTACTAGAGCCAAACGCTTCTACCGTAAAAAGTGTATTGCCGGATAACTGCGTGATTGCTAGACTTTTCGTCTTTGACATATAAGTGGAGACACGCATGAAAAGATTTGTGGGTATCCTGGCGGTAACGGTTCTGATCCTGGGGCTGGGCGCCACGGCCGCCCGCGCCGACGGCGGAACAACCTCCTACACCGTTGACAGCACCTTTTCTTCGACCACGACTCCAACGCCTTTTTCCGCGCCCAGCGATTCGTTTACGTTTTCCTTCAACTTGCCTTCTACCTGCACTTGCGGCCCGTTCGGCAGCGGCTTCAGCGAAAACGCCATGGTGAACTACACCTTCGGCGCCACTTCCTTTACGAACGTTCCGGCTACCATCATGTATGCGCCCAGCAGTCTCGATGGGTTGTTTGACATCGTGATTACGTCGGGCGGCCAGACGTACGATTGGTATTTGACCGGCGCGCAGATTTACAGTGTATCGGGCTCTGCCGCGACCCTGTTAAATGGCATCTTCCCAATCACGCCGTTCGATGCGTCCGATGGATCCGGCAGCGTCTTCTACGACCTATCGGGCGATTATGGCGGTCTGACAGGCGGAACGGTGACGGCCACCTCTACCTCAGCTGTCCCCGAACCGTCAGCCCTCTTGCTTCTGCTCTGCGGTTGTGCCTGCTTGGTGGGACTTAGCCGCAAGGTCGCAAACTCGAATTCTTAAATCCGATAGCGGAAGACGAATCGGTTCAAAGCGGTACACCCGTTTAGGTGGTAAACAATGTATTGACAATTAACTATGGATCTGCTACACACATAGTGTATCTTAACCTGAGGCGGGGGATGTCATGAAGAAGTTGCTCGGTATTCTTGCTCTAGCTGCCCTATGCCTCAGCGCGAGCACGGTGCGGGCGGATGAACCCGTCCTTTCCACGCCCGGCCGGTTTATGGATATTTCGTCCCAGCCTGCTTCATTCAGCGATGACACTCTAACGCTTGATGCGAGTGCGGCACGCGAGATCTCGACGCGAGAGAGCTTGAGTATGGGGGACCGTCGATTTGCGGCCCACTACGAGTGGGTCAACAGAACTCATCGCGGCTCCGTCACTACCACACAGACACCCCAAGCCGTGCCAGAACCATCTGCGCTCCTGTTACTGCTTTGTGGCTGCTTGGCCTTGACTGCTCTTAGCCGCAAGCCCGCGAACTCCAACTCCTAGAATCCCGAAGACGCTTCTTCGCTTCAGCCACTTGATCGCCAGCCAATAATTTTACAAAAATTATCCATCTGTCCGGTCGCCAGCGCATCATAATGCTATATGGTGAATCGAGTTGCACGAACCGCGTGAATGGAGAAGAACATGATGAAATGTTCCAAGCTGGCGATCACACGGATGGTTGCGGTGCTGGCAATTCTGGCAGGTATGCTGGGCCTAGATTATATCGGGCTGCGGGCTGCTAGCGATAAAGCGCCCGCCACGGGAGCGGCCGCGCCCGACTTCACGCTGAACTCCCAAGAAGGTACCCCAATCAGCTTGCACGAATATCGCGGCAAGTGGGTCGTCCTCTACTTTTACCCGAAGGATTTCACGAGCGGCTGCACCACCGAAGCGCACAACTTCCAACGCGACCTAGCGCAGTATCAGCAGAAGGACGCGGTGATTCTGGGCGTCAGCGCCGATACCACGGATTCGCATCAGAAGTTTTGCAGCAAGGAAGGTTTGAACTTCAAGCTACTTTCCGACACGGACCACAAAGTTTCTGAGCAGTACGGCTCGATCATGAACTTCGGGGTGAAGAAGCTGTCCGCGCGGCACACCTTTCTGATCAATCCGGATGGAGTGATTGTGAAGGAATATCTCGATGTCGATCCCGGCAAGCACAGCGAAGAAGTGTTGGCTGCGCTGGCGGAACTGCAAAAAAAGTCCTAGTTCATCGGCCGGGATTGTTTTAGAAGAACCGTGGAGTAGAGCGCCTACAAATTGGACGAGGCAAGCTTTGCGTCAGAAAACTCGCCGAGTAAGCTTGCCCCGATTGACTGCAAAACTGAGTGCTAGTTAATGCCCGCCAGATTCGCCGAACGCCGCTTCAATCCCAAACCCACTGCAAATAGGCCCGCCAGCAACATCAATACCGTAGTTGGTTCCGGCACCGTGGTGTTTACTGCGTTCGCAGTCAGCGTGTAGGAGGCTCCCGTCTCCAGGTCATAAAGAGAGAAGACACCAGTAAGCAGGGTAGGATCGGACTCGTTACCCGAATAGAGCTGCGGGCCGCCCAGATCCGGCAGCGCATCGAAAACGCTGTTCAACCCGCCTAGATCGGACGAGTTAAAGAACACGATGGTGTCAATCATGGAGACGCCATCAACGACGAGGTCGGTCGGCTGTACCATGAAAAAGTAATTCTGCCCGGAAAATTCCGGCGAAGGCGAAGTACCCATCGATACTGTGAAAGTCGCGTCCGTCGGTCCGCTGAGTGTATAGGATACAGTTTGGCCAGAATCAGCCTTGACGGTAGCGACCGATAGTAAGAGGAGAGCCGCCAGCGTGAGAAATCTTGTGACTAACTTCATAATAAATACTCCTTAGCTCCGCCCCCTCTTTGCGGCGCGATGGTCGCGTTCGCAGGCGTTAGTGAGATATGGCAATCAGCGCTCCATAATGCCCGACTCACAAGTGGTTTAAATACTTGAAGTTGGCCGACCCGCGAAAATATCATATAGGAAGACGTTTTCCTATTGCTGGCGTTGCAAAGCGCAAATTCTTCCTCTATTTCAGTGCAGCGAGGGCCTGCGCGGAGATACCACTGAAGGTCCAAATACGCTCAGAATGTCCGGAGTAAATCAGCCCCCTGCCAACATCTTTCAAGGCGCTCGAGATCACAGGCGAGGTCTGAACCGCTTGGACGATGCCATTCGAAATGGACTGTAGGGAAAACCTCGATTGATAGAAGCCGCGTTCCGCGATGGCTCGCTGTTATTTTTCGACCAAGAGTAACCGCGGGCCGGCATTTGCGCGTTGCAGCTTCGTGCGCATTGGCTCACCACCCAGCCGGGCCGACTTCGTTCAAAGAATCGAGCCCCGGCGGAATCGATTACAGTTTTTTTCCAAACTCACCTATAGGTTTCCCCGAGACTCCTCGCGGAATTGTTCGCTGGGGTCACGAACCGAAATCGCTTTCGAAAATAATTTGGCTCGCAGTGCAGAAAAGTCTTGCATCGCGGAAGAATATCCGTATTCTGCACCATGCGAACTCGCGCCAAACACGCTAGAAAGAGCGCGAGGGTCGCTGTATGGAGGACGCGACAATAAATTGAGCACTGTATCCCTCCCAGCCCAATTTCCCACCCGGGCGATTCCCCAAACAAGACGCACTGCCAAGCTAACACTCTGGCCGCTAGTGGCGGCGACCTTCTTTATGGTGTCGGGCGGAACGTACGGTACCGAAGACATCATTCACGGCGCAGGCTACGGCCTGGGAATCTTGTTGCTACTACTGACTCCACTCATTTGGAGCCTGCCGACCACCTATATGATTGGCGAGCTTTCCGCGGCGCTTCCTGCAGAAGGCGGGTTTTACGCTTGGGTTCGGCGCGGTCTGGGGAATTTCTGGGGATTTCAAGAAGCATGGCTCTCGCTGGTCGCCAGTATCTTTGATATGGCGATCTACCCGACGCTGTTTGTGGCCTATCTTTCCAGACTGATCCCCTGGTTCGGCGGGGGGCATCGCGGAGTGATGGTT
Organism: Binatus sp. (SeqCode); assembly: GCA_035602755.1. GTDB lineage: Bacteria > Acidobacteriota > Terriglobia > Acidiferrales > UBA7541 > Palsa-295. The sequence goes on along the minus strand of DATNLR010000129.1, from coordinate 23,142 downwards.
GGGCTAGGGGTGGTGACAGTTTGCGCGCTGATGAATATTGCGGGAATTCGCGTGGTGGCCACAACTTCGCTCTGGCTATTTTTTCTGCTATCGGCTCCATTCGCGCTGATTATCCTGATCGCGCCAACCAAAATAGGGGCGCTCTCAGGTGTGACGACGGCCCCGACGACTTCTTCGGTGGGCCTGGTAGGCGGGCTGCTGATCTGCATGTGGAATTATATGGGGTGGGACAACGCTTCCACAATTGCGACGGAAGTGAAGCGACCCCAGAGAACTTATCCGCGTGCGATGCTGGTCGCGGTCGCAGTGGTTTCGTTGAGCTACGTTTTGCCGTTCGCGGCTATGTGGCTGACGGGAGTGCCGTCATCCGCGTTTGAGACAGGATCCTGGGCTGACCTTGCAGGAATGATGGGCGGCTTAGTGGGCGGCCCATTGGTCGCGCGAGGGTTCCGCGTGGCGCTGGTGCTGGGCGGAATGATGAGCGCTTTCGGAATGTTCAATGCGCTGGTGATGAGCTATTCACGGCTGCCTCTGGCTATGTCGCAGGACGGGATGCTGCCGGCGGTCTTTCAAAAGCTGCATCCGAAGACGCGCGCGCCCTGGGTCGCTATCGTGGTTTGCGCGGTTGGCTGGGCGATGTGTCTGGGCTTGGGATTCGAACGGCTCGTGACCATAGACATTTTATTGTACGGGATGAGCCTGACGCTTGAGTTCGTGGCGCTGGTGGCGCTGCGCATCAAGGAGCCGAATCTACGCCGACCGTTCAAAGTTCCGGGCGGTCTGGCAGGTGCCATACTATTGGGTGTGTGCCCCGTGCTGTTGCTGGGCTTCGCGATGGTTCACGGCGAATCCGAACATATCTTCGGCATGAACGGGCTTGCCTTTGGAGTCCTCCTTATTATTGGCGGATTTTTGGCCTATTGGGGAAGTGCGGCGGTGAAAAAAGACGGCTGGGTTGCTACCGCCATCAAGCAGCGCAAAGCTGCTTAGCGTTTATCTCCCCGCGAACTGACGGCTTCGGTGTAAGTTATTGCTGCGGATTTTCTGCGAATCATTTAACCTCGCCGCAGGCGTGACGAAACAAAGAAATACATACGATTACATCATCGTTGGTGCGGGGTCCGCCGGGTGCGTTCTGGCGGCTCGTCTGACAGAGGATAAGCGCGTGCGCGTCCTCTTACTGGAGGCGGGCGCGCCGACGAGGCCGAGGGAATCGCAGATACCTGCAGCTTTTTCAAAGTTATACAAAACTGCCGTGGACTGGAATTATTCCACTGAGCCTGAACCACATTTGCACCGGCGTCGGCTGTATTGGCCGCGCGGGAAAATGCTGGGTGGGTCGAGTGCGATCAACGCCATGATTTATATGCGCGGAAATGCGCTGGATTACGATTACTGGGAAAGCCTGGGAAATTCGGGCTGGGGATTTTCCGACGTCCTGCCGTACTTCAAAAAGTCGGAGAATCAAACGCGCGGCGCATCTGCGTATCACGGCACGGGCGGTCCGCTGAACGTGACGGATTTGCGATATGTGAACGCTCTCACCCGCGCGTTCCTATCCGCCGCCGCTGAACTTGGAATTCCAAGCAATCCGGATTTCAACGCGGAGAGTCAGGACGGTGTTGGTCTGTACCAAGTCACACAGCGGAAGGGCAAGCGTCACGGCGCGGCCGAGGCCTATCTGCACTCGGCGCGCAAGCGCGCGAATCTATCTGTCATGACCGGCGCACACGCAACACAAGTGTCAATGGAAAAAGGGCGCGCCGTGGGAGTGGCTTATATTCGCAATGGCGTTTCGGAGGAAGCGCGTGCTGATGGCGAGACGATTCTTTCGGGTGGAACGGTCAATTCTCCCCAACTGTTGCTGCTCTCAGGAATCGGCCCGGCGGATGAAATAAAAAAGGTGGGCATACGGCCAGCTCACGACCTGGCCGGTGTGGGCAAAAACCTTCAAGATCATGTGATGGTTTCGGTGGGCTATCTTTGTACCAAGCCGGTGTCGCTCTCAAGCGCCGAGTCAGTGCCGAATCTTTTGAAGTATTTTTTATTCAAACGCGGGCCGCTGGTATCGAATGTGGCGGAAGCGGGAATTTTTCTGCGCACCAGACGCGACCTTGTGGAGCCGGACCTGCAGCTGTTGTTTGGTCCAGCCTATTACGTGAATCACGGGCTTTCCCCGCGAAAGGAACATTGCTTTGGCTTCGGGCCTACGCTGGTTACCCCGGAAAGCCGGGGCGAAATTTCCCTGCGTTCGGTGAATCCGCTGGAGCCGCCGGCCATCCATGCGAACTATCTTTCCAGCGAAGCCGATATGCAGGTGGTCATCCACGGGGTTCGGCTTTCGCGGCAGCTCGCGCACTCAAAAGCATTTGAAGCTTACCGCGGCGACGAGCTGCATCCCGGCGCAAATGCGCAGACCGACGCCGAAATCGGTGAATTCGTCCGGCGGGAAGCGGAGACGCTTTACCACCCGGTGGGAACTTGCAAGATGGGAAATGATTCGATGGCCGTCGTGGATACGCGGCTGCGCGTTCGCGGAGTCGAAAAATTACGGGTGGTGGACGCGTCCATTATGCCGCGCATCATTGCGGGGAACACCAATGCTCCGACGATCATGGTTGCGGAGAAAGCCGCGGATATGATTCGAGAGGATGCTTAATCGTCAGCGCATTCTCTTCTTGGCGGCTGGACATTTCTTCATTTCTGCTATTCTCTTTTGCGTGCGAAATTCATTTCTATTCGTGGCAATTATTTCCCTAGCGAGCGCTTTTGTTCTAACCGCAACACCGCGTTGGACTGCGAGGAGTTTGCAGGCTCCCGCGCCGTCCCTACCGCAGCAGCAAGGACAGCCGGCGACGAATGTACCGCCGCAGCAAGCGGCTCCGCCTCCAGGCGTTCCCCCGCAAGTGGCTCCCCAGCCGCCAGCTCATACCGGCCCCGTGATCGTAATCGATCCCGCGCACGGCGGAACCGATACCGGAGCGCGCGGACAGAATGGCCTGATCGAAAAAGATATGGTTCTGCTAATGGCGCGAATTACGCGTTATGCCCTGGAACGCGAGGGATTTCGCGTGGTGATGACACGCAACGATGATTCAAATCCCTCGTATGATGACCGCGCGGCCATAGCCAATGCTTATCGCGACGTGATTTTTATCAGCTTTCATATTTCTTCGACCGGAACGCCGAACACGGCGCGGGCATATTTCTACCAATTCTCACAAACGCCGCCAAACGCCAGCGCCATAACCACAAATGCAAACACGCTTCCTATCACGCCGCCAAAAACAACAAGCCTGTTGGGGTGGGAGGAAGCACAGCGTCCTTTTGCCGATGCCAGCCATCATTTGGCAGATATTTTGCAGGCCGATCTGACGCTGCGGTTTTCAGGATCGCCCGCGGCAGCTTCTGGAGTAGCGGTTCGAGGATTGCGTTCGGTGGCGGGTCCGGCGGTGGCCATTGAACTTTCTAACGTAGCGGTTTCGGATCGGAATCAACTGGTGGCCATGGCCGAGCCGGTAGCGACTGCGGTCGCGCACAGCATCACAGCCACGCGGCCAGCCAGCGGTCCATCGGGAATTTCAGGGACAAAATAATGCCTCGCAACCTGAGAATCACTTTGGCGATTCTGAGTGTGGCAGTGCTGATTGGTTTGATCAGCCTGCGCAGCCTGCATCGGCGAATCACGGGGCTGAAGGAAAACCCAACCAGCGAGGAACAAGCCCGCCGCGACCTGCTGGCAACGACAACTTCCGCGCCAACAGATGCGAGAAGCCAGGCAAAGATTTATTGGGCCGCGGGGCCGGATAAAATCGCGCCGGTTCAGGTAGCCCTAGCGCTTTCCCCCGATCCGGTGAAACGCGCCAAGCAAGTGTTGAACGAACTTATCACCGACGCGCCGGCCGCAGACCAGCGTACGCTTCCGTCCGACGCGGTTGTGCTGGGCTTTTACCTACTTCCGGACGGAACCGCTATTGCAGATTTTTCCGAAGCGCTGGCTTCCGAGATGCCGTCGGGAATACTGAGCGAACAAATGGCCGTTGATTCGATCAAGAGCACGCTCGAGAATAATGTGCCCGGGCTCAGCCGGCTGAAAATATTGATTCACGGACAGGAAATGGAAACATTGGCGGGACATATGGACCTGACGGGGTTCTTCGATCTAAATCCTCCGGGTGCGCAAACTCTGAGCGCGCCGGCGGGAAATCCCACGCCGAGCGGGACGAAAAAGTAACGAGTCTTTTCACTTTTAGCATGTGTTGACACCTGCGCCGGTAGTAGTCACACTTAACACCGAAGATTTAGCACGCCAGTTTCAAATCGAGGAAGGAGTTTTATCTTGCGAGCAGACGGACGCGCGGCCGATCAACTGCGGCCAGTGAAAATTACGCCGGACTTTATCCCTCATGCGGAAGGCAGCGCGCTGATTGAAGCAGGACAGACACGCGTAATCGTCACAGCCACGCTGGAAGATGGGGTCCCGTCATTTCTGAAAGGTTCGGGCAAAGGCTGGGTAACCGGCGAATACGGGATGCTGCCGCGCTCGACCGAGAATCGCACGCCCCGCGAATCGAGTCGGGGACGCCAATCCGGGCGGACGCTGGAAATTCAACGCATGATAGGACGAACGCTGCGCGCGGTGACGGATCTGAAAGCGCTGGGCGAGCGAACAGTTTGGATTGATTGCGACGTGATTCAAGCCGACGGCGGCACACGGACGGCCTCCGTTACAGGCGCCTTTGTGGCGCTGGCGCTGTCACTCGAGCGAATGGTTGCGGGAGGAATGCTGCGAAAAGTCCCGCTGATCGACTCGCTGGCGGCTATCAGCGTGGGGATCGTGAAGGATGAACTGCTGCTCGATCTCGCTTATGAAGAGGATTCGCGGGCGCAAGTGGATATGAACGTGGTGATGACCGGGAGCGGCGAGTTTGTGGAGGTGCAAGCAAGCGCGGAGGGGCGGCCCTACACGCAACGCGAACTGGAATTGCTGCTCGCGTTGGCGGCCGGAGGAATTCGCAAGCTTACGCGGGCACAGCACGAATTGCTGCACATGAATTTTTTGAGTCACGCGCGGTAACAGCGCCGATGCGGAGTATCGCGCGATATGAAACTGCTTTTGGCCTCCTCTAATCCTGGCAAGCTGCGGGAATATCGCGAGCTCGCCGGCGAATCCGGAATTGAGCTCGCGGGCCTAGCAAATCTTGCTGAGATCGAAGAGTTCGAAGAAACGGCTCCGACGTTTGCGGAGAATGCTGCAGGCAAAGCGCAGTATTACAGCCGATTCACAGGCGCATGCGTTTTGGCGGACGATTCGGGATTGGTGGTTCCTGCGCTGGGCGGCGCGCCAGGAGTGCTTTCGGCGCGTTATGCGGGGGTGAATGCGACGGATGAGGATCGCATCCACAAGCTACTGCGCGAAATGAAAAACAAGAAGGGTGACGAGCGGCGTGCGAAGTTCGTCTGCGTTACCGCTTTAGCGAAGCAGGGGCGCCTGCTCGCGGTGACTTCTGATTTCGCGCAAGGCGTACTGACGGAAGCGCCGCGCGGCGCAAATGGTTTCGGTTATGATCCGATATTCTTGTTCCCGGAACTGGGTCGGACTTACGCAGAGCTTCCCAACCGGGAGAAAAATCTTTATAGTCACCGGGGTAAAGCCTTTAGAAGTATGCTGGGGGCCTGGGCTATCCGATAGTTGCCACTTTTGGGCAGCTGGCAGCGTCTAATGCGCGTGCGACCCCGTAGCCTCTTATCTTCGGCAGGTTAGAGCTGCGGACTCGCATTACTTCCTGGGTGAATTATGGCGACTCCGCGCACCGCAGTTGTCTTACAACCATCACTGCTTGCCAGGTTAGACGAGGCACGTGCACGCACGGATAGTCTTTTTAATCTTCTACCTCCGAATTCTTTTTACGATCGGCCCATCCCTGAAAGACATCGGCTTATTTTCTATTTGGGACATCTGGAGGCGTTTGACCGGAACCTGCTGAGCGGCGCGCTGGGACTGCAATCACAAGATACGGATCTGGACAAACTTTTCGCGTTTGGTATCGATCCTGTGGACGGCGGTTTGCCGACGGACGTGCCGAGCGATTGGCCAAACATCGGCGTGGTGGAAAGATACAAGCGTGAGGTGCGCGAAAAACTGGATTCTAAATTGCGCGACCGGAACGGCGTGAGTTCGCAGGAACCGGCGCTGATCGATGGGACACTGCTGCAAGTTGCGATCGAACATCGGCTGATGCATGCCGAGACGCTTGCTTATTTGCTGCACAATTTGCCGGTGGACAGAAAAACGCCGCAGCCTCTGCCGTCGGCAGATACAAGTCCGTCGCCGGAACGACGGCTAGCGCTGGTCCCTGCGGGAAGCGCTACGCTCGGGCAACGGAAAGGCATGGGTGGAGCGTTCGGGTGGGATAACGAGTTTGGGACGGAGGAAATTTCGGTTCCGAGTTTTTCGATCGATGTTTTTCCGGTGACCAATGGCGAGTACTTGAAGTTTGTCCAGTCCGGTGGATACCAAGATCCAAAACATTGGACGCCGGAAGATTGGGATTGGAAAACTCGGCAGGGACTCGAACATCCATTTTTTTGGTCGTACCGGGCTGATTTGAATTCATCGAGTGCGTCCGCGTCTGATCCTGCCACACAGTGGAACTATCGCGCGATGTTTGGAATGATGCCGCTGCCGGAATCCTGGCCCGTTTACGTGAGCCACGCGGAGGCTTCCGCTTTTGCGCGCTGGTCGGCGAAGAAGTTGCCGACCGAAGCGCAGTGGCATCGCGCTGCCTACGGAACGCCGGAGGGCCGCGAGCGAATATATCCGTGGGGCGACGCGCAGCCCGAAAACCATCATGGAAACTTTCATCATCAGCGCTGGGACCCGGTTGCGGTGGATGCGCATTCCGCGGGGGCTAGCGCATTTGGTGTTTTCGATCTTCTGGGCAATGGCTGGGAATGGACATCCACCTTGTTCGGCCCGCTGCCTGGGTTCGAACCCTTTTCGTTTTATCGCGGGTACTCCGCGGATTTTTTTGATGGCAAACATTTTGTTATGAAAGGTGGCTCGGCGCGCACGGATGCTTGCATGGTGCGGCGATCGTTCCGAAATTGGTTTCAACCGCATTATCCGTATGCATACGCCACCTTCCGTTGTGTGGAGGAATAGAAATGGCAACCGCTCCGCGAATGGCATCTTCGACTTCGACCGTCAGAAGCCAGGCTTTGGCCGAATTCTCTTCAGATGTAATCGTCGGACTCGGGCAGCCAGGGCAGAAAGAGCTACCTTCAAAATATTTGTACGATGAAGTGGGTTCGGCGCTCTTCGATGTGATTTGCGTGCTGCCGGAATACGGATTGAGCCGGGCAGGGATGCGTTCTTTGAAGCGCTACGCGCCCGACATCATCGATTGCCTCCAGGGACCATTCGTGGTGGCAGAGCTAGGCAGCGGCAGCGGAGCTAAGACGCGCTTTTTGTTGGAAGCGCTTTCGCGACGCCAGCGAGTGAACTATTACCCTATCGATATTTCAGGCAGCGCGCTGAACCGTTGCCGGCAAGAACTTGGTGAGATGGACCGAGTTAGCATCGTCGGATTCGAGCGCGCGTATTTGGACGGCTTGCAGGAAGTAGCGGCACGGCGGCGCGAGGGCGAACATCTCTTGGTTCTCTTCCTCGGCAGTACGATTGGAAATTTCGACCGGCCCGCGGGAGACCAATTTCTTCGCGAAGTGCGCAAGATTTTGGTTCCCGGCGACGCGCTGCTGTTGGCTACCGACTTGGAGAAACCGATTCCGCAATTGCTGGCCGCTTATGACGATGCGGCGGGCGTTACAGCGGCATTTAACAAGAATCTTCTTGCGCGCATCAATCGCGAACTGGACGGCAATTTCGAGCTCTCGCACATCCAGCATATCGTGCGGTACGACGAAGCAGAGCGCCGGGTGGAGATGCATCTGCGTTCAACGAAATGGCAGCGCGTGACGCTTCGCAAGGCTCCCTTTAGCTTCCTCTTGCGCGATGGCGAAACAATCTGGACGGAAAGTTCGCACAAATACAATCCGCAGGAAGTTCCGCAAATGGGCGAACGTACGGGGTATCGCTGCGCTGGACAATGGTTCGATACGGAGTGGCCGTTCGCACAGAACCTCTTCTTTGCGGTGTAAGCTGCGACAATCACAGCGGTTTTTTCTGGAAAGAACCGCTGCGCAGGCGGAAGCTTAGCCTGTCCATGATATAGTTTTTCGCCGGATGCCGAAAAAGCCGAAAAAAATTGCAAAGAAAAAGGTCGCGGCGGAGCGAGGCGCGGGGAAAGCTACGTCCGCGAAGGTCCCCGGACGCGGCAGCGGAATGCGCGGCACCAATCCGGAGCGTGTTCGGCTGATTTTAAAGAAACTCGACGAAGCGTATCCGGACGTTACTTGCGCTCTTAGGCATGAAAATCCTTTTCAGCTTCTGATCTCGACGATTCTTTCGGCGCAATGCACAGATGTGCGCGTGAATCAGGTAACTGAGACGCTCTACGAGAAATATCCGGACGCCAAAGCATTCGCCTACGCGAATCCGGCAGAATTGGAACAAGACATCCGGCCCACAGGTTTTTTCCGCAACAAAACGAAATCGATCATGGGCGCGAGCAAGCAGATTGTTGAAGAGCTGCACGGCGAAGTACCGAAAACGATGGAAGAACTGCTAAAGCTGCCGGGAGTGGCGCGCAAAACTGCGAATGTGGTGCTCGGCACAGCGTTTGGGATTGCCGCAGGAGTGGTGGTTGATACGCACGTGCTGCGCGTGTCGAGGCGGCTGGATCTGACGAAAAATGTGGATCCCAAGAAGGTTGAGCAAGATTTGATGAAGGTGATTCCGCGCGAAAAATGGATTCTCTTTTCCCACCAGTTGATTTGGCATGGACGAAGAGTGTGCCAGGCGCGCAGGCCCCAGTGCCTGGAGTGCAACCTCGCGCAAATCTGCTACTCGAAAGACAAGACTGTTTGAGCCGTTCTACTTAGAAATCCCAGCGTTAAGGGAACCGCTCTAGTTGTCCTTCTGAGTTTCGAGACTAAGACTGCTTGCTACTTTGTTTGTGCATTTGGTTCAGGTGCTCGATCAGCGTGAAGCAAGACCCAAACCAGTCGAGACAAAGGGCATTCCTCGGGCTGCAGGTCGTTAGCTTTCGGTGTGCCACATCGAGAAGAGCGGGCCACGCTAGGACTTTGCGGAGTCCTGGAAAGATTCGGGAGGGTCGAGAGAGGCCGCCTTCCAGAAGGAGGCGTCGGACATCGATCCGTCTTGGAGGGCTTTCAGGTTTTCCATCGTGGCGGCGATTTGTCCGCCGTCTGCGGAATCAAAGACGACTACAACTCCGGCTACTTTTTGATCGGACGAGGCCAATTCTTTGTAAGCTTTGAGCAGAAGATATTTCGCGAACTTTCGTTTCTCGGCAGGACTGGACGAAGCTCCCCCTGCGGGCTCAACCCAAACTACTCTCACTGTTTTTCCTTGCAGCGGGTCCCATTTGCCGCTGAAGGCGTTCGTTTCTTCTCGCGCAACCTTGAAAAGATCGGCGTTTGCGGGCAACGCAGCGGCTGCCGCTTTCGCTCCGTCGGGCCCAGCGTAACTTGACGGCATTTCTACTTGTGAGCGCCGTATCCAGCCTCGAGAAGCGCCGGAAATCTCCACATGTACCCAGGTGCCCTCAAGGCCAATAATCTGAAACTCGTCTTCTTCCTCCGCGGTAAACAAGACTTGCGCCCCTTCTTCCGGCTTCGCAAAGATCGAAACTCCCGGCTTTTTAACGATTACTAAATCTACGGGGCGGACCTGATTCTGTTGAATCTGTTCCAGCCCTTTTATATCAGCGCTAATCTGGCGCGCTCTTTCTTCCGCGATTGCGCGGCGAGTTTGAATGGACTCCAGACTCTCTCCAGCCGGCGCCGCTGCGGGTGGGCTGGCGGTGCGACCGGGTAGCGCCGGGGGAGCATTCCTGTTTGATGATGATTCGCCAGCGGCTGACGCGGGCGAATCGTTAGTCGCAGGTTGAGGAGTTGCCGGGACAGCAGCGGTGGCCGGCGGTTTCGAGCCGGGCGGGCTTGCTGGCGGGGGCGTGTACAACGGGCCAGCCGGTGGGACGCGAATAGTGGAACCTGGAGCATGCGGAGAGGCTTTGTGCGCTAAGGCGTCTTCGATACGGTCGAGCAAGTCGGTCTCGACGTGGCCATTGGAAGTGAGTTCACGATAACCAGAGCGCGCCGATTCCGGATCCGTGTACCAAGCGGTTATTTTCGAGGTCACTTGGACTTTGGCGCCGCCGTTGGCAGCAGGGAGCACCTGAAGCGTGCAAACGTAGTAGCCCCGTTCGTAACCCTTGAGGGGTTGGTCGCCGACATCGACAAAACCTTCGAGGATGGGGAGACGGCCGCTGGATGATGACTTTATATCATCAATTACCTGCTGAACCTCTGAGAGCGGATTGGAGAAGGTCCGTTCAACAGGTTTCGCCTGAGCGGAAGCATAGCCGGCGATTAGGAGGGCGGCGAGGAACAATTGCGGGACAAAAATTGTGAGTCCGGAAAGTTTTTTCACGGTAAAGGCTCTACCTGGTCTTGCCGCAGCCATCCGCGCTGTCCCTGGTCAGTTTCCACGCCGTACCAATACGGCGTGATGATCTCGATGACAACCTCGGTGCCTTCCGTAAGGGATTGGAGTTTAGCAGCGCGTTGGAACGGAGCGGCTTTGAGTTCGGTATTTGGATTTTTGACTTTCACCTCGACATCGTGGCGGAGCTGATGCGCGCGAGCTTGCAAGTCTTTCAACGAAGCTTCCGCCGAGTTCAGACGGGCGAGTTCCTGATCGCGCACTTTTGCTGCGGCGCGCGCTTCGTCGTCTTTTTGTCTTTGTTTTACGAGTTCCGCGGTCTGTTGTTCTTCTTTATGAATCTGAAGCAGGCGCGCATTGATTTCAGCGAATTCGCTGGTTTCCACGGTGGTGTCGGAGGGATGTACCTTGTGCATGGCGTCTTCAACAAATACCGCGTCAATCTGCAGGTGCGTTCGATTGGCCGAAACGGCTTGGACCACATAGCGAACAGTGATGGTGCCCATATCGTTTGGGTTCTTGAAATGTTTCGGGGAAAGCGCCCCGCGGCGAATCTTGTAGAAAACGTGGCCAGGGCCTTGCCAGGCTCCATAATATGCAGAGGATGTCGCGGATTCGGCTTCTGTTAGGTTGTCCTCGCGGGCATATACCGAGGTGCCGTGAATCATCTGATCTTCAACGACGTCTTGCACAGCTCTGATGACATCTTCTTCTGTCGCTTTTAAATCAATCGCAAACCCTTCCAACTGAGGCGATTTCTGGATGGCAAACAGCGCAGGATTCGCTTGTGTCATAACCGGCGCTAAGAGAATGAACAAACACAAGACGCGCCAGTAAAAGTGTTGTGATGATTGAGTCATCGGATCTTCAAATTTTTCCGCCGTCTCGGCGCAACATCACGACTGCCGTCTGAATTCCGCGAAGGCCCTGGCATCCTATCGCTGTTTTTCCCATTCCGCGCTATTGTATCTGAAAGTTTGTTCAAATGAGACGCGACGATCGGACTGGCTTTCAGCGCCTAGCTTGAATCGGTAAGGCGTTCGGGTGAACAGCCCTTGGCCCGATGAGGTAAAATCAAGGCAGGAATCACGCGGATAAACGAGTGCCGAATCCAGTGCTTGAGCAGAACGAAATCGAAAAAAACGCAGAATGGCCGGGTCCGCGCATTTTAGTAGTGGACGATGACGCGGAGCTGTGCGAGCTGGTTGCCGAGTATCTGATCCCGGAAGGATTTCGGGTAGATTCGGTCTGCGACGGCGTGCAAGGTTTGGATCGTTCTCTTTCCGGTGAATATTCTCTGGTTATTCTGGATGTGATGCTTCCCGGAATCCAAGGGTTTGAAGTGCTGCGACAAATCCGGGCGAAGTCGCGGTTGCCCATCATTATGCTGACGGCCCGTGGCGAAGATGTGGACCGAATCGTCGGCTTGGAAATTGGAGCCGACGACTATCTTCCGAAACCATTCAATCCGCGTGAGCTGGTCGCACGTATACAGGCGGTTCTTCGACGAAGTACGCAGGTCCGGCCTCCGATCGCCGATCGCATAGTTCTGGGCGACGTGGAATTAGAGACGGGCGCCCGCATTGTACGCCGCGGGAACCGTGCCGTGGATCTGACTTCGCTTGAATTTGACATCCTGGCCGCATTTCTTAGAAAACCCGGACAGGTAATTACGCGAGAAGAGCTGGTGAAAAGCGTACTGGGACGCGACTTCGTGCCGGTCGATCGAAGCATCGATGTGCACATTAGCAACCTCCGGAAGAAATTGGGGTCCGCTCCTGATGGAGGCAATCGCATACGGAACGTGCGGAGCGTGGGCTACATTTACGTGATACCGGGTGCGCCTAAAAAACGCTGAGAGCAAAACATGAGAACTTTATTCTTAAAGATTTTTCTTTCCTTCTGGCTGGCTATGGTTTTGGTGAGCGGCACGCTGATTTATTCCGTGGTCACTACTCAATCTGTGTTTACGCTAAATCGATCCGAGCAGTCGGACCGAACGTTGATTCCAATTGTGGCTGCTCGGGCCGCGGACGTTTTAGACGATCACGGCATGGGGGCGCTGGCGGATTATCTTACCTCCCTGCAAACCACTTTGAGTTGGCAGGCTTTTCTATTTGACGATGAGGGCAAAGAAATCCTATCGCAGCCCACGCCCGCAGAGGCTGACGCCATTGCGCAAAAGGCTTTGCAAGCCGGCGACACCGAATTTTTCGTATCCCACGGAACTAAATATGTGGCTAGAAGAACGACTGGTTCCACGGGGACTCGCTATGTGTTCGTCACGGCGATGAAGGTTGAATCCGTGGCCAACGTTTTGCGGGCCCCGTTGGGAATTCAAATCCTGCGCGGCGCGACAATTCTTTTGATCGCCGGCCTGGTTTGCTTCTGGCTGGCACGTTATATCACAGCGCCTATACGACATTTGCGCACCGCGACGCACCGTCTAGCAACCGGAAACCTTTCGGCGCGCGTTGGTGGTTATGATGAAAGACGTAAGGATGAACTTGCGGACCTGAGCCGTGACTTCGACCACATGGCGGAACAAATTGAATCCTTATTGAAATCACAACGCCGCCTGATTTCCGATATTTCCCACGAGCTTCGCTCGCCGCTTACTCGCTTGTGCGTGGCCTTAGGTCTTGCGCGCAGACATGCCGGCCCGGAATTCTCCAGCGCGCTTGACCGGATTGATCTGGAATCGGAGCGCCTGAATCATTTAATCGGCAGCCTGCTCGAGCTCGCGAGACTGGAAAGCGGGGCGGAGGTTTTAGAGGGAGAGCCGATCGAGCTTCACTCCTTGCTGCAGGAGATCGTCGCCGATGCGGACTATGAAGCGCAGAGCCGAAATCGACATGTCCGAATCGTGTCTGCCGATCCTTGTGAGGTGAATGGCGACGCGCAATTGGTCCGTGCGGCGGCAGAAAACGTAATTCGCAATGCGCTCAGCCACACAGAGGAGGGCACTTGTGTGGATGTCACCTTGAAACTCGCGCCTGGTTCGAATAGCGAAACGGCGTTAATTCGCGTGCGCGACAGAGGCAAGGGCGTGCCGGAAGAATCTCTGGCGGACATTTTTCTTCCGTTTTACCGAGTGGGCGACGCTCGCGAGAGGACCGCTGGCGGTTCAGGACTGGGGCTTTCGATCACCGACCGCGCGGTGCGTCTCCATGGCGGGAGCGTCAAGGCGGAAAACTGCAAAGATGGCGGCCTGATTGTCGAGCTGCAGTTCCCTGCGGTAGCGAACGAGAAGGAACCAGCCCAGGACGCCATGCCCTTAACCTCGCAAGCCTAGGCTCAATCAGCTCAGCCCGGAACTAACTCTACTGTTTTGTCCTTTTAGTCCTCCAGTATTACAAAACCTAGCCGGGCTAATCTGAGTAAGTGCTTAGCCGCTCGGAATGTACGGTGGGCACTCCTACAGAGATTACTGTATGTTAAGAAATGTTAATTTTTGTTCTTGTGTTCTGCAATCTGAAAGAGTATTTTCTAGGCGTTTTGCGGAACCTGAGGGGCACGCTGTTGCTCGACCATCTCAAGAACGTCGAATCGATTCATCATCGCAAGTGGCGGCAAGAGTCTTCTTCGAAGTGCAAGTTCATCTCTCGCAATTGCTCTACCTCACTTTCTTCCGAATTCAACGATGCAGATTACAACCATTCTGACAGCTTGAATAGGAGGCTGTATGTTTAAGTGGTTTGCAAACGGTGCGGACCGGACCCAGAAATCCTGGGTACGTCCCGTGGTCACCTGTGCGCTGCTGATGCTGGCGATTGTAATCGGCGATTGCCGGACGGTGAGTGCTCTACCGACTGGCAGGGTGATGGCGATTCCGGCGTTCGCGCGGAAATACGGATTGCCATGCTCCGCGTGCCACACGGCTTGGCCGGAGTTGAATAACTTCGGCATGGTTTTCCGCGACAACGGATATCAGTTGATGAACGACCGCGACTCACCGATCTGGCAAAACCCCTCCTACTTCCCGATCACTTTCCGTATTACGCCGAACTGGCACCGTGAGAGCACCAGCAATCAACCGGTTGACTCGACGCCTAACGGAACCGGAGCCGGTAACAGTACAGTTCTGCGCAACGTGACGCAGGCCGGGTTTGACCTATCGGGAATGGATCTATGGTCAGCGGGCACTCTGTACAAGAATATTTCGTTCCTTCTGCTGCCGTCTTCGGACCCGACCGCAGTCTGGCACTTTGAAAGCGCTTGGGTTCGTCTCGACAACATCAAGGGAAGCTCGTGGCTCAACTTCAAGTTCGGAAGGTTTGAACTCGACAATCTAGTTTCCGAGAAGCGCTTCCTATTCCTCTCCAATAACGGCGGTATCTATCAAATCTACCATTTCAATGTGCCGGGAAGCATCAACGACTTCGGAATCGGCGACAATCAAATTGGAATCGAATTGGCCGGACACAGCTCGGACAGCTACACGCGCTACTCCATCGCCTTGCTTAGTAGTAACGAAGGCGGAGTGAATTTGACAAACTCAGTTACCCCGGGCGGCAATCCGTCAAGCCGCAGCTTTGACGGTTATATGGCCTTCACCAAGGCTTTCAACGCTGGGAGCTGGGGTTATGAGGAATTTCAAGCCTACGCCTATGTAGGGCAACGACCAACCTATTACCAGACGGCGCAGGGCGGTACCGAACAACTAGTTGGCTTGGGGAACGAACCTTTCTATCGGGTTGGATTCGCTGGCCAGCTTCACTTCAAGAACCTGGAGTTGTTGCCCTACTTTATGCACGGGCATGACAGTGCCTACCTCGCAACTGGCGCGCCCGATTTGAATGGAATTCCAGTTGGGAATCACGCCCCGTCCTTCAACGGCGGATTTATCGAGGGTCAGTACTTTGTGAATCCGCAGCTCGTTTTCTTCGGTCGCTTCGAAAAGATAGACGTGGGCCAACAGGCCGTTTCGGGAACACCCGGCGACTACGGCAACGTGACTGCGTACTCAGTGGGATATCGGTATTACCCAATTATGTTTAGTCGCGCTGGACTAGCGTGGCATAACGAGTATTCCATCTCCAAATCTGTGGGTATCGTACCTGAAAGCGGCGATGGCACGGGATTGCCTCCACTTCCGTTTCCAAACTCAACAAATGTGTGGAGCAGCAGCGTATTTATCGGATTTGACTTCGACTTCTAGGGACGAGGCCCAAAATGACACTAAAAAACTTTGCTGTGACATTTGTTTTGGGGTCGATGGCTCTGGTAACAGTTGGAGCCAAATCCATGCGTGCGCAGTCGCACGTCAACTCGCCTGATCCCGCGCTTGGAGCACCCAGCGTGGCTACTGAGCAAAGCCATATAGGCAATTTGACCGGAAACGCAGAGAGAGGCAAGAAACTCTATCGCCGCTCTTGTATCGGGTGCCACGGCCCGGACGGTAATGGCGAGGGCATGAACGCTCAGTGGATCGATCCGAAGCCGCGCGATTTTACCGAGGCTACTTTCAAGTGCCGTTCAACTCCCACCGGCACATTGCCCACTGACGATGACCTATACAACGCCATCACACGCGGGTTCGTGACGACGAACATGCCGTCGTGGCGACCTTTGACGCCACAAGAACGCGCCGATCTTGTAGCGTTCGTCAAGACCTGGTCGCCGCGTTGGGCCAAAGAGAAACCCGGCACACCGCTGACTATTCCGCCGGAGACGCCCATCACCATCGACAGCATCCTGCACGGACGAGAACTCTTCCAGAAGCTGGAATGCTGGAAGTGTCACGGTCCGCAAGGGCACGGCGATGGTCCTTCCGCTTCAACGCTTACAGATGATAAGGGCAATCCAATTCGGCCATATGACTTCACTTCGGGCACGCGCTTCATGTGCGGCGTAACCAATCAAGACCTGTACCGCATCTTCATGACCGGTCTCGACGGATCGCCGATGCCGTCGTTCGCAGACGTTGTCAAGCCGGATGAAGCCTGGGACTTGGTGCACTTTCTACGGACTTTGCAACCGCTGAAGACGCAGGAAGCGTCTCTTTGGCAAACATATAAGGCTGCACATGGCGCTGACATCAAGCCCATCGGGCCTGATGCCGCGACCGGCGCGCAGTAACTTTTTCATATCCTGGAGGACTTTTTATGCGAACTAAGTATTTTCTCGCTCTAACGATTGCTGTTTTGCTGAGTGGCGGAATGCTGGTATTTGCAAATCCGCCGGCTGGTTCCGCTTCAATCAGCGGCAAGATTACCTATACCGGGACACCTCCCAAGATGAAGCCAATTGATATGTCAAAAGAACCATCGTGTGCGAAACAGCATGCCACGACGCCCGTGTTGACGCAGAACGTGACCACCGGGCCCGGAAATACGCTGCAGTGGGTGGTGGTGTACATCTCGGCTGGCGATCAGGAGTCTTCAGCGCCTTCGCAGGCCGTGCGCTACGATCAGAAGGGTTGCGAATACATCCCCCACGTCCTTCCCATGCTGGCGGCTCAAGAGCTTCAGATTTACAACGACGATCAAACTTCACACAACATCCACCCGCTCGCGAAGATCAACTCGGAGTGGAATAAATCCCAGCCGCCAGGCTCGCCCCCGATCGACACGAAGTGGGAGAAGCCGGAATTCATTTCGGTAAAGTGCAATATCCATCCATGGATGCACGGATATTTCGTCGTATTAAAGACCTCGCACTATGCAGTTTCCGGTGAGGATGGCTCGTTCGAGATTAAGGGGCTGCCTGCTGGAAAATACACCGTAACGGCTTGGCAAGAACAATACGGCTCGCAGAACCAGGAAGTCACCATCAGCGGAAGCGAAACGAAGACGGCTAACTTTACGTTCAAAGTTCTGCCGTACTAACCGAACGGCTTGAAGGGGGTGCCTGATATCGAGTTCGGTGTCAGGCACCTGACTTCAAGTCTCGCAAGCAGCGTTCTCTTTCCGTGGCGGAGGTAACTCAGATGGGCAAGGTGTTTGCCGTCGTATTAGTAATAATCACGCTGGTTTCGGTTTACCCGATTATTGCCCACACCTGGTGGCCGCCTCCAACGATTTCGACGACCGGCCCGAGTGTTGACCACCAGATGGACGAAACGTTGGTCGGCACCGGCATTCTCTTTATTTCCTCCCAACTTATTCTGGCAGGGTTCGTGTGGGCCTTCAGTACTGGGAAAGGAAAGATCAAACACTGGCCCGGTGGTGCCGGGCCGGTAGTGGCCTTTGGAATTATTATCGTCGGCCTTGAGATTCTGAGTCTCACATTCGTGGGTTCGAAGGTTTGGGCGTCTATGTATATGACTCCTGCAAACGAGCACGCCTTGCATGTCGACGTCCAGGCTGAGCAGTTTGCTTTCTTCTTCCGTTATGCCGGCCCCGATGGGGTGTTTGGACCGATCCATGCAGACAAGATCAGTGATGGAAGTGGCAACTATTTCGGATTGGATCCCGCGAATGATGTTTCCGCTAGAGACGATATCGTCGTTGGAAGCTTGACCATTCCCGTTAACACTCCGATCCTGCTTACGCTGCACTCCAAGGACATGATCCACAATTTTTATGTCCCCGAGCTGCGCCTGCAGCAAGACATTGTCCCCGGCCTCGATATTCCGCTTCACTTCACGGCAACAAAAGCGGGCCGGTATGAAATTGTTTGTACACAGCTTTGTGGACTGGGCCATTACTCTATGCGGGCCTTTATGGACGTGATGTCGCAGTCAGATTACGACAGCTGGCTGAAGCAGCAGTCGGGCGATTGAGGTCCCACTGAACTGGGCAAGGTAGCCGAGCCAAAAAGTTTCTTGGGAGGCATGATCGATGAGTGACACGTCAGCACAGCCAGAGATTCACCACCTTACGCCGCCCACAGGCTTTATTCGCAAGCACGTCTTCAGCTTGGACCATAAGGTCATTGGCCTCCAGTACTACGGGCTAGCGCTTGCAGCCGTTTTTATCGGCATGGTTTTGTCCTGGCTGTTTCGCATCCATTTGGGTTGGACCACCGCCGCCATTCCTGGCTTACGGTTTCTGTCGCCCAACGGAGCGCCGGGCGGTGTGATGACACCTGAATACTACCTCTCGCTGCTGACCATGCACGGCACTCTCATGGTCTTCTTCGTGCTGACCAATGCGCCGTTCGCGGGTTTTGGAAACTATTTCCTCCCGATTCAGATCGGCGCGGAAGACATGGCTTTCCCAAGATTTAACATGATGTCGTTCTGGACTACTTTTGTCGCATTCCTGGTGATGATGGCAGCTTTCTTCGTCCATGATGGTCCCCCCATTTCCGGCTGGACCGCGTACGCGACGCTCAGTTCTGTGGGTAGGGACGCAGGTCCGGGCGAAGCAATGGGCCAGAATCTTTGGGCGGTTTCGATTGCGCTTTTCTGTATCGGCCAGTTGCTCGGCTCGTTGAACTTCATCGCTACTACGCTTGACCTGCGCACGAAGGGCATGTCTTTGGCGCGCATGCCGTTCTCAACTTGGGCTTGGTTTATTACCGCCTGCATCGGCTTGCTGGCCTTCGCAGACCTTCTACCAGCCTGCATTCTCCTCATCCTTGATCGCACAGCCGGCACTAGCTTCTTCAATCCTGCTGGATTAGTGGTCAGTGACAATCTGCAGCCACACTCTGGGGGTTCGCCACTGCTGTGGCAGCACCTGTTTTGGTTCTTTGGCCACCCGGAAGTTTACATTGCCATCATCCCCGCCTTCGGGATCGTCGCGCATATTCTCCCTGCGTTTATACGAAAACCGTTGCTGGGCGGAGTACGCGTATTGGTTGGTTGCTTAATCGCGGCTGCCTTCCTGAGTTATATGGTTTGGGGCCACCACATGTTCGTGAGCGGCATGAACCCGTTTTCGGCGCTTCTATTTTCGGTGCCGACGCTGATCATCACGATTCCGTTCACCGTCTCGACTCTAATGTTTCTCGGGTCGATCTATGGCGCCCGTTTGCGATTTACTTCCGCGTCATTGTTCTGCCTGGGCTTCATCTCAGTGTTCATCAGTGGTGGTATCAGCGGGTTTTTCCTGGCGCAGCCCAGTCTCGACACCTACCTGCACGCGACGTATTTCGTGGTTGCCCACTTTCACTTCGTTATGGCCGTAGCCGCGATCTTCGGAATATTTGCGGGGACCTATTTCTGGATGCCAAAGATGATCGGCCGCATGATGAACGAAACCCTGGGGAAGGTGCATTTTTGGCTTACCTTCGTCGGCGTCTATTGCATCTTCATGCCCATGCATTACCTTGGCCTGGCGGGCAATGTCCGTCGATATTCTGCGTTTACGGACAACTATTTGATCCCGCTGATTCCGGTCCACAAATTCATTACCGTGGCCGCCTTGCTGACAGGTGCCGCGCAGTTTATCTTCTTCTATAACCTTTTTCACACTCGCTTTTGGGGTCCCCAAGCTCCGGACAACCCATGGGAAGCGACCTCGCTCGAGTGGTCCACAACTTCTCCACCGCCCTTTGATAATTTCGGCGGTCGCCAGATGGTCGTTCGCCAGGATGCTTACGAGTACGGCGTAGAAGGAGCCGAGACGGATTACATCATGCAGACGGCAACAGACACCATTGTTGAACACTGATCAGCTTAACGAGGACACCATGTCAACGACAACCTACGTTCCCGCACGAACAACCGGCACCCGTGCCCGGATCGAAACGCCGGTAGTCCCTGCGGCTAAGGGAATTGCTTCGCACACTGGTGTTTGGGTGGCCGTGTCCGCCATCGCCATGTCATTTGCGGCGTTAACCAGCGCTTTGATTGTGCGACAAGGCTCAGGCTCCGATTGGCAGCGATTCGTGCTTCCTCGGATCTTGTACCTCGATACCGTCATCCTAATCGCCAGCAGCTACACGCTCGAGCTATCGCGAAAGCGTTTTGCGACAGCCTCCAGCTCACGCGCGGTGGCGCCTAAATCGGTGCCCGCCGATACAGCAGCACTTCGGTCCAGCGGGCTTTACTGGCTGAATATGACTCTGACGCTAGGGTTGCTGTTCATAGTCGGCCAATTCCTGGCTTGGCGCAGTCTGGCCTCGCAGGGCCTGTTTCTTGCGACCAGTCCGAGCAGCTCTTTTTTCTACGTCTTGACGGCGATGCATGGTCTGCATCTGTTGGGGGGTGTTCTTGGCCTGATCTACGTGGGCTATCGGTTGCGGCGGAACAGACCCAATGCCCAAACGAGCTTAGGTACGGCGGCGGTGTACTGGCACTTTGTGGATCTGTTGTGGGTCTATCTGTTGATGGTGATCGCGGTACGAATGTGAGCAACTCACGGGAGGCGTTGTGAGTGATTCAGAGCTGACAATAGGAACAGGGCACGGGGCTCTGTCGGAAGCGTCCCCTTACGGATTGCAATCCAAAAAGCTGGCGATGTGGTTATTCATCGCCTCTGATGCTGTGACATTTACCGCCGCCTTGGTGGCCTATGGCTTTCTTCGCATCGGGAGTCCGGACTGGCCCAGGCCATTCGAGTGGCCGAGCATTGCAAACGGTCTGGTAATGACTTTCGTGTTGCTTTCAAGCAGCCTTACGATGCTGGTTGCCGTGCGCGCCGCAAAAGCCGGCCAGAAATCCAAGGCCATCCAATGGCTAGGTTTCACAATGCTTCTAGGAGTTGTTTTCGCGGCCCTCCACCTTCGCGAATGGTTTCGTATGTTTGGCGAAGGCTGGGGACTGCACAAGAATCCGATGGGCGGGCCGCTCGATTTCGGCGCCGCCTTCTTCAGTATCACCGGACTGCATCTTTTGCACGTGATCTCCGGAGTTGTCGCCCTGCTTGTAATAACCATTGGCTATAAGACAAATTGGCTGGATGACAACCATGTCGAAACGACCAGTTTGTACTGGCACTTCGTCGACATCGTTTGGATGTTCGTATTCCCGCTAATGTACTTGATGAACGCTCGCTGAGCGGACTGAACGGGAGGAATAGAGCAATGGCAACCGATCACGACCCTAGTATGGCAACCTACCTTGGCATCTGGGTGGGATTCCTCGCCATCGTCGGCATTGAAGTAGCGGTCACCTACCGGCACCCCGCAACAAAGGATTTGCTAGCCGTCCTGCTGATTCTGGCCTTTATCGAGGCGGCTTTTGGGTTGCTCTATTTCATGCACATGAGATACGAACGTAAAACTCTTTTCTGGACCGTAGTGCCTATTACTCTATTCGTTCTATTCATGATGGATCATTTCTGGGCGGACGCATTCCGTATGTTCAACCTGCGGCTAACCCAATAAAGTTGCGATTAGTGGAGATCTCCACTCGCATCACGATAACTGGAACACGACGGAGATGATATGATTCGCAAGATGAGCACAACGACCCTAAAGCGAGCCAGTGTCGCGATTGCGACCCTTCTGAGCCCATCAGCGTTGTGTGCGCAGGGCTGCGCGATGTGCTACCAGAGCGCGGCAAGTTCTGGCCCGCGGTTCATTCAAGCTCTTCGACACGGAATCCTAATCATGTTTTTTCCCCCGATTATCTTCATGGCCACGATGGTCTATTCTGCTTACCGCAAGCGGAACCAGTTTAACTGCAGCGGTGATGTGGCGGCCGACGGCGGTCTCGACGAAGATGCATCGCCTGCGTGGACTCTCGAGGACGAAGCGTATCTTCGAAAGCTTGCCGAGGACGAGACCTAGGCAAGTGCGAAGCTAGCAGTACCGAAGACGCAAGACGAGCCACGGATATCTTTTTTCGGGTGTCTTGGCCAAAATCGCCCACGATTACGCGGGGGATTTCATCGAGGCTGAACTGCAGGTTGGCCTCACATTCTCCATTCTGGCGTTGCAATCAATGTACGCGGACAACACCTCGCGCAATCCAGCCCACGTTGGAACAACCGTCCAGCAGCCGCCCTAGCAAGATTTGCTGCTTGCGCTTTCATTCTGCCGCGCTGTTTACGGGCTGACTTTTCGCAAGGGACGTTTGGGAATGCTACGAGGAATAACGAAAGTAAAACCTCTTGCTGTTAGCCGCAAAGCCGCTCGGAGCCGACCCACAGTTGAGCCAGATCTCTGAGGTTGTGTTTGTATGTACGCGTTACCAAGTATTGCTTCCCACCTTTTACACGCAGCCTGTACTCCCCCGTCGGTAAAGGTTGGATCTCCTCCACGGCCGAACTATTCACGACGACCGAGCGGTGGATGCGAATAAAACCGTAGGGTTTGAGCTTCTCCGCCATGGACGACAGGGACTCGTGCACCAAATAGGGATGACACTGGTGTCGCAACGAAACGTAATTACCTTCGGCTTGCACTGCCAAGATGTCGGCTAAATCCAAGAGCAGGATGCTCCCTTTTGCCTTGAACGCGATTCGTGGCGCCTGCCGTTTTGCGATAACCTCCAACTGCCGCAAGACTCGCACGAGGTTGGCAGCATCAAGTCCGATCACCGGAAGCAATGACGTATCTGCAGTCTCGCAGAAACCTTCTACTGTCGGTTCAACAAGAGCGTAGTCCCGTCTACTCTTAGTGGAGCAAATCGCAGCTCCCCGCAGCGGGCTAGCCGAAACGTCCGCATCAGCGTGAGCAGCTTGTTGCACAAACATCTCACGTGCAATGGTCTTCTG
>DATNLR010000126.1:0-26081 GCA_035602755.1 Binatus sp. (SeqCode) | reverse complement strand
CATCGTTCGCCGCAAACCGGCGACCAGCTTTGACAACATTCTTCGGGATTTCGGCACCCGCTACGTCGAAGGGTTCACTCCTCCGAACTTCGCGGACGTCGTCGCAAACTCGCCGTTTTCTGAATAGTTCTTCTAGCGAGGACATCCGTCTATGAATGTGTTCCGCGCTGCTCTTTCCAGTGACTTTTGGATTACGGGGATCGCGATAGCTCGTTACATCCCTCGGGCCTTTCGTACAAAGCAAATCGATGGGAATCTCTTTTTCACGGAGGAGAAGCGGCAGGAGTATCGGCGACGTGTCGAGAGTGTGACGCTGAATTCGCGGCGCAAGTGGGGAACCATGGAAGTCGACCAGATGCTTCACCATCTCAACCTTGCATGCGGAGGTTCGCAAAGCTTCTACGATCTTCCCGACGAGAGCTATCTGATCTCCCGAACGCTTTTCAAATGGATTCTCGTTGACTGGTATTCGGAGCAGCCCGTTGGCTTGCGCCTCCCGACAGGCTTCAAAATTCCGCATGCACAGAGATTTGAATTTGCTTACAAGAGGGGGCAGCTACTCAAAATCCTCGAGGCCGATTGGAACGCGATAACCGCAGAACGGTGGGAGCCTCATCCAATGTTCGGCAGAATGTCGCCGACGGAGTGGGGCAAGCTTCTGCAAATCCATCTTGATTACCACCTAAAGCAATTTGCGGCATGACAGCGTGTCGCACTGCCGATTGCTGGAGGATTCGAAAATACCGGAGAAGGAAATTTCAAAGGATGCCTTATGACAAGAGAGCATATCCAACACGCGATCGACATTATATACAACCAGATTTTTAATCAGGGCAGAGCCGATCTGCTTCCGGGTCTTGTTTCCGGGCCATACATTCAGCACAACCCGCTTTTTCCTAATGGGCTCGACGGCATCATTGCCTACATCAAGCAGGCCGGCAGCATTCCCTGCGAGGTGAAACGTCTTGCCATCGACGGGGATCTTGCCTTCATACACGTCCGCTATTTGAATTGGGCCGGCAAGGAAACTGCTGGCGTTGACATCTTTCGCTTCGACGGCGAAGGCAAGATCGTCGAGCATTGGGATGTCCTTCAACCCGTCCAGGCCTCCTCCAACAACCGCAACACGATGTTTTGAGAAGAATCCTGCAGGGCAAAATGTTCAGCGATTTCGGGAACGCTCACTAGACTAGGATCACAAATAGTTCCAAGTCACAACGGTTTTCCAAACCGCCGCCTCCTCGGTAGGGAACCGAATGGCGCCATTCATCTGTTAACATTCGAAACATCGGTTGATTCGGCACCGTTTAACCCCGGAATTGGCCTCCTAAGGACGGGCAAGTTGGACCCAAATTGATGCTTCCCATTCTTGGCGGTTGCTGGTCGTAGAGATCCGACTCATCGATGCTCTCGGCCGTCAACGCATCTCAACGCCGACGCTCAATACGGAACTTGCAACCCATCGGTTAACAGCCACTTGAGTAACTTAATCACGATTTGCCGGAGCGGGAGGTTTCCGAGGAGGATCAGCGAGTTGCGATGAAACGGGACGAGTCAACTTCTCTTCTTTATTCACCTTTTATTCGCAATTCCTCATCATTTGCCGCGACTACCGTGACATTTTCGTGACAGTCGAGCATTCGGGTAGCGACCGAATGCTAGGCGATCTGCTCAACCTATCCAGAGTCCAACGTAGACTAGATCGAACCAGCGTCTCCCTGCTTGCAAAGCCGGACAATCGCCTCCAACAGCTCCGTTCGTTTTCTTAACTACTAACGTTTACAACAAATCGGGGAATCTGCTTTTCGCTCAAAGCTAAGTCCAACCGATTGAAAATGATCGATTCGTGCACACCTCGTACACAGCACCATTTCCGAGAAAGTGTACCCTTGCGTGGATGCTGGATGGTTAGAAAAACTTGCTACAAATGCCAGCCGCGAAATCCCGTGACGCGCGGGAAGTCTCGCTGGTTCTTACGAGGCCAGCAGCTCGCTAAATGTTCTTTGAGATTTCCAGCCCGGGCTCTTATGGCGGAATGATGTCGCGTCCGCATCAATGAGTCCAACCAGCACCTCGGCCACAATCCGGCCGCCAACGGGACCGAGGCGATGGCCGCGTGCACATGCGTCGGCTTCACGCAGAATGTAATACCAGAGCGGAGTCTCGCTGTGCCAACCCGTGGAAGCGATGCCGACCTGTTCCGGCGTGAGTGGCGTAATTCCCATGTGACGCGCGACTGACTCGCCAGACGGCAGTCCGACGCCCTGTCCGCGTTGCAGATCACGGACGGCGAGCGAGTGGTAGTCTTCGATCTCGCACTCACCGGTCACCGCTACCGGCAGTTCGATAAGTGCGCGCACCAGCTTTCCGTCTATTTTCTTGCAGCGTTGCGCTGTTGTGGCTCCGGGTACGTCGAAGAATAGCGTCCAGTCCATTGCGTGTTCACGCGGTACCGGGCGGAATCCCAGCAGATCAGGAAACAGCGGCACAGGATCCGTCTGTAAGTTGAGTCGGTAGTGGTGGCGAATTTGGGCGTGGCCGTACCGATAAGCTGCGTCGGCGAATTCGAGCGGTATAAACGCGTTGTGTCCCGGGCGAAACCAGCGCGGCCCTTCTTGGAGCACTTGATCCGCAAGCTTCTGTCCGACGAGGCCGGGCAGGAACTCGTGGAGAATGATCCATTGATGGTGCCAGCGTAAATTGCGCGCCGCCGTTTCGAATACGCCGTCAGCCGGCGTTCCGCTGAGTCGCGCATCATCCACAAACGCGTTGTGAGCCTTGAGCATTGCGAGATGCAACTGCGAGATCAGCATGTGCGAATCGTTCCGCGGATCGCCAATAATCGCGATCCCGTCTGCGTTGCGTTGGACGTCGGCTCCGTCGGAACCAAGCAGGAACTTCGCTGGATCGTCACGTTGGTAGAGGAATGGATGACCGGTCGGTCCGTCGCCGTACAGGCATTCGAGGTTGAGTTGCGGGCTGCGCGCGTTGCGCAATTCCGCCGTATCGGCGTGGCTCCGCAAAATAGATCGGTCGGCCGTAATATCGTGAGCCACGAATTGACCGAAGATCGGCCATCCGGCTGGGGCAGTGCCTAGCGAGTCGGGAGTGTCATCCACATCTCCGCAATCGCAGATGCCACCGGCGCGGCCCAGCGCGTGTAAGAACTGCTCATCTCCCTGAAACGACGGTAACTCAGGAAACATCCGGCCGTATGATGTGGGACCAAGGGGTGCGTCAATTGCCACTCTGGCCCGCGCCGGCGACAAGCAATGACTTCGCACTGATACGTTAGGAGCATCCATGAGTTGTCTATTATAACGTCGTCCTGAGCACCTTGATCAGTCGAAGTCTGAGGTCGAGCGTGGCGGACCACGGGTCACGTTGGATCCGGAGGAACTCGATCTGGTCGATATTGATGCTGTTCGTTTTCTAATCGCATGTGAGTCGGCAGCGGTCTCGATCCTGCACTGTCGCCATAGATCAGGGAGTGGATGCAGGAGCGAAGCGGGCCGAAAGACGATCCGGAACCGTTTCAACGGGCTTTATGTTATACCGGCAACCGCAAGCCTCGGACTTGAATGATTCATCGAAGCTCAGATTGGAGAGGAAAGAGGGGAATAATCATGAAGAAGCTTTATGCGGTTGTAACGCTCTCTGCTGCGCTGATGGGCGCGACTCTGCTGCTGGAGAGGACTGGTAGAGTTGCGGCGGCGGCGCCAAGCGGCATCAAGAATGTGGTTCTGGTCCACGGTGCATTCGCCGATGGCTCCGGCTGGGAAGCCGTCTTCAACACCCTCACGCACGACGGGTACTCGGTCGCCGTAGTGCAGCAGCCGGAGACCTCGTTTGCCGAAGACGTCAAGTTCGCAACGGCGATGATCGACCGGCAGCCCGGG
Organism: Binatus sp. (SeqCode); assembly: GCA_035602755.1. Taxonomy (GTDB): domain Bacteria; phylum Acidobacteriota; class Terriglobia; order Acidiferrales; family UBA7541; genus Palsa-295. Next base: position 22,182 of record DATNLR010000126.1, on the reverse strand, counting down.
CCCGTGGTTCTCGTCGGCCACAGCTACGGCGGAGCCGTCATCACCGAAGCCGGCAACGATCCAAAAGTCGCCGCCCTCGTCTATATCAACGCCTTCGCGCTGGACGCCGGGGAAAGTTCAGCCACCATCGGGAAAGCCGTGCCCCCAGCCGGACAGGGCATCAAAGCGACCGCCGATGGCTACCTCTACATTGACCCGGCATCCTTCCATTCCGATTTTTGCAGCGGACGTTCCGGAGTCGAAGACGGCGTTCATGGCGGTGTCGCAGGTTTTGTTCTCGCTCGACTCGTTCACGACGCCGGTTAAGACTGCGGCCTGGAAGTCGAAACCCACTTGGTACATGATGTCAACCGCAGACCATTCAATCAATCCGGAGCAGGAGCGCATGATGGCCAAGCGCGCCAATGCCAAGACCATCGAAGTCAATTCCAGCCACGCGGCCTACATCTCTCATCCCAAGGAAACAGCCAAGCTCATCGAAGAGGCTGCCACCTCCGCGCCCATCAATAGCCTGCCAGAAGGCCGGGACGGTGCGTTTGCACTTCAGCGGTTTAGATAACTGTTCAGCGCGTTGTTTTATTCAAGTCAGCGAGCCGTTCTCTCACCGGAGAGGTCGTGAGAGGAGAAGGGGCTATCAAATTCCGCTAGGAGCAGCCGGACGCAATGCACGACGGCCACGATCTTTGGCTAGAGGTCATCAAAGAGCGCTCTGAAAAGCAGAACTAGAGGTGGCGTCTTGGGGTCGAACCTGCTTGGCTTGGTTGCAGGGTGTTCGGAACCCATTGCGGCGGAATAGTTTCTGGTTGCAGAGGCTTGATTTGAACCAGCGGACGTCGACAGAGGCCGTGCTCACCGGGCAGGTGCTCTCACCGTGCTGGCGACGTTCGACAAATCCCGCAGTCCAGTCAATTCCATACACGCTCCTGCTTTGCAAGCACGTTTGGGCACTCCAAAGACTCCGTCCTTTGCTTTCCGTTTTCAATGTTCACAACAATCTAGCGGAATCTGCTTCTCGTTCGAAGTAAGCCCCAAGGCACCAATTACATAGGGTTTTGGTACAGTTTTGGTACAGACGGATTTGCGAATCGCTGAGGTGATCGGTTTGAGAAAACGCAAGAACATTTCACGGCTCAGCTCCGCGTGCCAAGTAAATACGAACTCCTGCAATCTGCACTCAGTCAGCGCCTGCCTGCGATCGAAAGTGTCGCGACGAGGGCGGCCGGAGCGAACACAGCTTTCAGCTTTACGGTTGCCTGGTAGCTTGGAACCGGTTGGTTGAAGTAAGCTTAGCGAACCGCAGATGGGTCACATGAGACCGCATGGACGCTTCTCCAAACGCGGGGCGTTCGTGAGTAAAATGATCGTGGCGGAGGGAAGTTGTTGAACGCCCAGCTGGTTGGAATGACTCGCCAATGAATAAATCCTCGGCATCTGGTTCGCAGGCCGCGACGAAAGCCGAGCCGTCAAAGAGCCGCGACGCAACGTTTTCGACTGAGCCGCTGCTCAACATTCTGGAACTGATCTTCGCCGGCGCGCCACTCCAGGACGTGTTGGCGTCGATTGCGCACCTCGTCGAATCGCAAGTTGAAGGGATGCTGTGCACGATCTGGTTGCCAAATGAGGATGGCAAGCACGTTCGGTGCGCGGCGGCGCCGAGCATTCCGAATTTTCGCGACCATGTCGGAGTGATGGCGATCGGGCCGAAGGGCGCGTCGTGCGGCACGGCGATCTATCGGAAGCAGCCGGTCTTCGTGCATGACATTCTAACGGACCCTATTTGGGACGATTACCGGCACATGGTGATTCCGTTCGGGATTCGCGCGGTCTGGTCGCGACCACTTTTTGCGCGCGACGGAAGAGTGCTCGGCACGTTTGCGATGCACTATCGGGAAGCGAAGAGCCCGCAGCCGATCGACCTGCAGCTGATCGAGAACGCAAGCCACATCACTGGAATCGCGATCGAGCGGCACCTGAGCGAAGAAAAGCTGCGACACGAGCGCGACAACGAGGCGAAGCAGAGGCTATATCTGGAGCAGGAGATTCGTTCGGAGTTTGGATCAATCATCGGCGAGAGCGCGGCGCTGAAGGAGACGTTGAATCTGGCGTCGGTGGTGGCGCCAACCGATTCCACAGTGTTGATTCAGGGCGAAACGGGAACCGGCAAGGAGCTAATCGCGAGGGCGATTCACGAATCGAGCAGCCGGAAGGACCGCGCGTTTGTGAAGCTGAATTGCGCCGCGATACCGCTGGGGCTGCTGGAGAGCGAGCTGTTTGGGCACGAGAAGGGAGCGTTTACCGGGGCGATCGCCCAAAAAGCGGGACGCTTCGAACTGGCGGACAAAGGCACACTGTTTCTCGATGAAGTGGGAGATATTCCGCTGGAGCTGCAGGCAAAACTACTTCGTGTTCTGCAGGAGCAAGAATTCGAGCGACTGGGCAGCAACCGAACACACAAGGTGGATGTGCGGCTGATCGCTGCGACGCACCGGAATTTGGCGTCGATGGTGAAACAGGGAACGTTCCGCGAGGACCTTTATTACCGGCTGAAAGTGTTTCCGGTAAACCTGCCTGCGCTGCGGCAGCGCGCGGACGACATTCCAACACTAGTGCGGCATTTTGCGGCGCTGTACGCGCGGCGGATGAACAAGACGATTGAGGAAATTCCGGCAGAGACACTGGAGGCGTTGGTGCGCTACCGGTGGCCCGGGAACGTCCGCGAGCTGCAGAATTTTATCGAGCGCGCGGTGATTCTCTCACCGCACTCGGTGCTGCGCGCGCCGATTTCGGAGCTGGAGTCTTACGCGCCGCAGCGGATGGCCGAGCCGCCGATGACGGATCTTGCACAGGTCGAGCGCGACCACATCGTCCGCGCATTGGAAGCGACCAACTGGGTGATCGGCGGCCGAAAGGGCGCGGCGGAGCGGCTGGGAATGAAGCGGACCTCGCTCGTTTACAGGATGAAGAAGCTGCGCATCGAACGCACTCCGTCAAAGTGAATCGACTTTATACCGGCCCGATTGGATCCGTCCAGTTCGGCTACATCTGACACAATCCTCGTGACGGAAATCCGTCGGTGACGAATTTCCGTCACGGATTCGTCAGTTTTCCGAAGCGAGGTGTTCTTCCCGGTTAGCTGTCATCCTCCCGCTTTTCAAATGACTTAAACAAAACCGCGCGACCGTCGAGGGAGCTGCGCCTTTTGGTCTGGCACTTGCACTGCTGTCGGAGTTCAGATGCCGAGGAGCATTTATGACGAAAACCGACCCAACGAACGGGCAAGGCTGCTGCACACCGACGACGATACACAACGTCGACGCCGACGGCGTGAATGTCTTCTACCGGGCTGCGGGAGATACGTCCGCGCCCGTCGTGCTGTTGCTGCACGGATTTCCAGCGTCGTCCTTCATGTTCCGTGAACTGATCCCGCGCCTCGCGGACCACTACCGCGTGATCGCGGCGGATTTGCCGGGCTTCGGATTTACAAAAGTTCCCGCTGAGCGAAACTACGTCTACACATTCGACGCGCTGGCGAAGACGATCGACGCGTTCACCGACGCTCTGAAGCTCAAGCGTTACGCGATTTACGTGTTTGACTATGGCGCGCCGACGGGATTTCGTTTGGCAACCGCGCATCCAGAGCGGATCACAGCGATCGTTTCGCAGAACGGCAACGCGTATGAGGAGGGACTTGGCGACGCGTGGGGACCGATCCGGAAATATTGGTCCGAGCCGACCGCGGAGAACCGCGAAACTATCCGAAAGGCCATTCTGAATCTGGACGGAACGCGCTGGCAGTACACGCACGGCGTGGCGAATCCGGACAGCGTGCCGCCCGAGTCGTACACGCTGGATACGGCGCTGCTCGAACGGCCGGGCAACAAAGACATTCAGCTCGACCTGTTCCTGAATTACGCATCGAACGTGAAGCTCTATCCGAAATTCCAGGAGTATTTCCGCAACTCAAAGCCGCCGCTGCTTGCGATTTGGGGGAAGAACGATCCCTTTTTTATTCCGGCCGGGGCGGAAGCGTTTCGAAAGGACATTCCGAACGCGCAGGTTCAATTTCTCGATACGGGACATTTCGCGCTGGAAACGCACGTGATCGAGATTGCCTCCGCGATGAAGGAGTTCCTCGACAACGCGCTGAGGGCGGGCCACGCGGGCGCTGGTCGATAGCGGAAGCGGTAGCCCACTGGAGGCTGATTGTCGAACGGATTCGGACGAGGAGAAAACGATGGAACGTCGGAAGTTTCTCGGAACGCTCACGGCGGCATCGCTAGGTGTCGCGCTGGGAGGCAAGCTCGGGCGAGCGGAAACCGGCGCGCACGTCGGCGCGAGTGCGGCAGCGCCGACAGTGAAAGGGAGTGGATTTCCCGAGAACTCGACAATCGTGCTGGTACATGCAGCGTGGGCAGACGGCTCGTGCTGGAGCAACATGATTCTGCCCCTCGAGCGGCACGGGCTGAAAGCGATGTGTGCACCAATCCCGTTGACCTCACTCAGCAACGACGCGACGGCGTTGAGCTGGGCACTTGAACGGACTGCGGGCCCTGTTGTGCTGGTGGGACACGCTTACTCAGGCGCCGTGATCGCCGCGGTGAAAGAAGAGCGAGTGAAGTCGCTCGTCTACGTGACGGCACTCGCGCCCGATGAAGGCGAGACGGTTGCGAAGGTGTTCTATCGGGATACGCCAAGTCCTCAGCAGCCAAAGATGGTTCCCGATGCCCACGGTTACGTTTGGATGCCGGACGACGCGTTTCGCAATGCGCTCGCGCAGAAGGCCTCGGCGGATCAAGCCAAGATAGCGGCTGCCGTGCAACGTCCGATTTCCGTTCAGTGCATTCAAGAGCCCACACCCGTGCCGCTGTGGAAGTCAAAGCCCTCGTGGTATCTGGTGGCAGAGGACGACCTGATGATCAACCCGAAGACGCAGCGTTTTATGGCGGACCGGATGCACGCGACGGTTCGGCCGCATCCCGTGGATCACACGCCTATGTATGCATCACCGGCCGTGGTGGTTGACGTGATTCTGGAAGCTGCGCGCAAGACACTTTCGCAATAGGAACGGACTCCGTGGACGTGAAATCTGTCGCCGTCGTAACCGGTGCGAGCCAGGGAATCGGGAAAGCCACGGCGCTGAGGCTGGCGCGCGACTTCGCCGCCGTCGTGCTGGTGGCACGAGACAAAGAGAACCTTGAGACGGCAGCGAAAGAGGTGCGCTCAGCAGGCGCGGAAACGGAGTTCCTCGCCGCGGATCTTCGCGAGCCGCAAGCAGCGGAGACAGTGGTGAAGACTGCGCTCGATCGCTTCGGAAGAATCGACGCACTGCTCAACATCGCGGGCGCCGTGCCGCAGATCGATCTCTTCGAGATGACTGATGTGCAGTGGGACGACGGCGCCGCGCTGAAGCTGCATGGTGCGCGGCGGTTGACAATGCAGGCGTGGGATGCGTTGAAAAAGACGAACGGATCGGTCGTATTCATGTCCGGAAGCGCGGCATTTAATCCCAAACCGGCCTTCGCGGCAGTGGCGGTGATTAACGCAGCCATTAATGCGCTCGCGAAGTCGTTCGCCGAACAGGGAATCAAGGATGGAGTGCAGGCAAATAGCGTGTCGCCGGGTGCGGTGATGACCGGAAGACGGCGCGCGTTCTTCGAAAAATGGGCGCCTGCGCACAACATGACTGCGGAAGAGGCCATGTCGCGATTCCCGCAACAAGCTGGCATCGCGCGATTCGGAAAACCGGAAGAAATCGCGGATCTCATGGCGTATCTGGTCTCACCAGCCGCGAAATGGATCACGGGCGCAGCAGTTCGAATGGACGGTGGAGAGATAAAGGGCGTGTGAGCGGGCCCGTTGCGGCGGAGGAGGGGGCCAATGGATGCGAGCAATTTGAAACGAATGACCGCCGACCGGCCCGGCGTTGGCCTAAGCACCTTTTTCCCAGGGAAGGTTGCGAAGAAAGAGGAGGACACCGTGGAACGTCGTGAGTTTTTAAATGTGATTTCATCCGCGTCATTTGCGGCGACGCTGGGCTGCTCGCTCGCAGATTTCGCGCTGGCGCAGGATTCCGCACCAGCAGGCGGCAAAGCGAGCGACACAGGATCGTTCGAAGGTTCGCAAGTTGCGGTGCCGGGCAACACGATTTACGTCCGGCGATACGGAAAAGGGCCGGCGATTCTAATGGTTCACGGCTTCCCGCGAACGAGCTTGATGTGGCGGCATCTTGCTCCGCAGCTTGCGGAAAATCACACAGTGATTTGCGCGGACCTTCGTGCGTACGGCCGCAGCGGAACACCTGCCTCTACAGACGATCACATTCCGTACTCGAAGCGCGCGATGGCGAAAGAACTGGTGGACGTGATGACGAAGCTCGGCTTCCCGACTTTTACGCTCATCGGCCACGATCGCGGAGGACGCGTTTCTTATCGCATGGCGCTCGATCATCCAAAGAGCGTTGAACGCCTCGCTGTTTTCGACGTGATTCCGATATACGAAGCGTGGAGCCGGACCGATGCGCGCTTCGCTCAAACCTACTGGCCGTGGATTCTCTTGAGCCAGAAGCAGTCGCTGCCGGAAAGTTATTTGCTCGGCGCGCCCGATGCCGTTTACCACAACCCTTTCGGGCAAGGCTCGTTCGGGGCGGAAATTCTCGAAGAGTACGTGTCGAATTACCGAGATCCGGCGCGCGTGCACGGAATCTGCGAAGAATATCGAGCCGCTGCGACGATTGACGTGGAGCACGACCGCGCGGACAAAGACGCGTCGCGAAAAATCGAATGTCCCATGCTGCACCTGTGGGCTGAGGGTGGTCCGCTCGATACGTTTTACGCGAAAGAGGGTGGGCCGCTGGGAATCTGGCGCCAGTGGGCTCCGCGCGCTCACGGCCAGGCAATGAAAGGCGGCCACTTCTTTCCGGAAGAAAACCCGAACGACACGGCGGCGCTCATCAAACAGTTCCTCACTGCATAAAACGGCTCTTGCGAATGGACCGTGCGGCGGGGGGTGTTCCGGGGCCGCGAAATCAAGGAGAGATAGAGATGAAGACGTGGATGAAAGTTGCGATTGCGGTGGTCGTGGTGTTGATCGTCGGGTTGTGGTACTGGTTCCGGCCGGACCGGCTTTTCACCAATGTAAGAGTGGATGAAGCGATGCCAGCGGCGCAAGGCGCAGCGGCGGCGGCCCTGCCGCTCGAGTCGGGAACGTTCTACACGATTCTGCATCCGACATCGGGCACGGCGACGATCTACAAGATGGCGGACGGGACGCACATGCTGCGGTTCACGAATTTCGATACGTCGAACGGGCCGGATGTACACGTCTACATGGTCGCGGCGGACGATGCGAGGGATGCGGCGACGGTGAAGCGCGCGGGATTCGTCGATCTGGGCGTGATCAAGGGGAATGTCGGTGATCAGAACTATGTGTTGCCGAGCGACTTGGACCTAACCAAGTATCGCGCGGTGTCCATTTGGTGCAAACGATTCAGCGTGAATTTCGGCGCCGTGGCACTGAAGCCAGCCCAAGTGTCGGCGATTCAATAGGACGCAGACTTAGCCGGGAAGATTGGTAGATTGCTCTGCGGATTGGCATCGCTTTGGCAGAGGAAAGCATGTGAACGCGACTCAGGATTCGGCATCACTTCGAATACGGCTACCTCATTCCCGAAGTTAACAACGCGAGGGTGTGGGCCGGTGTGCACTTCCGGCAAGACATGATTGCGGGAAATATCATCGGCCAGGAGGTTGCCGCTGCGGTCCTGCAAAGAGTGCATCTGGACGGCTCACCGGGTGACCGATCAAAGCGCGTGCTTGGGCAGCCTCTGTTAACATCTGCTTTCTCTGGAGATGGCGGGCCTTGGTATCATTGAGTGTTGCGTCGCGTCGGAGGAGACTGTTTTCCTTTTGATTCGGCGCCATTCTTCCCAAGTTTTTTTGAGTAACCCGAACGCACGACCATTTTTATGGGTCGCAGAATCTGCGCTGTAGTATCCTCCGACCTCACCAACGAAATTGCATAGGCGGCAAAAAAAGGCTCTACGGCGCTCCCGTCCGGACAAAGTACATGAACCGAAATTCTAGAAGAGTCCTAATTGGGATCTTGGCCGGCGGCATCGCCAGCGCTGTGCTTATTTACGCTATCCATCCCCTTTTTGCCGGAGCGCTGCTGGCGATTATTGTGGGTGGGGCCTATTCCGCGAGCGTGTCTAACACTCGCGGCGCCTATGTTGACAACATGATGACCGCCGCGGCACTGGGCGTGCCGCTATGGGCTCTGATCAGCGTCGTTGCGATACCGCTGGTCGCCCACAGCGCTCCGGATTGGAGTGCGGAGCAAATGCGCACGCACTTTCCAGCTCTTGTGGGCTGGGTTCTCTATGGGGCGTTGCTCGGTTTGCTCACGCAGGGATTCAAGGATCTCGCCGACCAGATCTTCGGACCTGAACCGGAGCGCGCGACTCGCATGCCGAAGGAGGTGAAGCGCATCGTGATCATCGGCGGAGGATTTGCGGGTATGAAGACCGCCGAAAGCCTCGAGCATCAGTTCTTGCGCGACCGCTCTGTGAGCATCACCCTCATCAGCGAAACAAATGCCCTTCTGTTTACACCAATGCTGGCGGAAGTTGCTGGCAGCAGCCTGGAGCCGAGTCATATCAGTACGCCACTGCGTTCAAGTCTCCCGCGCACGAACTTCGTTCGTGCGACCGTTGAGAGCGTGGACCTGGAAAAGCAGAGAGTGAAATTGACACCGACTCCAAGCTCCAGCGAAGGCGCGGCGCGCGAAATTCCTTACGATCAACTCGTCCTTGCGCTTGGCGCTGTCTCGAATTACCTGGGCATGGCGGACGTCCAGAAACACGCGCTCGACTTCAAGAGCCTGTTGGACGCGATCCGAGTCCGCAATCGCGTGATTGAAATGTTCGAGCGGGCAGATAGCGAGGCGAATCCCGAGGTGCGGCGTCGGCTGCTGACATTTGTGATCGCCGGAGGAGGCTTCGCTGGCGTCGAACTGGCTGGGGCACTCAACGATTTCGGCCGTGGGATTCTGGCCGATTATCCGAACCTGCGGCCCGAGGATTTCAAAGTCATACTGGTGCACTCAAGAGATCACATTCTTCCGGAGCTTAGCGAATCGCTCGGGCGGTATGCGCAGGGAAAAATGGCCGCTCGCGGCGTGATCTTCCGCCTCAACGCGCGCCTCACGAATTTCCAACCCGGCCTCGTAGTGCTGAGCGACGGAGAAATCCCGGCGGAAACCCTGGTCTGGACAGCCGGCACTGCTCCGAATCCTCTCCTGCGCGTTCTTCCCGTTGAACGGGACAAGCGCGGCGCCGTGATCGTGGAGACCACGCTCGCGATCAAGGATCATCCGGGCGTCTGGGCATTGGGCGATTGCGCGGCGGTGGTGGACGGCGTCACTGGAAAGCCTTGCCCGCCAACCGCGCAATTTGCAATTCGCGAAGCTTCCGTACTAGCGAAGAACATCCGCGCGTCTCTCGAAGGGGCGCCCTTACAGGCATTCCATTTCAATTCTCTTGGCGCCCTCTGCGTCGTCGGCCACCAGACTGCTTGCGCCGAGTTGTCGGTTCCTTTTGCGCGCACGAAGTCCATGCGCTTTTCCGGCTTGCTGGCATGGGCTATGTGGCGGGGAATCTATCTCTCAAAGCTGCCAGGGTCGGAACGTAAGATTCGCGTCCTGATGGACTGGACGGTCGAGCTTTTCTTTCCGCGCGACATCGTTCAGACCATCGATCTGAAATAGAGTCTGCACCATGAACAAAGATTCGAAGGCAATCGCACCTGAAATTGCCGCAGTGGCGAAACGTTCCGCGCTTTGGATGGACGCCCTGCTAGGCTTGCTCGCCGGTTTTGTCGGCGGCTTGCTCTGCAAAGCCGCGCTCGGTTCGTGGACGACACGCCATTTTGTCCTCGCGTCCCTATTCGGGCTGGTCTTCGGCATTTTCTTTTCGAAAAGAGCTACGAGCCCCGGAGCCGGTCTTATCTGGAGTCTTGGTTTTGCATTTCTCCTGTGGCTCGCGGTTCCCGCAGGTCTCGGCCATCTGCTTTCCGGTACTCGCCACGTCGAAAGCATGTTCGGAGACGCGCAGGAACACTTTCCGGAGTTGGTGGCTTACCTTGTCTGCCTTGGAATGCCCGTGGGACTTATTCTAGGCACTTGTGGCGCCTTCCGCGGCAAGACGAACCAGTCGGCGTTCAGTTGGGGGCGAGCCATTATTGTCGGTGGCTTCTCAGGTCTGCTTGGCGGAATGATATTCGGGCGCTGGATGTCTGCCGGAGATTTCTTCCCGTTGCTTGGGGGATTGGGAGTGATTCATTCACACGACACGACGGTCGTGCTGCATTTCGGAATTGCCATCTTAATCGGCGCAACTTACGGGCTGCTCTTCCAGCGAGATGTTCGCGGATACGGCTCATCGATGGGTTGGGGCCTGGGCTACGGAATTTTCTGGTGGTTTTTTGGCCCGCTCACGATGCTGCCGTTGGTCACGAGAGCAGGTCTCGATTGGTCCGCAGGCCAGGGCACCGCACTTTTCGGTTCCCTGGTCGGCCACATTCTCTACGGTCTGATCGTCGGAGTGGCCTACGCCACAGCGGATCGGCTTTGGGTGCGCTTGTTTATTCAGTCGGATCCTCTGAATCGTGAACCTGAAGGGCCCGGTCTGCGTCTTTTTCGATCTCTGCGCTGGGGGGCCTTCGCAGGCCTAGTAGGAGGCCTCGTGGCGAGCCCAATCCTCTTCGCGACCGGTGTTCTCTCATCAGTGGTAGGCCTCGACACACACCTTTCAGGGCTTGAAGGCTTTTTGGTTAACATGTTCGTGAGTTCTCTGATCGGAATGACCTACGGACTGCTGTTTCGACACGAAGCTCCCAATTTGGGGCTTGGAGTTATGTGGGGATGGCTCTTCGGACTGATCTGGTGGTACGTCGGGCCGATGACCCTTCTGCCGCTGCTTCTGACTGGCGAGTGCGATTGGAGAGCCAGCGCCGCTTCGGCGCTGCTGCCCTCTCTGACCGGCCACTTACTTTTTGGCGCGACTACGGCTCTAATCTTTCTCTCGCTCGAACGACGCTATACGCGCTCCCTCTTCTTGGTTCCCCGTGCCGCCGGTCGCGAATTGCGCCGGATCCGCCCCGTGGGAACGCCCGCACCCGCCTTGTGGCTCTTCGCGCTCGGACTCGGAGTCTTACTGCCGATCCTATTGGGCTGATGCCCATGAATCGGTGCGAGTGAAGCACCTCCTCACTAGGTAGGGACTCTCCCAGGAAGACTCCCCTAATCGTATAGATTCTCGTTACGGTACGCGCGGCACAACTCGATCCATGTTGCGATCAAGATCTGCCTTGGAGAAGTGCAACAAGCTGACAAATGCCAACTGATAAACAGTCAGGGTTGATTCGCCATGGGCGTCGAAGGAAACGCGCTGCGAAAGGCAAAGGGTGAATCCTCGGAGCGCGGGTCGCATTTGAGAGTGACCACGATTCGGCAATCACCAGAATGCGGCAGCACGATTCAGATGAGCGTCCGCGTGAGTAGTTTGACGGACCTCTTTGCCCTGGTCGGGCTGGCAACCGTCAAATCCAAACTTTGCCCTGGTTGGCTCAAGGCATCCTCCAAAGCTTCCAACGTCCACTGCGTAGCGGAGACTCCATTTATTTGTTCAATCAAGTCAGACGTTTCCAACCCTATCTCGGCTCCCGGCGAACCGGGAATCACGGTCTTTATCCGAAAGAATCTCGAGTCACGTTCCTGTCGAAGGATGAGGCCGCTGCAATCAAATGGGAATGGCCTCGATACATCGGGGTTCGAAAGCAGCACCATTCGCTGGTGCGGAAAATCCAAGGTCACCTTGAACCGTCTGAGTAGTTCTCCACCGATAAGATGATTCCCGAGCTCGTTTCCGCCACAGCAATGAATAGGTATCTCCTTAAACTCGAATCTGCCAAGGCGAAGCGTGCCACGTCCAGTGTTGCTCCCCACTCCCTGCGTCGCGCCTCCGCCTTCGGGCTTGAGATCTAGTTCATGAGCGATCGTCTCGTCCAGTGCCGCAGTGTTTGCGCCCGTGTCCAGAATGAACCAGAGCGGGCGCGATCCGTTGACTTGCATGGGAACAAAAATCTGGTTCTTGTACAAGTCGAACGGGATGACCGCTTGCTGGGGCTCGCTGTAAAACTTGTGATCAGGAACGGCTTGCGACCATCCAGCCGTAGACGCTATGAGGACCACTACAACTGCGGCGATGTTCTTCACCTTCGTACCTCCGAATTTCACTCCGATGGTCGGAGGCGCTCCGTAACTGTGAGCGGCCTCCCAGTACTCAGTTTTTGCGTAAGGAGCGCTAGATGTATAGAACGTTGCTATCGCCGTGGAACCGGATTAGCGCGCGTTTCTGAACTGAAGAGGGGTCATGCCGGTGATGGCCTTGAAAATGCGTCCAAGATGGCTCTGATCCGCAAAGCCTGCTTGTGCCGCGATCGCTGACAGCGAGTTTTCGCTGTCACAGAGTGCTTCCGCTGCGCAAGAGATACGCAAGCGACGCACATACTCGCCCATGGTCATGCCGTAGCGGCGTCGAAACGTCCGAGCCAAGTGCACCGGATGAGTCCCCACGCGACGGGCAACAGTAGCAAGGCTAAACGGACTGCGAAACTCAGCGTGCAGAATCTCAACTGCCTGTCTTAGCCAGGGAGGAACTTGCGCCTCCAGTGGGTGCGAGCCCTTCCAAGGCAATTGGTACAGAAGCTCGATCGCCGCTGCTTCAAGGATTAAATCGGATCGAGGATGCAGGTCCGAGAAGGCTCGATAGGCGCGCCAACTCAGCGCCGACACCCGACTCGCGGTGAGTGTTACCGGTTCCTCCGTCTTGAGTTCGTACCCCCGGAGTCTCTTGGTCCATTCCGGTGCGATTTCGAGGCTGAAGAGATGACCGCCGCAGTTGCCGAAGATGTCGCTGTGGTCTTCGCCCGCGGGATGATAGAGCGTCGTTCCGCCACGGCATTCGATGGGCTTCGACAAACACCGTTCCACATACGACCCGCCTAGTACAAATGAGAAGTAGGCTTGCTCGTGAGAATGCCGGCCCAAGCGGGTTCCTGCACGGTACCGATACTCGGTCAGGGTAAACCCGGAGATGGCACGCGTTTTGACGCCGATGCCGAGAAAGAATCCTGGGGCAAGCTTCATGCCCCTATGATACGCAAAACTACGCCGCTGAGTTCAACCGGCACCCACCGGGTGAGTGGTCGCTACCCGGAAGTCGGTCAGAAAAGGGGTTCTGGGAAGTGCCTCCCGGATTCAACCCAGGAAACGTCTCGAAAAAGGGGTCAGGTCAACCCGGGAGCTGCAGCCAACAAAACTGTCTCAAAGCAGGGGTTCACTCCATCGATTCGAGAACTGGTCGCGCTTAGGTGAACCGCCAGCTGAGACAATCTGCAGCGTGACAATTAGACAGACGTGGCTGTTCCCTGGGACATTGTGCTTTCCCATCAATTAAGTCCAGCTTCGGAGCGTCCATGATGTGTGTCCCATGGGAAGATTTTCTTCAGCCCCTCCCGTCAAGGGTCACTTAAGACGTTCTCGTGGCGACCGTTGTTGCTCATTGAGCTCAATTTAGTATTTGGGGAGAACTTGCAAAGTGTAACAACCTCGATTTGTCTCCAGTAAGGGTTCACTGCCATATACGGTTTGTAGGATTTGCCGCAGCACGCCGACGGCTCATTCGGTAGCGGAAGAGTGCGCGCAAGATGAAGGGCGTTCCGACCAAGGCGGGCAAGAACCAATAAGTTAAGCGGGGCAACCCGCTCAGACCGGGTAAGCTTTTTCCTTCCTCAACGCAGAAGGCAGTGAGCATAGCCATGGAGGAGCAACCCATAGAAATTATGTGTGTGCCGACCCTGGTCTGCCAGTGTCTCGTTCGGGCCGTGCGTCCCAGGGATGACGCACCGAAGGAAATGACTCCCAGGGCGAAGAGCGCGCGGTCGTCTGTCCAGTGCGCCGCCGCCAAGAAACCTGCGGAGATGACGAGTACGGCGAGGCTCCGATGGTAGATCGTTCCGTACATCGGATGCAGCCCCGCTCGCTTCGCGCTGGCTATCGTGACGACTCCCGTAACTAGACAGACCAATCCGGCAAGAATATGGAGCCCAATATTGGTAAGAAAACGGACGATTTGAAGAGCATTCCAATCCAGTCGAGTTCCAATAGCGTTTGCGCCATCGTCCGCCCTGTACGTTCGTGGTCCCGGCGATCGAAGCGCGGTGCTGTTTACGATTTCACGGGCGAGCGGAGGTTTTCATGCGCTGGCACGTGAGTACCAGCCGTTACGGAGAGAAGCGCCACCAGCGCCCATATCTCCGCACAGCCCTCAAGCGCTCCAAAGACGGCTCGGATCGAATCCCATCGGTAAAAACTTTCAAAGGCTTGCTGCAGCGTTGCTGGATCATTGCCGATTCGATGCAGACTCAACATGATGGGAGCAGCCTGAGTGGTGGTGAGCATAACGCAGATCGCCATTAGGGCAGCACCGTACAGAGGAATGGCCACAGAAGCAGCTCTTTTCGGACTCAGCCGAAAGGCAATCGCGGCTGCCAAAATCAGCACAGTTCCCCCGATGCCCGCGAGAGGGTACATAATCTCGCCATTTCCAAGATCAGCGCTTCGGCTGAATGCGGCCCAGGCCTCGGGCCCGAGATGACGCCAGGCAGGCATCTCCACTAAAGTTCGAGCCAGACTGTCGGCTAGGGTGCCCAACAGTTGTCCCACGACGATCAGTACGACGGCTATGCGCAGTAGCTTCTCCGTTTTCATAATTGGGGCCTTTCTTCTATGCATCGTTATACGATGTATAAGGCTACGCCGCTCGCGAACAAACGTCAACAGCGGCCGTAATTTTCATGCTCTTGGCGGCGGCAATAGGTATGAACTCACCGCTTTTTTCCAAACCCATTCAGAAGTACACTACCTCCGTAGCCGATGTAACTGACTATCCCAGGTGCTTGGAATGCCATTCGATCGGGAATTGCTGAAAGGCAGTATCGCGCTGTTAATACTGAAGCTCCTGTCCGAACGAGACATGTACGGATACGAAATCATCCAGGAGTCGCTGCGCCGCAGCCAGGATGCATTTGAATTCAAGGAGGGCACCCTGTACCCCGCGCTTCACCATCTGCACAAGCGCGGCTATCTCCACTCGGAATGGCGCACGGGAAAGAATGGGAAGCAGCGAAAGTATTACGGTTTGACCGCCGCTGGCCGAAAAGCGGCCCGCCGCAGTGAACAAGAATGGTTTTCTTTCACCAAAGTGGTAAACGCCATACTGTCGAAGGCCAACGCGTGATGCATCTGGATCGCATCGCTTCTCGGATAATTTTGCTAGCTAAGCTTCCCGGCAACAATCGCCGCGCGGAAGTGGCGGAGGAACTACGAACGCACCTGGAGGATCTTGCGGAGGAGATGCGATCCCGAGGCTATGACGAGGAGGCCTTGAACCGGATCGTCAGAATGCGGTTCGGCGAGGCGGAGGAGATTGCCGAAGCATTCGCTTCTGTTTACGCGCCGGAACGATTGGCGAAACTTATTCTTCAGTCGGCCATGCTAGTTACAGCGTCCGCCATGGCCGTGGTTGTGGTGATTGGCGCTGTGCAGTTGATCGCTGCGATTTGTACTGCGACTTCAATTGTCTCGATCCTGAGGGGCATCCATCAGGAAGTTTTCGGTTTCGGCGCGATTACGGCGGGCTATTGCAGCGTGTACGCTGGGGAGCGCATCTTTCCGACGTCTCTAACGAAGGCCCTTTGGCTAAGCGCCGCTTTAGGTGTGTGCCTCGCCGCGGTTTTCGGTTGGTTGGTCCCGCAGCACGCGGCACTGCCATCGGCTGCCTTTGCGTGTGCCGCAGCCGGTCGCCTGTTGCAACGCGTCGAGATACCTTTCGTATGGTTCGCCGGAACGGCGCTGCCGCTGCTGATGGCATGGGCGCTGTTTGGTCCGCTGATTTCCGGGTGGCAGTTCCCATGGTTGGTGTGGGTAGGCTTAACAGTTTCTTGCAAGGCGTTGCGAGAAATCGTTCGGCTGTTCGAAAGACTTTTTGTCGAGGATTTTGCGTAGGCGAAAATACTGGGCAAAGATCCTCCAGGTCCTCATATAACACTCAGTTCCTTCGCAAGGTGCTTTGCTTGCGGCGGCTTGATTTGAACGAACGATCTCGAGTAGGGCAGGGCTCCTGCTCACCAGGCAGGTGCTTCGGGCGTATGACCACCAAAAACTGTCTCAAAATAGGGCTGCACTCCAGATGACAAAAAAGCGAAGGAATGGATTTCGGCGCGCGCGGAAATGCTTTAGAATGAAGGTCACTCCAAACGTGGGCGTGTAGCTCAGCTGGGAGAGCACCTGCTTTGCAAGGAAAATCAGGATACCGAGTAAAGCTCTGAGAATGACTTACTTGCCGAATTATCTTTAAGATAAAGTGCGCTGCTGTAATCACCGTTAATAGCCGTAAATATCGGTTAGCGGTTCGATTTGGCGCTAGATGCCCACCACTCCGCCCCCCGAATCCAGCATACTGAGCCAAAGGACGACCCACGGGATTATGAGTGTCATAGCCGGTAATTCTTAACCATCGGAAAATGAACTAGATAGTTTTTGAATGAATCAGATACGCATTTTTCCGTGTTTGCTCTCGTTGGTTCTTCTTGGGCGTCTTTTGGTGCCTTTCACAAAAGGACAACAAAATTATTCAACGAGATTTGCCTATGTTGTTGAATTTGTCTTTATCATTTTATATAATTATTAAAAAACATGATTGACAGATTTAGATGATCGAGATATACTTCCACTTGGTCAGTCATGGCATTCGAGGTCTCATACAGAGATGCTTCGCTCGAAAAGCTTGAACGCGACGCCAACTATACGGCCGGTTACGACCGGGCGATCGTAAAGGCGTTTCGCAAGCGATTGTGGATTATTCGGAATGCCACCGATGAACGTGATCTACGTCAGATGAAATCGTCACACTTCGAAAAATTGAGCGGAGGTCGCACGGGGCAATGTTCAATGCGATTGAATGATCAATGGAGACTGATATTGGAAATTAAAGGAAAATCTCCAAACAAGAGAATTGAGATTATTGAGATCGCGGACTATCACTAATAGGAGGGCCTTGCGATGCTAGACATACGAGAAGTAGCGGAAGCTTTCCCTCCAGGGGAATTTATCAAGGACGAGCTTGAAGAGCGCGGATGGACACAGGAAGACCTCGCCGAAATCACGGGGATAGCTTCCCCCGTGATCAGCAATATCATAAATACTAAGCGCGCGATATCTCCTGATGTGGCTTTGAATCTCGCGGCGGCATTTGGCACAACAGCGCAGTTTTGGATGAATCTTGAAACATCCTACCAATTGTCTACGGAGAATCACGCCGATGTAGAAATTCAGAAAAAAGCGAAATTGTTTGCACGCGCCCCAATTAAGGAGATGATCAAACGCGGTTGGATTGAAGCATCAAAAGACTCGAAAGTCTTGGAAGATAGAGTTCTGAAGTTTCTGGAAATTGATTCTCTCGATGATGACTGTAAGTTGATGTATGCAGCAAAGAAATCGACGTCAGTTGCGAACCCGTCTCAAGTTGCATGGGTTTATCGTGCTAAGAAAATTGCACGAGGCATTCATGCTGCCAAGTTCTCATCTAAGTCTTTCGCAGATATGTTGATAAAACTCAAAGAGCTTCGTGCGAATCCAGAGGACATTCGTCAAATTCCAACAGCCCTAGCCAATGGTGGCATTAGGCTCGTTTTGATCGAAGGCCTCAGTAAAGGAAAAATTGACGGGGCAACGTTGTGGTTAAACGATTCTTCCCCTGTAATTGTTTTGTCAATGAGATATGACCGGATTGACCATTTTTGGTTTGCGCTTTTACATGAGGCCGGACATGTTCATAACGGTGACGCGCGGGATGGAAAGCCCATCTTGGATGTGGATCTAGTTGGAGATCATGCTGTTTCCTTTGAGGAAAAGTCAGATATCGAAAAGCGTGCAGACTTATTCGCAGAAAAGTTCTTAGTAGAGAAGAATGAAATAGATAATTTTATTTCGAGATATAGACCATTGTACTCGAAACAAAAAATTAAGAATTTTGCTGCGCGAATTGGCGTGCATCCAGCAATCGTGCTTGGTCAACTTCAGCATCGCAAAGAAGTCGATTGGACGCATAGCCGAGAAATGCTGGTAAAAGTCCGAGATATCTTGATTTCTTCGGCGTTAACCGATGGTTGGGGACACAATATTCCGTCTGATATGTGAGGTTATAAATGAGCCTACTAGAACAGAATCAGAAAATCATCGCAAAATACCGCGAAGCTAAAGAGCGGTGGCCGGCTACCGCCGTGGAGATCGCGCGCTGGGCAATTGCAAAACGGCTTTGGGATATACATCCATCTAAGGTTATCCGCCAATGTGCGGAACAAATTGCCGAAGCGATGCGTGAGGAATACGTTGACGATCCCCAGGGCCGACGCGTTCGTGTCAAGCACGCAGCTCCCTACGAAATGCAAGGGAAACTAACCTTCAAATGGGACGACATGCGGACGGCTAAGCACACCCATATGGAGACATCCTTTGCACATCAGAGACAACAGATCATCGGCAATTGCTACCACCTGAAACTCGCCATTGATAGTTACAACGAAAACTGGAACAAGTCTGGAAAACCAATTCAGGGTTACTTCGACTTCCGGGATGATCTCGTTGAATTGGAATTGGGATCAGCTGCCAATAGTCGAAATGCCGCATAGGCCAATTGGGCTTGAACTATTTTCGAGTGGCTGGCGCTGGGTTTAGGCTCATTCCGAATTTCTCTTGCTTTTTCATCTCCGATACCAACCTTGCTTTGCTTGAGTTTTCAAACTTCTGGCATTTGACACTGCAAAACCGGGCATCCTTTTTAGAACGCTCTCGAATACCAAATTTTCCACAATCTTCGCGAGAGCATTTTACAAATCTTTTTAGTTGCCCATTAGCCATGCCGCGGACTAATAGCCAGTTAACCAGATCAACCGGTTCATTTATCATGACCGGAGGGTGATGCGCTGGCACGCCGACGATCATTGGCCAATGAACGAAGTTTCCTTCTTTATGCCTGTAATGAACGACTAGACTTATGATTGGAATGCGAGCCCAACTCCAGTCATTTTGAGCCCTTTGCTTTCTGTTCCTCATTGGGAGTGCATAATATTTGTCCTTTGATCGGAAGGTATGAGAAACCTTCCCTTTCTCATAGGACAGACGAAAACGATCTGCGAACTTATCCAGTCGGGTCGCCTCATCGAGCGAGACTATTGCTCGTAGAAAGCGACTGTTTTTAAAAACATCAACCTCACCTCCTGCCGAATTCAAAAGATCAAGCAAGAACGAGAGCTCCTGCCTCGAAAGCTTGTCCAAAATAATCCTCAATAACTCTCTCCGTCATAAATTACTAAATGCTAGTACATGACGTTAGTTAATCACCGTTTACTTGACTTGTCAAGTTACGCTGATACCTTAGTGACATGAGAAATAATTTAACTCGCTGGTCAACGCAGAGCGGCGGCTGCATCATGATGGGCGCAATGTTGGAAGCACATCCTCCGAATGCCCACGTTGGGGCGGTCCTCCGCAGAGAAAGAATATTTGCCAGGCTCTCCATTACACAAATCGCGGCGTTCTATCGCAAAGGAGTTTCAAGACAACGTATTTTCCAGATCGAGGCTCAAGAGCATGTTGGCCCCGACGCGGTGAAGGATTTCCGGGCGGCGATTAGGCTAGCATCAGACTATCGTTCCCAGGCAGGAAACGCTGTTGCGAGGGTATTAGCTAAAATCCAAAAGCCGAAAAAGCAATATTTTAAGAATCTTAAAATCTCGGCCGGCACGGGAAGGCGCTAATTTGTGCAGTGCCAATTCTCGTGCCCAAGAAAGTCGGTGCGTCCATGAGCTCGAACGAGGACCTCAAATGGTCGCTTGACACGCAGACGCTTGACGAGGTCGCACCACAGCGTCTTGCGTGGCTTTGGCCGGAAAAGATTCCTGCAGGCAAAATCACTCTTTTCTCGGGCAATCCGGATTGCGGAAAGACGACGCTTCTTTCTGATTTGATCGCTAGATTTACGAGCGGGAGACCTTGGCCCGATCAGACTGCGAATCATTCAAATGAATACACGCACGGTCCGCGGCGCAGTGTCCTGCTCTTAAATGCAGAAGATGATCTTGCCGATACATTGGTGCCTAGATTACACGCCGCAAAGGCAGTACTGCGTCTGATTCACATCGCCTCAGGTGCACGGCTTCAGAACTGCCAACCGCCTAGTTTCATCGGGCTTGATAATTTAGAGCCAATCGAACAAAAGCTCCGCGACCATCCAGAAATTGCTCTGATGGTGGTTGACCCTATTCAGTCTTACCTGGGCGAAGGTGATTTGAACAAAGAGCAATCTGTCCGAGCCATCTTGACCCCTTTAGCAGAACTTGCGGCGAAACACGAGGTAACAATAATTTTAAATTCTCATCTTTCAAAACGTGGAGATGTGAACGCCCTTCACCGTGTAGGCGGAGCCGTTGCTCTCTCCGCAGTTTCTCGCGCTGCCTGGCTAATTTGCCGCGATCATGAAGATAAAACTTTGCATCGCATGCTTCTCGCAAAGGGCAATTTGTCGAGGAAACGCACGGGCATGAAATTTAGGATTAACAGCGTGGAAACATCCGTGGGCAGTCAACCTGTCATTGGCTGGGAAGGCCCGGACGAAACGGATGTGGAAGATGCAGTGAGACAGCCCGAAAGAGAATCGAAACTAGATCAGGCAATTGCATTCCTGGAACAGTATCTGACGGAGCCGCGCCTTGCTCGCGATGTAGAGGCGAATGCTTTGAAACATGGCATTGGCGAACGAACGTTAGCTAGCGCCAAACAGAAACTTTCTATTAAGTCATCCAAGCGCGCTGGAAAATGGTTCTGGGAGAAAGCGAAGGATGCAAATGAATGATTCGTGTTGCGTGCTTGCGTTCTTGCACGCTCGCACCCTTAGCTACCATTCAACTGTTATGTATAAGATAAGAATATATTTGAAGGATGCAAAAGAGAGTGAAAGAAGGCTGCAATATCCAAGAGTGCAAGGACGGCAAATAGCCCAAGCATGTATTCGAACGACCGGTTTGAAGGTCGTGAGGCAACGGGTTAGTTTTTCCTAAACAGAAGTAGTCGGGTTTGATTTTCCGCGCTTCTTGCGCTTACGTTCGCGCACTAAAATCCTTCATATTTTTTTGATTTTCACTTCGGCGGCCGCTTTTCGGGGCCGCTTTTTCTATTTCTGGACACAAAATCGAATGCAGATGCACCAAGAGATCGAAGCGGCGCTTAATACAAAGCAGGCCGCACGGTATCTCGGAGTTTCTCCAGGAACGCTAGCGGTGTGGCGAGCGCGGCGCGCGGGACCGCCAGTGACGTACTCCGGAACGAAGCCTGTATATTACCTATCGCGACTCGTTGACTGGCAAAGAGAGTGTGCGGCGAAAGCTCTTTTGCCTGACAGGCAGAATCCTCCTAATGAAAACACAAACACTTATGACGAAAAGTGAGGCTTTGGTGGGCAAACAGCGCCCAGATAAAACAAAAAAACGCCGCACGACCGTTAAGCAGCGCGCGTCAGGCGCGAAGAACCTCGCAGCCTACCGAGCCTCGATTAAGGGCGGCACGAACCAAAAACATGGCGTCATCATGGCGCTGAAGTCTGGCGGAAAAGAACTGCCGGCCGATGCTGGTGAAATTCGTGAGGCCGTTAGCGCACTCATTGACGCCGCGGTAATCGATTTGGGCGGCCCAGATCAAGTCACAGCGTCGCAGCGGGCGATTCTAGAGAGCCAACGGCTCTGTTTGACTATCTTGGCTCTCGGTGCTCGCTATTTGAGCGCTGAGGGCATTGTGGACCGAAAGTCGCGGAAGCCGCAAGGATTGCTCGCAGTGCTCGGCGTCTACATGAACGGCGTGAGGCTCAACTCACTCGCGCTGGGCTTAGAGCGGAAAGCCAAGTTTGGAGGAACGCTTGAATCACGGCTTCAACAAATCGCCGAGCGTGAGCAGGCGGAAGCGGAATCATCAATTTCGGATTCCGAAAAGAGCGACGCATGAAACTTAACCCCA